>CAYZCL010000124.1:0-10465 GCA_964476595.1 uncultured Desulfobacteraceae bacterium
CGAAGATCCTGGACCCCACCGAGACCCAGTCACGCCACGTGCTGGTGGATCCCGACCCGCACCGGCTGCGCCGACGGGCGGCTGCGGCCGCCGGGGAGTACCGCCACCTGACCCTGGCGCACCCGCGGCGCGAGGATCACCCCGAGAAACTGACCGGGCTCTCGCCGCAGCTGGTCGACGAACTGTGGGCCACGGGCCGCTGGGACTGCATCCTGGTCGAGGCCGACGGCGCCGCCGGCCGGCCGCTCAAGGCGCCGGCGGACCACGAGCCGGTGATCAGCGCGGGCACCACCTGCGTGGTGGGCGTGGTGGGCGTGCGGGTGCTGGGCGGGACAGCGACGGAGGAGTGGGTCTTCCGGCTGGAACACTTTTGCCGGGTGACGGGGCTTGCACAAGGCGAACCCGTGACCCCGGGCGCGGTGGCGACGCTTCTGCTGTCGAACAGGGGAATCTTCAAAGGCGCACCGCACGGCGCCCGCAGGGCGGTGTTCCTCAACCTGGCCGGCGATCGGCAACGCCTGGCGGCCGCCCGTGATGTTGCCGGAGAGCTGGAGCGGTCCGGGCGTTCGCACCGCCCGTGGCGCATCGTCATCGGCAACGGACTGGACACGCCGGCGGTATTGGCTTATCATGACTTGACCAGCGGATAGGACGATTCTCTATCAAACGGATTTCAAGCCTTCTCGGACGGAACATGGAAAACATCTACACGGAAATCGAAGAGCACCTGCGCCGGGGCCGCCACATGGTGCTGGCGCGCATCATCCGGCAGGTGGGGTCGGCCCCGCGGGGCACCGGCACCAAGTGCCTCATCCTGGAGGACGGCACCCTCAAGGGCACCATCGGCGGCGGCCTGCTGGAGTACCAGGTGCTGGAAAAAGCGCGCGAGGTCATCGGACAGGGCCGCTCCGAGACGCTGCACTTCAAGCTCACCGGAACCGAGCTGGCCGCCAGCGAGATGCTGTGCGGCGGCCTGGCCGACGTCTACCTGGAACCCCTGTCGCCGGACAACCCGGCGACGCTCGCGCTCTTCGGCCGCCTCAACGCCCTGCTGGCCGGGGGACGCTCCGGGGTGCTGATCACGCAGATCGCCGACGGACGCCCCCAGGAGGCCGCCGACGGGCGGCTGCTGGTCGAAGACGACGGCGCCCGCACCGGCGCCGTCGCGGAGCTGCCCGAAGACCGGCTGCAGCGAATACTGAAAAAACCCTCCGTGGCCCTGGTCAAGGCCGCCGATGACGGCCCGACGGTTTTCGTGGAGCCCGTGCGCCCCGAGGACGTGCTCTACCTCTTCGGCGCCGGCCACGTTTCCACCCGGGTGGCCCCCCTGGCGGCCATGGCCGATTTCAAAGTGGTGGTCATTGACGACCGCGCCGATTTCGCCAGCCGCGAACGCTTTCCGGCGGCCGACGAGGTCATCGTGGCGCCCTTTGGGGAAGTGTTTTCGCGCCTGGCCGTCAACCGCTCGACCTACGTGGTAATCCTCACCCGCGGACACACCCACGACCGGGACGTGCTGGCCCAGGCCCTCGAAAAGCCGGGCGCCTACATCGGCATGATCGGCAGCCGGCGCAAGCGCGACATCATCTACCGCTCGCTCATGGACCGGGGGGTTTCCGCCGAACGGCTCAAAGCGGTGCATTCGCCCATCGGGCTGGACATCGGGGCGGAGACCCCCGAGGAGATCGCCATCAGCATCGTGGCCGAACTCATCGCGGTGCGCGCCCGGCTGCGCGGCATGGCCGGAGGCACCCGTTGAGCGGCACACCGGCCCTGCACCTGCTGGACGTGCGGCTGTTTCCCGAAAAGGGACCCGACCTGTCGGTCTACCCCTTCAACCTGCCGCTGTTTCACCACACCCAACGCATCGCCTTCACCACGGGGGTCACCTTTTTCGTGGGCGAAAACGGCACCGGCAAGTCGACCCTGCTCAAGGCCCTGGCCCGCAAGTGCGGCATCCAGATCTGGAAGGACGAAGAGGGCACGCGCTTCGACAGAAATCCCTACGAGGACCGGCTGCACCGTTTTCTCGATATCCGCTGGGCCGACGGACGCGTGCCGGGATCCTTCTTCGACGCCGAGGTCTACCGCAATTTCGCCCTCTACGTTGACCAGTGGGCGGCCGCCGACCCGGGCCTGCTGGAGTACTTCGGCGGCAAGTCCCTGGTCTCCCAGTCCCACGGCCAGTCCCTGATGTCCTTCTTCCGCTCCCGCTACGGCATCCGGGGGTTGCATCTGCTGGACGAACCCGAGACCGCGCTTTCGCCCCGCAGCCAGATCGAACTGCTCAAGCTTCTGCACGAGAAGAGCCGCAGCGCGCCGGTGCAGTTCATCGTGGCCACCCACTCCCCCATCCTGCTGGCCTGCCCCGGCGCCCGCATCCTGAGCTTCGACGGCACCCCGGTCTCCGCCGTGGCCTACGAAGACACGGCCCACTACCGCATCTACCGCGACTTCATGACCGACCGGGACCGTTTCCTGTAGGATCTGCCGGATCCTTGCCAGGGACTTTGACCATGATCGAAAAAATCTGGAATCGCCTCACGCCGTGGGCCACCCAAAGAAACATTCTGATCGGTATGGCGCTCATCGTGCTGGTCAACGCGGTGCTTTTCCCGCTGACGGCCCGCCGCATGACCGCCGTCACCGGTTCCCAGCCGAAGATACTCGACATTCGCCTGTATTACGGGCCCGCCGCCGTGACGGCGCTCATGGCGCAGCTGGGGCCCGACGGCCGGGCGCTGTACAGGCTCTCCACCCTGCTCATCGACGTTCCCTACGCGCTGGTCTACGCCCTGGTCTACGCCCTGGTGATCATCGCCCTGTTCAAAAACGCCGCGCCCCGGTGGCGCGTGCTGATCGTCCTTCCCTTTCTGATCAGCTTTTTCGACCTGCTGGAAAACGCCGCCATCATCACGGCCACATCGCTCTTTCCGGCAGACGTGTACCCGCTCGACGCCATGGGCGGCATCGCCACCTGCGCCAAGTGGCTCTGCGCCGCGGCTACGGTGGCGACGATCGGGGCGGGCTTCTTCTTCCGCCCGAAAAAAAGGGGAAACCTCTAGCGGATTCCAACTTTGCGCCGCAGTTTTCCGGGTGTCATGCCTTTCCCTTCAGGACCTGCCGCAGGGTCTGGTTGAAATAATCGATTTCCGCTTCGGTGTTGTAGTAGTGAAGCGACGCGCGCACGACCGCTTCGATCCCGCGTCGGCGAAAGGACACCAGATTGCCCGACCCCCCGGATGTGGACACGTTGATCCTGTGTAACCTGAGCCGCCGTTCGATCTCGGGGGCCGACAACGGCTCGGCCGTGAAGGTGACGATCCCGCATAGTTCACGCCCCTCGTCGGTGACATCGACGCCTTCAATTTCCGAAAGCTTTTGTCTCAAGATCCCGGCCAGGTGATAGATGCGCGACCGGATGGCCCGCATTCCATAGGACATGGCGTAGTCGACCGCCACGCCCAGCGCGGCCTTGCCGGCGAAATACTGCTCCCAGTTCTCAAACCGCCCGGCGTCCGGGCGCACCCGATAGTCCGTCGGCGAAACCAGTGTGGCGGCGTGCAGGTCCAGGAAGGGAGGGTCGAGTTCGGCCGCCAGATTCCTGCGCACATACAGAAACCCCGTTCCGCGCGGTCCGCGCAGATACTTCCGCCCCGTGCCGCACAGGATGTCGCACCCGATGGCCTCGACATCCAGCGGCAGCTGACCCACCGCCTGGCAGGCGTCCAGCAGAAAGGGAACCTTGGCCGCCCGGGCGATCTTCCCGACGGCGGCGGCCGGGTTCACCAGCCCGCCGCCGGTGGGGATGTGGCTGATCGAGATGAGCCGGACACGGTCGTCGATCAGCTCCGCGAGGCGTCGCGTGTCGATCTGTCCGAACGCGTCGTTGGGCACGAAGACGATCTCCACGCCGCAGGGCCGGGCCTGGTGGTTGTAAGCAATGACGTTGCTGCCGTACTCGGCGAGGGTGGTCAGGATGCGGTCACCGGCGGAGAACCGAAAACTGTAAAATGCCATGTCCCAGGCCGGGTGGCATTTTCGACAAAGGCGATTTCATCCGTCGCGCAATTGAGAAGCCGGGCCGTGGCGCGGTAAAAATGGTCCAGGGCCTCGCGCTCTTCCTCGGCGGTCTCGTATCCGCCGATGCGCTCCTCCCTGCGAAGGTAGGCGTGCAGGGTGTCGGCCACCGGCCGCGGCATCAGCGCGGCGCCGGCATTGTTGAAATGCACGATGTCTTCACAATGACGCGTATCGGCCCGGGCGCGGGCAATGTTAAAATCCATCGATAGAATCCGGGGTGGGTGTCAAATGATGCAACCATAAACACGGCGAGAAAAAGCTGTCGCCCAAATCCTCGATCGGCAGGTGCCGCTTGTGACTGCCGGGCACAAAGGGGGTCAAACCTTGGGCACAAAGGGGGTCAAACCTTGAATTGTGAATAAAAAAGGCAATACCCGAAGTCAACCCTTTTGCCTTACGGGCGTCATACGCCCCGCGGCGGTGACTGGAAAAGCGAGTCGGTATAAATAGAATTCTCTGGCGGTATCGTTTACTACCGATCTTTGAAGCAAAATCGAGATCGTATCCGTTCAGTGGACAACCACAACAAGCTCATCCCCCGACACCAAGCCATCATCCACAAGCGCAAGCAGCCGTTACATCGATAATCTAAGCAGCGTTCAGCGGCCCCTGCCCTGCGCGTGCAACGAATACCAATTCACAATTCAAGGTTTGACCCCCTGTTGCCCCGATTTTGGGTCCATCCGCCATTATTGACATCACATGGCAAAGAACCTATATTTCCAAAACGTACACCGACGCAGGCCTACCCGCAACCCGAATCGCTGAAAATTTCCCGATAGAATTTACAGGACAAAAGGGATCTTTCAACATCCTGTAAATCCTGTCTAATAAAACACCAATGAAAACGCCCCGTTATATTTTTTATGAGAGGATTGCCGGCGTAGGGATCTTAAACCCGTAAAACAGCGATATGGATGAGGACCTGACAATACTGGGAATCGCCTTGGTGGTGCTGGGCTACGGCTATTTCTCGCGATTGTTTTCGCGCTACAACATTTCGGGCCCCATGATCTTCACCACGGTTGGGATTCTGCTGTCTCCGCTGGCTTTCAGTGTAGAGGCCATCCGGGCCAACGGCGACATCGTCCAGACGGTGGCCGAAATCGCGCTGATCCTGGTGCTCTTCAGCGATGCCGCCTCGCTGCGGCGCAGCCGGCTGCGCCGCGAGTGGCAGCTGCCGGTGCGGCTGCTGTTCATCGGCATGCCCATCACGATCTTTCTGGGAACCGTCGCGGCCTATCTGTTTTTCCCGCAGGAACCCATGGCCTACCTGCTCATGCTGGCGCTCATCCTGGCCCCTACTGATGCCGCCCTGGGCAAGGCCGTGGTCACCGACCCCAAGGTGCCGGAAGAGATCCGTTCGACAATCAACGTGGAAAGCGGCCTGAATGACGGCATCGTGTTTCCCATGCTGATCACCGTGGTGGCCGTCATCGTCAGCAGTTCCCAGGAATCCGGCGGGAACGCGTGGATCCTGTACGTGGTGCGGCAGATTGTTTTCGGGGCCCTGGCGGGCATGGCGGTGGGCTATGTCGGCGCCCGGCTCTCGGCCAGGGAAATGGCCAGAAACCGCATGGAGGAGAGCTACCAGAACCTGATCCCCCTGGCCCTGGCGATCTTTTCCTACTACCTGGCGGAGTTTTTGAGCGGCAACGGCTTCATCGCCGCCTTTTTCGCCGGCCTCTACCTTGGCAATTTCAACGAGGCGCTACGGGCGCACGTCCAGGATTTCGCCGAGAGCGAGGGCGAACTCCTGATCCTGTTCAGCTTCCTGATGTTCGGCCTGGCATTCGTCCCCGAGTCTGTGCCGTACTGGAACCCGGCGACCTTGGGCTATGCCCTGCTGAGCCTGACCGTTCTGCGCATGCTACCCGTGGCCCTGTGCTTGATCGGCACAAAGCTCGATATGGCAACCCGGCTCTTCATCGGCTGGTTCGGGCCGCGGGGCATCGCCTCGCTGCTCTACGTGCTGATCGTCGTCCATGAAATCGGCTCCGTCAAGGGGCACGAAACCGTCTACGCTGTGATCTCGCTGACCATTCTGCTGAGCATCTTTCTGCACGGACTGAGCGCATCGCCCCTGGCCACCGTGTACGGGCGGCGTCACGGGCATGAACAGGCGGGGCACCCATGACGCCAACGGGGTTTGCGCCGTCCTTTTTTCTTACAACATATTGTGGTTATCGGGACCTTGACACACTATCTGTCTTTTGGCATAACAACCCTTCAAGGGGGACTCCCCGTCCTGAAAACCGCCCGGCCGCCGGTGGTGTCAAACCCTGCGACGGGCCCGACGTCCCCGCAATAACCCCTGATCCCAAAAGCTTTAGCCAATGAGCGACCAGCCCGGCAACAAACCGCCAGAGCGGCCGGAAAACGATCCGGAGAAAAGCACCGGCCAAGGGTCGCCGGAGGCTTCCGGGGCCGGCGATGCGCCGGAACAGCCGGCCGCAAAGCCGCCGGCCCCCAGGCGCGGCATCAATCCCGTCACGGTGTTCACGCTGGTGGTGCTGCTGGCGTGCGTCGCGCTGTTTGTCTGGCACATGCTGGCCGATCGCTTCACCCCGTACACCGCCAAGGCCCGTGTGAAGGCGTTCACGGTTCCCATCGCCCCCCAGGTGTCGGCCTACGTGAAAGAAATCCTGGTTAAACCCAACGAGCGTGTCACCAGGGGACAGATCCTGGTGCAGCTGGACCGCAAACCCTTCCAGCTGGCCGTCCAGTCCGCCCGGGCGGCCCTGGCCAAGGCCGGCCAAAACGTGGGCGCCCGCCCGGCCTCGGTGGATTCCGCCGCCGCGCAACTGGACATCGCCCGCGTGCGCCTCGAGCGCGCCCGCCGTAACTACGACCGCGTGCAGCGCATTTCCAAAAACAACCCCGGGGCGCTCTCCGAGGCCGACCGCGACCGCGCCGTCAGCTCCCTGGAGCAGTCCAAGGCCCAGCTGATCTCGGCCCGGGCCAAGCTGGAGCGCGCCAAGCAGCAGCTCGGTGAACAGGGCCCCCAGAACCCCATGATCGCCTCGGCCGTGGCGGCCCTGGACCTTGCGCTCTACAACCTGTCCCAGACGACCATCACCGCACCGGCGGACGGCTGGATCGGCAACCTACCTTTCGATGTCGGCAGCTACGCAGCTGCCGGACATCCGCTGATGGCCTTCATCTCCGCCGCCGACACCTGGATCCAGGCCGACATGCGGGAGAACAACCTTTTGCACCTGGTCCCCGGCAATCCCGTAGAGTTCGTACTCGACGTGGCGCCGGGGCGCATCTTCAGAGGAAGCATCCGCAGTGTCGGCGTGGGGGTCTCCACGGGCCAGGGCCCATCGCCCGGCGATCTTCCCGTGGTACAGGGCGCCCAAGGCTGGCTGCGCGACCCCCAGCGGTTTCCGGTGCTGATCAGCCTCGGCGGGGACGTGCCCGCCGACCTTCTGCGAACCGGCGGCCAGGTGGACGTCATGGTCTACACCGGCAACCGGCCCTTCCTGAACACCCTGGCGCGCTGGCGCATCCGGCTGGCGGCATGGCTGTCCTATGTCTGGTGAAGCCGCCGCCGCTGCGCTGCCCCCCGCCTGGGTGGGCAGTGTACACAACCGCCGGGTGCTGCGCTACGCTCTGGGGGTGACGCTGGCCATGACGGTCTCGGGGGCCGCCGCCTGGGACCTGGCCTTCATCTGCCCCGTGCTCGCCGGTCTGCTGCTGAGCCTGCCGGTGCCGCTGACCCTTCGGGGAGGACTGGGCTTCGTGCTGATGATGGCCATCGCCATGGGCCTGAGCTTCGTGTTCGGCGTCCTGTTGATCCCCTACCCGCTGGTGCTGCTGGGGCTACTGGCGGTGGTTCTTTTCCGGATCTTCTACGCCGCGGCGGGCAACGCCCAGCCCTTTTTCATCCTCTGGCTGGTCATCGGCTTCAGCACCACGCCGCTGATCACGATGATCTCCAGCCACGCCGGGTGGATCATGACGGTTTCCTTCGTCCTCAGCGCGGCGGTGGCCGTCATGACGGTTTTCATCGTGCAGACATTTCTTCCCGATTCCCCCCGCCCCGCGGCCGTTGCGCCCGCCCCGCGGCCCGTGCCCGAACGGTCGGCGCGCATCCGCAGTGCGGCCATCAGCACCCTGACGGTGTGGCCCCTGCTGGCCCTTTTCTTCGCCATGCAGTGGACCAGCTACGTGGATGTGACCATCTACGCCGCCGTGCTGGCCATCAGCGCCGATCTAAAAGCGGGGTTCAAGAGCGGCCTGGCCATCATCGTGGCCAATATCGGTGGTGCGCTGATCACCTTCGTGATGTTCAACCTCCTGGTGGCACTGCCCCAGTTGTGGTTCTTTGCGCTGCTGACGCTACTGGTTACCCTGTTCATGGGCCAGCGCAAGTTCTCGGACGCCCCCACGGCCGCCCTCTACAGCACGGCCCTGTCGGGGATCCTCATCATCATCGGCGAGTCCACGGGTTACACCATGCTGGCCGGCACAAAGATCACCACGCGCATGTTCCAGATTATCATGGCAGTCGTCTATATCGTGGTCATGTTCGGCCTGCTGGAGAGCCTGTGGAAACGGAGGCAGGGCTGATGTGCCGGGCGGTTCTCCTGTTCCTGGCGCTGCTGCTGTCGACCGCGGGGTGCACCCTGGGGCCGGACTACATGCGCCCTCCGGTTCCGGACTACCCGGCTTACCGCAACCAGGGCCCGTCGGGCCGAAGCATCGCCGATCTTGCGTGGTGGCAGATTTTCAACGACCCCACCCTAGTCGGGCTCATCGGCACCGCCCTGGCCAACAACCTGGACCTGCGCGTGGCCATGGCCCGCATCGAGGAGGCCCGGGCCCAGCTGGGCATCGCCCGTGCCGACCTGTACCCCGGTGCCGTCTACGGCGTCAACGCCGACCACACGGCCCAAACCAAGCTCAAGGACAGCTCGGCGGCAACGGGGTTCGTGAACATCTCCTACATCGTCGATCTCTGGGGCCAGGTGCGACGTTCCAACGAGGCCGCCCTCTACCGGCTGCTGGCCACCGAGTATGCCTACCGCACAGTCACCATCGCGCTGGTGGCCCAGGTAGCCAGCGCCTACTTCCAGCTGCGGAGCATCGACAAGCGCCTGCTCATTTCGGAGCGCACCGTTGAAACTCGCCGCAAGTCCCTGGATATCGTGAAAACCCGTTACGAAGCCGGCATGGTATCGGAAGTGGACTTTCAACAGGCACGCATCCAGCTGACCAATGCCGAGGCCAGCGTGGTGAGCTTCAGGCTCGCAAGGTCCCAGACCGAGAACGCCATCAGCCTGCTGCTGGGCGGGCCGCCGGTCTCGATTCCCCGCGGGCGATCCATCGACGCCCAAGTGCTGCCAGCCGAGGCGCCGGCCGGCGTGCCCTCGGAGCTGGTGGAACGTCGGCCGGACGTCCGCCAGGCCGAGCAGCTGCTGGCGGCCCAGACGGCCCGCATCGGCGTGGCCGAAGCGCGGCGTTTTCCTTCTCTGACACTGTCCGCTGACTTGGGCGGCAGCGTGACCAACACCATCAACACGGCCTTCGCGACCATCGGTGCCGGCCTCCTGGGGCCCCTCTTCGACGCCGGCAGAAGCAAGCAGGGGGTGGCGGTGGAGATCGCCCGCACCAAGCAGCTCCTGTTCCAGTACAAACAGTCCATCCTATCGGCCTTTCGCGAGGTGGAGGACGCCCTGGCGGCGGCCCAGCTGAACAGGGACCGATACGAGATCCTGCAGCGGCAGGTGGCGGCGGCCCAGGCGGCCACGGACCTCACCTGGGTCCGCTACCAGGAGGGCATGACGAGTTTCCTGGAGGTCCTCGACATCGAGCGGTCCCTGTTCTCCTCGGAGCTCGGCGCCACCGACGCCCAGGCGCAGTACATCACCGCCATCGTCCAGCTTTACACCGCCCTGGGCGGCGGCTGGACCCCGAAGCAGACGCCCACGGCAGCCCTCCCTGTCAAATGACCATCGTAAGGCAAGCCCCCCCGATGGCGCCCTTTGGCGCAACCGGGGGGGGGTGACGTGCCTTGGCCTCATACCAGGTGAACGACCCTCAACCCGCCATGCATGCCTTTGACGGGCAGCCGGATCCCGCCGCCCTTTTTAGATCGATCAGGTTCTTGAAATTTTTAACCGAGGCGACATTTTTGCGGTTGGCTTCGATGATGAGATCGCCCTGCTGGATACCGTCTGCCTGGGCCTTACTGTCGGATTCAACCGCGACCATGATGACGCCCGCGGTTTCCTCAGCACCGAGTGGCCGGGTCGGAGACCTACAGCTCGACATGGGCGGCTTCGCCGCTGCCGGCCAGCCGATCATGACTTTCATCTCCGCCCGCGACACCTGGATCGAGGCGGACATGCGCGAGAACAACCTGATGCACATAGCG
>CAYZCL010000125.1:0-2561 GCA_964476595.1 uncultured Desulfobacteraceae bacterium
GAGACGCAGGCCGAGTCGCGCTTCCAGCGCCAGCTGTCCGGCGTGACTCAGTTCGGTTTCATGGCCACGCGGCTGGCCCTGGGCTACAGCGATGGCGGCGCGCACCGGGTCATGCTGTTTGAAAGGCGTAGCCCCTGACACGCGGCCGACCTGCAGGATAACCGCACCCCCGGAACTCTGTGGAGGGGTCGTATCCGGCATCGCTTTTTGTCGGCCCTGCCGAACCGGGAAACGGCCATGAATCGTCCACTGCCTGGGCATCCGGCCCGGCGAGATCCACTATGAAATCAGGAGAACGCGGGAACAATTTCCGCCGAAAAGACAGCAGTCAGGACGGTGCATTGCGGCGACCGCCACCCCCGCGCGGCATGACCCGCCGCGAATTCATCAACGGCGTATTCGCCGGTTCCACCGCCGCCGTGGTCGCCAGTGTGGCCGCGGGTTGCCGCAGTGCAGCCAGGGGCAATGGCAGCGGCCCTGTCGGCCCATATGCCTCGTTGGACGGAGGAGACGATTTTTCCCTCTGCCATCGCTTCCTGACGGGTGAGACTTGGGCGTTTCCTCCCGGCGCGCGGCGCTCCTGCGACGTCGTCGTTGTCGGCGGCGGTTTGGCAGGACTAACCGCCGCCTGGACGCTGAAAAAGCAGGGCGTAGACGTGCTACTGCTGGAAAAGGATGCCGATGTCGGCGGGCAGTGCCGTATGGATCGCTCTTCGGCGGTCCCCGCTGCCATGGCCTCGGCGTTTACCGACTTTCCTTATAACGACGACCTTGTCGCCTTTTACACCGATCTGGGGGTGGTGACCGGCATTGGCGATAACGGATATCCGAAAGTCGACGAACGCTTTGTCGTCAAACCGCCCTATGATGCCCATTTCATTCGCGGCCGTTGGTATCCAGACCCCTTCGCGGATGGTGGTATTGCACGCTTGCCCTTTTCGGCGCGCATCAAATCTGATTTGCAGGCATTTGCCGACGACATGGTCGCGTGGTATGATTACGTGGGGACCGACGGGCGGTCCGCCTTCGATTTTCCCATCGACACCAGGACCTCGACAGATGCGGCGGTGCGATGGCTAGACACCCTGACTTTTGCCGAGTACGTGGCCTCAAAGGGTTGGCATCCAGCGGTAGCCGCCTTTTTCGAGCCGCTGATCGCCTCGGAACTAGGGGCCTCCCATGACCGGGTGTCGGCTTTTGCAGCCCTGTGCAACATCAGCGCCGACATCTATTCTGCTGATGGGGTGGGTGTCATCAGTAGACCCGGTGGAAACGCCCACATCACCATCAAGCTGCAGGAGTTGATCGGAAGCAATGGAATTATCAACAACGCCTTTGTCACTCGAGTGGCGAATCGTCGAGGCGGAGTGGATGTCACTTGTCTGATTCGCGGTCGGCCGGCAACGATACACGCCAGCGCCGCGATTTTTTCGGCACCGATGTTCATGGCGCCGCATCTTCTGGCCGACATGACGGCTGAAAAGAAAAAGGCGATTGCGCACCTGCGGTACGCCGCCTATATCGTGGCCAATGTGCATGTGACCGAGACCCCCCCGGAGTTGGTCTGGATTAGCCAGATCCACGGAGACGGTCTCATCTCGGACATTATCCTGGCAGACTGGGCCGGTTTGACTGATCCCGCCGGTGCACCGCTGTCACGACCCAATATTCTGACCGTCTATGCCCCCTTGACAGGCCCCAATGCCCGCGAGGATCTGCTCGAGAAGCCCCTGGCGCACTACGAAAACCGGATTCTCGGGGAACTGGAAAAGGTGGTTCCGACGATCGGAGGTACAGTGACGCAGTTTGATCTTTACCGCTGGGGGCATCCCATGCTCATACCGACCAAAGGCAGTGTCTTTTCGGAGATGCGCCACGCGATAAAAAGGCCGCTGGGTGCCATTTTTTTCGCCGGCCATGAGTGCGAGGGCATCCCCATCATTGACAGCGCCATCGTTTCCGGCATGCGCGCCGCAAGAAAAATACTTCAGCGAATCAGATAGATTTGGGCCGTGAGGGAGCTTGGAAAAGGGCTACGTAGGTGTATGGGCCGATACTCTCTACATGTCGCCGGGCGAAGCCGTGGGGGCGAGAGTATTTTCAACCTGCTGTGCGGAGATGCGGATATGGCGCGGCGGGCCCGGCGAGCCGTCCAGGTGTTCGAAGAAATCCACCACGGCCAGGCGGCCGCCGGACTTGAGCACGCGCGCCACTTCGCGTAGCACGGTGTCCCGCCGGTCGTCGTGGGCGAAGTCGTGCAGGGTGGTGGCCATCAGGGCGGCGTCGGCGCAGTCGTCCGGGAAGGGGATCCGCTCCCGCGGGTCGCTGACTTCCGTCCGGATGTTGTCCAGGCTCCTTTCGTGCGCCTGCCGCCGGAGGCCCTCGATGCCCTCCCGCCAGAGGTCCACGGCCAGCACCCGGCCGCTCGGCCCCAGGATTTCGGCGGCGGCCAGGGAGTAGGTGCCGCGGCCGCTGGCCACGTCGAGGAAAGTCATGCCCACCGCCAGGTCGATGCGCCGGAACAGCCTGTCGTGATCGATGAGTTCGAAGCTGCTCCTGCC
>CAYZCL010000126.1:0-5019 GCA_964476595.1 uncultured Desulfobacteraceae bacterium
TACATCCTGCTAGCACTCATCGTGCTGGCGCTGGCCGGGGTGCTGTGTTACACCCTGCCACATACCAAGGTGGTGCAGATCACCGGCACCGACGTGAAACGCATGGTCACCGGCGGCCCGGAAAAGCCGGGTACCGAGGCCAAGGCCAAGCAGCGGGAAAAACCCGCCGGTATCCGCGACGTGCGCTTCATCAACACCGTCACGCGCGACGGCAAGGTGCTGGTCTTCCGCAACGAGGACACCGGGTGGGGGTGGCCGCCCTATTTCAAGTTCGACAGCGCAGACCTGTCCGCCGAGGCCCAGGAATACGCCACCGCCAACCCCAAGCCCTGGGTGCTGGTGAAGTACTATGGCTGGCGAGTCAAGATCTTCGCCATGTTTCCCAATGCCATCAGCCTGAAGAAAGTGCCGCGGGACTACAACCATTTCCCGCTCTTCAACGTCGTGTTCCTGTGCCTGTTTTTCGGACTGCTGATCTATCTGTACCTCAAGCTGCGGCGCATGGGACAGCGCATCAAGGAGCGCTTCGGAAAAAAAGAGACGCCCGCCGCCGACCCGCCGCCTGCCGGGCAGCCGGACGGGGAAGCCTGACGCCGTGATTCGCATCGGTCCCGCCGGCTCCGCCGGCAAGGGAAACCTGGCCGGCCTCCGCAAGGTGGCGCGCATGGGCCTGGACTGCATGGAGGTGGAGTTCACCTACGGGGTGCGCATGAAGCCGGAGGCCGCTCTCAAGACCGGTGAGCTGGCCGCCGAACTGGATATCGTGCTGTCGGTTCACGCCCCTTATTACATCAACCTGGCCTCCTACGAGGAAGAAAAACTGGCCGCCAGCCGGCAGCGCATCCTGGACTCCTGCGAACGCGCCCATGCCATGGGGGCCGGCAAGGTGGTCTTTCACCCCGGCTTCTACCAGAAGCGCAGCGCCACGGAGACTTACGACATCATCCGGGGTGAGATCGAGGCGCTGCAGGCGGAGATCGCCGCCCGGAAATGGAACGTGCAGCTGTGTCCCGAGACCACGGGCAAACCCTCGCAGTTCGGGTCCCTCGAGGAAATCTTTTCCCTGATGACCGACACTGGGTGCGGCATCACCATTGATTTTGCCCACCTTTACGCCCGCCTCCAGGGCGAGATCGACTGGAGCGCCCTGCTGGACGGCCTGCCGCGGTCCTTTCATGCTCATTTTTCGGGCATCGAGTACGGACCCAGGGGCGAAAAGCGCCACCTCCCCACCGAGGAAGCTTTTTTCGAACCCCTGGCCCGGCAGCTGGTGCGACGCGATTTCGACATCACCATCATCAACGAGTCGCCCCAGCCTTACGAAGACGCCGCCATGATGAAGCGTGTGGTGCAACGACTGCAGTCCGCCGGGGACGGTTCCTGAACCGGTATGCCGGCGGGGCGCCCGCCGAAACCCGCCGCCGTTCATTTTTGGGTTGAATTTTTCGGCAAAGGGGTATAGGCAGTCAGTATTGTGAATAGCGTTCATTTTTTAAAACAGTAGCAGAAAAAAATACCGTCACCAGCGTGTCGGATGCCGCGTTTCCGGCAATCGGTCGTCGGACGGTCCGCGAAGGGGGATTTTTCCGGTTAACCCATGCATAGAGGAGGAGGCGAAATGGAAGTCAAAAAGATTTTTCTGCCCGAGTCTGAACTGCCCCGTCAGTGGTACAATATTGCCGCCGACATGCCGACGCCGATGGAGCCGCCGCTGCACCCCGGAACCGGCCAGCCCGTGGGACCGGAAGATTTGCTCCCCATTTTCCCCATGCCCCTCATCGAACAGGAAGTCAGCCAGGAGCGGTTCATCGACATCCCCGAGGAAGTGCTGGAAAAGTACCTAATATGGCGCCCGACGCCGCTCTACCGGGCCTACGCCCTGGAAAAATACCTGGATACGCCGGCCAGGATCTATTTCAAGAACGAGGGTGTCAGCCCGGCCGGCAGCCACAAACCCAACACGGCCATCGCCCAGGCCTACTACAACAAGATCTCGGGAACCAAGAAGATCACCACCGAGACCGGCGCCGGTCAGTGGGGCAGCGCGCTGTCCTTCTGCTGCGCGCTCTTCGGCCTGGAGTGCAGGGTGTTCATGGTCAAGGTCAGCTACCAGCAGAAACCTTACCGCCGCATCATGATGGAGACGTGGGGCGGCACCTGCGTGGCCAGCCCCAGCTCGGAAACCGCAGCGGGACGCAAGATCCTGGAGGAGAATCCGGACTCCCCCGGCAGCCTGGGCATCGCCATCAGCGAGGCCGTGGAGGCCGCCGTACAGGACGAGACCACCAAGTATTCTTTGGGCAGCGTGCTCAACCACGTCATGCTGCACCAGACCGTCAACGGGCTGGAGTGCCAAAAGCAGATGGCCATCGCCGGTGACTACCCCGACGTGATCATCGGCTGCGCCGGCGGCGGCAGCAACTTCGCCGGCATGATCCTGCCCTTCGTGCGCGACAAGATCAACGGCAAGGACATCGACATCATCGGCGTCGAGCCCACCTCTTGCCCCACCATGACGCGCGGACCCTTCGCCTACGACTTCGGCGACACCGTGCAGATGACGCCGCTGCTGCCCATGCACACCCTGGGACACACCTTCGTGCCCGAGGGCATTCACGCCGGCGGCCTGCGTTACCACGGCATGGCACCCATCATCAGCCAGCTGCTGCTGGACAACCTGATCCGCGCCGAGGCCATTCCGCAGCTCGAGACCTTCAAGGCCGGCATCACCTTCGCCCGCACCGAGGGTTTCATCAGCGCGCCGGAAACCGACCACGCCGTCGCCATGGCCATCCGCGAGGCGCTCAAGGCCAAGGAAGAGGGCAAGGAGAAGGTCATTCTCTTCAACTGGAGCGGCCACGGACTGGTGGACATGGCGGCCTACGAGGCTTACCTCAACGGCAAGCTGGCCGACCACGAACTTGCCGAGGAGGAGATCCAGCGGGCCTTGGCGGACATCGCCCCGCTGCCCAAGCCCAAACAGTTCACCGGCTGATGTAAACAGCGAACCATCGCAGCCGCCGGCATCCCCGCCGGTGCCGGCGGCCCTCCAGGAAGAGCCATGGAAGATCTGCCCACCATCCCGCCGGACGATGATTTCCACATCCGCTGCCCGCGGCTCGGACACCAGATCAACTTTTCCTACTGCCGCATCGAGAACAACGGCCTGCCGTGCTTCAAGAGCCTGAACTGCTGGTACGGCCGCTTCCAGGTGGAGGCCTACTTCCGGCAGCGACTGACCGAAGACGAGTGGGCCCGCGCTTTTTCCGGCCCCACCAAGCCCAAGGTCCTCTCCCTGCTGGAGCTGATCGAACAGGCCAAAAAGGCCAAATAGCCCCGCCTGCAGCCGGAACCCTGCGCAGCTTTTTCCGACCCCTTGTTTTCTTGCTCCATTGTTGCATTATTGCCTCATTGCTACGCCTGCGCCCGGGCCACTATTTACGACGCTGTTCTTTCTGGAAAAGCGGCCATTGGCCGAAAAACTGGCTCAATGCGTTTTTTTTTGTTATGGAAAAGAAAGAGGGCAGGCGGTGTGAACTGCGGCCGGAGGAGGGCTATTGAGGCAGCCCAGAGCGTCCGACTTTACAACGGATCAAATAAATGGATTTTCTGGAAGAACTCAAAACGCTGACAACGGAATTGGATCGTAATGGCATCGATTATGCGCTCTGCGGTGGACTGGCCGTCGCAGTGTATGCCAGACCGCGTGCGACGCTGGATATCGATGTGATGATAGAAGCCGGTTCGCTTTCGAAAATCGTCGATGTCGTGCGTAAGATCGGTTTTGATTTGCGTTCGGCTCCCATGAAATTCAAAAATGGTGCCGTCATTATCCACAGGTTTACGAAAATAGATGACACCTCAGGTGAACATCTTCCCCTGGATTTGCTGCTGGTGACCCCGGAAACGGAAAAGGCCTGGGAAGACCGGATCACGGTGGAATGGGAGGGACGGCGCCTGAAGGTCGTCTCCCCCGAAGGGCTGATTCTCTTGAAATTATTACGGGGCAGCGGCCAGGATCAGGATGACATCCAATACCTGAGGAGCCTGAAAGATGAGAATTGACATGCGGCCGGCCGCCATTGCGAAGCGCCTCGAAACCCTGGCCGAGTTGCGGAAAGCATGTCTTTCCCTTGCCAAATCAAGTGCCGGCCAAAAAGTTTTGAAAAAAAATACAGCCAACAGGACAGTGCGGCGGACTTCGCGTGCGCTGGGTCGTTGATTGCTTTCCGACAGGGGGATTGTACTGATAACCTCATGGTGAGCGATACCGGTCCGATGAGCGTCCTCGATGCCGATAGGCACTCGGAAAATATACCTGCGAGGAGGTATTGGGGGTGGATGATTTTGAAAAATACGAACAAGAATGCCAGAGGATACGCAAAGCCAACAAGCGGCTGTTGAAAGAATTCGAAGCCTGGCTGAAGTCGTCCGGCCTGAAGGGAAAAACCATCAATAACCACGTGATGAACATCGATTTCTATGTCAACGAATTTCTGCTTTCCGAAGATGCGACCGAAGCCAGAGATGGCGCCGGCCTGGTGGACCTGTTCCTCGGCTACTGGTTCATCAAAAAGGCCATGTGGGCCAGTCAGACCAGCATGCGGGGCAATGCGGCCAGCCTGAAAAAGTTTTACACCTTCATGTGCGAGAAGGAGTTGATCGAAAAAGAGGACCTGGATGATTTGAAGGCGGTCATCAAGGAGGAAATGCCGGAGTGGCTTGAGACCCTCGCGAGATATGACGACCCCTCCGTCGAAGATGTCTGGTAAAGCAAAATACAGGGGTGCTATGTGCATCAGATTGTTCTCGCGCATGTCCGCGTTGATATAGGTGTCGCGGGCGGAGATGAAAGTCATGATCGGCTGGCCAGCAGCGGCGAAGCCGCCCATTTCGAGCTGTAGGTCGCCGACCCGGCCACTCGGTGCTGAGGAAACCGCGGGCGTCATCATGGTCGCGGTTGAACCCGACAGTGAGGCCCAGGCAGACGGTATCCAGCAAGGCGATCTCATCATCGAA
>CAYZCL010000127.1:0-5761 GCA_964476595.1 uncultured Desulfobacteraceae bacterium
CATTTCCGAGGCACGCTTTCTGGAAGGGTTGAACGACAAACAGATCGTTGCCCTGTTCAGGAAAGCCCGGCGGTCCGACTATGAAAAAATCATCGCTGACGCCGGCAGCCTGCTGGATCACTGGGTGTCCGACCGGGTCGATGTCCGGGACCCGGTGGAGAAAGGGCCGGCCCAGGTCTACAGGCTGCGTCGCCGCCTGGACGATATCGCCGCCATCGATTTTTTCCAGACACCGGAGCGAAATGCGGCCGAAACCGTGGTGAGGCAACTGGAGGCCCGACTGTCCGGCCAGACGTCTGCCCGGACCGTCACGGATGAAGGGCTCGACAGGCTGAAAGGGAATACTTGGGTAACCCGCCGGAACATCTTTGTAGACCGTATGGCGTGCATATGGCTGATACGGCGCTTTGTGGACGAGACCGCGATTTTCAAGTTCATCAATGCAGCGGCGTACACACCCCGACCCGGGGAGCTACGCTTCGACATGTTCGACGGTGAGTACACCCACGAGGGAAACCGCTGTACCTTCGAGGTCATGGTCCGGCGTTTCGGCCTCCGGGACCGGGCCCTTGCCATGCTGACCCAGGTGGTGCACGACATCGACCTGAAAGACGCCAAATACGGCCGGGCTGAAACAGAAGGTTTCAGCGCACTGTTGACCGGCCTTGCGGCTTCACACCCCGACGATGAGGCGCGCATGGCGGAAGGCTTGCAGTTGTTTGAAAACCTGTATTCCTATTTTCGACAACACAGCAAACAGTCGGCACCCGATAAAAATGGTGAAAACCATAAGGAAGGAGAACAACATGCCCAGTATTGAACAACACGTTGAAACCAGTCTGCAACGGACCGGTAAACCTTATCGCGAGGTTCACGAGTGGATCGATGAGCCGGGGCACAAGGATGAGCGTCATGACATCACCCGCACACTGGAGTTCGGCCGCATGTTCGAGGAAAAGTACTGCCGGGAGGCGGCCCAGGAGTACTTGCAGCACCTGGCCGATGATTTGAACGGCAAGTTCGGCCACCTGATGGAGGATGTGCAGGCACTGGTGGACAAAACACTGGCCTACTTCGGAGCCAGCAAGCAATAACACCTGAAAGAAGGGACTTGCCCATGAAATGGATAACCCGATCCCACGTACACGTCGACCGGGTGGCCTGCCCCTGGCTGATCACCCGCTTCATCGACTCGGATGCCGAGTTCCTGTTCGTTCCCAAGAGCCGTGTGCTGGAGGTCGCGACGCAGGAAAAGGCCATCGCCTTCGACACGCCGGGCGCCGAACTGCATCACCGTGACGGCCTGTGCACCTTCGACGTCATCATCGCGGAATACGAACTGACCGACCCGGCGCTGCTGCGCATGGCCCGGATCATCAACGCCGCCGACACCGACCGCCTGAACGCCGACCCGCTGGCCGCCGGTTTCGAGGCCATCGCAGTGGGCTACAGCCTGCGCTATCCGGACGACCGCGAAAACATCCGGCGCCAGTTCGAGGTCTACGACGCCCTGTACGCCTGGTGCCGGCTGGACGTGGCCCGCAACGAAGCCTGATTCGAACGATGGCATCCCGCGGAAACAGGGTTTCGCGCACGGCGCGCATCTCGGGATTCCTGGGCCTGCAGCGCAGCACCGTGGGTGTACTGGCCATGGTGGTGCTGGTGGGGATGGGAGAGCGCATGGCCGAGCGTTTCCTGCCCATCTACCTGATGGCCCTGGGCGGCGGGGCCGTGGTCATCGGCCTGCTGCAGGCCATGGACAACCTGCTCTCGGCGCTGTACTCTTTTCCGGGCGGCTACCTCTCCGACCGGATCGGCACCAAGCGCGCCCTGCTGGTCTTCAACCTGGTGTCCATGGCCGGCTTCGCCCTGGTGATCCTGGTGCCGGACTGGCGGGCCGTGCTGGCCGGAGCGGTGCTCTTCATCTCCTGGTCGGCCATCTCGCTTCCGGCCACCATGAGCCTGATCTACCGGGTGCTGCCGCAGCACAAGCGCACCATGGGCGTCAGCATGCACTCGCTGGTGCGGCGCATTCCCATGGCCCTCGGGCCGGTCATCGGCGGCGTCTTCATCGGTCTGTGGGGCGAACGCGACGGGGTGCGCCTGGCTTTCGTGGCCGCCCTGGTGATGGCCGCCGTGGCCCTGGTGCTGCAGCAGCGCCTGATCGAGGACGACCGCGGTCCGGACGACGGGACCGGATCCTGCGGCCTGACCCCCGAAAAGAACCCCCTCAAACTGCTGCGGCTGATGAACCCGGCCATGAAGGGATTGCTGGTCACCGACATCCTGATCCGTTTCTGCGAACAGATCCCCTATGCCTTCGTGGTGGTCTGGTGCATGAAAGTCATCGCCAGTCCGGTGTCGGCCGTCGAGTTCGGCCTGCTGACCAGCGTCGAGATGGCCACCGCCGTGCTGGTCTACATCCCGGTGGCCTACCTCGCCGACCGCAGCACCAAAAAGCCCTTCGTGCTGATCACCTTCGTCTTTTTCACCCTGTTTCCCCTGGCGCTGCTCCACGCGCAGTCCATGCAGTGGCTCGTGGCGGCCTTCGTGCTGCGGGGGCTCAAGGAATTCGGCGAACCCACCCGCAAGGCCCTCATCATGGACCTCTCCCCGGCCAGTTGCCGGGCCGGCATGTTCGGCCTCTACTACCTGATCCGTGACACGGTGGTGGCCTTCGCCGCCCTGGGGGGCGCCTTCCTGTGGCAGATCAGCCCCCGCACGAACCTGCTCACGGCCTTCGCCTTCGGCGTCCTCGGCACGCTGGCCTTCGCCGTCTTCGGCCGCGACATGCCGCTTCCTTCAAAAGAAGGGGTCAAACCTTGAATTGTGAATTGACACGTTTGCAGCGGTGGCCGGCCGCGCCGTCCCCGCAACCGGTGCGGTTCGGCCGAACCTATCCGATCCGCTCGATTTCACTCGGCCGCCGCTGCTTGGTGGAAAACGAATCCAGCGGCCCGTAAAGACGCAGGATCGTGAACCACCCCTTGCCGGGAACGGTCTGGATCCAGTTGCCGTGTTTTACGCCTTCCGGCTGCGCGGGGGTGAAATAAACGGTCACCGAACCGTCCGATGCCGCCTCGGCGGCAGGTGTCGGATAGCGCCGGCTCCCGGCTCGCGAAAAGCATTGCTGTGTGACCAGCATGGGAATATATCTATTTTGAAAGGTTTTCCCGTAAATACAAGCCATTTTCTCTGTGAACCGCCGGTACGGCATCGTCCCTGCCGATCGTGTTCCGTCATTGCCCTGAACGCCCTTTTGTGTCAGGTTGACAACGAGGGATCGATTTTTATCATATGGATGCATTGGATGACGCGCCATGCGAAGGCGTGTGGATGTGCCGCCCCCATGCGGGCTGCGCTCCCCCTGCGCTGAGGAGATCCGCCATGGCCAAGAGCTATTTTGCCATTCTCGGTATTTCACCCGATGCCAGCAGAGACGAAGTCAAAAGCGCCTATCGCCGGCTGGCCAAGGAGTTTCACCCGGACCGCTGCCCCGGCGGAGACGAGAAATTCTGCCAGATCCAGGAAGCCTACTCCGTGCTGGGAGACAGCCGCCGGCGTCGCGAATACGAAGAGAGCCTGCGAAGCGCCCGGCCCTCCCCGGCGCCGCGCTTCGGCCGGACCGGCGCCGAACCGCTGCGGGCGATGCACGGCCGCCGACGCCCGGAAGACCTGGTCCCCAACCGTTTCCCCGGCCGTTTCGGCCCGGGTGTCGATGAAATTCCGGGCCGCCGACGGCGCCCTTTTGCGATGCACCGCCGACGGTGGGCCGGCCTGGGCACGGACCTCTCCGTCGAAGTTCCGCTCACGAAGTCTCAGGCGCGCCGCGGGGGCAGCGTCCGGATCGTGGTACCGGTGCAGGCCGTCTGTCCCACCTGTCACGGTGATGGACAGTGGCTGCTGTTCGAATGTCCCCGGTGCGTCGGCAGGGGTACCGTGGACGCCGAGATACCGCTGTCGGTGCCCTTCCCGGCCGGCCTCTCCCGCGACTACGACGTGACCATCCCCCTGGGCCCCTTCGGCGCCGGAGACGTCCGGCTCACGGTGACCTTCCGGCCGTCTGAAGGCCTGTAGCGCCTTCTTGTCTCCCATCCACGAAACCGGCCCGAAACACGAAACAGGCGAAACGCCGTCGGACGGCCGGCGCCGGCGCGCCAGGCGCCCCACCGCCGTTCCGTGTCCGCGTTCATCCGATGTTTTCCCGGATTGCGATTTGACACCCGCGGCCGGACCCCCTAAACTTCCGGGCCAGCATGAGGCGTTCATCAGATCCCAAACCGGAGGTTCCAGCCGTGCCGCAAGACAGAATCCGCTACCCCAGCCTGATCGACAAGGTCACCGACCCGGCCCACGCGGCCCGCTACATCCAGGACGGCACCAACCTGTTCATCTCGGGTTTCACCGCCGGCTACCCCAAGCTGATCCCCAAGGAACTGGTCCGGCGGGCGCAATCCGGAGAGCGTTTCAAGATCAACCTGTACGCCGGGGCCTCCACCGGCGCCTTCGTGGACGGCATTCTGGCCGAGGCCGGGCTGGTCAACTGGCGCCGGCCGTACATGAGCGACCGCACCATGCGCGCCCTGATCAACGACGCGAAAATCCACTTCAAGGACGACCACCTCTCGCGCCTCTCGGCCCAGGTGCGCGCCGGTGCCTGGGGCGAACCCCACGTGGCCGTGGTGGAAGCCGTGGCCATCACCGAAAAGGGCCACCTGATCCCCACCATGTCCGTGGGCAACACCCCCACCTACGTACGGGAAGCCGAAAAAATCATCATCGAAATCTCCAACGATCCGACCGAACTGGAGGGCATTCACGACATCTTCATCCCCGAGGATCCGCCCTACCGCATGCCGATTCCCATCTACCGCACGGCCGATCGCATCGGCAAACCGTACATCGAGATGAATCCCGACCGGGTGGTGGCCATCCTCTTCAGCCACGAAGAAGACAGCTGCGCCGTTTTCAGCCCGCCCGATGACGCCGCGCGCCGCATCGCCGCGCAGATCATCGATTTCGTCAAACACGAAATCCAAAAAGACCGCATGGCGCCCATCCTGCCCTGGCAGTCGGGCGTCGGCGACGTGGCCAACGCCGTGCTGGAAGGATTCCTGGAAGACGACTTTTTCACGGACCTGAACATCTACTCCGAGGTGCTGCAGGACGCCGTGCTGGACCTCATCGACATCGGCAAGGTGCGCGCCGCCTCGGGCTCTGCCATGACGCTGTCGCACAAGGCCCGGGAGCGCTTTTTCAAGGAGCTCTACCGCTACCGCGAAAAGGTGGTGCTGCGGCCGGTGGAGATCTCCAACTCGCCGGAAGTAATCCAGCGCCTGGGGGTCATCGCCATCAACACGGCCATCGAGGTGGACATTTACGGCCACGTCAACTCCACCCATGTCATGGGCTCGCGGATGATGAACGGCATCGGCGGCTCCGGGGATTTTATCCGCAACGGCGCCCTGACCTTCATCGTGACGCCCAGCACGGCCAAAGGCGGCAGGATTTCCGCCGTGGTGCCCATGGTGTCCCACGTGGACCACTCCGAGCACTCGGTGGACGTGGTGGTCACGGAGCACGGCCTGGTCGACACCCGCCCCCTGACCCCGCGCCAGGTGGCCGAACAGATCATAAAAAAATGCGCGCACCCCGACTACCGTGACCTGCTGTGGGATTACTATCAGCGGTCCGTTCACGCCCGGGGCGGGCACGAACCGCATCTGCTCGACGAAGCCTTCGGTTTTCACCAGCGCTGTAT
>CAYZCL010000128.1:0-66199 GCA_964476595.1 uncultured Desulfobacteraceae bacterium
AATTTGTAAGAAATCACCATAAGAACTTCTGGACATCAGCAACCGAATCCACAAGCAGAAACGTCACGACAAGAATAAGGTTTATAGCGTTCACGACCCTGAGGTGGAATGCATCAGTAAGGGCAAAGCGCACAAGCGCCACGAGTTCGGCTACAAGGTTGCGGTGGCCGCCACCTCCAAAAGAGTCTGGGTTGTCGGTTGCAGGGCGCTTCACGGAAATCCTAACGATGGTCACGCGCTTGACGAAACCCTTCAAAAAGAGCGATATTCTTTTTCTGTTTCGGCTGAAAACCGGGTTTTTCAGTACCGACTAATGTACATTGTAGTTCTGATACAGTTAAGCTTCAACAAACAAAAAGTGCACATAGATGAAAAAACTTATATTTTATTTCTCGATAATATTCTTTATTTTTCTTTTATACTCTTGTGATACTAACAGGAGGGAGCTTACTCGATCTAAAGCAAAAGAGATTTTAAATGAATACATTGCAAGCCAGCCAGATAATCCATTATTTCCTATTAAAGTAAAACGTTTGAAATTTTACAAGGATGGCATAAGCCATGCTGTACAAGATGGCATAATCAAATATGATCATGGTTACTACAAATTTACTGATAAAGGATTATCAATTGTTGGATCATTAATCGAGACAAGAAGATGGTATGGTTGGAATAAACATATCGAGATTGACCGTGGATCTATCTTGCTCAAAACACCAATGGATGTCGAAATAATTAGTATTGATGGTATTGCGGATACTCCACAAGGGGAAGGTTTCAAGCTCGTAAAATTTAGGACTCACTACATCCTTCCAGAACAAATAAAACCTATCAGTGGGTATTTTTATATAGGGTGTAGGCATGAATTAATTTTCAGGAGATATGATGATGGCTGGCGTATTGAAACGAAGCCGTTTAAATGGTTATCAGATAATTGGCCATATATCGAATAAATTCTAGAGACATTCCATAGTGCAAATGAAATGGCAATAAATGCCGAATCGGGTAGCCGGAGATTTTTCTCCCCCCAGCCCCACAACACCCCGCATGCGGGTCCGCACGGGGCGTTTCACGAAGTCTACCGGGCCGCAGCCGGGTAGTGAATGTTCACCCACAGTTCTTTGACAGATACAAGCCCTTGATCCTTGAGCCATCGGTTGGTCATGCCGGTCTGAGTGGCCAGGGTGCGGGCGCATCTCCAGGGGCCTTTACGACTCAGGCACATGGGGATGGCGACACCGGGATGGGTACCGAGCTTGAGAAGATTGCGCACCCTGATGCGTACGTAGCGCCACTGTTTCCAGTAACACATACGGATGCGCCTGCGCAGCCAGTGATCGATCTGCGGGATCGGCCGGTAATACTCCGAGATCCCGTAATAGTTCATCCAGCCGCGCACGTACAGCGCCAGTTTTTTTAACCGGTAGTCCATGGACCCGAACCAGCTTCTGAACGATAGCGAGTTTGGTATAATTGCAAATCAGAATCGCCCTCTTTCCCGAATACACACAAAAGGAGGTTAGAGTCGATGAAACCTGAAATGCTACAGCTCCCCTCTCAGAAAATCGCTTATTATGAAAGTTCCGGGGCGGGGCCTGCTATAATGTTCCTTCACAGCAACTCGTCATCCGGTCTGTCATTCCAGCATCAAATCAATAGTTGGCTTGGCGAAAAATATCGTCTTGTGGCCATCGATCTGCCAGGTCACGGTGACTCTGAACCATTTGCTGAGATGTCGGCATACGGTATGCCGAATTATGCGGCCACCGTTGCCGCTGTGGCAGACGCGTTGGGGATACCGGATGCCGTTTTTGTCGGTTGGAGCCTTGGGGGGCACATCGTATTGGAAGCCCATAACCAGCTGGAAAAGGCAAAGGGGTTCGTTATTTACGGTACGCCGCCACTCGCATTTCCTCCGGCGATGGAAGAGGCATTTTTGCCCAATCCGGCGGTAAATTTAGGCTTCAAACCAGATTTGACCGAAGAGGAGGCCCGGGCTTATGCAGCATCTTTCTTCGCTCCCGGAGCATCGGTGCCTGAAACCCCCTTTGTTACAGACATCCTTCGCACTGACGGGAACGCGCGCGCCGGTTTAGGCGCCAGCATCCAACCGGATGGTTATCAGGACGAAGTTGAAATAGTCGCCAATTTGTCCATTCCGCTTTCAATTTTCCACGGAAAAGAGGAACAATTGGTCAATGAGGCCTATCTCCGGAAATTGAAAATGCCGACGCTCTGGCGTGGTGAAATTCAGGTCATCAGCGGTGCGGGGCACGCTCCTCAATGGGAGCAGCCTGAAGAATTCAACAGGCGACTGGAAGCATTCGTGACAGATGTAAATAAATGAACCGGCATCAACAGGTGATGGCATGACGAGTGCAGCGTGGACATGAGCGAGACGGCACTCGGTTTATCGAGGATATGATCTCAGAAAAGGCCGCCGAACAAACCCTTGTCGAACCGCCCGGGCCGACGCCCGGAGGGTGCGCGGTGTGAAAAGCCGCCTTTGGTAACGCTTGAGGAAAGGTTGCGGGCAAATCCACCCGGAGGCTCAGGCAACCGTCCGTCGAGAATCGACGTTTCCGGCTTCTTGTCAGCGTCTTTTTAAGAAACCCAAATTGCAGCCAACAGCCCCATGGTTTCAGAACTCAGCAACAGCGCAAATCGTGTACAGCAATTCCTTTCGTCCAGAGGCCACTCTTTTGTGGTCAAAGAGCTTGCGGGTTCTACCAGAACGGCGCTGGAGACGGCCGACAGTGTTGGCTGCAGTGTATCGCAAATCGCGAAATCGCTGGTGTTTCGGGAAAAGGGAACGGGACTTCCGGTGCTGGTCATCGCATCCGGCTCCAATCGCGTCGATCTGAAGAAAATTGAAAAAACCACCGGTTTGAAACCTAGAAAGGCCGATGCGAAATATGTCAAAGAGAGGATCGGGTTCGCCATCGGCGGGGTGCCGCCCGGGGGTCACAGGGAGCCTTTGAAGACCATACCGGACCCGGACCTTAAGAACCATGCCGTCATCTGGGCCGCGGCCGGGACGCCTTTTGCCGTTTTTCAGCTGAATCCCGCCGACCTGGAGTCTCTCACCGATGGAATGTGGGTTGCGCTGTCAGAGGAAAAACAAAGATGAGGCCCGGTGGCGGAAAGCGGCGCAGACGCTTCGGCCGTCCCCTGCCGACCCGGGGACTTTTCTTTTCACGATTGCCGGTTATTGCTTTTGCAGGCATGGCCGCCCGGAGCACGGTTGTTTTCCTGAAACCGGTATAGAAAGGGAGGACTGTCAACATTTCAGAAGGATCGATTCCTGTTTTCTTTTGTGAAACAAGCGTATTTCCTGAAGATGGCCCTGGGGCTGTCTTTTCGGGAAAGTCGTTTCACGGCAAACCCTTGTTGGATCAACCACACAAAAGAGGAGGGAGGAGAGATGTGCTACGACTGCAAATCCACTTTTACCTGTAACTGTGACGGTGCCCCTGTTTTCGGGAAGTGTCCCGCGTCCTATGGGTTGCACTGCAGCGTATGCGGCCATGATTCTTTAAAAGCGACCAATGCCGCCGGCAAGGTGGAGGTCGATCCGAAAATACTCGAGAAGTTGCTGCATCCCGATATCCTGAAGCAGGCGCGCGCCGGCGCTGAGCGCGGGGAATAGATGCGCTTTCCCGGGTTGCGTGAGTGACCGAAATCTTTTCCGTTCGATCCGCCGGTCCCGCCTGAAAGCGTCCAAACCGTGGGTGTGCGGGCGGGCGATTATTTTCATCCTTCGACCCGCCCGGCACGTCTGCCGTTAACAAAGATCTAGGCCCGAGGGCGGGAATAAAGGGGCCGGGGACGCCTTTGACCCGGATGCCGGCAGGCCTTCTGCCTGCAACGGCTCTGCGACTTGCGGGAACATGATGCACCCGATTCCGATCACTTCCGAACGGTGCGGCTTCTGCGGCGGAAAGTGCGGGAAGGGATGATCGGTTTGCGCTGCTGCGCATCGGTCTGCGGAAGCAAATGGCGCCCCGGCAGCGCCGCGGGTGAAAAGCCCGCTCCGGGCTAAATCCTTTCCTTTTTTTCTCTTCTTCGGGTAATTCTTTTCCCAAATTATAGGTAATTTATCCCCTAAATTCGATCAATTCTACTGCGACGATTTCTCCCGCGGATTGCATGGATTCGCGATCTATCCGATATTGTTATGTAAAAGCAGCATCCCTTCGGGAACTGCATGATTTATGCATGCACCACCATTCATATGGGGGTGCCGAATGCGAATCATCTCCGGGAATCACTAAAACGGAAAGGAGGATGAAATGAAAAAGGCGTTTTTCTTTCTATTGGTTCTTCTGTTTTTAGGCGGGTTTCCTGTTTCATCTGATGCGGAAATCTACACCATTTATTTCAACGGGACCGTCCAAAGCGTCGGCAGTGAGCTGACCGGAGGCGGAATCGTTCCAGGGGATCCGGTTGCGGGTCAATTTTCTTACGACACCGCCCTGCCCGATTTGGCCCCCGGCGGCGACTACGGATGGTACCAGCCCTCGCCGGATCAGCTTTTTTCGGTCTCCATGGGTTCCGGCTTTTCCGCAATTTCATCGAATTCAAACATCCACATCGAGAATAACAACGCCATGTTCTCCTCGAACTCCATGGGTATTTCGACCTGGACGATCGACTGCGCCGACACCCTGAACGGCAGAGCGGTAGAGAAATTTTCTTTTGCGATGTTCAAAAACACGTCAGACGGCGCTTTCTTGCCCGGTGATTCCCTGCCGACCGGCGACGACCTGCAATCCCTGATGACGGATCCCTCTTTATATTACCTGGCCGGGATGGCTTTCGAATGCGGCCCTTCGGGATGTCCTTCCGATATCAATGACCGCGTTGTCCGGTGGGATATTTCCTCTTTCCACTACGAGGAAACCAGCGACATTCCAGAACCGTCGACCCTTCTGCTGCTGGCCTGCGGTTTGCTGGGACTCGCGGCGGTTGCCGGAAAACGCCTGAAAACAGCGGCCACAGTCCGCATACACCGATAAACCGGGGCGCCGGTTTTTCTTCCACTCACGGGGCCGGGAGGGAGATGTCGCCGTGGACCGGCGGCTTGCCGCGCCATGCGCCGTCCGGCCACGGCCCCACCTAGCGGGCCCGCCTGATGCCGCCGAGGATCGTTGCACGGTGATGCGGACGGGTGCCCCCGCACCGAGCTGCGCATTGCGCCGGCACGGCCAGGCATCTTGACCGCCCGTCATCGGTACGCCATTTACGCCTGCACCCCATGCGTGACCCCAACCGTGTCACCGGTCTGCGCCGGGTGTAACCCATCGTCGACCGCCCCGTGCCAACAAAAAAACCGCCGGGGATGGGCACTCGATTCCCCGGCGGTTTTCTTCTCCCGTGGACGGCTCAGCCGGCGGAGGGACTCTCCACGGGCGCCTCGACGTCCTCGGAATCCGTCTTGGGGTTTTCGCCGATGCTCAACACGAAGTTGGTGGCCATGGCCACCAGGCCGCCCACGGCGATGGACGAGCGGCCGATGTCCTGGACGATCGCGGGCATGTGCGAGAACACCTCGGGCACGAAGTGCACGCCCATGCCGGTGCCCAGGGAAACTGCCAGCACCAGCATCTCCTTGCGTCCCAGGGGGTGGGCCGTGATGATGCGAATGCCGGCCGCGGCCACCATGGCGAACATGATCAGGGTGGCGCCCCCCAGCACCGGCTTGGGCATGATCGAGATCACGCCGCCGATGATCGGGAAGACCCCCAGCAGCACCAGGATGCCGGCGATGTACTTGCCCACGTGGCGGCTGGCCACGCCGGTGAGCTGGATGACACCGTTGTTCTGGCTGAAGGTGGCCAGCGGAAAGGCCGAAAAGACCGCCGCCATGGCGGAGTTGAAGCCGTCGGCCAGAATGCCGCCCGAGATGCGCTGCATGTAGATGTCGCCCTCCACCGGCTCGCCGGACAGGATCGACGTGGCGGTCAGGTCACCGATGGCTTCCATCACGATCAGCAGGTAGATGATGCCCACGGTGAGCATCTGCGAGAAATCGAACTTGAAGAACCCGAACTTGAAAGGGGTCGGCAGCGAAAAGACGGTGATGCCGGCCAGGCGGCCGAAATCGACTTTGCCCAGCAGCAGCGCGACGATGTAGCCCAGCGCCAGGCCGATGACCACCGACCCCATGCGCAGCAGGGGGTTGTTGGAGCGGTTGAGCAAAATGATGGTCACCATGACCAGCAGGCCCAGGCCGACGTTTTCCAGTGATGCGAAATCCGCTGTGCCCTTGGCGGCAAAGCCCCCGCAGAAGTCGGTCATGCCGACCTCGATGAGGGTCAGGCCGATGAGGATCACCACCACCCCGCTGACCACCGGCGTGATCACCTTCTGCAAGTGAGGCAGCAGTCGGCTGGCGCCCATGGTGACGAAAGACCCCAGGAAGGTGCAGCCCAGGATGGTGGCCATGGCGGCTTCCTGGCTGCCGCCGGATTTGAGCACGCCGGTGCCGATGGCGATGATGGTGGCGATGAAGGTGAAGCTGACCCCCTGGATGCTCAGCAGCCCGGAGCCCAGCACACCGAAGAAGCGATTGACCTGGATGAAGGTCCCCACCCCGGAGACGAACAGGGCCATGCTGATCAGGAAGCTGCTGTACTCGAGCGACAGCCCCAGGGCGCCGGAGATGATGATCGCCGGGGTGATGATGCCCACGAACATGGCCAGCAGGTGCTGCACGGCCGCGTAAAAGGCCTCCGCTGGGGCGGGTTTGTCCTCCAGCCCGTAGATGAGGTCGTATTTGCGCTTGGCCGCATCGGAAGTACTCTCGGTTGTGTCGGTGTTGGCCGGCATGGAATCTCTCCTCCCAGGGTTGACGGATTAGCGGTTTTCGCCCGGAGCGAACGGCGCCCTGCGTCCCAGGGCCTGCGCCAGGACGGCCATCTCCACGGCCGGCCGCAGGCTGACGGGTTCGGATTCGTCGGACTTGAACGTCACGCTGCGGGCCCGGTAGTCGCGGTCCAGCTCGGCGCACAGGCGATCGTCTTCGTATACAAATCCCTCCCCGGTGATCTCCAGGCGGCACGCAAGTCCGTCGCGGATGCCCTCCATGCGGCCCGGGGCGGTGAAGCGGTAGCCGCGGCCGGAGGCGGCCAGGCTCTGCGCGGTGACGTGCACGCGCGGCTTGTCCTTCCAGGGGGCGCCGCTGGTGGGGCAGAAGGTGGTGCAGTTGCCGCACTCGTTGCAGTAGTCGCCGATGTTGACCACCTGGTGGCGCTGGGCGATGCGCACGGTCTCCAGGTCGCTGATCTCGACCCCGCCGTCCACCGCGCGGGCCTGCTGCAGCGTGAAGGTGGCGGGGGCCATGACGAACCCCATGTTGGCGCGGTTGGGGCACACGCTGACGCACACGTTGCACAGCTCGTCGCACTGCAGGCAGCGCGCGGCCTCGCGGCGCGCCGCGTCCGCGTCCAGCGTTTCGATGACCAACTCGAAACCCTCGCGCCGCGCCACGGGGATCTCGGGCAGCGGCACGCCCGGCTCGCGGCGCGCGCGCCGCAGCAGCAGTTCGGCCGGGTCCGGTTTTTTCTCGTCGGGCGGCGTTTCGGTCCCGTTTTCGGCCAGCGCCCGGCGCCGGATGACCCCGGCCACCCTGCGGCCGTCGGCCACGGCCCTGACCAGCGTCGAGGCGCCGCGCACGGCGTCGCCGCCTGCGAAGACGTTTTTCAGCTGCGTCTCGTGGGTCTCGGGTTCGACCTCCAGCTTCTCCCCGGGAAAGAAGTCCAGCCGAATGCGCTGCCCGACGGCCGAGATCACGCTGTCGACCCTGAGTTCGAACTCGGAGCCGTCGATGCGGATGGGGGTGCGCCGTCCGCTCTCATCCTCTTCGCCCAGCTTCATGCGGAAGCACCGGTTGGCGCGCAGGCGACCGTCTTCAACCAGCATGCACTCGGGCGCCGTCAGCTCCACCAGCTCGATGCCCTCGTCGAGCAGCGCCTGGATCTCCTCGGCCGCGGCGGGCATCTCCCGGCGCGTGCGCCGGTAGACCACGCTCACCTTGCCGTCGGGTCCCACCAGGCGCCGGGCGGTGCGCGCCGCGTCCATGGCCGAGTTGCCGCCGCCGATGACGGCCACGCGCTTTCCCAGGTCGGGGCGCTCTCCGCGGCGCACGGCGCTCAGGAAGCGCAGCTGGTCCCAGACCCCCTCGGCGTCTTCGCCGTCGACCCCCAGGGTGGAACTCTCCTGGGCCCCCACGGCGATGTAGACGTAGTCGAATTTGCGCCGCAGCTCGTCGAAACGCTCGCGGTCCACCGGGGTGTCGTAATGAATTTCGACGCCCAGCGCCAGGATGGCGTCGATGTCCCGGCGCAGGCTCTCGTCGTCCAGGCGGAAGGACGGGATGGCGTCCGACGCCCATCCGCCGGCGAAGGACTTGGCCTCGAAAAGCTGCACCGCGAAGCCGTCCAGGGCCAGGAAGTGGGCGCACGACAGCCCCGAGGGACCGGCGCCCACGACGGCCACCCGCAGGCCGTTGGGCGGAGCGGGCACCGGGCGGCTGTCCGAATCGGCGCTGCGGGCCACGAAGCGCTTGATCTCGCGGATCAGCAGCGGGTCGTCGTAGTGGATGCGCGTGCACTTCTCCTGGCACAGGTGGTCGCACACCATGCCCAGCACGTTGGGAAAGGGGTTGGTGGCGCGGATGACCGCCAGCGCCCGGTCGACCTCGCCGCGGGCGGTGTGGTACATGTAGCGCGGGATGTCCTGGGGCAGCGGGCAGGTCACCGTGCAGGGGGCGGCGATGCAGTCGAAGGCGGTCAGCGGCCGCGGGGTCTTGGTGCCCTCCCAGGGGTGACGCTGCTTGTGGTAGGCGCGATCGTCGACCACCCGCCGCGCGTAGTCTTCCAGGTTGGCGAGACCCGCGCGGGCGACATCGTCGCCGGACGCGCCGGCGCGCGCCCGCACGAAGGACGCAAGCGTGTCGGCCCCCTCCTCCCGGCAGGCGCGCGACAGGTTCTCCAGGTACTGCGACAGGCGCCCGTAGCCGCCGGGCTTGAGCAGGTCCGAGCACACCGTCACCGGCTTGAGGTTGCAGGCGATCACGCGCGCGAAATTCCAGCAGTCGGTGCCCGCCGAAAAGGAGATGTCCAGCCGGCCGTCGAAGGCGGCCTGCAGGCGCGCGGCCAGGTTGATGCTGATGGGGTGCAGGGCGCGTCCGCTCATGTAGACCATCTGCTCGTTTTGCGGCAGGTTCTGCGCCTCGTTGCGCGTCTCCAGCGTGTTGGTCAGCTTTACGCCGAAGGACACACCGCTCTTGCGGGCGTCCTCGCGCAGCGCGCCGATCAGCGCGACGCCGTCTTCATACTTGAGGTCGTGTTCGAAGGCCAGGTCCGGCACGGTGGTTTCGAAGCCCAGGCGCCGGTTGAGAATCTCGCGCAGCCGCTCGGGGCCCAGCAGCGTCGGGTTGAGCTTGATGGTGGTGTGCAGCCGGCGCTCGGTGATGAAGTAACGGCCGATCTTCTCCACCTCGTCGGGCGGGCAGCCGTGCATGGTGGAAATGGTGATGTTGTCCGAGATGCAGTCCGGGATGTCGAGTTCGCGCACCCGCGGGTAGTAGCGGGCCAGCCGCGCCAGTTTCCGCTCCTTTTCGGCGCGGCAGTCCGCCATGCGGTCCAGGAAGCGCTGCACCTCGGGGCTCCGGATGCCCTCCAGGTTGTAGCCCACGCTCATGTTGAAGATGAAGCCCGGCCCCTCGGTGGACTGCCAGCCGAAACGGTCCCGCAGGATGTGCAGCAGGATCCAGGCGTCCAGGTACTGGTCGAAGGACTGGTCCAGCTTCAGCTCCTGGGACCACTCGCAGTTGTAGCCCTCGTCGGCCATGTCGATGCAGGGCTTGGTGACCTCCAGTTCGTCGAGCACCTGCACGGTCTTGAGCTCGATGGTGCGCGCGCCGGTGAGCCAGGCGGCCACGATGTTCTGGGAGAGCTGGGTGTGCGGTCCGGCGGCCACGCCCAGCGGCGTCTCCAGTTCGCGCCCGTAACGCTGCATGCGGAAGGGGTCTTCGCGCCGGGGTACGAAGAAATGCTCCCGGGCGATGCCCAGCACCTGCCCCTGCTTTTCCTCGTCGAGGATCCACTGGAGCAGGGTTTCGATGTCACAGCACCAGAACATGTCGCTTTTCATTTTGCGTCTCCCTGTCTTCGGCGGCCGAGGCCGTGGTGATTACATTTTGTCCCAGAGTTTGCGCGCCATCCGGCGGGCGTGCGCCAGCACCTCTTCTTCGTCCACGGTGGTGATGCGGCCGTCCTCCACGATCAGGCGCCCCTGGGCCACCACGTGCCGCACGTGGCGCGCGTCGAGCCCGTAGACGAAGTGACCCGGGAAGTTTTCATCCGTCAGCGGCGTGGGCGTGTCGTAGTCCAGCACCACCAGGTTGTTGTCCGTATCGCCGCGGGCGCCGAACGCCCGCAGGTAGTCGTGCACGGCGCGAAAGCGGGCGTAGACGGCGTCGAAGCCCAGTCCCTCGGTGGCCTGCCCGCACAGGAAGGCCGCCTGGGCGCTGCGCAGCATGTCGCCGTGCATGCCGTCGCTGCCCAGCATGACGCGGCCGTCCATCCACCCGTAGCCGGTCAGCCCCACGTTGTTGTTCTGGTTGCTCTCCACGTTCTGGACCACCCACACGCCCGAGCGGCGCACCAGGTCGCGCTCATGCTCCGAGAGGTGGATGCAGTGGGCCAGGATGGAGCGCGGCAGCGCCAGCACGCCGGCCTTTTCGAGGCGCTCGACCACCCGCAGGCCGTACTTTTCCAGGGCGTCGTCCTGATCGGCGCGGTCCTCGGCCACGTGGATGTGCACGCCGGTGTCGTGTTTGCGCGCCAGTTCGACGGCCGATGCCAGCAGTTCGTCGCCCACCGTGAAGGAGGCGTGCAGGCCCACGTGCCCCTGTCCGCCGCCGGACAGGTAGGCGTCGGTTTCGGCCAGGCCTTCCTCGCGCGGCCCCTCGCCGTCGCGGTCGGAAATCTCGTAGCACAGCAGGTGGCCGACGCCCACGCGGTCGAAGGCCGCCGCGATGGTGGACAGCGAATCGCGCACCGCAAAGGGCGAGGCGTGGTGGTCGATGATGAAGGTCACGCCGCACCTGGCGCTGGTGATGGCCGCCGCCAGGGCGCTGGCCTCGATCATCTCCAGGTCCAGTCGCTTGTCCAGGTGCCACCAGACGTACTCGAGGATTTCGCTGAAATTGGTGGGCGTCTTTCGCGGGGCGGGCATGCCCCGCGCCAGGGTGGAGTAGATGTGATGGTGACCGCAGCCGAAGGCGCGCGTGACCAGCATGCCGGCGCAGTCGAGCACCCGGTCCCCGGCGTCGCGTTGCGCCGGCGGCGGTATGGCCGCCCCCGTGCGCAGCCCGCCGAGCGGGCCTTCTTCCACCGCCAGGTCGGTGGTCGTGACGGCCAGGCGCCGCCAGTCCAGGAAAAGGGCGTTTTGCAGATACAGTGTCATGCGGTGCCTCTTTGTTCGAATGGCTTGATCGTTGGGGAAAAGGGTCCGGGCGGGCCGGACCCGTGGGCGCTAGGCGCCGGTTTTCTTTTCCGGCGCAGACAGCGGCAGGCGGTGACGCCGCCGCCCGTCGAAGCGGCAGAAGGCGTTGGCGATGGCCGGGGTGATGGGAATGGTGCTGATTTCGCCCACGCCCTTGGCGCCGAAGGGACCGATGGGGTCCCTGCACTCCACTCCGATGACCTTGATCTCGGGCACGTCTTTGGCCTTGAGCAGTCCCAGGCTGGACATGCGCTCGGAGGTCAGGCGGCCGTCTTTCAGGGGCAGGCGCTCGCTCAGGGCGTAGCCCATTCCCATGACCACCCCGCCCTCCACCTGGCCCTCGAAGAGCGCCGGGTTGATGATGCGCCCCACGTCGTGGGCGGCGACCACCCGGCGCACGCGCCCGTCGTCGTCCAGTTCGGCCAGGTGCGCGGCAAAGCCGTAAGAGAAGTGGCTGACGATTTTGCCCGGGGTGTCGTGGGGGGTCGTCCAGTCCACCACGAAGCGGCCGAAGTACTCGCGCCCCGCCAGGTCCCCGAGCGCGTGGGATGCCAGGTCCTGCTTGAGTTTGGCGGCGGCCGCGATGACGGCGTTTCCCAGCAGCACGGTGCCGCGGCTGGCGGTGGTGACGCCGCCCATGGCCTCTTCGGCGGTGGACGCCGAAACGCGGATGTCCACGCTGTCGTCGATGCCGGCCACCTCGCATAGCACCTGGCGCGCCACGGTGTGCACGCCCTGCCCCATCTCGGTCCAGCCATGGTGGATCTCGATACAGTCGGGGTCCGTCACGCGGATGCGCACCTCGCTGACCTCCTCCAGCCCGTTGCCGATGCCGCAGTTCTTGATGGCGCAGGCCAGTCCGGCGCAGGCGGCCTTCTCGTAGTCCGCCCGCAACGCTTCCAGGCACTGCCGCAGCCCGACGCCCTCGCCCAGCACGTGGCCGGTGGTTGTCATGCGTCCCTCGTCCAGCGCGTTGTCGTAGCGCATCTGCCAGGGATCGAAACCGCCCCGGCTGCACAGTTCGTCCACCAGGCTCTCCATGGCGAAGTTGGACTGGTTGACGCCGAAGCCGCGGAAAGCGCCGGCCGGGGGATTGTTGGTGTAGTAGGCACTGGCCTCCACGTCCACGCTGGGCACCTGGTAGGCCGCGGCGGCATGGGTGCCGGTGCGCGCCACCACTTCGCCGCCCACCGAGGCGTAGGCGCCGGTGTCGCCCACGATGCGCGCGCGGAGCGCGGTAAGCCGCCCCGCGGCGTCGCAGGCCAGCTTGTATTCCATGTGCATGCGGTGCCGCTTGGGGTGCATGCGGATGGATTCGCCGCGGCTCAGCTTGACCTTGACCGGCCGCTGCAGGGCGGCGGCGAAAAGCGCGGCGTGGTGCTGCACGGTGAGGTCCTCCTTGCCGCCGAAGCCGCCGCCGGCGGAGACCAGCACCACGTTGACCTTCTCCTCGGCGATGCCCAGCACCGAGGCGATCTGCAGGCGGTCCTTGAAGATGCCCTGGCTCTGGGAATAAACCGTCACGCCGCCCCTGCCGTCGGGCAGCGCGATGCTGGCCTCGGTCTCGAGGAAGGCGTGCTCCACGAAGGGCGTTTCGAAGACCCCCTCGACCACGTGGGCCGAGGCGGCAAAGACCTCCTCCACCGGGTCGCCCCGCCGGATAACGGTCTTTTTCAGCAGGTTGCCGCCGGGGTGCACCCGCACCGGGCTGTCGGCCGCGGCCAGCATGTCGGTCAGCGGGTCAAGTACTTCGTATTGCACCTCGACGAGCGCCGCGGCCTCGCGCGCCGCGGCCTCGCTCTCGGCGACCACCGCCGCCAGCACGTCGCCGATGCAGCGCGTCTCCTCGCCCTCGGCCACCAGCATGGGCCAGTCCTTGACCAGGAGGCCCTGGACACGCTCGCCCGGCACGTCCGCGGCGGTGAACACGCGCACCACCCCGGGCCGCGCCTGCGCCCGGGAGGTATCGATGCGCAGCACGCGCGCCCGCGGGTGCTCGCTGAAGCGCAGCGCGCCGAAAAGCATGCCCTCAAAATGCATGTCGTCGATGAAGGGGCTCGTTCCCAGGGCCTTTTCGTAGCCCTCGACCTTGGGATAGGAACGGCCGATGCCGGTTTCGCGATCCCAGGCGATCTCGCCGTCCTCGCGCAGGCACTCGGCCGCCGCCAGGATGGCGTCGACGATCTTGACGTAGCCCGTGCAGCGGCAGACATTGGCCCGCAGGGCGCGCACGACGTCCTCGCGGCTGGGCTCGGGATTTTGCGTCAGCAGAATCTTGGCCCGCGCCAGCATGCCGGGCGTGCAGAAACCGCACTGCACGGCGCCCCGGGCCACGAAGGCGCGCCCCAGGGTGCGGCGCACCTTTTCCGGAAACCCCTCGATGGTCACCACCGACTTTCCGGCAACGCGCTTCATGGGGGTCGAACAGGCCAGCGCCGGCTTGCCGCCCACCTCGACCAGGCAGGCCCCGCAGGCCGCCTGCCCCGAACAGCCGTCCTTGGCCGAGGTGATGCCCCGCTCCAGCCGCAGAAAGGTGAGCAGCGAGGTTCGGGGATCGCCGGAAAAGGTCGTCTGTCGCCCGTTGAGTTCGAAGGTCATCATGGTTGTCTCTCCTTGGCGCTCCGGCGCGGGGCCGGAGATCAGCCGGTTGCCTGGCCGGTAATGGCGGCGGTCAGCGCAGGCGCGGGGTCGCCGCCTCCAGCAGGGCGCCGAGCGTGTCGGCGGGATGCGCCTTGCGGCTCAGCAGGATCATGGCGGCGATGGTGTACGGCTTGTAGCCCGCCTCGCGGTACATGTCCACGCGGTAGCGGTCGAACACGCCGGCCTGAACCTCGCCGTGCTCGCAACTCACGCCGCTGATGTCCGCCGGCAGGCAGTGCATGTAAAGCGCGCGTCCCTCGTGGGTGCGCGCCATGAGCGCCTCGGTGCACTCCCAGTCCTGGTGTTCGGCGTTTTCGGCCAGCAGTTCCTTCTCCAGGGCCGCGATGCCCTCGTGATCCCCGCGGCCGTACAGCTCGGTGCGCTTCTGCATAGCCGCGAAAGACGCCCAGCTTTTGGGGTAGACCACGTGGGCGCCATCGAAGGCCTCGGCCATGTCGTCGGTCCTCGAGAAACTGCCGCCGCTGCGCGCCGCGTTGCGTTTGGCGATCTGCTCCACCTCGGGCATCACCTCGTAGCCCGGCGGGTGCGCCAGTACCACGTCCATGCCGAAGCGCGTCATCAGGCCGATGACGCCCTGGGGCACCGACAGCGGCTTGCCGTAGGACGGGCTGTAGGCCCAGCTCATGGCGATCTTTTTTCCGCGCAGGTTCTCCACCGACCCGAAGTGGTGAATCAGGTGCAGCATGTCGGCCATGGACTGCGTGGGGTGGTCGATGTCGCATTGCAGGTTCACCAGCGTGGGGCGCTGCTCCAGTACGCCCTCCTCGTAGCCCGCCTGCACCGCCCGGGCGACTTCGCGCATGTAGGCGTTGCCCTTGCCGATGTACATGTCGTCGCGGATGCCGATGACCTCGGCCATGAACGAAATCATGTTGGCCGTCTCGCGCACGGTCTCGCCGTGGGCCACCTGGGATTTCCCCTCGTCGAAATCCTGCACCGTCAGCCCCAGCAGGTTGCAGGCGCTGGCGAAACTGAAGCGCGTGCGCGTGGACTGGTCGCGAAACAGCGAAATGCCCAGGCCGCTGTCGAAGATGCGCGGCGAGATGTTGCGCCGCCGCAGTCCCCGCAGGATCTCGGCCACCAGGAAAGTCGCCCGCACCTCGTCGTCGGTCTTCTCCCAGGTGAGCAGAAAGTCGTCGAGATACATGCCCTGGTAGTCCAGGCGCGCCAGCTTTTCGATGAGTCCTCTGATCTTGACAATATCCATGCGTGTTTCCTTTCTCTTGGGTCTTGTCCGGCCGTCGGCGCCGAAGGTCGCCTGCCGCACGGCGTCAGGGCACGATGTGCGTACCCCGGCCGTCGACCACGGCCCGGTGAATGTAGTCGGGGGCCGTGATGATGACCTCCCTGCCGCCGGCCGCCAGGAATCCCAGCGCCGATTGCACCTTGGGCAGCATGCTGCCCGGTGCGAAGTGTCCTTCCCGCATGTAACGCCGGGCCTCGGCGGCGGTCATCCGGGAGATGCCCCTTTCGCCCGGCTTTCCGAAATCCAGCAGCACCTGCTCGACGGCCGTGGAGATGATCAGCAGTTCGGCGTCCAGCCGTGCCGCCAGCATGCTGGAGGCCAGGTCCTTGTCGATGACCGCGTCCACGCCCTGCAGGCCCTCGTTGGTGCGAATCACCGGGATGCCGCCACCGCCCACGGCCACCACGTGGAACCCCCGCCGCAGCAATGTTTCGATCACCGGCTCCTCCACCACTTCCAGCGGCCGCGGGGACGGCACCACCCGCCGGAAACCGCGCCCGGCGTCCTCCACCAGCGTCCAGTCGGGGTACTGGCGGCGAATGGCGGCCGCCTGCTCGGCGTCGTAGAACTCGCCCACCGGCTTGGCGGGGCGGGCGAAACCCGGGTCTTCGGGATCCACCACCACCTGGGTGACCACCGTGGCGCACTGGCCGTCCAGGCCGCGGCGGGCCAGCTCGTTGTTCAGCGACTGCTGGATCTGGTAGCCGATGGAGCCCTGGGTGTCGGCCACCACGTTGACCAGCGGCACCAGGTGCAGTCCGGTCTCGCGGCGCGCCACCTCGGAGCGCAGCATGATGAAGCCCACCTGGGGGCCGTTGCCGTGGGAGATGACCACGCGGTAGCCCTGGGCGATGAGGTCGGCCACGTTGCGGATGGTCTCTCGGATGGCCTGGTGCTGGTCCTCCACCCGCTGGTGGGCCTTGCTCTTGATGAGCGAATTGCCGCCGATGGCGATGAACGCCAGCCTGCCGTCCATAGACTAGGTCTCCTTTTTCGCCAGGTACATCAGCGGCAGGGCCGCGTAGAAGGCCGCGCAGCGCACCAGGTCCGCCTTCCAGGTCTTCTCGTTGGGGGCGTGGGCCTCGGCCTCCTTGCCGGGTCCGAAACCGATGCAGGGGATGCCGAACATGCCCATGATGGAGACCCCGTTGGTGGAGAAGGTCCACTTGTCCACGCGCGGCTCGCGGTTGAAGAGCGACCGGTAGGTGGCCACCGCCGAACGCGTCACGACGTGGTCCTCGGGAATCGTCCACGAGGGAAAGTAACAGTCCGTGGGGTACACCAGTCCGGTGTAGGAGGGACGCTCGTAGGTGTACATGGACACCTCGGCCCCGGCGGCCTTTGCCGCGGGCAGCTCGCGGATCTGCGAGAGCGCCAGTTCCTTGTCCTCGCCGGCCGTCAGGCGGCGGTCGATGGAGATGGTACAGCCGTCGGCCACGGCGCAGCGCGAAGGCGAGGTGTAAAAGATCTCCGAGACCGTCAGCGAGCCCTTGCCCAGGAAGGCGTCGTCCTTGAGGCGGCCGTGGAGCTGTTCCAGCTCGCCCAGGATGTGTCCCATCTTGAAGATGGCGTTGTCGCCGCGCTCGGGGGCCGAGCCGTGGGAGCTGACGCCGCGCACCGCCACCTTGATCTCCATGCGGCCGCGCTGGCCGCGGTAAATGCCGCCGTCGGTGGGCTCGGTGGAGACCACGAACTCGGGTTTGAGGCCCGATTCACGGATGATGTACTGCCAGCACAGGCCGTCGCAGTCCTCCTCCTGCACCGTGCCGACCACCACCAGGGTGTAGTCCCCTTCCAGTCCCAGGTCCTTGATGATGCGGGCGGCGTAGACCATGGCGGCCATGCCGCCCTCCTGGTCGCTGGTGCCGCGGCCGCCAATGACCTCGTCGTCCTCCATGCCCTCGTAGGGGTCGAAGTCCCAATTGTCACGGTTGCCCACGCCCACGGTGTCGATGTGGGCGTCCATGGCGATCAGGGTCTTGCCGCTGCCGATGGTGCCCAGGATGTTGCCCATGGGGTCGACCTCGACGCGGTCGAAGCCCACCTTCTCCATTTCCTGCCGGATGCGCTGGATGACCGCCTCTTCCTGGCAGCTCTCGCTGGGCAGGCGCACCATGTCGCGCAGAAAGCGGGTCATCTCGGGTTTGTAGCGCTCGGCCAGTTCCTTGATGCGATCGAAGTCCATCTCCGGCATATCCTCTCTCCTCCTCAGTTTTTCAATGGGTTTGGTGTAATCGTCCGTGGCGCGCGCGACCGCCTCCCGCCCTCAAGCGCGGTGCGGGTATTCACCGTGCCAGATGACCTTGCGATAGTTGACCGGGTCGGTGGCGCCCTCGGTGCTGAAGCACACCAGGGTCGACTGCGGCCCGATCTCGAGGGCCTCTTTGATCCCGCGGCAGGCGGGGTCGTTGGCCAGCAGGTCGATCAGCCCGATCCCCACGGCGCCGGACTCACCGGATTCCACCGCGGTGTCATCGGCCAGGGGGTTGGCCAGGATGCGCATGCCGTCGGCGGCCACAAAATTGTCCAGGCTCGCGTAGCAGCCGGGCACGTCCCGCAGGATCTCCCAGGAAAGCGGGTTGACCTCCCCGCAGGCCAGGCCCACCATGATGGTGTCCAGGTCGCCGGTGACGGCGTGGGTGCGGCCGTCGCCGACCGCCGCCGAAGCAAAGACGCAGGCGGCGTTGGCCGGTTCCATGATGACAAAGCGCGGGCGCGGATCCCGGTAGACCTGAGCGAAGTAGCCGATGACGGCCCCGGCCAGGGCCCCCACGCCGGCCTGCACGAAGATGTGGGTCGGATAGCTGTCGGCCGCCCGCAGCTGGTCCACGGTCTCGGCGCACATGGTCAGGTAGCCCTGCATGATCCAGGTGGGAATCTCGGTGTAACCCTCCCAGGCGGTGTCCTGCACCATGTACCAGCCGTTCTTTTCGGCTTCGCGGCAGGCCAGGCGGATGGCGTCGTCGTAGTTCAGGTCGGTCACCACCACCTCGGCGCCGTGGGCCCGGATGCTGGCCACGCGGGCCGGCACGGCTCCCCTGGGCATGAAGATGACGGACTTCTGCCCGAGCCGCTCGGCGGCCCAGGCCACTCCGCGTCCGTGGTTGCCGTCGGTGGCGGTGGCCAGAGTGATCTGGCCCACCTCGCGGCGCACCTCTTCGCTGACCAGCTGGGCGTAGGTCACTTCGCTCAGCGGCCGCCCCAGCTTGCGGCAGACCAGCTGGGCGATGGCGTAGCTGCCGCCCAGCACCTTGAAGGCCTGCAGCCCGAAGCGCGGCGATTCATCCTTGACGAAGACGTCCCCCAGCCCCCATGCCCGCGCCAGGCGCTCCAGGCGCACCAGCGGGGTGGGCCGGTAGCCCGGCAGCTGGCGGTGAAAGGCGCGCACGCCCAGGGCGGCGGGCGGGGAGAGGGTTTCGGGCAGCCGCGCCTCGCGCGGAGACTGGACCAGGAAGCGGCAGTTGAGATGATCGATGCTTTCAATCGGCATGGCGTTTTCAATCCTCTGCGCCGGCGGCGGATCCGCCGTCGCGCGGCAACGAATCGGAAAATGGGAGCAAGCCGGTCCCGTCGACGGGTCCGCTCAGGACTCCCGCACTTCCTTCAGGTAATTGTAGATGGTATACTTGGACAGACCGAGCACCCTGGCCATGTAGTTGACGGCCCCCCGGATCTCGAACACACCGCCCTTTTCGAGCTTCTGGACCAGCTGCTTCTTCTCGTCGCGGCTCATCATGGCCGGCAGTTTGCCGGAGCGTGCGACGGCCTTGTCGATGACCGACTCCATGGTCTCGGTGAAGCTCTGGGCGTAGCGCTCCTGCGGGGTGCCGTTTTCGCCGTTGGCGCCGGCGTCGATGAAGTTGAACTCCGCGAAGGCCGTGGCCAGGAAAGTGAAGTCGGTGACGTCGAAGTTGATACACATACAGCCCTCGATGTGACCGTCGTCGTCGCGCACAAAGATGGTGGAGCACTTGAGTACGCGTCCGTCGTCGGTGGTGTTCTTGTAGCCGATGCGGTCGGGCGTGTCGTCGCCGAATTCGCTGACCAGCTTGAACACCAGGTCGGTGATGGGCGCGCCCACGGTGCGGTGGGTGACGTCGCCCTCGATGTGCACTACGGACTGGGTGACGTCGCGGAAATCGTGGATCACGACTTCGCAACGCTGTCCGAAGACGCCCACGATGCCGCGGGCCAAACGTTTGAGGAATTCGAGGTTCTGGCTCTGCATGCCCCTCCCGTAACGCACCGGCATCGACCTGTCAACAAAAATTTTTATGCCTTACAATTTTTTTGTTGAAATGTACTAAAAATTTATTTGACAAGGCCACCTTGTTTTGCAATCCTGCCCGTCGGACAAGACGGCAAAGTCCCTCACGAAAACCCGGCCGGGACGCATCGACGCCCGGCCGCCGAACGGAAGGAAAGCCCGACGATGAGCACACTGTGGATCCAAAACCCGCTGGCCGTCCTGACACCCGAGGGTGTGCATGCCGGCGGCGGCATTGTGGTGCGTGACGGCGTCATCGCCGAACTGGTCCCGTCCGGGGCCGCGCCCGACACGCCCTGTGACGCGGTTTTCGACGCCGGCCGGCACGTGCTGCTGCCCGGCCTGGTCAACGCCCACCACCATTTCTACCAGACCCTCACGCGGGCGTGTCCGCCGGCGCTGGACAAGGCGCTCTTTGCCTGGCTGCAGGCCCTCTACCCCGTCTGGGCCGGCCTGACGCCCGAACATATCGCCGTCTCCACGCGCCTGGCCCTGGCCGAGCTGCTGCTCTCGGGGTGCACCACGGCCGCGGATCACCACTACGTCTTTCCGGCCGGCCTGGATGAGGCCATCGACATCCAGACCGCCGAAGCCGCGCAGCTGGGAATACGGGTCGTGCTGACGCGCGGCTCCATGAGCCTGAGCGAGGAAGACGGCGGACTGCCGCCCGCCGGCGTGGTGCAGGACGCCGACACCATCCTGTCCGACAGCCTGCGCCTCATCGAGCGCTTCCACCAGCGCGGACCGGGCGCCATGGTGCAGGTGGCGCTGGCGCCCTGCTCGCCTTTCTCGGTCCGCGAGGAACTGATGGTCGAAACCGCCCGCCTGGCCCGCGCGCACGGTGTGCGCCTGCACACCCACCTGGCCGAGACGCGCGACGAAACCGCCTTCTGCCTCGAGACCATGGGGGCCCGCCCGGTGGACTACCTGGAGCGCGTCGGCTGGCTGGACGCCGATGTCTGGCTGGCCCACGGCATCCACTTCAACGCCGTCGAGATCGAGCGCCTGGGCGCCGCCGGCGTGGGCGTCTGCCACTGCCCCGGCTCCAACATGATCCTGGCCTCGGGCCTGTGCCCCACCCTGGAACTGGAAGCCGCCGGCAGCCCGGTGGGGCTGGGCGTGGACGGCTCGGCCTCCAACGACGCCTCCAACCTGATGCAGGAGGTGCGCCAGGCCTTTCTGCTGCAGCGCCTCAAGTACGGCGCCGACCGGGTCGGACACGCGGACGCCCTGCGCTGGGCCACCAGTGGCTCGGCGCGCTGCCTGGGCCGCGACGACATCGGCGTCATCGCGGCGGGAAAACGGGCCGACCTGGCGCTTTTCACCCTGGACGAGCCGCGCTTTTCCGGGGCCGGCGACCCCCTGGCGGCCCTGGTGCTGTGCGGCGCCCACCGCGCCGACCGGGTGATGGTGGAGGGGCGCTGGGTGGTGAAAAACGGCCGCATCGCGGGACTGGACCTGGACCGCCTGATGGCGGACCATCGGCGGCTCTCCCGCACGCTGACGGCAGCCGCCTGATACGGGCCCGTCCGGCTCACGAAGGCGGCAGCAGCGCCAGCTCCGACTGCGCGTGCCCGGCGATGGCCTGGTCGCTGAACCACCAGTAGCGTTTGCCCCCGTCCATGTAGTCGCGTGTCTGGTCGGTGCGGTGGGGATCCAGCAGGCGACCCGAAACGCCGCAGGGCAACACCGCCGCGATCCGGTCCGGGTCGTTGAAGTCGACCACCATTCGCAGCGCCGCCGTGATGGCGGCGTTGTAGGGCCGGTCCATGAGGTAGAGCCCCCGCAGGAGGGTTTCACCCGACCCGGGCATGGGAAACGACCCGCCGCCCAGCAGGTCCCGGCCGAACCCGGAACGCCGGATGGCACTGACGAAAATGATGCGGTGCAGGTCGCCCCACACCCACTTGTTCACGTCGTCGCCGAAGCGCTCGCTGAGGTACTTGCCGGCCGCCAGGCCCGACTGGAAGATGATGTCCTCCAAGCTTTCGCGCTTGCCGGTGGTGAGCGTGTCGTCGAACCAGGGGCTGTCGCCGTTGTTGACGATCATGTTCACCAGGCGCTCCTGCCAGTAGTACCAGTTCCGGGCCATGGTCATGGTCAGTTCCGCTCCCAGTTCGTCCCTGAAAGTGCGCAGCATCACCTCGCGCATGACCACCTGGAAAATCGAAGGCGCCACCTGCCGCGGGTCGTCCTCGTAGTCCCAGTTGCCCAGCACTTCTCCCATGAGGCGCGTTTCCGGGTGTCCCCCGAGCGTTGCCGCCAGGATGGGCGCCACCCGTTCGGCCATCACGTTGCGCGTGTCGCGCTGAAACCGCCAGCAGTCGTCCACGCTTTTCCTGCCGGGCGCGGACATCAGCTGCTTCAGCCGGCGGATGCGCCACGAGGGGGAAAAATGGGAGGAAAAATAATAGGGGTAGGCGTTGGTCACCGTGGTCTGGTTGCAGGTGCCGGTCCAGCCGATTTCCGGGTTGACGCTGTGGGGCATCTGCTCCCAGGGAATCCAGCCCTGCCAGTTGTCGCGTCCGTCCCGGACCACGAAGGGGACCGTGCCGTCGCCCTGGCGGCGGATGGGGATGCGCCCGCTGGTCTGCCAGGCGATGTTGCCGCCGCTGTCCGCCAGCACGAAATTGAGCATAACGGCGTTGAAGTGGCGCAGGGCCGCGCGGGCCTGGCCCACGTTGCGGGCCTTGAGCAGCCCTAAAAAGCCGAGGTCCGGCTTCATGCTCTCGAAAGCCGACCAGCGCAGGGTGAAAACCTTCGGCCCCTTGAGGCCGGGGAGGACATCGGAAACCACGGGTCCCCTTCGGGTCCGGCGGATCCTGATGGTTTCTTCGCGCAATCCCCCCTTGGCCTTCTTGTCCTTGATTTTCAGCTTTTCGGTGATGGTTTCGAACGGTATCGAGCGCTTGCCCTCCAGGTAGTGATCCGGGTTGTCGGGGTCGACGGTCTCCACGTACAGGTCCTGGGTGTCGCCGTAACCGTTGGTGACCCCCAGGGCCAGGTGCAGGGTCCGTCCGATGACCATGCCCGGGATGCCGGGCACCATGACGCCCACGGCGCGGAAGGCGGGCGTAATGAGCCCCACCGGGTAAAAAGGACCGGGGATGACGCGCGTGTCCAGGTGCGGGTCGTTGGCCAGCAGCGCTTTTGCGCTGCGCGACAGCTTCGGCGAGATCACCCAGTTGTTGCTGCCGACCTGCAGCCGCCGTTCGAAGGCCGTCGGCACCAGCGCCGCCAGCGCCGACGACGACGGGCCCAGCGTTTTTTCCGGGTCGAAGCGGATCCTGAGCGGCTTGCCGGAGGGGTCGTCGGGATTGACGTTCATGGGAAACAGCTCGGCCGCCAGCTCGGGCCCCATTTTTTCGATCAACAGCTGGGAGATGATCTCGTCCTCCATGTTGGCCGAGGCGCCCCAGCCCATGTAGTAAAGAATCACCAGGCTGTCGGCGATCTTCCAGGGAGTCGGCCGGATGCCGGCGACCTTGAGCTTGAGGTGGATGCTGTCCGCCCGCTTCCGGATGTAGGCGTTGACGCCGTCCACGTAGCGCTGGAACATGCGACGATCGTCGGGGCCCAGCAACGCGGCGTGTTTCACGGCCTGGCGGTAGAAGCCGATGGTGCGCATGCGGATGTCATTTTGCCGCAGTTTTTCACCGAATACCTCGGCCAGCCGGCCGCTGGCCAACCGCCGCACCACTTCCATGGAGAACAGCCGGTCCTGGGCGGTGACGAATCCCTGGGCGAAAAACACGTCGTCTGTGTTCTTGGCGAAGATGTAGGCCATACCCTTCTCGTCGCGCACCACGCGCACCTTTTGCCGCAACCCCTTGAGTCGAAGCTCCCCTGTTCGCTGGTAGTCGTTGAGGGAGTTGAGCCCGACCCACAGCAGCACCACCGCCGCGACCAGAAGCGCCAGCCGGATGGTTCGGCGGAAATTGAATGCCGGCCCCCCGGGACCGGCCCCTTCCCCCCTAACGTTAGGGAAATCCTGCGCCCGGGCGCAATCTTTTTTTCAGCAGCGGTTGATTTTTTGTTTCGCTTCGGACAAAACCCGGCTAATAGGAAGGGAAATCGCCGTCGTGCCGGGGCGACAGACGACGGGATCCGCAACCACGCAACGGCCTGCCGCGCCCCATGCCGCGGCGCGGCGGGCGGGAAAGTGAAGGCGCATGTTTATCCGAAAGCGAAAGGGCCCCCTGTTCACCTACTGGCAGCTGCCCTACCGGAAAAAGTTCTACCGCATCCTGTGGATGTTCCCCTTTGCCCCCGTATTCCTGCTGTTTCCCGACGATGTGGTTTACTTCGGGCTGTCGCGCAACCAGCTGGCCGCGCTGTCGTTCACGCTCTTGGTGGCGCTGGCCGCCTACACCTACTACCGCTGGAAAAAGTCCGACGGCGAAGAAGGGACCGCACCGCCGGCGACGCAACCCCCGGATACGGAATGAGAACACCGCTGGGTTGAACCGGCGGCGCGCCGATCCCGCACGGCGCACGCCTCTCCCCCGCGGGGTTTTTGATGGTCGATTTTTCCAGAACACACACCGCGCCCGCCACACGCGGGTGCCAACTTGAGGAGCGACATGTCCAGTCGTAAAACAACCGGGGCCGGCACCCTGTCGGTTTGGGCCGGCGAGGAACAGCGCCCGGCAGGCGGGGCCACCCAGGTGCCGGTGGTCCACAGCGTCTCTTTCGGCTACGACGACCTGGAGCAGTGGCTGGAGGTGGCCCTGGGCCGCAGGCCCGGCCACATCTACGGCCGCAACACCAATCCCACGGTGCAGGTCTTCGAGGAAAAGGTCCGCCGCCTGGAGGGAGCCGAGGCCGCCACCAGTGCCGCCACCGGCATGGCCGCCGTCAGCAGCACCCTGTTCGCCCTGCTCTCGCCCGGCGACCGGGTGGTCTCGGTCAAGGACACCTACGGCGGCACCAGCAAGCTGTTCCTGGAGTTTCTGCCCCGTTTCCAGGTCGAGACGGTGCTGTGCGACACCACCGACCACGCCGCCGTCGAGGCGCGTATCGCCGAGGGCTGCCGGCTGCTGTACCTGGAGAGCCCCACCAACCCCACCGTCAAGGTCATCGATCTGGCGCGCCTTTCCGCCGCCGCCCGCGCCCACGGCGCCGTCGTGGTGGTGGACAACACCTTCGCCACGCCCGTCAACCAGACCCCCCTGCAGCTGGGCGCGGACCTGGTGCTGCACAGCGCCACCAAGTTCCTCGGCGGCCACGCCGACGCCCTGGGCGGCGTGGTCTGCGGCCGGCGGGAGCTGATCGACAGGATCTACCATTTCCGCGAGATCAACGGCGCCACCCTGCACCCCATGGCCGCCTACCTGCTGCTGCGCGGCATGAAGACGCTGCAGCTGCGCATCGACCGGCAGAACCGCAGCGCCATGGAAATCGCGCGCTTCCTGTCGGACCACCCGGCCGTCGCGCAAGTGCACTACCCCGGTCTGCCGTCCCACCCGGGACACGACATCGCCCGCCGCCAGATGCGCGGCTTCGGCGGAGTGCTCAGTTTCGAGCTGAAACGCAACACCCTCGCGGCGGCCGGGCGCCTGGTCTCGCGCCTGCGCTACGCCCACCGCGCGGCCAACCTGGGCGCGGTGGAGACCATCGTGGGGCCGCCGGCCACCACCAGCCACGTGGAGTGCAGCGCCGAGGAGCGCGCCGCCATGGGCATTCCCGAAGGCCTGATCCGCTACTCCACCGGCATCGAGGACACCGAGGACCTTGTCGCCGACCTCGACCAGGCCCTGGCGGCCGTGGCATGACCGCCTGCCCGGGCGCCGCTGCGGTTGCGGTTGCAAAATCGACCCGGAGACGGTAAGCACGGAAGCGGGAAAGAACGGCTCGCCCTTTCCCGTCCGTCCCGCCGGGAAGCACATCGCAGGAACCGCTTTATGTAATTTTTCTATCTAATGGTATTTTATTATGTTTCTTGTCGACTACCCGTACATTTCGGATTTCCTGCGCAGGACCCTGCGGGACCACGCCCTCCCGGTGGTGGACACCCCGGCCGCCCGCCAGCTGAACCTGCTGGAGGGAACCCGCTTCATCGGTGAAAAGGCCGCCGTGGAAGCCGCCGCGGCACCGGACGCCCCGCCGGTCTACACGACGTCCGAAAACGCCCTGGGCTGGCTCTCGGCCAGGCCCGCTTTCGACGAACTCTGCCGGAAGATCGCCCTGTTCAAGGACAAGTTCCGCTTCCGGGAGTTGATTCGACCCCTGTACCCGGAATTCTTCTTTCGCCTCATCCCCGCATCGGAGCTGAAATCCACGCGCATCGACGACTTTCCCCTGCCCTTCATCATCAAGCCGGCCATCGGTTTCTTCAGCATGGGCGTCCACCGCGTCGAGCGCCGCGAAGAGTGGAAGCAGACGGTCGACGCCATCCTGTCCGAGATGCGACGCATCGAGGGCCGCTACCCGCGCGCCGTGCTGGACGCCGGGGCCTTCATCGCCGAAGCGTGCGTCGAAGGCGACGAATACGCCGTGGACGCCTATTTCGACGACCGGGGGCGGCCCGTGGTCATGAGCATCCTGCACCACGTCTTCTCTTCGCAGGCCGACGTCAGCGACCGCGTGTACACGTCTTCGAAAAAGATCATCGAGGAGAACATCGGGTCTTTCACGGCCCTGCTGGAAGACGTCGGTAAGCTGGCCGGGATCCGCAATTTCCCGGTGCACGCCGAACTGCGGCGCACCGCCGACGGCGGCATCGTGCCCATCGAGATCAACCCCATGCGTTTCGGCGGCTGGTGCAGCACGCCCGACCTCACCGCCATGGCCTACGGCTTCAACCCGTATCTGTACTACTACCGGCGGCGCAGGCCCGACTGGGCCGAGCTGCTGCGGGACCGCGACGGCCGCCTGTTCAGCATCGTCGTGCTGGACAATTCGACCGGCGTGCCGCCCGAGGAGATCGTCGCTTTCGACTACGCAAAACTGCTGGCGCGTTTCGAAAAGCCGCTGGAACTCCGAAAGATCGATTACCGGAAATACAACGTGTTCGCCTTTTTGTTCACCGAAACCGCGGAGGCGCATTTCAACGAGCTCGAGGCCATCCTCGGCTCGGACCTGCGGGAGTTCGTCACCGTCTGAACCCGATCCCTTCACCGGCACGGGGGGTTTTCCATGATACAGCGCACCATCGCAGTGGCCGTCGGCGTGCTTTTCACCCTCGTGCCCTTCGTGCTGACGCCGGCCCGCGCGGTTCTTGTGACCTGCGATCTGACCCTCGCCCGCCGGGCGGTGGACATCACGGGAAAGCCCGCCGCGGGCATGACCGTCAACGGGAGCATTCCCGGCCCTACCCTGACCTTCACCGAGGGCGACACGGCGCGTATCCGCGTCCACAACACCATGGACGTGGACACCTCCATCCACTGGCACGGCCTGCTGGTGCCGCCGGGCATGGACGGTGTGCCCTACGTCAGCTTTCCGCCCATCGCCCCCGGCGCCACCTTCACCTACGAGTTTCCCATCCGCCAGAGCGGGACCTACTGGTACCACTCGCACACCAACTTGCAGGAGCAGAGCGGCGTCTACGGCGCCATCGTCATCCGCCCCCGCGGCGCCGTCCCCGACGCCGACCGCGACTTCGTGGTGGTGCTGTCCGACTGGACCGACGAGGACCCCGCCGAGGTCAACCGCACGCTCAAGCGCGGCAGCGAGTGGTACGCCATCGAAAAGGGCAGCGCCCAGAGCATCCTGGGCGCCGCACGCCTGGGCATGCTGGGCGACTACTTCAGGCGCGAACTCCAGCGCATGCCTCCCATGGACATCGCCGACGTGGCCTACGACCGCTTCCTGGCCAACGGCCGGCCGGAAACGACGCTGGCGGCGGCCCCGGGCGAAACCGTGCGGCTGCGTATCGTGAACGGCTCGGCCACCACTTACTTCCTGCTGCAGTTCGCCGGCGGCCCCATGAACATCGTTTCGGCCGACGGCCTGCCGGTGACGCCGGTCCGGGAAAACCGATTTCTCATCGCCGTGGCCGAGACTTACGACGTGCGGGTGACGGTGCCGGCCGACGGCGCCTATGAACTGCGGGCCACGGCCCACGACGGCTCCGGCTACGCCTCGGTGTGGATCGGCAGCGGTCCGCGCCACCCGGCGCCCGATGTCCCGCGGCCCAACCTCTACACCACCATGGGCGGCCTGGACCTGAAAAAGATCCTGGCCCTCACCCCGGCCGGCAGCATGGGCATGCCGGACAGCGCGGTGCGCGCGGGGGCCTTCGACCGTCCCGGCATGGCGGGCATGGGCGCCATGGAAAGGGAAGAAAGCGGGGACATACCGGGGATGCAGATGCCGGCAACCGCCCACAACGATGCCGCCGCGGCGCAGGGCATGCCGGGCATGAAGGGCATGCGTCATGACAAGACGCCCGCCGCCGACCGGGGCGGGTCCCCGTCGACCACGGCACCGCCGTCGGCCCGCAACGGCAGGAAGTTCGCTACCGATTTCCGCCTGCTGGCCGCCGATGTCTCGGCGGCCCCCCGCCTGGCCGTGGACGGCATGGACCCCGCCCGGCCCTGGGCGCCCTACACCGGGCTGCGCGCCCCGGCTCCCACGGCGTTTTCGAAAGGCAAACCGGTGCGCGAGATCCGGCTGACCCTGGACGGCGACATGGAGCGCTACGTCTGGTTCCTGAACAACAAGCCGCTCTCCGAAAGCGACAGCATCCGCATCCGCAGGGGCGAGGTGGTGCGCTTCATCATGATCAACCGCACCATGATGCACCACCCCATGCACCTGCACGGCCACTTCTTCCGCGTCATCAACGGCCAGGGCGACCACGCGCCGCTCAAGCACACCGTGGACGTGGCGCCCATGTCCACCACGGTCATCGAGTTCGACGCCAACGAGTTCGGCGACTGGTTTTTCCACTGCCACCTCCTCTACCACATGAAGGCCGGCATGGCGCGCGTGGTGCACTACGAAAAGTTCACCCTCGGCCCGCAGCTGGCCGCCGTGCGGCCCAATCTCTACAGGGACCCGTGGTACTTCTGGGGCCGGGCCGACGTCCTGAGCAACATGACCGGGGGGTTCGCGACGGTCTCCAACACGCGCAACATCCTGACGGCCGCCTGGCAGGTGGGCTGGCAGGGCGTGGACGACACCGACTGGGAGGGGCTCTTTACCTGGGACCGCTACATCAACCGATTCCTGCGCCTGTTCGCCGGCGCCGACCTCCTGGGGACCCGGGACGAACGCGACGACAGCCGGGGCGTCTTCGGCCTGCGCTACTTGCTGCCGCTGAACATAGAATCCGCCGCCTGGGTGGACACCGACGGCGGCGCGCGCTTCGTGCTGGCCAAGTCCCTGCCCCTGACGCCGCGCCTGTCGCTTTTCGGCGAGCTGCAGTACGACACCCACGATGACTGGGAGGGGCGTACGGGACTGGCCTACCAGGTCTGCAAGAAGGTATCGCTGCTGGGCCAGTGGCACTCGGACTACGGTTTCGGAGGCGGGTTGCAGATCCGGTTCTGACCGCGGAGACAAGCCGTGTCGAAAACCATCTTCTACCGCCTCTTCCGGATCGGCCGCATCCCGCAAAAGCTGCGTCCGGTACTGGAATCCGAGGGACTGGCAGTCTGGGACGAGGGCATCCCGGGGCGCACCGTGCTGCGGCATTTCAAGGCTCCCGGACGGCGTTCCACCTACCGCCTGGAACGATTCTCGGGCTCCCTGGCCGTCACCGGACGCCGCGTCGTCGGCTTTGCCTACAGCCGGCCGGTCATTAACGTGCCCCTCGACGACCCCCGCCTGGCCCGGGTTGGGGTGGCCCTTGTCAAGGCCGCATGGATTGAGCTATCCTTCGAGGCGCAACTGTTTCACGCGGACTGGCGCGGAAGCATCCGCCTGGGGTACAGGACGCCCCTGGCGGCACGCTTCCTGAGCTGCCTGGGCGCCCACTGCCGGACCCAGGGGCCGCCGGCGGCCGCACGCACGCACAGGAGACCACACCATGAATGAACACGACCTCGCGGATCTGGCCTACGCCAAGTCGTTGCTGGAAAATCCAGGCCTGGCGGCCAAGATCACCAGCCTGCTGGGCACGCCCATCGAAAAGGGCTTCGCCCTGCTGCCCCGCAACTGGTCGCAGATGGTGACCGTCGGCACCCGCAAGGCGCTGGCCGTGGCCATCGAGGCCGCCGTGCTGACCCTGGACAAGCGCACGGGGCGGACGTCTTCGGATTTCCTGCACAAGTTCCTGGTGGCGGCCTCGGGCGCCGGCGGCGGTTTTTTCGGCCTGCCGGCCCTGTCGGTGGAACTGCCCGTCTCCACCACCATCATGATGCGTTCCATCGCCGACATCGCCCGCAGCGAGGGGGAGGCCATCTGCGACCCGCAGACCAAGATGGCCTGTATCGAGGTCTTCGCCCTGGGCGGCCCGGGCAGCCGTGACGACGCGGCCGAGACCGGCTACTTCGCCGTGCGCGCGGCCCTGTCCAAGGCGGTGTCCGACGCCGCCGAGTACATCGCCCGGCGCGGCATCATCGAGGAGGGCGCCCCGGCCATCGTGCGCCTCATCGCCCAGATCGCCTCGCGTTTCGGGGTGCAGGTGTCGGAGAAGGTGGCCGCCCAGGCCATCCCCGTCATCGGCGCCGCCGGCGGGTCCATTCTCAACACGCTGTTCATGGACCACTTCCAGGACATGGCCCGCGGCCACTTCATCGTGCGCCGCCTGGAGTCACGCTACGGACGGGAGGAAGTCAGACGACTTTACCGGACGCTTTAACTATTTTTACTATCAAACTGTATTTTCTGCCTATTGAACGTTATTTATTTACGCTAGCACATTTTCGAAAGGTACCGGCGTGTTTGCCATCATCAAAGACAGCTTCTTTTTTTTCCGCCTTCACTTCGCCCCCATCGCGATCCTGTGCCTGATCATCGAGGGCCCCTACATCCTGGTGAGCAACATCAGCGCGTTCACCCAACTGACGCCCCAGGTGTCGGTGCTGCTGGCGGTCTTCCTGTTCGTGGCCTCCATGGTGGTCTACCCCTTTCTGACCGGGTCGCAGATCCACCTCTTCTACGCGGTGTTCAATGGCCGCACGCCCACCATGGGCCAGTGCATCGCCCGGGCCAGGGCACGCCTGTTCCCGCTGGTGGCGGCCTCGTTCATCTCGCTGGTGCTGACACTCATCGGCCTGACCCTGTTTATCTTCCCCGGCATCCTCATCGCCGCCCGGCTGTCCCTGGCCGGTTTTTTCATCGTCATCGAGGACTACGAGGCCGTCGAAGCCCTCAAGCACAGCTTCGCCGTCACCAGGGAACACACCCTGCTGATCGTCAACTGTTTCATGCTGCTGATCCTGGTGCTCATCGGCCCGCAGCTGCTCATCTACATCGCCCTGCACAAGATGAACTTCTATTCGTTCGTCTCCTCCACCCTGCTGGACCTGCTGTCCGTCATCCTCAGTTCCCTGTTCCTGGTCATGCTCTTCCGCATCTACTGCATGATCAAGGAAAAGGAGGAATCGCGCCTGAGGGCGGTTGAGTCCTGAAACACACGGCCTGTCGGAATCCGGCAGGCCGTTATGCACCCGATGGGTTTTGGTGCAAAGTCCAGGCAACCGGCCAGTACCCGGCGGCCCGACCTTTTGATGCTCAACTAGTCCTTTACGGTTTTGATGGTAAACCTTTTGGTTTTGGCGGGGGGTCATTCCTTAAGTACTTGAAATTACTGATACTTCCGTTCGGGCCGTATGGCCCATTGGAATTGATGACAAACTCGAACGCGCAATTGGCCGGTAGGGGATCGCCACAGTTCGACCGCTCGATGGTGAACGCGTCTTCCAGTCGTTGGACCACTTGGCCGAATCTTTATCCATCGGCCAGTAAACGTCGTTGCTCTCGATATCCCATGTCTTTTCAACATCATGCAAATAATGGTCCATGGGTTCATTGAAGGTGATGCGGATCTAGCAGGTATCGAGCGGAACTTTTGTTTTGGGGTGGGCTTTCTTGACAACCGGGCGTTTTTTGCCACAGCCCCTTTTTGTTTTGATATAAACGTTGCCGAAGTAGGCAACAAACGGCTGGCCGCAATCACGCCCATCGATGCCGGTCACCCGTATTCCCAATCCCCTGAAAAATCGATGGGATTGCCGATCTTCTCGTTAAAAATGAATAGTCAGCCATCAGACAGAAGGAGTCGCAGTTCTTGAGAGCCGCGTCATTCCTCCGGAACTCTCTTCATGGCCTTGTTTCTCTGGCTTTCACTCGGGAATCGGGGCATTCTGGAGCGACTGCGTGGGAGTCTCGTTTTTCAAATTAACGGGACACACTTTACAGCCTCATTTTGCGAAACGATCGGGGCGGCAGATATGGGGTTTTGGACCATAGGAGGGGCGTTGCCGGAAAAAAGGAAGGCAACCGCTGATGAACAGCCGTTGCCCTCCTCAAAGATGGTGCCGAAGGGGAGACTCGAACTCCCACGGGGGAACCCCCACTAGACCCTGAACCTAGCGCGTCTACCAATTCCGCCACTTCGGCACGAAAAGCGTTGATTTAATTTTTGAGATGCCTTAGATATATTTTTTTTTCGGGGATGTCAAGATGATTGTGAGGCAAAACGAAAATTTATAATGAAACTGATCACCGATCTACAGGATATCAAAACCCCTTTTAAAAATCCGGTGGTTACCATCGGCAATTTCGACGGGGTACACATCGGGCACCAGTCCCTGTTCCACGAGGTCATCGAGCGTGCCGATGAAATCGGGGGAACTTCGGTGGCCATCACCTTCGAGCCCCACCCCATCAAGGTGCTGGGCAACAACGGCAGCCCGCCCCTGATCACCCTCTTCGAGCAGAAGGCCGAACTGATCGCCAGCACGGGCATCGACGTGCTGGTGTGCATCGCCTTCACCCGCGAAACGGCCGCCATCACGGCGGAGGATTTTGTCGGCGACATTCTCGTGGGCCGCATCGGCATGCGCGTCATCGTGGTGGGCCGGGACTACACCTTCGGCCGCAACCGCTCCGGCGACGTGGCGCTGCTCAAGGAACTGGCGCCGCGGTACGGCTACGAGGTGGTCGTGGCCGACTGGATCCAGAATTCGGTCATGGAGCGCGGCCGCATCAGCAGCACCCGCATCCGCGACCTGGTGATGGCCGGACGGGTGGCGGAATCCCGCAAACTGCTGGGGCGCTACTACCAGATCCGCGGCGTGGTGGCGCGTGGCCGCGACCGGGGCGGTAAGCTGCTGGGCTTTCCCACGGCCAACATCAATCTCCAGGACGAACTGTGCCCCAAGACCGGCGTTTACGCCGTCACCGTGGAGTGCATGTCGAAAAAATACCGGGGCGTGGCCAACATCGGCTACAGCCCCACTTTCGATGACCACCAGTTCACCGTCGAGGTCCACATCCTGGACTTCGACGGGGACCTTTACGGGCGGAAGATCCGGGTCAACTTCGTCCAGCGCATCCGGGACGAGATCAAGTTCAGCGGTGTCGACGAGCTGGCCGTGCAGATCCGCAAAGATGTCGCCGAGGCCCGGCGCATCCTGCCGCCCTGACGCCCCATGAACCGCAAAAACCTCCTCATCTCCATTGCCGTGGGGATCGTCGTCTCCGCCATCACGCTCTACTACGCCTTTCGCAACGTGCCGGCCGGCGAACTGGTCCGTTACCTGGGGACCATCAACTACTGGTGGATCGTGCCGGCCACGGGCATTATCCTGGCCAGCTTCGGGCTGCGGGTCTACCGCTGGCAACTGCTGCTGGGCAGCGCGGAAATCGGCTTCTGGCAGGCTTTTCACCCGCTGATGATCGGGTTCATGCTCAACTGCGTCTTTCCCGGCCGCATCGGGGAGGTCGCGCGCCCGCTGATCCTGAAAAAACGGCAGGACTACCCCTTTTCACGGGGGCTGGCCACGGTGGCCGCCGAGCGGGTTTTCGACTCGCTGCTGCTGGTGATCCTCCTGGCCCTGGTGCTGTCCGTGGTCCCCATCGACCCGGCACGTGAAATGAGCTTCGGCGGCTACCACCTGAACCGGGAAACCCTGACGGCTGCCAGCAGCGGCCTGGTCAAGCTCTGCCTGCTGTTGGTGCTGGGCGTGATCCTGGTGTCGTGGGAACCCTCCCGCCGCCGGATCATCGCCTTGATCGAAAGGCTGCCCGCTTTTTTTCGTTTTGCCGGCCGCGGGATTCGTGATAAAATTGAAAGATATGTGGCGGCGCCCCTGGTGCACGTCGTCGAGAACGTGGCGGCCGGCTTTTCGCTGGTGCGGAGCCCGCGCCTGCTGGTGGCCTGCACGCTGCTTTCGGTGCTCATCTGGGCGCTCATGGCGCTGGCCTATTACGTGGTCTCCCTGGGATCGCCCGGGGTAGGCGTCAGCCTGGCGCAGATGACCGCCGTCATGGTGATCGTCTGTTTTTTCATCGCCCTCCCCTCGATTCCCGGCTACTGGGGCATCTGGGAGGCCGGCGGGGTCTTCGCACTGACCCTGTTCGGTGTCAGCGCCCGGGAAGCGGCCGGCTTCACCCTGGCCAACCACGCCATTCAGCTGCTGCCCATCATCGTCATCGGCATGGGGTCGGCCCTGGTGACCGGCGTCAACCTGTGGCAGGTGGCCTTCAAGCCGGGCGGTGCGGCGCAGCGCTGAAACCTTTTACCCGACAACGGAACACGCATTCATGGCCATACTGAAAATCCTGACATACCCCGACAAGTTTCTGAAAAAGCCCACCAAACCCCTGGAGAACATCGACGGCCGGACCCAGAAGATGATCGACGACATGGCCGAGACCATGTACCAGGCGCCGGGCGTGGGACTGGCGGCCATCCAGGCCGGTTTCGACAAGAGCGTCATCGTCTACGACGTGGCGCCCAGGGACGAGAAGCGCGACCTGCACGTGCTGATCAACCCGCGCATCGTGGAAAAGGAGGGCTCGGTGCTCTCGGAAAACGAGGGCTGCCTGAGCGTGCCGGACTTTCGATCGGACGTGCGACGCTACGCCACCGTGCTGGTGGAGGGGCTCGACCGCGACGGCAACCCGGTGCGCATCGAAGCCGACGGATTCCTGTCGGTGGTGCTGCAGCACGAGATCGACCACCTCAACGGCATCCTCTTCATCGACCGCATCAGCGCCCTGAAGCGGCAGCTCTACACCCGCAAAGTCAAGAAGCAGATGAAAAAATCGTGAAAGCCCCCTTTAAAATCATCTTCATGGGCACCCCCGAATTCGCCGTGCCGACCCTGACGGCGCTGCACCGCTCACCCCACGAGCTGCAGCTGGTGGTCACGCGGCCGGACCGTCCACGGGGGCGCGGGCGGCGCAGCGCACCGCCGCCCGTCAAGGCCGCCGCGGCGGAGCTGGGGTGCGAAATCCTGCAGCCCGAATCCGTCAAGTCCGATGCCTTCTACGAGCGGATGAGCGCGCTGCGCTTCGACTTTTTCGTCATCGTGGCCTTCGGCCAGATCATCCCGGAGCGGGTGCTGCGCATTCCCCGGCTGGCCTCGGTCAACGTGCACGCCTCGCTGCTGCCCCGCTACCGCGGCCCGGCGCCCATCCAGTGGGCCATCATCAACCGCGAGCCGCACACCGGCGTGACCACCATGTTCATGGACGCCGGCATGGACACCGGTGACATCCTGCTGCAGGCCGAAGAGGCCATCCGGCCCGACGACACCTCCGAGAGCCTGCACGCCCGGCTGGCCGAACGGGGGGCCCGCACGCTGCTCGAAACCCTGGCGCGCTTCGCCGAGGGCGACATCCGGCCCAGGAAACAGGACGACCGCCTGGCCACTTACGCCCCCATGCTCAGGAAGGCCGACGGCCTCATCGACTGGAACCGCCCGGCCGTCGACATCGAGGCCTTCATCCGCGGAGTGAACCCCTGGCCCGGGGCCTTCACCCACTTCGGCCACCGCCAGCTGAAGATCTACCGGGCCGCCGTGCTGCCCGGCCGCTGCGACCTGCCCCCGGGAACCGTGGCCCGCGGCTTTTCCGGCGAACTGCGGGTGGCCACCGCGGACGGTTTCCTGCTGCCCCGCGAGGTGCAGCTCGAATCGTGCAAGCGCCTGCCCATCGACCAGTTCCTGTGCGGCTGCCGGATGCCCCCGGGAACCATTCTTTCATGACCGCTTCGCGTCCACCCGATCCCCGCCGCACGGCGCTGCAGGTGCTCGACCGCCTTTCCGGCGGCAGGCGTTCCCTGGACCGGCTCATGGAAGAGGCCTACGAAAATCATCGCCTGGACCAGCGCGACCGCAACCTGGCCACCACCCTGGTCTACGGCGTGCTGCGCCGGCGCGGCCACCTGGACTGGATCATCGCACAGCTCGGCAACCGGCCCTTCGAGAAAATCCACCCGCGGGTGTTGAACATTCTGCGCCTGGGGCTGTTTCAGCTGCTCTACCTGGACCGCGTGCCCGATTCGGCGGCGGTCAACACCGCCGTCGGCCTGGCGCGCACCACGGGAATGCCCTGGGCGGCGGGCTTCGTCAACGCCCTGTTGCGCGGTTTTTTGCGCGCAAAGGCGCGGCCGGCGCCGCCCGACTACGCACAGGACCCGGTACAGGCGTTGGCGGTGCGCCAATCCATTCCGACCTGGCTGGCGCGGCGCTGGATCCAACGTTACGGCCTGGAGGCGGCCCGCGCCCTGGCGCGCACCTGCAACCGCCTGCCGCCATTGACCCTGCGCGCCAACACCCTCCGCACCGACCGGCGGGGGCTGATGGAGAAGCTCGCCGGCGAGGGCCTGTCGGCGGTCCCCACCCCGGTCGCCCCCCAGGGGGTGACCGTCAGCGAGGCGGGGCGTGCCGTGGCCGACCTGCGGGCCTTCCGGGAGGGGTTGTTCCAGGTCCAGGACGAGGCCGCCCAGCTGGTGGGCCACATGGTCTCCCCGCGGCCCGGCCAGCAGGTGCTGGACGCCTGTGCCGGCCTGGGGGGCAAAACCGGTCACCTGGCCCAGCTCATGGAAAACCGCGGCGCCGTTACGGCCCTGGACAACCGGCGCTGGCGCCTGGAGAAACTGCGCACCGCAATGCGACGCCTGGGGGTGGACATCGTCGAGACCCGCGAGGGGGACCTGACCCGTTCCGTGAGCCGCATCCTTTCCGGCCCCTACGACCACGTGCTGGTGGACGCCCCCTGCTCGGGACTGGGTGTGCTGGCACGCAACCCGGACGCGCGCTGGACGCTCCGCGAGGCGGACCTCGCCCGCCAGCAGGCGCGCCAGCTGCGCATGCTGGCGCAGGCCGCCCCGCTGGTGGCGCCCGGCGGCAGGCTGGTGTTCGCCGTCTGCAGCCTGGAACCCGAGGAAAACGAGGCCGTGGTGAGGGGGTTTCTCGAACGGCACGCGGATTTCACAACGGAAAGCGCCCCCCTGGGCCACCTGCCGGCGGCCGCCGGCCTGGTGGACGACGAGGGCTTCTTGAGGACCTTTCCGCCCCGCGATGGTATGGACGGCTTTTTCGCGGCGGCGCTGCGGCGACGCCGCTGACGCACACCAAGAGGAGAGCGAGAGATGAACATTCTGGTCACCGGCGGCGCCGGGTACATCGGCAGCCACACCTGTGTCGAACTGCTCGGAGAGGGCCACCAGGTCACGGTGGTCGACAACCTGTCCAACAGCAGCGAGGAATCCCTTAGGCGCGTACGGGAACTGACCGGCAGGGAGCCGGCCTTCCGGCGCGTGGACCTGCTGGACCGCCCGGCGCTGGAGGCGGTCTTCGCCGAAGAGCGCTTCGACGCCGTGATTCATTTCGCGGGGCTCAAGGCGGTGGGAGAATCGGTCTCCATCCCCCTGAAGTACTACCACAACAACATCACAGGCACGCTGGTGCTGTGCGACGTGATGCAGGCCCACGGCGTCTTCAACCTGATCTTCAGCTCTTCGGCCACGGTCTACGGCTACCCGCAGAAAGTGCCGGTAACCGAAGACATGCCGCTTTCGGCCACCAACCCTTACGGACGCACCAAACTGATGATCGAACAGATCCTGTCGGACCTGCACGTGGCCGACTCGAACTGGAACGTGGTGCTGCTGCGCTACTTCAACCCGGTGGGCGCCCACGCCAGCGGGCGCATCGGTGAAGACCCCGCCGATATTCCCAACAACCTGCTGCCCTACATCTCGCAGGTGGCGGTGGGACGGCGCGACGAGCTGCCCGTTTTCGGCGGCGACTACCCCACCCCGGACGGCACCGGTGTGCGGGACTTCATCCACGTGGTGGACCTCTCGGCGGGTCACGTGCGGGCGCTGGCCTGTTTCGAGCGGAAGCCGGCCGTGCGCGCCTACAACCTGGGCACCGGCAGGGGCTACAGCGTGCTGGACATGGTGGCGGCCTTCGAGGAAGCCAGCGGCCGAAAGATTCCCTACCGCATCACCGAGCGCCGCCCGGGCGATGTGGCCGTCTGCTACGCCGACCCGTCCAAGGCGGAAAAGGAACTGGGCTGGAAAGCCGTTCGCGGCATCACCGAGATGTGCCGCGACGCCTGGAAGTGGCAGTCTGAAAACCCCTACGGCTACCGCTGAGGCGCTTCAGGCGGTGGCCGCCCCGGTGGACACCGGCATCCTGCTGTAATCCTCGGAGGCGCCCGTGAGGTGGTAAATCTTCAGGGCGTTTTTCAGGGAACTGGCGCCGCCGGAGTCGTTTTCGAAAGGCCGCACCGCCAGGCGCAGGGCCGTGGCCATGTATGTGCTTTCGCTGATCAGGATGCCGTTGGGTACCTGGCGGGTCAGCTCCTGGAGCCAGAAGACGTCGTTGACCGCCTCGCCGATGACCGTGTAGTCCATCTTCATGTCGAAGCCGATGTTGCCCACCACCACCTGCCCGGTGTGCAGGCTGATGCCCACCTTGAGCTGGAACCCGGACTCGCCGCGCAGCCGCCGGTTGATGCGCGCCAGGGCGTTGCGCATCTCCAGCGCCGCGCGGATGCCGTTGTCCGCGTCGCGGGCGCTGGAGACCGGCGCCCCGAATAGCGCCAGGAACCCGTCGCCCAGGTACTTGTCGACGATGCCCTGGTGGCGGAAAACGATCTCCCCCATGATCGAAAAGAAGTAGTTGAGCAGCGAGACGGTGCGCCGCGGGCCCAACTTGCGGGCCAGATCCGAGAAGCCGCGGATGTCGATGTTGAGCAGCGTGACGGTCTTGAACTCCTCGACCAGCGTCTTTCCGCCTTCGCCGTTGTGAATGATCTTGTCGACCACCTTCTTGGGCACGAACTTCTGAAACATGCGCCGGATGCTGCGCTCGTTCTCGGCCATGGAGACCACCTCCCGGTAGAGGTGCGCGTTCTCGATGGCGATACTCACCGAAGCGGCGATGGAGCCCACCAGGTCCTCGTCGCTGGGGCTGAAGGCCCCGTCGAGCTTGTTGAGCACCTCGAGCACGCCGATCACCTTGCCTTGGGAGATCATGGGCACGCACAGCACCGAGCGGGTCTTGAAAGCCGCGGCCTCGTCGATTTCCGGAAAGAAGTGCCGCGTGTTGGAGACGTCGTTGATGGTGATGGGCTCCCCCCGGGCGGCCACATAGCCCGCGATGCCCTGCCCCAGGCGCAGGCGGCGGTTCTTCAGCGGCGCCATGTCCACGTTGAGCCCGACGGCGAATTCGAGTTTACCGCCCTTGACCAGGAACAGGAATCCGGCCTCGACGTTGATGGCCACCCGGATCATGTCCATGGTGTAGCGGAGCACCTGCTTGAGGTCGAAGGTCGACGAGGCCAGGGCGCTGCCGATGTGCTTGATGGTGGCCAGTTCGCGGTCCCGCCGGGCCACCGCCCGCGACAGGCGCGCCCGCTCCATGCCGATGGCGATCAGGTTGACCACCGCGGGCAGCGCGTTGCGGTTCTCGCGCCACACCTCCAGGTCCGAGAGCGTCAGCAGCAGCAGTCCGCCCACGGTGTCGTTGACCTTCAGCGGCAACACCACCGCCGGCAGCTGCGTGGCCGATATAATGCTCTCGAGCAGCAACGGCAGACGGTCGCCGGTCTTGAGCACCAGTGCGCTCTCCTGACGGATGAGCCGGTCGATGACGTCACCGGCCTCGAAGGAGAAGGACTGCCCCCGCAGCAGGGCCGCCGGTTCGGGCATCAGCAGCTCCACCACCTTGAGGGTGTCGGCCTGCTTGTCTTCGAGCGTCATGACCACCGCCACCTCGAAGGGGATCATGGCCTTGAGCTCCAGCAGCAGCGCGCGCAGGAATCCCCCCTTGCGCGAATCCGACCCGGCCAGGGCGCACAGGCGGCCGACGCCCTGAAAGAAGCGGCGCGCCTGCTCCCGCTCCCGGAAAAGCTGCAGGTTGTCGTAGGCGAAGGCCGCGCTGTTCATCAGCGGGGTCAGGGTTTCGACGACCTCGGCGGAGAACGGCGACGAACCCGCCCGGCGCGACAGGGCCACCACGCCCACCGTGTCGCGGCTGGTCCTGAGCGGCATGCAAATGCAGGAGACCGCCCCGCGGTGGGGCATGTCGCGGTCGGCGAAACGCGTGTCCTGCTCGATGTCGGCCACTAGCAGCGGCGCCTTGTCGGCCATGGCCACCCCGACGACACTGTCGTCCACCGTCTGCCGATGGCCCAGGCGCGGCAGTTCGGGTGCGCCGGCCACGGCCCGGACCACCAGCGAGCCCGCTTCGTTGGGGTCGGCCAGCAGAATGCTGCCCGCATCGGCCTTCGAGAGGGCCATGGCCCGCTCCAGGGTCACGGCCAGGATCTCCTGCCGGTCAAAGCTTACCGAGCACAGGTCCGAGAGTTCCCGCAGCATGGTCATCTCGGCGGACTTGTGCTGCAGTTCGGCAAAGGTGCTGCTGAAACGCTTTTCCAGGGCGCTGAAGCTCTCCAGGATGGTGCCCAGTCCGGCCGAGGACACCAGCGTGTCACCGTCCCGCTCGTCGGTTGCAATCACCCGGCTGCGGGCGATGCCGGCCAGCTGGTCGAAGATACGTCTGAGCAGCAAGAGGCCCAGGAAGGAAAATACCAGCACCCCGAAAAAAAAGATCAGCAGGTCGCGGTCCTCGAGCATGTGGTATTTCAGCGAAAGCAGGATGAAGCCCAGCACCGGGAAAAGGAAGAAAAGCGCGAAAATGATGTTGATCAGCTGCGAAAAGCTCTTGTCGCGCAGGGACAGTTTCTCGATCAGGGCCGGTGCGTTCATGGGCATTTCCTCGAAACAGGGATATCTGGGGGCCGCCTTGCGGGCCGCCGGCCTCCGCCGGCAGGCGCCGGTGCCTGCCGGCGGAGGCGGTTTATGAGACGTTTATCGGCACGCATCCGCCGGGGCATTAGCCGCCGGATTTTCGCCAGACGGCTTGACGCGGGGGCCGCGGCGGATCTATAAGTTCATCTCCAAGCGCGAAAGGAGCCGATGGGATATGAGAGCCGTCGTACAGCGGGTGGCGTCGTGTTCGGTCTCGGTGGCGGGCCGCCGCATTTCGGACATCGGAAGGGGAGTCCTGGTACTGCTGGGAGTGGCCGCGGGAGACGGCCGCCGGGACGCCGAGTACCTGGCCGGGAAGATCACCCACCTGCGTATCTTCGAAGACGCGGCCGGCAAGATGAACCGCTCACTCAAAGACCTGCGCGGCGAGATGATGGTGGTCTCCCAGTTCACGCTGCTGGGGGACTGCCGCAAGGGCCGCAGGCCTTCCTTCACATCCGCGGCGCGGCCGGACGAGGCCCGGCGGCTCTACGAGTATTTCGTGGCCTGCGTGCAGGAGAACGGCATCCGGACGGCCACCGGGCGCTTCAGGGCCATGATGCAGGTGGAACTGGTCAACGACGGGCCCGTGACCCTGATCCTGGAAAGCCCCCCCGCCGGATGAGGGGCGCGCACCCGCTCAGCAAGCTGGCGGCGGTGCTGCTGTTGCTGGCGGCGTCACCGGCCGTCGCCGGACGGGCGCCCGCCATCCCCGTGGAGTCGATCCGCGCCGCCGTGGGGCCTTCGGACGCCGCCCTGCTGGTGTCGCCCGCGGGACGGGTGCTGGTCTCGAAAAATGCGAAGCGCCTGCTGGTGCCCGCCTCGACCCTCAAACTGCTCACCTCTCTGGCGGCTTTTCACTACCTGGGCGCGGATTTCCGCTTCTTCACCGATTTCCTCCTCGACGACCACGGCAACCTGGTCGTCAAGGGATACGGCGACCCGCTGCTGATCTCCGAGGTGCTGGCCGCGGCCGCACCACGCCTGGCCGCTCTTCTGCGCGCCCGGGGCGCCGCCTTCAACGATGTCGTGGTCGACGACGCCTACTTCGCCCAGCCGCTGACCATCCCGGGGGTCACGGCCTCGCGCCAGCCCTACGACGCGCCCAACGGCGCCCTGTGCGTCAACTTCAACACCGTCAGCTTCCGTCGCGACGGCCGGGGGGGTATCGTCAGCGCGGAACCACAGACGCCCCTGGTGCCGCCGGCGCCGGCGCGCATCCGGGCCTCCGGGCTGTCCGGCGGGCGCATCATCCTCTCCCATCACCGCAACGACATCGCCGTGTACGCCGGCGGCATGGTGCGCGCTTTTCTCGAGCGCCGGGGTATCTCCTTTGCCGGTCGCGTTCGCCTGCAGCCCGGTGCGGCGCAGCGTGCCCGCCGGGTGTACCGGCTGGTCTCGCCCTTCTCGCTGTCGGAAGTCGTCTCCCGCCTGCTGGCTTTTTCCAACAACTTCATCGCCAACCAGCTGCTGATCCGCTGCGGCATCGCGGCCTTCGGGCCTCCGGGGACGCTCACCAAGGGTGTCGACGCCGTGTCCGCGTTCGCCCGTGAAAAACTGGGTCTCCGGCGACTGGTGCTCGCCGAGGGCTCCGGTATTTCCCGCCGCAACCGCATCACGGCCGGCGGCATGATGACGGTGCTGGCGCATTTCGCGCCCCACCGCCTGCTGCTGCGCCGCCGCCGGTGCGATTGGTACAAGACCGGAACGCTCAAGGGCATCCGCACGCGGGCCGGCTACCTGCTGGACGGCCGAGGGCGCGCCTACCGCTACGTGCTGATGTTCAACACGCCCGGCAAGTCGCCGGACCGCATCATGCCTCGGCTGCGTCGCGTCGTCTGCGGGCGCCAGGCGCCCTGACCGGTCAGGGGAAGGGACGGATTGAATCCCGGGTACGCCCCGGAGCCAAACGCCAGGCGGCAGGAAGAGTTACACGTCAGGGGGGAATCACCTCGGCAGGGTGCCGTCGGTGATGTAGGCGTAAGCGCTGTGGTTGTGGATGGATTCGAAGTTCTCGGCGCTGACCGCAAACCAGGTGATGTTGCTGTCGGCCTTGAGTTTCTGGGCCACGTCGCGCACCACGTCCTCGACGAACTTGGGGTTGTTGTAGCCGCACTCGGTGACGTGCTTCTCGTCCACCCGCTTGAGAACCGAGTAGACTTCGCACGAGGAGCACGACTCCACCAGGGCGATCATGTCCTCGATCCAGATGAATTTCTTGAAACGCGTGCTCAGCCGCACCTCGCCGCGCTGGTTGTGGGCGCCCACGTCGCTGATCTCGCGGGAGCAGGGGCACACCGACGAGATGGGCACGATCACCTCGGAAACCAGGTCCACGTACCCCTGGGGGTCGCTGGAACCGATGAAACGGCAGGTGTAGTCCAGCAGCCCCACGGATCCGCTCACCGGGGCCTTCTTGGCGATGAAATAGGGAAAGGTCACCTCGATGTGGGCCGAGGCGGCGTTGAGGTGCCGCTTCATCTGTTCGAGCACGTCGCCGATGCCCTTGAGCGAGATCTCGGGCGAGGCCAGGTGGTGCAGGATCTCCACGAAACGGCTCATGTGGGTGCCCTTGTTCTTGTGGGGCAGGTCGACGTACATGTTGATGGAGGCCACCGTGTGCTGAAAACCGTTCTGCCGGTCGAGGACGCGGATGGGGTAGCGCAGGTTCTTGATGCCCACCTTGTCGATGGGAATATTGCGGTAGTCAGGCTGGTTCTGGATGTCTTTCATGGTCCTGTCCGGCGGGATTTCGGAACACCGGCCTACCTCAGCAGGTAATCCTGTCTGACGTTGTGCAGCGCCCGGAAAATGTTGCCCCTTATCTTGCGGTTGGTACGGTACTGCTGGTCGAGCCATTCCCTGATCTGCTGGCGTTTGGAGTGCCCCGCGCTGGGGCACGGGTTTTCAAAACGCGGAAACCCGCACTCGCGGGCGAAACGCCGGATCATCCGGGATTCGGTGTAGGCCAGCGGCCGGATGACGGTGAAGCGGCCGCCGAAAAAGTCCTGAGAAGGCTGCATGGTGCTGATCTCCCCGGCGTAGCACATGTTCATGAAGAACGTCTCCACGATGTCGTCGCGGTTGTGCCCCAGGGCGATCTTGGAGCACCCCAGCCGATCGGCCGCCTCGAAGAGGCGTCTTCGCCGCCGCATGCTGCACAGGAAACAGGGGTTTTCCCGGTTCTCCGCGCTGTGGGCCACCACCCCGTCGTCGGTGTGTTCCACGTGCACCGCCAGCCCGGACTCCCGCCAGTAGCATGCCAGGCGGTCCGCGAAACCGCCCTCGAACCCCGGGTCGACGTACAGGGCGTGCAGCTCGTAGTCGATGGGCACGCGCCGCAGCCGCTCCCGCAGAACCCACAGCAGGGTCATGCTGTCCGCCCCGCCGGAGAGTCCCACCAGGATGCGGTCGCCGTCGGCGATCATTGCGTAGCGGTGCAGGGCCTTGCCCACGGTACGGTTGACCGACTTGTATGTGTAGCTGGTTTTCGGCAATCCGCTCGCTCAACGCGTTGCGGCAGGTCGGTGCGGCCCCTGCCCGGCTGTGTACCGAGGCCCTCAGGCCGAAGAGGTCTTTTCCTCGGGCTTCTTCTCCTTGATGGTAATCTTCCCGGCGGCCACCTCCCGCAGGGACACGACCACGTCCTCGTTCTTGGGGGAACTGACCAGGTAATCCGAGCCCTCCCGGATCTGCCGCACCCGCTTGGCCACCATGTTGACCAGCAGAAAGCGGTTGGGTACCCTCTTCAGACAATCTTCTACCGTGATGCGTGCCAAGGTCTCCTCCTCACGTCGCCGCCGAAGCTTCCGCGGCGGGGTCCCGCGGGCCGGCAGCGGCGATCTCGATTATCGTATTTCCAGGATTTCGTAACAGCGTTTTCCGCCCGGGGCCTCCATGATCACCTCGTGCCCCGGCTGGTGTCCGATCAGAGCGCGGCCCAGGGGCGATGAAACCGAGATCTTGCCCTTTTTGATATCGGACTCGTCCGGCCCCACCAGCTGGTACTCCACGTTCTCACCCGTATCCAGGTTCTCCAACACCACGCGGCTGCCGAAGACGGCCCGGTCCCGGGGCAGCTTGTCCGGGTCGATGATATCGGCGTTGCCGAGCTTCATCTGCAGCTCGTTGATGCGCGCCTCGATGAACGCCTGGCGTTCCTTGGCGGCCTCGAACTCTGCGTTTTCCGAAAGGTCGCCGTGGGCGCGGGCTTCCTCGATGGCCTTGATGTTGAGCGGCCTTTCGACGCGCTTGAGGTTTTCCAGCTCTTTCTTCAGGGCTTCGTAACCCTCGCGGGTGATGGGTATGCGTTCCACCGTTGCTCTCCTGCAAAAAACATTCGGGGGCGACGCCGCGCCGCCCCATTCGCTTAAATTTTAAAGGTTATTATCCTTTAACCGGTTCGTCAAGCCTGCATTTTGCGGCCCGGCGCCTCAGAGGTACTTTTCCACCAGCAGCTCGGCAATCTGCACCGTGTTGGTGGCGGCGCCCTTGCGGATGTTGTCGGCCACCACCCACATGTTGATGCCGTTGGCGATGGATTCATCCTGGCGGATGCGTCCCACCAGGGTGAGGTCCTGTCCCTCGGCATCCAGCGCCAGCGGGTAGCGGTTGTTCTGCGGATCGTCCACCACCGCCACGCCGGGCGCCTTTTCGAGCAGTGCCCGCACCTCGCCTGCGCCGATGTGGGTGCGTGTCTCGATATTGACGGCTTCGGAGTGGCCGTAGAAGACGGGCACCCGCACCGTGGTGGCCGTCACGGCGATGGTGTCGTCCTCCATGATCTTGCGCGTCTCGTTGACCATCTTCATCTCTTCCTTGGTGTAACCGTTGTCCAGGAAGACGTCGATGTGCGGCAGGCAGTTAAAGGCGATCCGGTGGGGATAGACCTCCTGCGGGCATTCTTTCTTTTCCATGACGGCCCGGGTCTGGGCGGACAGCTCTTCGATGGCCCGCATGCCGGTGCCCGAAACGGCCTGGTAGGTCGACACCACGATGCGCCGGATACCGGCCCTGCGGTGGATGGGGTACAGGGCCACCACCATCTGGATGGTGGAGCAGTTGGGGTTGGCGATGATGCCCTTGGTGGTATAGCCGGCGATGGCGTGGGGGTTGACCTCCGGGACCACCAGCGGCACCTCGGGGTCCATGCGCCAGGCGCTGGAGTTGTCCACCACCACGCACCCGCTGCGGGCGGCGGCCGGCGCGAAACGCTGACTGGTACCGCCGCCGGCCGAGAACAGGGCGACATCCACGTCGCCGAAAGAGTCCTCGGTGAGTTCCTCCACCGTGATCGACTCCCCCCGGAAGGACAGCCGGCGTCCCGCCGAGCGGCTGGAGGCCATCAGGCGCAGGGACTTGAGGGGAAAATTGCGTTCTTCCAGGCAGGCGATCATCTGGTTGCCCACGGCACCCGTGGCGCCCACGACGGCTACATTCGGTTTCTTGTCGCTCATGACACGCTTTCCTTTTGGCTGTCAGTCATTCGGTGACGGGTGTGCCCACCCGTCGGCGGCAAGGCCGCCCCGGTAGAGGACGGCCGCGGTCGAACCGCTATGGCTACGGAATAATCGGATCGGCTGGCGAAGCCGCAAATGCCGGATCAGATGGAAAACGAACCGTGATTCCCGGGTTCCTGCGGTTGGACCTCTTCCTCCACGGCCTCCCGATGGTGCCGCAGGTAGTTGACGGGACCGGACAGGATGAAGCCGATCCAGAACAGGAGCAGCGCCAGCGAAGGCTGGGCCGCTACGAAGATGAGCACCAGGATGGTGGCCACCAGCACGTTGAAGTTGATGCGCTTGAACAGCTCGAGGTCCTTGAAACTGAAATACTTGATGGTGCTGACCATCAGGAAGGACAGCACGTAGAGCAGGATCAGCATGACAATGGGATAGTCGGCCCCCTGAAAGCCGATGCGGTGGCTGAACAGCACCACCGTGGCCGCCGTACTGGCACCCGCGGGAATCGGCAGCCCGGTGAAATACTTGCCCGATGAGCTGCCGGCCTGGGTGTTGAAGCGCGCCAGGCGCAGGGCACCGCAGGCCATGAAGAGGAAACCGGCCAGCCAGCCGATGCGGCCCAACGGTTGCAGGGCCCACAGGTAGACCATCAGTCCCGGCGCCAGTCCGAAGGAGACCAGGTCGGCCAGCGAGTCGTACTCGATGCCGAACTGGCTGGTGGTGTTGGTGGCCCGCGCGATCTTGCCGTCCAGCAGGTCGAAGACCGCCGCCACCAGGATGGCCACGGCGGCGGCGATGAACTTGCCGTCGATGGAGGAGATAACGGCGAAAAAACCGCAGAACAGGTTCAACGACGTGAAAATGTTGGGAAGCACGTAAATGCCGCGCCGCACCCTCCTTCCACCGGGTCGTTTTCGTTTTCTCATTGGAGTTTCCCCACTATGGTTGTGCCGGCCTTGACCTTCTGACCGACGGTTGCCCGCACCTCGGCGTTTTCCGGCAGGTACAGATCGAGGCGTGAGCCGAAACAGATCATGCCGAATCTTCTGCCGCGCCGCACCTCGTCACCGGCCTGCAGCCTGCATATGATGCGTCTGGCGATGAGCCCGGCGATCTGCACGACACACACGCGCCGGCCCTCAGGGGTCTCTATGAATACCGCGTTCTTCTCGTTTTCTGCGGCCGCCTTGTCCAGGTTGGCCGAGAAATATTTTCCGGGGTGGTAGTCCACAGCGGTCACCACCCCGTCACACGGAATGCGGTTGACGTGCACGTTGAAAACCGACATGAAAATGCTGATCCGCCGGCAGGGCCCCTGCACGTACGGGCTGTCTTCGTCCCTTCCGCAGAAGATCACCTTTCCGTCGGCCGGCGCCACCACGAGCCCTTCGCCGGTCGGCGTCATGCGGTCCGGGTCCCGGAAGAACCACACGCAGAAGCCGCACACCGCCAGCGCCAGCAGCGCCGGAAACCGCAGCCCGAGCACCGCCAGTACGGCGGTCACAAAAGCCGTGGCGCCGATGACCCCGTATCCCGGCCGCGCGATGGGAAAAGCGGTCTCGCGCGGCGGCTCGGGCCAGATCTGTTTTTTTTTCAAGGGGTTTTTTCCGTGCTCAACGTCCATGAATGATTCAGTCTCTATATTTATCAGCCTGTGGGTGAAATGTCAATATGACGCCGGAAGCTTGAAAAACCCGCCGTTTCAGTCAGATATGGGGTTCCTGGGATTGGTCTCGGCATCGGGCCGCCGAATATAGCGCGGCAACAGGCGCTCGGGCCGGCAGTTTTCGGGGTGCCGCAACGACGCCATCGCCAGCCACGCCACGCTGCCGGCCCGGATCAAGTCGCCTCCCGGGGGGGCAAACAGGGCCAGGTCGCCGAGGCGCTCCCGGATCAGGTCCCGGTAGAGCAGCGCCCCGCTGCCGCAGAAAACGGTGGGCCGATCCACATCGCCCACGGCCTCGGCGGGCGGCAAGACCGCCTCCGGGCCGTCGGCCGCCAGGGTATCCCCCGCCAGCCGGTAAAGGCCGCGGTAGACCTCCCCCTTGCGACCGTCGATGAGGGCGCACACGGGCATCCGGCCCACGGCGCACTGCAGCGCCAGGGCCGCCAGGCTCGACACCCCGGCCACCGGCTTTTCCAGCGCCAGGGACAGCCCTTTGACGGTGCTGATGCCGATGCGCAGGCCGGTGAACGACCCCGGCCCCCGCGTGACGGCCAGGCCATCCAGGTCCTGCGGCTTCCAGTCCGCCAGGCGCAGCACCTGGTCGATCATCTCCATCAGGTGTCGGGAGTGGGTCCGACCGGTGCAGAGCACCAGTTCGGCGCGCACCTCGCCGTCGTCCACGGCCGCCGCCGACGCACTCGCGGCAGCGCTATCGACGGACAGTACGCGCACGTTTGCCCTTGGGCCGCACGGCCTTCTTCCCGGCCGGCTTCTTTTCCAGCACCACGTCCAGCACCTGCTCCATCTGCCGAACCGTGATGAAGCGGATGCGGCGCCGGATGGTCTTGGGAATCTCGGCCAGGTCGCGCTTGTTTTTCTCCGGCACCACCACCGTGTGGATACCTGAGCGCAGGGCGCCCATGGCCTTTTCCTTCAGCCCGCCCACGGGCAGCACGCGCCCGCGCAGCGTGATCTCGCCGGTCATGGCCACATCGCTGCGCACCGGGCGCCGCGAAAGCGCCGAGATCAACGCCGTGGCCATGGCCGTGCCGGCCGAGGGTCCGTCCTTGGGGATGGCGCCGGCGGGCACGTGGATGTGAACATCGTACTGGTCGAAGGGATTTCCCCGCACCCCCAGGGCGGACAGGTTGGCCTTGGCGTAGCTCATGGCCGCCCGCGCCGACTCCTGCATGACGTCGCCCAGCTGCCCGGTCAGGATCAGATCGCCCTTGCCGCGGATCAGCGATGCCTCCACGTACAGCACCTCGCCGCCGGCCTGGGTCCATGCCAGCCCGGCCGACAGCCCCACCTGGTTCTCTTCGCGGTCCATCTCGGGGTAATAGCGGGGTACGCCCAGGTAGCGGCCCAGGCTGCGCCGCGTGATGCGGAAGGGGCCCTTGTCACCCTCGGCCAGGCGGCGGGCGACCTTGCGGCAGATGGCGGCCAGTTCGCGTTCCAGGTTTCGCAGGCCGGACTCGAAGGTGTACTCGGAGATGATCTGCTCCAGGGCGCCGTCGCTGATCTCCAGCACGCCTTCTTTCAGCCCGTTTTCCTTGGTCTGACGCGGCAGCAGATAGCGGCGTGCGATGATCAGTTTCTCGTCCGAGGTGTAGCCGGCCAGGTTGATGACCTCCATGCGATCGAGCAGTGCCGCCGGAATGGTGTCGGTGATGTTGGCCGTCAGGATGAACATGACCCGCGACAGGTCGAAGGGCAGGTTCAGGTAATGGTCCGAAAAGGCGTTGTTCTGCTCCGGGTCCAGCGCTTCCAGCAGCGCCGAAGAGGGATCACCGCGGAAATCGGCGCCCAGCTTGTCGATCTCGTCCATCATGAAGACCGGGTTGTTGGTGCCGCACTGTTTCAGTCCCTGCAGGATGCGGCCCGGCATGGCGCCGATGTAGGTGCGCCGGTGCCCGCGGATCTCAGCCTCGTCGCGTACCCCGCCCAGCGAAATCCGGACGAACTTGCGCCGCGTGGCGCTGGCGATGGCCTTGCCCAGCGAGGTCTTGCCCACCCCCGGCGGGCCCACGAAACACAGGATGGGGCCTTTCATGGAGGGATTGAGCTTGCGCACGCTGAGATACTCCAGGATGCGGTCCTTGACCTTCTCCAGGCCGTAGTGCTCCTTGTCGAGTTCCTTTTTCGCACGGCGGATGTCGAAGACATCGCGCGACGACTTGCGCCAGGGCATCTCCACCAGCCAGTCCAGGTAGGTGCGCACCACCGAGGATTCGGCGGCGTCGGGGTGCATCATCTCCAGGCGCTTGAGCTGTTTCTCGGCCTCCTCGCGGGCCTCCCTGGGCATACGCACTTTCTTGATCTTCTTTCGGTACGCCTTGATCTCCTTGGTCTTTTCGTCGCTCTCGCCCAACTCGCGGTTGATGGCCCGCACCTGCTCACGCAGGAAATAGTCCCGCTGGCTCTTGGAGATCTCGTCCTTGACGTCGGACTGAATCTTGGCCTGCATGGAGGACAGCTCGACTTCGCGGAAGAGGATGTCGTTGACCTTGCGCAGGCGCTCCAGCGGGTCGAGCATCTCCAGCAGGCCCTGGGCTTCCTCGATCTTGAGCGTCAGGTTGGAAGCCACCAGGTCGGCCAGCTTGCCCGGGTCCTCGATGCTTCCCAGGATGGCGCCGATGTCGGCGGTCAGTTCGCCGTGCAGCGCCAGGATCTTTTCGGCGTACTGGCGCACGTTGCGCATGAGCGCCTCGGTCTCCAGGTCGATCTCGGCCACCGGCTCGCTCTCGATGACCTCGATGCGCACCCGGAAAAACGACCGCTTGCGCACGTAACGCTCGATGCGGCCCTTGGCGATGCCCTGCACCAGCACCTTGACGCGGCCGTCGGGCAGCTTGAGCATGCGGATCACACGGCCCACCGTGCCGAAACGGTAGATGTCGTCTTCGGTGGGGTTTTCGATGGACGCCTCGCGCTGCGTGGCCAGAAAGAGGAAGCCGTCGCGGGCGATGGCGGCCTCCACGGCCCGCACCGACTTGTCGCGGCCCACGAACAGCGGCAGCAGCATGTCGGTGAAAATCACCACGTCGCGCACCGGCATGAGCGGCAGCGTGGTGGGAATTTCCAGGTCCGCGTCGTTTTCCTCGATGAGACTGATCAAATCGTCATGATCGGTTTCTGCCATTTTCTCTCCTGCTCAAAGGGCGGCACAGCGGTCCCCTGGGAACCTCCGCGGCCCTTCCGATATTTTACGATATGCGCCGTAGGCGGCGCTTCCACGCCCGCCCCCCGGAGGGGATAGACCGTAATTGTCTAAAATAAGACTTTTTTTTGGTTTGACAATGCACCGGCCGCAATTTTAGGTTCACCTGGCGGAGCGGAATTGAAACACCTTGTTATTTCATGTTTTTGACGGTACGCGCCGATAAGGCAGAACGGAAGGAGACAACACGGCCGAATCCATGGACATCCTATACCAGTTCTTCGCTTTCGTCTACGGGCTGTGCGTCGGCAGCTTCATGAACGTCTGCATCTACCGGCTGCCTCTGAACCGGTCGCTGATCCGGCCGGCTTCGGCCTGTCCGCAGTGCGGCCGGCCGATCCCGTTCTACGACAACATTCCGGTGTTCAGCTTCCTGCTGCTGCGCGGCCGCTGCCGCAACTGCGGCGCCGGCATCTCGTGGCGCTACCCGTTGGTCGAGTTGCTGGGCGGACTGACGGCCCTGGCCGTCGTGACACGTTTCGGTCCCGGTCTGCCGGCCCTGGTGTATTTCGTCTTCGTAGCCGCGCTCATCGTCGTCACCTTCATCGACATCGATCACCGCATCATCCCGGACGTCATCTCCCTGCCCGGCATCGTCCTCGGCCCGGCCGCCTCGTTCCTGCTGCCGCGCACCACCCTGACCGACGCCCTGCTGGGAATCCTGGTGGGAGGCGGCAGTCTGCTGGCGGTGGCCGTGGTCTACAAGGCGGTGGCGAAGAAGGAGGGCATGGGCATGGGCGATGTCAAGCTGCTGGCCATGATCGGGGCCTTCATCGGCTGGCGGGGGGTCCTTTTCACCATTTTCGTGGGATCCCTGGTCGGCAGCCTGGTCGGTTTCGTCATCGTGCTGGCTCAGCACCGCAAAGATCTGAAGCTGGCCGTGCCTTTCGGCCCTTTCCTCTCGCTGGGTGCCATCCTCTACGTGTTCGCCGGCCCTCCGCTGATCGACTGGTATTTTCAGCTGGCGCGCTGAGCCGCCGGCGCGGCCATCAGGGCGGACACCTCTTTGAGCAGCTTGGCCCCCACCATGGCGGTCATGCCGCCCACGTCGCGAAGCGGGTTGCACTCCACGATGTCGGCCCCCACCACGTCGGCTTTCAGCCGTTGCAGCAGCCCGATGAGCTGACGGGTGCTCATCCCCCCGGGTTCGTGGTGGGACACGCCGGGCGCAAAGGCGGGATCCAGCACGTCCAGGTCGATGGACAGGTAGAGTGGCCCGTCGAAACGCAGGACCATGCGGTCGTGCCAGTCGGCCATGGTGATCACCTCGACTCCGAAGCGTCGGACCTGTTCGCGTTGGTGGCCGTTCAATGTACGGATGCCCACCTGCACCAGGCGGCCGGCCAGTTTTTCCTCCATGACACGCGCAAAGGGACAGGCGTGGGAAAAGCGGTTTCCATCCAGCGCGTCGTACAGGTCCGGGTGGGCGTCCAGATGCAGGACGGTGATGCCCGGGTAGCGGCGGCCGTAAGCCCTCAGGATCGGGAGGGTGATGGAGTGATCGCCTCCCAGGCAGAGCACGCGCGCCCCGCGCGCCAACAGTTCGGCGACACGCCGCTCGACCAGCCCGGGCATGTCGGCCCCGCCGGCGGGCCGCAGGTCCTCTTCGACGGGATACCAGCGGCCGGACTCGGCCAGGTCGAAGCCGTTTTCGGCGCACAGGTTGGCGCTGCCGCTGAAAAGCGCCTCGCGGATGGCGGCCGGCCCCCCGGCGGCCCCGCGCGCAAAGGAGGCGTTGGCGTCGAAACAGACGCCCTGGACCGCCACGCTGCCGGCGGCCGCATCCGGCCCCCTGGAAAAAACGGTGCTCATCGTTCTTCTCCGTTGCACCCGGCCGATTTATTTCGTATGAAAGCCACGATTTCCGTTTTCACAATCCATTGACGGCGCCGTCGGCGCTCTCCGGGCACTGCGTGCATCCCGAGTACGCCTTTTCCCGGGACAATTCAAGTTTGGTCGCCGGGCGGCGATAATAAGGTTGCCGATCCGCGTCCGGGAAAGCGGCACCGGCAGGCCCGCACGTTCCGGACACCCTCGGCGCCAACGCATCATCTCGACCGGAGGAAAACCATGAGAAAACAGCTCCTTTTCCTGTCCGTTGGGCTACTCCTGGCGGCCGCCCCGCTGGCCGCGGCCACGGGTCCCCAGCCCCAGCCGGCGGCCCCTGCCCCGCAGGCCGCGAACGAGGCCCGCCAGTGGTCCGAAAAAGCCGACATCTGTGCCGCCTACGGCAACCACAAGGCCGCCGTGCGCTACTTCAGCCGCGCCATTGCGCTGGCCCCGGACGTAGCCTACTACTATTTCGGCAGGGGTGTGAGCCTCTGTGAACTGGGCCGCTACGCCGACGCGCTGGGCGACATCGACCACGCCATCATGCTGGCCCCCAACCGCCCGGCCTTTTTCTACGCCCGGGGATGGGTACACCTCAGGGCCGGTGACCGGGAAAAAGCCCTGGCCGATCTCAAGACCGCCGCGGCCGGCGGCAACCAGGACGCCATCGAATACCTGGCGCGCAGGGGCGAGACCCCCTGAGGCCTTCCCCCGTCGCGGTTCAGGAGCGAACCTGAAGCCCCAGCAGGGCGGCCAGGTCGGCGGGGTTGCGGGTGAACACCAGCTGCAGCAGGGGCACCGGTTTGGCCGGAGACAGGCGCACGGAAATGCGGCCCGGCTCCTGCAGAAAACGGCCCACGGCCTGTGCGGCCTCGGACAGGCGCGCGTCCTGTTGGCCGGACAGTGATGCGGCGATGTCCTGCGACAGGCGCCGGGCATAGTCCGCCTCGCTCATGCCCACCCGTCGCGCTTCGGTCTTCAGCACCCGCCGCACCAGCGAGGCGTCCCGGTATTCGATCCGCAGGCCCGCAATGGCCGCTGAAGGCAGCAGCATAACCATGCGCAGCGGGTCGTCCATTGCCTGCTTCAAACGGCCGACATCCAGGTTCCGCAGTTCGGCCGTCAGGTCGAGGGTTCCCATCTCGTCCACGTCCACGCGCAGCTGCTTCACGTCCAGCCGTCCGGCCGGCTCATCGTACCGGTAGCGGCATTCCAGCAAAACTTTCAGCCGCCGGTAGCCCAATTGCTTCAGCTCCCGGCGGACCGGCTTCATCAGCGGGTCGTCGACGTTCAGCAACAGCCCCTCGACGAGCAGGTGCAGCCGTCCGGGAACGGTGTCACCGGGTCTGAACCCGTCCACCGACACCCGGTCGATGTGCAGCCGCTGCCGCGGCACGGCCAGTGTCACGGTGACGTCGCGCAGGCTGACGTGCTGTCCGATGAGGGCCACCTTCAGCGAACCGTAGTCCAGGGCCTCGACGGCCTGCGTTTCCGCGACAGCCTTCCGGATCTGCCCGGCCACCTGCCGGGTCACCACCCAACAGGCCACGCCGTAGCCCGCCACCGCCAGCACGCACAGCGCCAGCACCGCCAATCCGATTTTTTTTCTCATGTCGCCTCTTTCTCAGGGCCGCTGTGCCCCGGAGCGGTTCCGGCGCCGATACGCCGCGGGTCGATGCCGTACTTGTTGATGCGCTTCCAGACGGTCACCCGGCTGACCCCGAGGATGCGGGCCGCTTGGGACTGGTTGCCCCCGGTCTGGCGCAGGGCTTCAATCAGCGCCCGGCGTTCGGAGGCGTCGCCGGCGGCGGCGATGTCGCCGGCAGACGGGGACGGACCGCCGGCCGCGATCTTGGGCGGCAGGTGCTCGACGTCGATGGCGCCGCTGGGGCACAGCACGAAAGCATACTCGATGGCGTTGCGCAGCTCGCGCACGTTGCCCGGCCACTCGTAGGTCAGCAGCTTCTGCATGGCCTCGGAGGTGAGCCCCAGGATCTTCTTGCCGCTCTTAATCGCGTTCTGTTTGATAAAATTCTGGACGATCAGCGGAATGTCGTCCCGTCGTTCGCGCAGCGGCGGGCTGGTCAGGGGAAAGACACTGATGCGGAAGTAGAAATCCTGCCGGAATCTCCCGCTTTCGATCAGGGCTTCCAGGTCTTTGTTGGTGGCGCTGACCACCCGTACGTTGACGGGAATCGGCGTGTGGTCGCCGACGCGCTCGATGTGCATCTCCTCGATGACCCGCAGCAGTTTGACCTGCGTCGACAACGGGATGTCGCCGATTTCATCCAGGAAGAGGGTCCCCTCGTGGGCGGCCTCGAAGCGGCCCACGCGGGTCTGCTCGGCGCCCGTGAAAGCGCCCTTGATGTGCCCGAAGAGCTCGCTTTCCAGCAGGTTCTCGTTCAAGGCCGCGCAGTTGACTTTGATGTAGGGTTTGTCCTTGCGGGGCCCGGCGTTGTGGATGGCCCGGGCGATGAGTTCTTTGCCGCTGCCGCTTTCGCCCTGGATGAGCACCGGGGCCTCGGACTGGGCCACGTTTTCGATGATCTCGAACAGGTTGCGCATGACGGCGGTCTTTCCCAGCAGGCCGTAAAACCCGTCGTTGAAGTTGCAGGTCTGGCGCAGGATATCGATCTCGCGCTGCTTGCGGACCATCTCCGAAACGTCCCGCAGGGTCTCCACCGCGCCGATGGCCCTTCCCTGTTCGTCGCGCAGCACCGAGGCGCTTTTGACGATGTGCAGCACACGCCGGTTCTTCTGGGTGATGAGGCACTTCTTGTCCATCATGACCCCCACCGAGAACAGACCGCACCACTTTTCCCCCGCCCCCTTGCCCCGGATCCTGCAGCCGGTGCAGTTCAGAATGCGGCAGGACTTTCCGACCAGCTCCGCTTCCCTGTAACCCGTCATGCGTTCGGCGGCCGGGTTCACGGCGCGGATGTTACCCCAGGGATCGACCACCACCAGGCCGTCCTGCAGGGTATCGACGATGGTTTTCCAGTATTTGCTCAGATCCATGAATTGTTTCCCTTTCTGTAAACTGCTAATTAACAGGTGTTAACTACACCATTTACAGGACCGCCGCAAGAAAATAATCATAAACGGAAATGCAATGGCTTTTCGGGTAATTACACTTTTTCTGAAAAAAATTGATGCTGGCACAGCATTTGTATAACGCACTGTGAAGGGTTTCCTCGGAATGTCCGCCAGGGTTTGCCCTTCACCGGCACGGCTAGGGTGTGGAGACTATCTTTCAACCTTTTTTCATTCAGGGAGTGGAGGAAAAAAAGATGGCGTTTTTCAACGGCAAGGCCAGAAACCCTGTCTGCTTCGGCATTCTGCTCTTGTTTGTGCTGCTTTTATGGCCCGGCGGGCTGTTTGCCGGGGAGGTCGAAGACCTCAAACAACAGCTCAAGGTGCTCAGCGAGCAGATGACGAAACTACAGCAGAAACTGGAGCAGTTGGAGAAGACCCAGGCGCAGAAAGAGGAAGAAGCCAAGGAAATGGATCAACGCCTCAGCAAGGCCGAGATCCACACCGCCACGGACAAGATTTCGCTGGGTTTCGAACTCAGGACGCGAGTGGACAGCATCCACTACAAGGACATGTTGACGGCCCCCAACGAGCTCATTCAGGGCTTTTTCACCCCCTATCCGCAGGGCTTCAACGGCGCCACCGCCCAGCAGATCCAGCAGGGCATGGCCGCCCTGGCCGCCGCCGGGATGGTCCCTGCGCCGGATAAGCAGGATGCGGACAACGACGCCGTATGGACCAATCGATTTCGTCTCAACATGCATGCCAAGGTCAACAGTCAGCTGAGCTTCGACGGCCGCCTGGCCGCCTACAAGGCCTTCGGTGACAGCACGGAGGTCCGCTACTTCAACGGGTCCATGGACACCGTCGCCATGGACGGCAACGACGTCAGCCTGCCTTACGGCGACACCATCCGGCTGGAACGGGCCTTTTTCCTATACAAGGACGACATCGGCGACACGGTGCCGGTGGCCGTCTCCTTCGGCCGCAGGCCCTCCACCGAGGGCCCCCCGCTGGAGTACCGCAACTACAGCCTCGAGGGCGGATCGCCGCTGGCGACCATCATCAACTGGCAGTTCGACGGCGCTTCCCTGAACTTCGGCCTCGAGGACCTGATCGGCGTTCCGGGATCGGCTATCAAGTTCTGCTGGGGCATCGGCTATGAAGGCGGCGTCGGCAACGCCTCTTCGCTGGGCCTCTCCCAGCCGGAGGTCGACGACGTCAACATGGGCGGCATCATCGCCACCTTCTACGATGACGACAACACCAGCGTGGTGTTCAACTACGCCCACGCCTGGGACATCACCGACGGCTTTACAGGGCTGACCGTCATGCCCTTTTCCGTCATGCCCCAGGACACCAACGGCGACGGTAACTCCGAACTGTACTTCCAGCCCAACGGCGGTATGTTCGTCACCCGCGTGGAGCCCACCAGCAACATCGGTTCCTGGGATGCGGCCACCCTGCTGGTGCGCACCAACCTGGCCGAGTGGTTCGACTGGGACATCGATTTCTTCCTGGCCGGCTCCTGGTCGCACACCAGCCCCGACGGCCTCTCCCAGAACCCGTTCTACAACGCCATGGGCCTGGGCCTGCTCAGCTCCAACGGCAACCTGGAGTCACAGGACGGTTACAGCGTCTACACCGGCGTCGTGCTGCCCCTGTGGGGAGATGCCCGCTTCGGCTTCGAATACAACTACGGGTCCAAATACTGGTTCCCCTTCACCGGTGCCGAGGACTCGCTCATCGGAAGCAAGCTGGCGGTTCGCGGCAACGCTTTCGAGGCATACCTGATCCAGCCGATCTTCAAGCAGAATTTCTTCCTGCAGCTGGGCGTCAAATACTATGACTACAACTACACCGGCAGCGGTAACCCGCTGGGAGCTCCGGTGAAAATCGACGATGCCTCCGCTTTCGACACCATCTTCCCGGTGGTCGACAAGGTCTGGGACGGTTATCTGTCGGCAACTGTGCGCTTCTAAGCCGGCACAGTGCCGGGTTGAAGCCGCAACAGGTTCAAAACAACGTACAACCAAAGCCCTGGCGGACGGGGTGGTTTTCGGAGGAGAGAGATAGGTATGGCCAGTGACAGTTTCTGGAGCAGCGCCCGCGAGGAAACCCTTAAAAGCTTTCATGCGCTTTTCGACAGTGAGTGGCCGCCTTGGCTGGCCGGCATTCTGATTGCCATCATCGCACTGATGATCTTTTTATGGCAGAGCCCCTGGGGCATCGCCGCCGGCTACGTCAACTGGGGGGACTGGGTCTATCATATGTTCGGCGCTTCCAAGGAACGCCCACTCGTCCCCTGGCTGCACCCGATATCGCTTTCCAATTTCGGTATCATGGTGGGCGCCTTTGCTTCGGCCCTCATGGCCCGCCAGTTCAAGATCCGCAGAGCACCGCGCCTGGAATACGGCAAGGGCATCGTGGGCGGAATTCTGATGGGTACCGGCGCCGCCATGGCCAAGGGGTGCAACGTGGGCGGTTTCTACACCGCGGTGGCCATGTTTTCGGGGGGCGGTTTCGCCATGATGTTCGGCCTGGCGGCCGGCGCCTGGGTGGGGCTGCAATACCTGCTCTGGGAGATGGAGCACCTTCCCTCCAAGCCGGTGGCGGCCAAGTCCAAGAAGGCCGGTGCCGAGGGAGAGGGCATCGACTGGGAAAAGATGCAGCCGCGCATCGGCCTGGCGGTCGTGGCGGCCGTGATCATCGTCTTTTACCTGTATGGTTTCGTCGACAAGACCCAGTTGGGCGGCTGGCTGTTCTTCGGTTTCCTCATCGGCTTGATCATGCACCGCTCGCGTTTCTGCTTTGTGCGCGCATTCCGCTGCCCCTTCATGACCGGCGAGGCCGACATGGTCAAGGCGGTGGCCCTCAGCCTGATGATCTACATTTCCGGATCCGCGGTGATCAAGTGGAGCTACCTGCAGGAACCTGCCATGGGCATCTACCACTCGTTTTTCCTGGGCAGCCTGATCGGGGGATTCATCTTCGGGATCGGCATGCTGCTCTCTGGGGGCTGCGCCAGCAGCACCCTGTGGCGTGTGGGCGAAGGCCAGACCAAACTCATGTTCACTTTGGTCAGTTTCGCCCTGGCAGACGCCACCGCCGGCCGCATCTTCCGGGCAACCGGTATTTCCAAATGGCTGGGGAAGGACATCTTCCTGCCGGATGTATTCTCCTGGCCCCTCACCATGCCTCTGATAACGGCGTTCTTCCTGCTATGGGTACTGGCGGCCGTTTGGAACGAAAAAACGGAAAAATTCGTCGTTTTCTAGCATATGCCCGAAAGCGGCCGCCCGCCATCGCGGCGGCCGCCCAAGTTAACCGATCAAATAAGGAGAGAAACGACCATGGACCTCAAAGAAATCAAAGCGGATCAGGTACTCGACACGCGGGGATTGACCTGCCCCATGCCGATGCTTAAAACCAAGAAAACCCTCAAGGGTCTTTCATCCGGCCAGATCCTGGAGGTAATCGGCGATGACCCCGGTTCCAAAAACGACATCCCGGACTTTGCCAAAAAGAACAACAATGAATTTCTGGGGCTCTACGATGACGACGGCGGGATGACCCACTACTTCATCAAGAAAGGATAGAACGAGATGAAGAAAATCGCTGTGCTTATTAAGGATGTCGACCAGCAGTACGAGGGCCTGCGCACCAGCCTGGGCCTGCTGCTGGAAGCCGCCGAAGTCCAGATGTTCGTCCTCAACCACGAAATCGCCAACATGGACGAGGCCTACCATGACAACATGGAGTTTCTGGACGAAATGGAGGGAGAACGCTTTTCCAACAATTCCGCAAACGTGGAGAAGTACGGTTTTCAGTATGTCACCATGGCGGATGTAGCCGAGAAACTCAAAGAGGCCACCGTCATCATACCCTTCTAGGGCAGGAGTAAAATCAACATGAAAATACTTCACATACTTCGTTCGGAACCCGATGAAACCGTCGAAAAGCTAAGCGCCGCCCTGTCCAAGGACAACACCACCACGGTGACGCCCCTGTATCAGGGGGACGTCGACTGGGAAGCTCTGGTGGACGACATTTTTTCACACGACAAGGTCATCTGCTGGTGGTAGCGTGACCGGGTCATAATACGGCGGCTGTGTCTTTTTCGCAGCCCCTGTTTCAACCTGACGCCACAAAAGAGGTAACTTCCAATGGCTGACACACTAGGAATACTGGTTAGTTCCGAAAAGCACCTCGATTACGTAATCAACCTGACCGAGGCGGCCTACGCCAAGGGCAAGGAGGTGCAGATTTTTTTCACCGGCCGTTCGGTGCTGCTGACCGTCGAACCGGATTTCAAGAAGCTGGTGGGCAAGGCGAAGCTGTCGGTGTGCGATGTCAGTTTCCGCGCCAACGGGCTTCACGGACGCGAAGACGAAGTGCCCGGCGTGGGATTCAAGGATTTCGCCACCCAGGCACGCCACGCCGAAATGGTCGAAAAGGTCGATCGCTACGTTGTAATGTAATCAAGAAAAACGTTTTTCCACTATTTCATATTTTCTGTCCAAGGAGGAAGCTCATGAAAAAAGCCATCATCACCCTGATCGCCATTCTCTTCACTTTCACTTCGGTAGGCGTATGCCTAGCCGGGAGCAAGGCCAACGAACGCAAGGGCAAATACACCTACCGCAAGATCTACAAGGCCTGCCACAAGCGCGGTGAGGTGGAATCCGCCAAACCCATCCTGAGCCCGGATGCCAAAACCCAGGCTCAGTGGGACCGTGTTTTCGAGAAAAAGGATTTCGACCAGTTCAAGTGCAAGGAAGAGTGGAGCAAGCTCAGCGAGGAGGACCTGGCCAACATCCATGCTTACCTGCATGCCCACGCCGCGGACTCACCCTCCCCGGCCAAGTGTAAATAGGGTCAGAATAGCATGGCAAACGACCGCTCCCGGGCCCCTGTGGCCCGAGGGCCGGTCATCCCACGCCCTTCCTGAGCTAACCATTTAATATTTTATATTATTTTCAGGAGACACCATGCGATTTCCTAAATGCATGTCACGATGGGTGCGTCCTGCGGTCGCCCTGCTGCTGATCCTTCTGCTGGCCGTCCCCCCGCTGGCCGCCTCCGGCGACGAAGACGGCGACCGGGCGCCGGGCCGCAAGATGGCCGACCAGGCGACCAAAAAGCGCCATTTCTGGGTGACGTCGGACCATTCCAGGATGAAGGAGTTACAGCAGACCTTCAATTCCGGCGATGACATCACCAAGGCCTGCCTGTCCTGCCACAACAAGGCCGACGAACAGATCCGCAAGACTCTCCACTGGACCTGGACAGACCCCAACGCGCCGGCCGACAACCGCATGGGCAAGGCGCAGTACTCGGTCAACAACTTTTGCATATCCACCAACCTCATGCACGACAAGAAGTGCTCCTCCTGCCATATCGGGTGGAACGGCAAGAAGGGACAGATCGACTGCCTCAAGTGCCACGGACAGACGGAGTTCAATTTCAGCGAGGCTTTCGAGGATTACCACGCCTTCCACACCTCCGATGACCCCGAGGAACGTGAATTGGCCAAGGAAATCCAGGAGTCCATCCAGGAAGCGGTACAGGCTGTGGGGCGCCCCACCCGCCGAAACTGCGGCTCCTGCCATTTCAGGGGCGGCGGCGGCGACGGCGTCAAGCACGGAGACCTGGACTCCTCCATGACCAAGCCCAACAAATCGCTGGATGTCCACATGGGGATCGACGGACAGGATTTCCAGTGTGTTCGCTGCCACACCACCATCTCACACAACATCGCCGGCCGTATCTACGGTACGCCGGCCGCCATGGACCGCAAGAGCCTCATTCAGAACGACCTGGCCTCAAAGATCATGTGCGAGTCCTGCCACGGCGATAAGCCCCACAAGGCGGGCAGCAAGCCCAACGACCACACCGACAAGGTGGCCTGCCAGACCTGCCACATCCCCACCGTGGCACGTGTACTGCCCACCAAGGTATGGTGGGACTGGTCCAAGGCCGGCAAGCTCAAGGACGGCAAGCCTTATAACGAGGAAGGCCCTCTGGGCAAGCACATCTACATGTCCATCAAGGGCGAAATGAAGTGGGCCAAGAACCTGGTGCCCGAGTACATGTGGTTCAACGGCTCCATCAAGACCAAGACAGCCAAGGACATGATCGACCCCGGCAACGTCGTCAACGTGGGATGGCCGGTGGGAGACCGCAACGACCCCAATGCGCGCATCTTTCCCTTCAAGGTGCACCGCGGCCGGCAGCCTTACGATACCGTCAACAAGACCCTGCTGGCCCCCCTGCTGTCGGGTCCCCACGGCTACTGGACGACTTTCGACTGGCAGGACGCCCTCACCCGCGGACAGAAGTTCCTGGGTCTGCCCTACAGCGGCAGTTTCGATTTCGTGGAAACACGCTACGTATTTCCCAGCACGCATATGGTGGCGCCCAAAGACAAGGCCCTGGCCTGCATCGATTGCCACCGCCGGCCCGGCAGCCGGCTGGCGTGCCTGACCGGCTTCTACATGCCCGGGCGCGACCGCATCAAGCTGCTGGACATGGCCGGCTGGGGACTGGTCCTGGCGGCCCTGCTGGGCGTTTCCCTGCACGCGTTGGGGAGAATCGTTTCCCGGAACGGAAGGAGGAAGTAATCGTATGGATGCCGCAAACATGAAGAAAATATATCTCTACAGCCGATTCGAAAGGTTCTGGCACTGGCTGCAGGCCGTGTTGATCATCCTGCTGATCATCACCGGCCTGGAAATCCACGGCAGCTACCACCTGATGGGCTACGAGAAGGCGGTCAGCGTGCACAATTTCCTCGGACTGTCGTGGCTGGTACTGTTTGCTTTCATCGTCTTCTGGGTGTTCACCACCGGTGAGTGGCGCCAGTACGTGCCGACCTCCAAGAAGCTTTTCGCCGTCGTCCTGTACTACTCCTGGGGCATCTTCAAGGGAAAGCCCCATCCGGTCGAGAAAACACCCGGCGCAAAGCACAACCCGCTGCAGCGCCTGACCTACCTGGCCCTGACGGCGGCCCTGCTGCCGATCCAGATGGTGGTGGGCCTGCTCTACTACACCTACAATCACTGGACGCAGTGGGGAATCAACGGCTACCTCAATCTCGAGGTCGTGGCCATCATCCACCTGGTGATCGCCTTCCTGCTGCTCAACTTCATCATCGTGCACGTTTACATGACCACCACCGGCCACACGATCTTCGCCCACATCAAGGCCATGATCACCGGCTGGGAAGAGGTTTACGAAACCACCCAGATTCACGACTGGGAAACCGCCAGACGCAGGAGGTAAAGGGCCGCGTCCGCCCGTACCAACGCAAAAGGGGGTCCCTGCCGCAGCGGCGGGGATCCCCTTTTACGTTTTCGCCTCCGGCGTCACTCTCGCGATGGGTAGCACTGTCTCCTCCGGCACCCGCCGGTGAGAGGCGGACCGCATGGGCGGCATCAATCCGGCATCCGCAGCACCTTCTGCAGATCGATGCCGTACTTTTTCATGCGGTTCCACACGGTCACGCGGTTGATTCCCAGCAACCGTGCGGCCTGGGACTGGTTGCCCCCCGTGCGGCGCAGCGCCTCCACGAGCTCCCGCTTCTGCCGCGGCGCGTCCTTTTCCCGGGGTGCGGTGGCCGGCAGCGCGGCGGCGCCGAAACTCCAGCCGTCCGCGGCGCCACCGCCGCCGCGTGAAGGCCGCTGTATCTGCGGCGGCAGCTGCTCCGGCTGGATACGCCCCTCTTCGCCGATGATGAAGGCGTACTCCAGGGCGCTCTTGAGCTCGCGCACGTTTCCCGGCCAGGGGTAGGACATGAAGGCGTCCATGACCTCGCGCGACAGGCCGGTGATGGGCTTGCCGGTCTTCTTGCGCAACCGGCGGATAAAAGCGCTCACCAGCAACGGAATGTCGGAAGTCCGCTCACGCAGGGGCGGCAGGACCACCGGGATGACGTTGATGCGAAAAAACAGGTCCTCCCGGAAGCGCCCGGCGGACACCCGTTCGCTCAGGTTCTGGTTGGTGGCCGAAATGATGCGTACGTTGACGGAAACCGGGAGGTTGTCCCCCACCCGTTCGAACTGTTTGGCCTCCAGCACTCGCAGCAGCTTGACCTGGATGGGCATGGGGATGTCACCGATCTCGTCCAAGAAGATATCGCCGCCGTTGGCGGCCTCGAAGCGTCCCAACCGGTGGCGGTGAGCACCGGTGAAGGCGCCCTTGATGTGCCCGAAAAGCTCGCTCTCGCAAAGCGACGGGTTCAGGGCGGCGCAGTTGAACTGCACGAAGGGCCCGTCTCTGCGAGGTCCCAGCCGGTGGATGGCGTGGGCGGCGAGTTCCTTTCCGGTACCGCTTTCGCCGTAGATGATCACCGGCACATCGCTCTGGGCCGCCTTTTCGATGACCTCCACGGCCTTGACCATGGGCGGCGACTCACCGATGATGCCGCAGAAGCCGCCCTCGTCGTCCAGCCAGCGTGACAGGCGCTCCACCTCTTCCTCGAGTCGATCCAGCTCCGAAATGTCGGTCAGCGTCTCGACCACACCCAGGGGCCTGCCTTCGCCGTCGCGCAGAACCGAGGCGTTTTTCAGGGCCGGCAGCCAGGTCCCGTCTTTCCTGGCGATCATGCAGCGGCAGCGTTTCAGGTCCTTCTGCCCCTCGTAGAACAGCGAACACCAGCCGCTCCCGTCGTTCTGCAGCATCTTTTCGCAGGCGTCGCACTCGAGCAGTGTGCAGGGCCTGCCGATCACCTCGTCGACGCCGTAGCCGGTGAGCTTCTCGAAAGCACGGTTGACCATCAGGATGGACCCCTCGGGGCCGACCAGCATCAGCCCATCGTTCATGGTGTTGACGATCCGCTTCCAGTAGCGATTGATCTGTTGTTCGTTCATCTCCTGGTCTCTCCCGGTATTCGGTACAGAATTTCCCCCGACTGGAACGACCGCTCCCGGCGTAGTTTGATCCTATATAGCATATATTCGTTTTGCAACAATTGTTTAAGCCGTTTAAACACCTGCTTAAGCAACTCTTGGCGGTTTAAACACCCGATGGAGCTCACTCTTTTTGCATCCCTCCTGTTTCCCACACTTTTTCGGGTTGTTAGAGATTTTCGGTTGTCCGCCTCCTACCTTCGGCACGTCGCTTGCAGAGATGGGTGCCAACAAGCAACCGCCGGGAGGAGGAAAAGATGCCGTCCTGCGTGAAACTGGACCTCGTGGGGGTCGGATGGCCGGTTTGCCTGCTGGAGTGTAAAAACGTGCTCAGGGATCTTCGCAGCGGGCAGGAACTGGCCGTGAGGGTTCACGACCCCGAGGTCGTCGCGGAACTGGTCACGATCATCGAGCGCGGCGGTCACCGGGTGCTCGGCCATCGCCGGGCGGGAGCAGACTACACCATCCGGATCCTGAAAAAATAATCGTCCGGTGGAAATCCGTACCTATTCAACACGGATTCAAGGAGGAAGCATGGAACTGAGTCGACGCGGTTTTTTCAAAGTCATGGGGGCCTCCGGCGCCGCCCTGGCGGCCACGCCCGGCACGGCCAAGGCCACCTGGAAATCGAAGGCACCACCGGATCCCTACGGGTGCCTGGTGGACCTGGGGCGCTGTATCGGGTGCCGCAAGTGCGAATTGGCTTGTAACCGGGTCAACGGCCTGCCCGAACCCGAGAAGCCCTTTGACGATGTAACCGTCTTCAACCAGCGGCGGCGTCCCGACGACAAAGCCTTCACGGTGGTCAACCGCTACTACACGGGCCGCACCGACGAGCGCCACCAGCCCAAACCCACCTTCGTCAAGGTCCAGTGCATGCACTGCCAGGACCCGGCCTGCGCCTCGGCCTGCATCACCGGCGCACTGCACAAGAACGAAAACGGGGCCGTCACCTGGAACCCGGCCAGGTGCATCGGCTGCCGCTACTGCATGGTGGCGTGCCCTTTCCAGATCCCGGCCTACGAGTACAGCAACCCCATCACCCCGCGGGTACGCAAATGCACCTTCTGCTTCGACCGCATCTCCGAGGAGGGCGGAACCCCGGGCTGCGCCGCCATCTGCCCGGTGGAGGCCATCACCTTCGGCAAACGCAGCGAGCTGCTCAAGCTGGCTCACGAACGCATCAAGAGAGACCCCGTCAACTACGTGCAGCACGTCTACG
>CAYZCL010000129.1:0-10762 GCA_964476595.1 uncultured Desulfobacteraceae bacterium
CGGCCCCTTGTGGGAGCGGCTGCCGATGATGGTGTAGACTTCCGGATGCTGCGCCTCGCAGGGCAGTTTGACCGCCCCGCTCAACACTCCGGTCATGTCACGGGCGTGCAAGCGGTCGGCCAGCCCCGTTGCCGCGGCGCCGTCCATGCGCCACGCACCGGTTTGCGCCGTGCCCCAGAAGAGCCTGTCCTGCACGGGCACGTATATGACTCCCAGGACGGGCCCCCGGCCCTCGACCAGGGCGATGTTCACCGTGAACTCACCGTTTCGCTTGACGAATTCCTTGGTGCCGTCCAGGGGATCCACCAGCCAGAAAGTGGTCCACTCCCGCCGCTCGCTGTAAGGGATGTCACGTCCCTCTTCACTGAGCACCGGAAGGCCGAAATTTTCCAGGCCCGCAACGATGATTTCGTGGGCCCTCCGGTCAGCCAGGGTCAGGGGCGAGTCGTCGGCCTTGTGCTCCACCTCGAAATCCGAATCGTAGACTTCCAGAATGGCCCTGCCGGCCGCCAGCGCCGCCTCCATAGCTGTAAAAAGGTACTTGTTCAAAATTGAATCCTTGTTTGGGTCTGTGGCTAAATGTATCCCCTCTGCCCCAGAAACAGCAGAATCTCCTGCGCCGCCTCATCGGGTGTCAGGTCCGTGGTGTCGATGCACACTTCGGGCGACTGCGGTACCTCGTAAGGGTCGTCCACACCGGTAAAGCCCTTGATGAGCCCGGCCCTGGCCTTGGCGTACATGCCCTTTCGATCACGCTTTTCGCACACCTCGATAGGCGTCGCTACGTGCACTTCGATGAAACCGCCGTACTGTTCGATGGCCCGGCGGATCTCGCGGCGGGTACTGGCGTAAGGCGCAATGGGGGCGCAGATGGCGATGCCGCGGTTCTTGGTGATTTCCGAGGCCACGAACCCGATGCGCCGCACGTTGATATCGCGGTCCTCCTTGGTAAAGCCCAGGTTGCTCGACAGGTTGTGGCGCACGATGTCGCCGTCGAGCAACGTCACCGGGCGGTCGCCCATTTCCAGCGCCTTGGAGTAGAGCACCTTGGCGATGGTGGACTTGCCGGCCCCCGAAAGCCCGGTCAGAAACACCGTGAACCCCTGCCGGGACGGCGGCGGGTACGCCTTCAGCAGTTCCTGCACCACCTCGGGAAAAGTCGCCCAGTCCGGGATCTTGCGCCCCGTGCGGATACGCCGGCGGATGTCCGAACCCGACAACGACAACACCTGCGTGTCTCCCGGCACTTCACCCCTGGGCCGGTACTCATCCTCGAAGGGCAGGTAGACCATCTGGTCGAAGGACATGATCTCCATGCCGATTTCCTCACCGCACTGCCGGGCGGTGTCGCGGATGTCGCCGTTGTGGTAGAAACGCCGGTTTTCACGGTCCACCCCGGGACTGGAGTGGTCGTGGCCGACGATAAAATGGGTGCACCCGAAATTCTTGGCGATGATGGTGTCCAGCACGGCATCGCGGGGGCCCGACAGGCGCGGCGCCAGGGGCAGCAGGCTGATCAGGAAAGAGTCCGGCGGGTAGTGGTGGGACACGGCCCGGTAACAGCGCACCCGGGTGTAGTGATCGAAATCCCCGGGCTTGGTCATGCCGGTGATCGGCAGAATCAGCAGGTTGGCCCGCGCCTGGCGCATGGCCTGGATGGTCACCTCGAACTGGGGCCGGTGAATGGGCTGGCGGGTCTGAAAGCCCACCACGCGCTGCCAGCCCAGTTTGCGGTACATGCGGCGCACCTCCGCGGGCGACAGGCGCAGCTGCTTGAAATCGAAGTGCAGCGGCGGGCTGAGCACCTCCAACACCCCGCCGATGTAATATTTGCCCAGGTTTTCGAACAGGTAGGCCACGCCGGGGTGATCGGTGTTGCGCGTACCGTAAACCTGTTCGGCTTCCTTTTCGGCATCCGCCGGCCAGATGTCGGACACGTGCAGGACCGCCAGCAAAAACCCCTCCGGATCGCGCAGCGCCACGGACTGCCCGGCCTCCAGGCTCTTGGCCTGGGTTTCGGAAACATCCAGGCAGATCGGTACGGGCCACAAGGTACCGTCCTGCAGGCGCATGCGGTCCAGCACGGACTCATAATCGGAGCGCACCATGAACCCCCTGAGCGGCGAAAATGCGCCGCAGGCCAGTAGTTCCAGGTCGCACATCTGCCGGTCGTTGAGCGCAATGTCCGGCAGGCTCATGGCGATCTCCTTGAGCAGACCTGCACGCTCGGCATTCACCACCAGGTTCACCAGTTTTCCACCGTGAGGCGTCACCCATCCAGCTTCATTCATGACCCCATGTTCTCCTCAACAGATTTTTCGACCCTTTAATCGAAAAGCTTAGATAAATCAATAAAGCAAAGTTTTCAGCGATAACAAAAGATTTCAGCCGCAGGGACGTCCCCCTGCGGCTGAATCCGATCAGAATGACTATCGCTCTTTCGGAAAAATATCAGGGCCCCTGTTCCGATCCCCCTGCCCCCCTTATCCCTCCGTCAGATTTGATGATTTCATTTCTCCCCCGCTCCCGAGTGCATCTGATTCTGAAAAGACAATACGGACAATCTAAAACGCCCCTTTCTTTGCGAGCACCACGAAAATCGTCTCGTACAGGATACTCAGGTCCAGCATCAGGTTGCGGTTGTAAATGTAATACAGGTCCAGCAGGATCATCTCCTCGAAAGACACCTCGCTGCGCCCGGTCACCTGCCACAGCCCCGTGATGCCCGGCCGCACACTGTTTCGCTTCTTGTGCCAGTCCTTGTAGATCTCGTACTCGTATGGCAGGCACGGCCGGGGCCCGATGAGGCTCATCTCGCCCCGCAGAACGTTGATGAGCTGGGGCAGTTCATCCAGGCTGAGTTTTCTCAAGATCCGACCCACGCGGGTCACCCGCGGGTCGTTGGTAATCTTGAGCGGCCCGCTTTTCCCGCCGTCCCGCCCGATCTCCCCCTTGATGAGCTTGGTCACGTACTGTTTGTGGATGTCCGACGACTGGTCGGTGTACATGGACCGGAACTTGTACATCCGGAAGGGCCTGCCCCCTTTGCCGATGGCCTTGGCCTTGTAAAAGACCGGCCCCTTGGAGTCCAACTTGACGGCCGCCGCGATGGCTCCGAAAAGCGGCAGCTGCAACACGAACAGGGGCAGGGTGATCAGCGCATCCAGAGCGTGCTTGATGCGCCCCGACAGCTCGCTGTTGCGCTGGGAGCACATGCGAATCATCTTCATGCCGCAGAAGTCGTCCACGTACAGCTTCATGTCGATGATGGGCAGCAGCTTGGGCGGGAACCAGACGATGACTCCCATGGAGGTGCAATAGTCCAGCAGGGCGATGAGGGTGCGCGGGTCGATGGTCTCATCCGTCACGATGATTTCATCGAGCTTGAGATCTTCCACCAGTTGGGGCAGCTTGTTGAGCGACCCGATGCACTCCTTGCCGGCGTGCTCGGCGGGCCTGCAGACACCTCCCTCACCGACAAAACCAGTCACCCAGTACGGGGCGTTCAAGCGGAGAATATGATCCACGATGCTGCCCGCATCCTCGTTGGAGCCCACCACGGCCACCTGCCTCCGGAACCGCCGCCGCATCCAGATATTGTACACCACGTGCACAAGGAAAAAGCGAAAGCCCCCCAGCGCAACGATGGCCAGCGGTACCGCCGCCAGAACCGTCGTCGGATTGGTGATCAGCGCGGGCACCTCGTTTTCCAGCAGCATGCCGGACACCCCCGCGATGATGAACCCCACCCCCATGGCCTTGACGATATTGAGCATGTGTCCCCACACGAAACGGCTCAACACCAGCAAGCCCGCCGCCAGCGACAGGATCACCGCCCCGGTGATGATGGCATGCTCCCGGAATATGACCGGCCAGGTGTAGAGAAAGGCGATCAACCCGAACACCAACAGGCTCCAGCAGAAGGCCTTGGCCAGGCCGGCCAAATGCTTTTCGGGCGAAAAAATGAGGTGATAAGAATAGAGCCGGTAGTTGGGAAAGAAGGCAATCATCACCAGTGCCGCCAGGAACAGTATCGCCAGCCGGGGCCATTGCCCCGGCGCGAGGGCCGGGGCCCCCGTCAACAGGGCCCCGGTATAGAAAGCGAGCCCGGTGATCACCAGGTCCCCGAAAAACAGCCACATCTGGTAGGGCGAAAACGGAAAGACCACCTTCTTGCGGGGTATGCCTTCCGCCATGTCCGGGAAAAACTCCAGTGAAAGAACTGTGTCAGGGCTTCTGTCGGATTTCACTTTCTCGTCTCCACCAAAAAGGTCACAAGAGCGCCGGCAAGAGCGCTTAAATCATCAGAAAAATGTATTCGTGGGGTTTTCTTCGAAACGCCTGGCCGCGGCAATGGCTTTTTCCTCGGTCTTCGACAGGCAATACTTCCAGATCATCCAGTACAGTTTGCGCACATAGCTTCCCCTCGGGCGCCAGGAACCATTACGCAAATGCAGGCCGTACGCTCCGAATTTATTCCAGTTCCTGCGGTCACAAATGTCCTCGGGCCTCAGTATTTCAATGGAGGAATGCAGCTGCGGATTTTCCGCATACGTTTTTGTCACCAGCATAGGACCGGTGGTGCAGAGAATGGATGAGTTTTTTCGAAATATGGCCGGCATCGATCGTAATATCGGCCTGACGGAATCGGGGTCCTTCTGGGCGCGGCAACAATTTTCAATGATTTTTTCCAGAAAGGGATGTCCGCTCTGTGCCGCAAAGGCATAGTTTCCGACATCCCAGTGCATCTTATAACGCCTTTTAAAATACCAGCTGATGCCGATGCGCTCGAAAGGAAACACGCAGGCAAACCGCAGCAGACTTTCCAGTTTCTCGAAAAGGAGCACATCCAAATCAAAGTAGAATCCGCCGTAATGATATACCGCCAGATACCGGAAAAAATCCATCTGCTGAATGCGGGACCCGAAAGCGTGAAAGACGTCCGTGAACTCGGGGAACTTTTCCCTCACAAATGTGTCAACATGCGCATCGTCAAAAAACAGGTATTCGAATTCCGGATTGAGGAGCTTCAAATTGACGGATGCCGCCCGAAAAAGCGGGGGCAGGGGCAACCGCTTCCATGTTTGAATGATGCGCCGCGGGATTCCCATATCACAAAAAACCTTCAGGGACGACGATTCCTTCCGCCGGGTTGCCTGCAGAAAACCCGGCCCGGTTTACCGCTTGCCCTCACCTGCCGGCAAAAGGGTTTCGAAAACGCTGTCTTTGCCTGGTACGGGATTGTAGGTGACGTGACGTCTGAAGAACCTCCACGTCACCCGCTTTTCCAGAAAAGGGCGCCACCCGATATAATCCGAGGCCGCCAGGGATACCCTGTTTCCCCTCCTGACATAGGCGATGGCCCTGGTTGCGCCCTGCAATTTCGCCTGGGAAAAAAGCTTTTTCGAAATCCAGTCCATCAGTTTCATTCCCCGGTATTGGGGATGCACATAGACAAATTCCAGCAAAACTTCACCGGGGTTCAATAAAGGCAGATTGCCCTTGAAATAGACCTCCAATAGGGGATTGTCCTCATGGGTCAGCAACCAGCAGATCGCACAGGGAAACGAATCGGGGCCCGACGCCACAAAGCACCTGGACACATCAGCCCTTAAAAACAACAGGCGCTGGAGCCTCTCGCGTGCTTCACAGGTGCCCAGGTACCTGTTGGAGGAACAGAAAAGCAGGGACGGATCCTCGGGTAACAGCCCGCGAATGTGCAGCGGAAAAGGCGGGTTTCCTACCCGGATTTCCTGGTCAAGGTCGAAAAACAGGCCGCGATGCCACTCTTCGGAAAAAGTACGGCGCTTGAGTTCGGACAGCACCAGCACGGCCGTGCGCCTGAAGCCGATTTTACGAAAAAACCGAATAAGATGGGGAAAAATATTCATTCCTCCGTTTTGCATCAGGGGACTAAAAAACATTCTTTCGGGTGTGGGGTCTCAAGGCCGCCCTCCAGAACTCCGGTTTCAAAACATCCGCGAAAGCCAGGACGGCCGCCGCCGTGCCCTTTGCCAGGCTTGCCAGCGCGCGCGCCCAAAACCGCCGGCGAAAATTACAGATCACACAAGTCAGGTAAGCCCGGACCATCCGCCCTCGCCAGTATGGTGTATCGGCCGAAAGCCGCAGGCGGTGAAAAGATCGCGGGTCTCTTAAAATATGCTCCCTGGATTCAACGCTTCGCCACGTGGCAATGCTGTAGTCGCTGGTCGTCTCGGACCGGTCCCGGACAATAGCCGCCACCGTCTGCTCGATCCGGACAAAATCATGAACCAACGCGACCTTTCGAAACAGATCTTTATCCTCGACAACGTTGAACCGGCCATCGAACCCACCGACCTTGAAAAAGGTTTCCGCCAAGATAACGGCCGTGGAAAGCGGCACCCACTCTCCGCTCATGACATGGACAAAGACATTGCCCTGGACACCAATGTGATGATGGACGAGCAACTCTCCGTTTTCATTCAACAATCTGGCAATGCCGTACGCCAGGTGCGCCCCGCTCTTTTCAGCGGCCCGGCAAAGCGCATCCAGCGCCCCGGGCAGCAGATAGTCGTCGTCGTCCAGAAAGTTGAGGTATCGGCCCCTTGAAACGGCGGCACCCGCGTTTCTGGCCACGGAGCGCTCTTTGCCATAGGTCGAAATAACGCGCACGCCCGGGTGCGCCTGCCATCTCTCCGGCTCGAGGCTGTTTTGGGTGTCATTGACGACAATGACTTCAAACCGGCCCTCGGGCAGCCCCTGATCCAGCACACTCTCGACCGCCCGCCGCAGGGTTCTTCTTCCGACCGTTGGGATGATGACGGAGACTAACATCGGTGCATCCATGAAAATGGTCTTCTGTTGTGTCGCCACGCCCACAGAACCGTTCCCGCCGTGGCCCCCAGGGTGTTGACCAGCAGATCGGTCAACGAGGAATCCCTGGTGGGCAAGTAGACCTGCGCCCACTCGATGCAGAAGCTCAACAGCGCACCGCATGCCACGGACAGGGCGATCACCGCTTTCACAGAGACCGCTTCCCCTTGCCAGGATGCCAGCAGCAGGCTGAATGACAGGCCGATGGGCACAAAGCCTAGAAAGTTCACCAGGAGATCCTTGACCGGGTGATGAAAGGGATTGGACACCTTGAGCAGTTTCTTCGTGAACGGCAGCTTTTCATCGATCGAAAAACTTGCCCCCCCGGCAACCGCGCTTTTGCACAAACCGCCCCGCCCCTCGTCGAACCGGTACAATGCGAGCGTGCTCTCGGGGAGGCCCTGCCTCTCCCCCCCGCTTCCCTCCGACCACCGCCGGAAACTCTCCCTGACCTGTCGCGGCGAAAAAACGCTTCCGTAAAAGGCCAGCCCGAAAACCCGTCCGGACCAGGCCCCCGTGGCAGCGAGGTTGTTGCCCATCGAGGCGCACAGTGACGAAAGCGCCCCAATCGAATTGAACAGGCGCACCCCAGGGAACCCTTTCACACTCTTTCCGTCGAGGTAAAAAGTGACCCCCTGTCGCCCCGAACAAATGGTGATAAACCGCGTCACGTCACTGCGCAGTGCATCGTCGACGCCTATTTCCCGGAAAACGACCTCTCCCGTGTTTCTCCTCATGCGGCCCCTCACCAGCAGATGCGATCGCCACTGTCCGATAAAAAACCGCTCCTTGCCTGATGCATCGTAAAAACTCAGAATGCGGGAGCGGCATCCCCTGGGTTCGGCGGCGGCCCTGATCCACAGCTCGATCGTAACCGCCGCCCCCCGCAGATCGGCCTTTGGTTCCCTGATCAGCGGCCCGCCGCTCCTGATGACGCCGCCCCCCCTGCAGTCCCTGCGCTCACGCCGGCCCTCGAATTCAAGCCCCCGCGCGCCTTTTACCCACTGCACCCGATTGCCGGACCTGAAATCCATCGGCCAGAGGCCGACCGCCAGCGCGATCAGTACGGACCCGACACAAATCGACACCAGCATCGGAAACGAAAGCCGCTTCTGCACCGCTACGTCCCGTTCGCCGGTGTTTCGTTTTCCCCCTTTTTAACGGACGCCGACTTTTTCTCAGACACCCTGAGCCAGAGCAGCAGCGGCAGGAAAAAGAGCACCATGCCGAGAACGAAAAACGGCAGGCCGCCACTGCGGTGCAGCCAGTGGTTGGTAATAAACGCCTTGTCCACGTATGAGGCCAGAAGAGAAATGGTGACGATCCGAAAAGCGTTCTTGATCACGGCGATGGGAAAACTGCTGATCACGAGCACGATGCGCCGCCAACCGGTTTCCAGGAACATGTACCCCGCCAGGACCGCCGTGATAAACAGCGCGATGCTGGATCGGATGCCGCTGCACTCCCGTGCGACGTGCACGGTAATCCCCGAAAGCTCGAAAGTGTATCCCTCCCGAAAAATCGGAATGCCGATCAGCTTGAAGATAGCATAGGAAACTTCGGCCGAGGCCTTCTGTAGTGCGGCGACATAGGGATCCAGTATAAACATCGGGATCGGGACCATGAACAACAGAAACAACAGCGGGAAAACGGCCTTCCGGAATGCATCCAGCCCGTAAAACATGACAAAACCGCCGATGAACCAGACAACGGTGGCAAACATGACTACGGACAGGTAATCGTTGTCGTTAAGTGCCGTACGGTATTTCAGTCCAATGAGATAGATCAGGGCTCCGCCAGCAACGACGGCAAGGCCGATGCCGAAGCAGGTTCCTGAATCCCTGAAGATTTCCCTGCGCCTGATCCAAAACAGATATGCGCTGATAACGGGAATTAACAAAAAGTGGGAATACAATTCGCCTGCATGTCCCCTCAGCATCGACAAGCTGGCCAGCGTCTCAATGTGGTCCCAGAAAAAGAACAGGCCGATGCCCACAAAACCAAAAAACATCAAATTTTTCTTCATTTCGCCCAGCATCCGAGGAGTTTTCTGCCAATCATCATTTTCTTTTCACAAAAGCAGGCACCTTTACATCCCTCGCTGCCCCTTGGAGCATACCCATTGTGTCTGGAAAAATAAAAATGGAAACTACGGTCCCAACACTCAAAAGTCCGACGACGGCCGCAACCCTCGGCAGAACCTGAGGCCCCCCCAGCAGGAAGTTTGTGGACGTTCCAACAAAAATCCAGCCGACGAGGAAAAGAAACGGCTTGAAATGGAAAGAAATACCGATTCCCTGCATCTTTTTTATTCGCGTGACCGAAACCATGATCGCAGCCACTTCTCCGATTAGTCCGCACCCGGCAATGATTACCATGCTCCCTATTCCAGATGCTATAGCAAGAAATGCAAAAAGCAAACTTAGCGCTCTGGCGATATTTCCTAAAAGTGGATTAATTGTGTCTGCCTTAGACATCGAGGCAACTGTCGGAGCCCATCGGAAAAAGCGAAGCGCGACAGCCGAACTGAAAATGGCTACCAAAACGCCACACCCTGCATACCTTGGCCCGTAAAACAATCGCACCAAGTCCCCCCCGGCTAATACCATAGGTCCAAGAATCAGCAGGCTCATTATCACTGAAAGTTCCAAACAACGCTCATAATAGGCTCTGAAAGTTTTCATATCTTTTTGTTGACTTGCCAGCGCAGGCAACATTAATGAGGATCCGACCTGTGAAAATAGGCTGAACGGCAATGATGAAAGCGTAAAAGCAATCGAATAGACCGCAAGGTCCGCCAGAGAAAAATTTGAACCAACCAACATGTGGTCTCCTTGTTGAGAGGCAAACATGACAAAACCATTAAGCAGTAGAGGCCATCCGAAGGTCAGCATCCTCTTTACAAGCTTGTTATGCCATGCCCATCTGTAGGGTCGCTTGGCCAATAAATGAGATAAAACGAGTACGGTTATTTCTTTTCCCAGCATGATCCACAGAACCGCCCTGAAGTCTCGGAGCCAAATCGCCAGCGGCCAAGCAGCGATGGTTGCAATTCCCTGGGGCACAACTTCGCAGATTACGCCCGGTCCGTAATTAAATTCTCTTCTTACCCTTGCAATATCCAGATGCATTGCCCCCCGAGCCAGAGGGACCAATGCAAGCATAGCAAAGGCCCAAGTGACTTCAGGCACTCCAAAGGCTTTGGCCATTGGGTATGCCCCAGCAATCACCAGTAGCGCTGATGCCCCCCCTATCACCATCTGAGTGGCATGAGCAACCGACTGAAAATGCGGGCTATCTCCCTCCTGATCTTGAATAATCTGCCGGCCAAAAGCCATCTTGCTGACCAGTTCGAGCAATGTCATGGCCATTGACAAAGCGGCCGCCAAACCGAAATCTGTTTTGGTTAACAACCGTGCTAGAATTAAATTTTTGCAAAAGGCCAATCCGTAGATAGCGACTTGGCCTGTCAATAGCAAACTTGCTCCCATCATAAGTTTTTTTGATTTAATAGACATGCAGAAAGGCCTAATAGATATGCCCTTATTTAAAAAGAGGCTTTTGCATACTTGGGAGCATTGCAAAACGTGGTCAGTGCCAACGATTCTTCCTATGTTTCATTGAGTTCCTTATATTCGTCTGTTCTTTTATAAATTGAAGCGATTGCAGCCAGTGTTAAATAGAGAAAAACGAATGACTGATCAAAATATGAAACCGATATCATTGTTGCTGCATTTGCAAAAAGTGACGCGCCTATTGCCCATATCATGAATCTCTCTTCATCCTCTTCTTCAGGAATAGACCTTATACTCCTACCTACATAGGAAAAGGCTATTCCTAAAATAACAATAAACATCAACATCAATGGCAAACCACCAATTACCCCAAGCTGCAAGTAGTGATTTGT
>CAYZCL010000130.1:0-15727 GCA_964476595.1 uncultured Desulfobacteraceae bacterium
ACACCACGCTGGACACCAGTGACGCCCCCTGCTGGAAATGGTTCGTGGGCGGAAAGATCAATGCCAGCTACAACTGCATCGACCGCCATCTGGCCAAACACAAGAACAAAACCGCCATTCACTTCGTACCCGAACCGGAAGATGAGAAGATCGAGCACGTCACTTACCAGGAGCTCTACGTGCGGGTCAATGAGATGGCCGCCCTGCTGCGGGATTTCTGCGGGCTCAAGCGCGGTGACCGTGTCACGCTGCACATGCCTATGGTGACCGAACTGCCCATCACCATGCTGGCCTGCGCCCGTCTGGGGGTCATCCACTCGCAGGTCTTCGGTGGTTTTTCGGGACGCGCCTGCGCCGACCGCATCGTCGACTCCGGCAGCAACGTACTCATCACCATGGACGCCTACTACCGTGCCGGCAACCTCATCGATCACAAGGAGAAGGCCGACACCGCCGTTGATCTGGCCGCCAAGGACGGCCAGAAGGTCGACAAGGTGCTCGTCTGGCAGCGCTATCCCGGAAAGGCATCCAGCCCGACGCCCATGGTAGAGGGACGCGACTACTTCGTCAACGATCTGCTTAAGGACTACTACGGCGCCCGCGTTGAGCCGGAGAAGATGAATGCCGAGGAGCCGCTCTTTTTGATGTACACTTCCGGCACCACTGGCAAACCCAAGGGCTGCCAGCACAGCACCGGCGGATACCTGGCCTATGTGGCGGGCACATCCAAGTACGTGCAGGACATCCATCCCGAAGACGTCTACTGGTGCATGGCCGACATCGGGTGGATCACGGGCCACTCCTACATCGTCTACGGACCGCTGGCCATCTGCGCGTCGACGGTGGTCTACGAGGGCGTTCCCAACTATCCAGACCCCGGCCGCCCGTGGCGCATCGCTCAGGATCTGGACGTCAACATCTTCCACACCGCCCCCACCGCCATCCGCGCGCTGCGCAAGATCGGCGCCGACGAGCCGGCCAAGTACAACTACCACTTCAAGCACATGACCACCGTGGGCGAACCCATCGAGCCGGAAGTGTGGAAGTGGTACTACGAGGTCGTAGGCAAGAAAGAGGCCATCATCGTGGACACCTGGTGGCAAACCGAAACCGGCGGCTTCCTGTGCTCGACGTTGCCGGCCATCAAACCCATGAAACCCGGCAGCGCCGGCCCCGGCATGCCCGGTATCCACCCCATCATCTTCGATGACGAGGGCAACGTGATCGAACGCGGCGCCGGAAAAGCCGGCAACATCTGCATTCAGAACCCCTGGCCCGGCGGTTTCCAGACCATCTGGGGGGATCGGGACCGCTATGTCAGCACTTACTACGAACGCTACTGCAAGAACCCGGACAGTAAAGACTGGCGCGACTGGCCGTATCTCACCGGTGACGCCGCCGTGGAAGGGCCGGACGGGTATTTCCGGATCCTGGGGCGTATCGATGACGTCATCAACGTCTCCGGTCACCGGCTGGGCACCAAGGAAATCGAGTCGGCGGCCCTGACCGTCGAGGAAGTGGCCGAGGCCGCAGTGGTTCCCGTGGCCCACGACATCAAGGGGAAGGAACCGGATCTGTATGTCTCGCTAAAGCCCGGCTACGAATCCAGCCCCGAACTGGCCCAGAAAATTTCCGATGCCATCAGCACCGAGATCGGCAAGATCGCAAAACCCCGTAACGTGTGGATCGTCAAGGATATGCCCAAGACCCGTTCCGGCAAGATCATGCGCCGCGTCCTGGCCGCCATCTCCAATCACCAGGATGTGGGGGATGTCACCACCCTGGCCAATCCGGAGATTGTCGAGGAAATCAAGCAGATGGAAAAAGATGCAGGTGCCTGATTCCGTCCCGGTTTAGCCTGAATACAAGGTCGATCGTGAAAGGAGGTGATACCGCCACCCGATGAATTTCTCATCGGCTTTTGCGAACAAGCATCCGGCTGACCGGACAACATTTACCGCATGCAGGTAAAGGAGGAAGTGAAATGCAAGGAACCACCTGGGTTTACATCATGTTGGGTATTTACATTGTCTACTGTTTCTACTGGGGGCTGAAGGGCTACTTCACCGAAAAGACCGCCGCCGGTTACGCGGTGGCCGGCCGTTCGATCCCCTTCATCGCCTTCCTCATGGCGGCCACGGCGGCATCCTTTTCCGGGTGGACTTTCATCGGCCACCCGGGGTTGATTTACAAAGCCGGTCTGGCCTACGCCTTCGCATCCTTTTACGTGTTGACGATTCCCATCACCGGGACATTCTTTTCCAAACGGACCTGGCTGCTGGGGAAACGTTACGGCTTCATCACGCCCGGTGACATGTATGCCTACTACTACAACAACGAGGCAGTGCGCTGGCTGGTGGTGCTGGCCGCATTCCTGTACGCTATGTTCTACTCGGCGGTGCAGCTGATGGCCTCAGCGGCCTTGTTTCACTGGGTGGCCGGTGTGCCCGTGACCTTCGGCGCCTTCTTCATGGCCTTCATCGTGTGGTTCTACGTGGTTTCCGGCGGTCTGAAAGCTTCCACGTGGGTCGGCGTCATCCAGTTCGTTCTCCTGGTGGGCGGCATTATCCTGCTGGGCTTCTACGTCATCACCTCCGATGCCATCGGCGGATGGACGGCCTTCTCGCAAAAGGTCATGCAGCTCGATCCCGGTAAGCTCAACGTACCGAAAGTGATCAACTTCGGTCTCGGGGGCGGGTGGACATCGGTCATGATCCTGACTTACATGTTCGCCCTGATGGGCATCCAGTCCTCGCCGGCCTTCACCTTGTGGACTTTCGGCATTAAGGATCCCAAGCCGCTGGCATGGCAGCAGGCCTTCATGTCCACCTTCGTGGTGGGCTTCGCCCTGTTCTTCTTTACCGCCTTCCAAGGCATGGGCGCACAGATCCTGCACAATGCGAAGATCCTGACTTTCGCGACCGACAAGGACGTGGTGCCGCTGCTGATGACCCACTACCTGCCGCCCTTCGTGCTGGGACTGGTGTTCATGGGCGCCATCGCGGCCATCCACTCCACGGCGGCCCCCTATATCGGCACCGGCGGCACCATCCTGCTGCGTGACGTCTACTGGCGCTATATCCGCAAGCAGCAGGCCGGCCACTCCGAGCAGATCTGGGTCAACCGCATCCTGGCCACCATCGTCACCCTGGCGGCCCTGTGGGTCGGTCTGACTTCCAAGGCGGCCCTGGTCATCCTGGGCGCCCTGGCAACCTCCTTCGGTTTCGTCATGTGGGTGCTCTTGCTGGGCGTCATATGGGGTTTCCGCTTCCCGTCCATCGGCGCCGCCCTGGGGGTGGCGGCCGGCATGATCGCTGTGTTCCTGACCTACTACGTCTGGAAGTATCCGCTGTCCATGCACTGCGCCTTCTGGGGAACCTTCATCGGTCTGGTGGTGGCTTACATTTGCCGAGGCCTGGGATTCAAGGACAACGAGGAGACGATTCGTCGGCAAGCCGACGTGCGACAGTGGCTTGACAGCGTCGACGCGCCGTCCGAGAGCGGTCGCAAGTGGCGCAGCATCATGAAGGTCTTCGTGCCGGTGTGGTACTTCTTTGCCATCGGCCCGGCCTGTATCCTCGGCAACTCCGCTTTCTCGTTCTGCGGTTTCCCGCCTGTGTGGTCCTGGCAGATCGTCTGGTGGATCATCGGCATCGTCATGATGTGGGCCCTGGCCTTCAAGGCCGAGATGGCCACCACCACTGAAACACAGATCGAACGCGCCGACAAGGAAACCAACATCGTGGTCAAGGAGGCCTAGTCCGGCAATCTGGCTGCAACCTGTAGCTTGAGGAGGTTAAGACAATGAAATCGGAAGACATGTGGATGATTATCTTGGTTGTATTTTCGATCCTCTTTACAGCATCCTTTGGATGGGGTATCTGGGGATAGGCGTGACGGCACGTAATTGACCGATCCGGCCGGCCGGTTTTCGTGCCGGCCGGATTTGGTTTGTTCCGCTTGCGGCGTTTGGTTTATCCCACGTTAACCCCTGCCAGAAGGAGGAGGATATCCATGAGCAACCCATATGAAATCGCCTTCAAACGCTCCATTGAAGATCCTGACGGCTTCTGGGCGGAAGCGGCACGGAACTGCCACTGGTACAAGAAGTGGGACAAGGTCCTGGACGACGGCAACAAGCCTTTCTACCGCTGGTTCACCGGCGGTGAAATCAACACCTGCTACAATGCGCTGGACTTTCACATCGAACAGGGCCGCGGCGAGCAGGCGGCGCTGATCTACGACAGCCCGGTGACCGACACCATCCAGACATTCACTTACAGCGAGCTGCGTGACCTGGTGGCGCGTTTCGCGGGTGTGCTCAGGGGGCTGGGCGTTGAGAAGGGCGACCGCGTATTGATCTACATGCCCATGATCCCCCAGGCCGCCATCGCCATGCTGGCCTGCGCACGCATCGGCGCCGTGCACTCCGTGGTCTTCGGCGGCTTTGCCGCCAACGAGCTGGCCACACGCATCAACGACGCCAAGCCCAGGGTGATCGTTTCGGCTTCCTGCGGCATCGAGGTAAAGAAAGTCATCGCCTACAAGCCGCTGCTGGACGAAGCCATCGATATGTCCGACGCCGACGCCCGTCCGCAGAAGTGTATCATCTTCCAGCGTCCCATGACCGAAGCCACAATGGTCAAGGGGCGCGATGTGGACTGGGAAGCCGCCATGGCCGAGGCCCAGCCGGCCGAGTGTGTGCCGGTCCAGGCCACCGATCCGCTCTATATCCTGTACACTTCCGGCACTACCGGACAGCCGAAGGGTGTGGTGCGCGACAACGGTGGTCACGTGGTGGCGCTCAAATGGACCATGAAGGCCATCTACAACGTGGAACCCGGCGACGTTTACTGGGCGGCTTCGGACGTGGGCTGGGTGGTCGGCCACTCCTATATCGTTTACGGCCCGCTCTTCCAGGGGTGCACCACCATCCTTTTCGAGGGCAAACCGGTGGGGACGCCCGATGCCGGTGTGTTCTGGCGCGTGATCTCCCAGCACAAGGTCAACTGCTTGTTCACGGCGCCTACTGCGTTTCGGGCCATCAAGCGGGAGGACCCCAACGGGGACCTCATCAAGAACTACGACCTGTCTTGCTTCCGGGCGCTTTTTTTGGCCGGTGAACGGCTGGATCCCGACACGCTCAAGTGGGCCCAGAGCAAACTGGGCGTACCGGTCATCGACCACTGGTGGCAGACCGAAACCGGGTGGGCCATCTGCGCCAACTGCCTGGGGCTTCACCAGTTTCCGGTAAAAGAGGGTTCGCCCACCAAGCCGGCGCCGGGGTGGAACCTGTTCGTGGTCGATCCGGACAGCAATCCGGTGAAGGCCGGGGAGATCGGGGCTCTGGTGGTCAAGCTGCCGTTGCCGCCCGGGTCGCTGCCGACCCTGTGGAACAACGACGAGCGCTTCGTGGAATCCTACCTCAAGGAATTTCCTGGATACTACAAGACCGCCGACGCCGGGTTCATCGACGAAGACGGTTACGTGTTCGTGATGGCCCGTACCGACGACATCATCAACGTGGCCGGACACCGTCTTTCCACGGGTGCTATGGAGGAGGTGCTGGCGGACCACCCGGATGTGGCCGAATGTGCCGTGCTGGGGGTCGAGGACAAACTCAAGGGGCAGGTGCCGGTCGGTTTCCTGGTGCTCAACGCCGGCGTGACCCGCAGCCACGACGAGATCATCGCCGAAGTAATCCAGATGGTGCGCACCCGCATCGGGCCGGTGGCCTCCTTCAAGAAGGCCACGGTGGTCAAGCGGCTTCCCAAGACCCGCTCCGGCAAGATTCTGCGGGGCACCATTCAGAAGATCGCGGACAACAAGGAGTACAAGGTCCCGGCCACCATTGATGACCCCGCCACCCTCGGGGAAATGCAAGAGGCGCTGGAAAAAATCGGCTATGCCAAGGCCAGGAAGTAGATAGCCGCCGCAGTTCTGTCTGTGGGTGAACGAAAAAAAGCCGGCCCTCTGCATTTAAGTGGGTCGGCTTTTTCAATTTAAACACATGGCTATATGTTAAATATTCAAGTTTAAGTTAATCCTTCTGGCCGATTTTCCGCAAGCCTGTTGGAAATGAGGACGGGAACATGCCCAAGAAAATTCTGATCGTGGACGATGAGCCCAGCATCGTGGCCCCGCTGCAGTTCCTGATGGAACGCAACGGTTACCGGGTCTCGGTGGCCGCCAGCGGCGAAGAGGCACTCGAAACGATCGAGAGGGACCCGCCCGATCTGGTGCTGCTGGACGTCATGCTCCCGGGACTCAGCGGTTTCGACGTGTGCCGCATGATTCGGGAAAACAGCGCGCTTTCGAATGTCCGCATCATCCTGGTGACCGCCCTGGGCAGGAAGATCAACGTCGCCAAGGGTATGGCGCTGGGCGCCGACGACTACATCGTCAAGCCCTTCGGCAATCGGGAACTGGTGGCCAAAGTGAAGCAACTGCTGGACGCGCCCCATGAAACTGAAGAATAGATTCTGGCTGTTCGTCGCCATTCCAACCCTATTCATGTTCGCGATCATCGCGGTCATGGCGCTCCTGTTCTGGCAGCAGCTGGCGCCCGACCAGCGGCTGGTGCTGACCGGGATTTTCAGGGATTACTTCATCTACTTTTTCGGCGCCGTGGTGTTCCTGATGGCCGGCGTGGCCCTGATAATCGATGCGGTGATCAACATCTACGTCATCCCCATCGCCAAGGTGACCGAGGAGGCCTCGGTCATTTTTTCCGTCAACCCCAGGCATCGCATCGCCCCTACCGGGGGAAAGGACATCGTCCGGCTCATCGAGGTGATCAACGAGGGCGTCCGGCAGTACGAGGACATCAAGAACTCGGTCGACGTTGCCATCCGGGAGGCCAAGCGGGACGTGGAAGAGGAAAAGAACCTGCTGGCCGGCCTGATGGCCGAGCTGCCCGAGGGCGTCATCGTGTGCAACCGCGAGGGGCGCATCCTGCTCTACAACCGGCGGGTGATCCGGCTGCTGGTGGAAGGCTGTACGCAGTCCGACGAAGTGGCCTCGGAGCCCTTCATCGGACTGGGGCGCTCGATTTCAGACGTCATCGACGAGCACCTCATGGCCCATGCTCTCAACGAGATCAGGTACAAACTGGCCCACGACGAGTCACCGGTGGTGTCGCAGTTCGTGATCACCAGCTGCGAAGACGCGCTGCTGGGGGTCGAGGCGGCGCCCATTCTCGACCAGCACCGGCAATTCAACGGATTCATCCTGCTGGTCCGCGACATCACCGAGCAGCTCAGGACCGACAGCCGGATCGCCGTCCTGCTGCAGTCGCTCATCCGCTCCATGCGGGCTTCGCTGGCCAGCATTCGTTCGGCCATCGAGGCGGTCATCGAGTTTCCGGACATGGACGACGCGCAGATCGAGAATTTCAAGCGCATCATCCACCAGGAGGCCCTCTCCCTCAGCCGAATGCTGGAGGAGAACGCCAATGAATACGCTGAACACATCCGTTCCCGCTGGCCGCTGATTTCCATTCGGGCGAGGGAACTGGCCGATGCCCTGGTCAACCGGGCGGCCCAGGTCCTGAACATCGAGGTCGAAAGCAGGCTCATCGATTACGACTGCTGGCTTCAGGTCGACAGCTACGCTTTTCTGCTGGGCCTGCTTTTCCTACTGGATCACCTCGGCCGGTCGGTCGGGGAAAAGCGCTATACCCTCAACATCTGCCTGCGGGACTGCCTGACGGCCATCGACATCGCCTGGCGGGGGCGGGCCGTCTCCCAGCGGGAATTAAAAGCATGGTGCCGGGAGACGATCGCCGTGGACAACGAAAGCCTGGCCCTGACGCTCGAGGAGCTGCTGTCCCACCACGAAGCCGAAATCTGGAGCTGTCCGGACAAAACCGGGAATCGGCAGGCCTACATCCGCATCGTCCTGCCGGCGGCGGACACCTGCCGCCCGGAACAGATCGCGGGACTAACCATCCTACCGGACAGTCGGCCCGAGTTTTTCGATTTCGACCTGTTCCACCAGCCCGGGCAGACCCCGGACGTGGACAATCAGCCGCTGGATCAGCTCTCCTACACGGTTTTCGACACCGAGACGACCGGCCTGGATCCCAGGGGCGGAGACGAAATCATCTCCATCGGTGCGGTGCGGGTGGTCAACGGGCGCATCCTGCGCACCGAGCGCTTCGACCAGCTGATCGATCCCCGCCGCCCGCTGCCGCCGGAGTCCACCCGCATTCACGGCATCCGCCCCGAAATGCTGGCGGACCAGCCCACCATCGAGGAAGTGCTCCCGCGGTTCCAGCAGTTCGTCGGAGACACCGTCCTGGTAGCGCACAATGCCGCTTTCGACATGCAGATGCTCAAGATGAAGGAAGAGCAGACCGGTGTGCGGTTCATCAACCCCGTACTCGACACGCTGCTGCTGTCCGCCGTGGTCCACCCGGCCCAGGATGACCACAGCATGGAGGCCATGGCGCAGCGCCTGGGAGTCCAGATCAGAGGGCGGCACACGGCTCTCGGGGACGCGCTGTCCACGGCCGAGCTTTTCCTGAAGCTGGTACCGCTGCTGTTCCAGAAAGGAATCCGCACGCTCCGGGAAGCGCGCCAGGCGTCACGCAAGACCTACTACGCGCGATTGAAATACTGACGGCGGCTGCGTAAAAGAACGCGGCCGGTACGGGGGCCGTAAAACCACCGCCACGTGTCATCCGTTTCCGGAAAGGGGCAGGGTGAAACAGAAGGTGGCCCCCTGGCCGGGGCGGCTGTCCACCCAGATGCGGCCGCCGTGGTGGTCGATGATGCTTTTGACGATGGCCAGGCCCAACCCTGAACCCGGCGGTCGTCCCCGACCGGAGTGCCGGACCTGGCGGAACTTCTCGAAGATGATTTTCTGGTCCTCGGGCGGAATGCCGATGCCGTTGTCCTGGACTTCGACGCGCAGGTGACCGTCATCGCTTCTCGCGCGGATGATGATGTGACCGCCGTGGTCGGGACAGAACTTGACGGCGTTGGAGAGTAGGTTGACCATTACCTGTATCAGGCGGTCGCGATCGCCTCTGACGCGGGGCAGCTCCGACGCCACGAAGGTCTCCAGGTGGATATTCTTTTCCTGGATGAGTTGGCGGGTGGCGTTGAGCGCGTCACTGATTACCTCCAGGGCGTCGATATCGGCGATCTGCCACTCCATCATGCCGGAGTCCATCTTCTGGAAATCGAGCACCTGGGCGATCAGCCGGGAGAGGCGCTCGCTTTCCCTGAGGATGATCTCCGAAAAGGCCCGCTGTTTTTCGGGGGGCAGATCCGCGTTCTCGCTGAGAATCTCGGCGATGGAACGGATCGAGGTGAGGGGGGTGCGCAATTCGTGGGTGACCGTGGAGATGAATTCGTCTTTCAGGCGGTCGAGTTCCTGAAGGCGCTCATTGGCGGCCCGCAGCTCGACGGTGAGCTTCTCCAGCCGGTGGCTGTAGGCGATGGCCTGGCGGGTCTCGTCCAGGATGTCCATCACCTCGTCGATGCTGATGGGCTCTTCCTTGGCCACCGAAGACACCAGTACCCGCGCCGAGGCGGAGCCCACCGTACCGGCCAGCAGCTGCTCGGCGTAGGTAACGAAACCGGCGTCGGCGGGAATCTTTTCCACGCTTTTGAAGCGGTGCCGAGCGGCATACTGCTGCAGGGCCTCGCGGGTGCGCTTTTCGCCCAGGAAACGGGCGAGCAGCGCCTGAAGTTCCCGGATGGACGTCTCGCCGCGCCAGAGCGAAGTGCGGTCAACCACCGGTGCCTTGCGGAATATGTCCACGAAAAGAGCCGCTTGGGCGTGTTCCAGGGCCGAGGGGCGGCTGAAAAGCGAGCCTCCCAGGTAGCCGGCCAGGTTGACCAGCAGGCTCCAGCAGACGGCGTTGGCGATGTGGTCGGTGGGGGTGAAACCGATGTCCAGGCCGAGCAGCTGGTAGGGTTTGAGCAGTGCGATGCCCCAGGGCCCTTCCAGGATGAACTTTCCGGTAAAGAGCCCGGCTTCGGCCAGCGAAGGCAGGAAGAGGGTGTAGGCCCACACGCCGAATCCGCCCAACAGCCCCCACAGGGCCCCCGTACGGGTGCCGCGCTTCCAAAATATGCCGCCGATGATGGCCGGGGCGAACTGCGCCACGGCGGTGAAGGAGACCATGCCGATGGACACCAGGGTCAGGAAGCGGGCGATGAAATGGAAATAGGCGTATCCCATCAGCAGGATCAGTACGATGCTGCCGCGACGGATGGCGAGCAGCAGGCCGCCGAGGTCCTTCTGACGGGAGAAGAAAGGGTGCGGGATGCGCAGCAGCACGGGCATCACCAGGTCGTTGCAGATCATGGTGGAAAGGGCCATGGTCTCGACGATGACCATGCCGGTGGCCGCCGACAGTCCCCCGATGAAAACAAACAGCGCCAGTCCCTCACGATGGGCCGCCATGGGCAGCGTCAGCACGAAGGTGTCCGCGTCCACCGACCCGGGGGCGAAACGCAGCAGCCCGCCGAAGGTCACCGGCAGCACGAAAATGTTGATGGCCAGCAGGTAGAGGGGAAAGAGCCAGATGGCCTTGTCGAGGTGCTTTTCGTCGACGTTTTCCACCACCGCAACCTGAAACTGGCGGGGAAGCAGCAGGACGGCCATCATCGAGACGAAAATGTACATCGACCACCCGGAATAGGCGGCCGCGCTGGTGTCCATGGTCCACAGCCTGCGGATGCTCTCGACGGCGCCGGCACGCGAAAAGATGTCGCCGAATCCACGGAAGAGGCCGAAGGTCACGAAAATGCCCACCGCCAGAAAGGCCAGCAGCTTGACGATGGACTCGAAGGCGATGGCGGCCACGATGCCCTCGTGGCGTTCGGTGGCCTCCAGGTTGCGGGTTCCGAAGGCGATGGCGAAAACGGCCAGCATCATAGCTACGTAAAAGGCCGTGTCCCGGAACACGGGAATGTCGCTGAAGAGGTGGGCCGACCCCAGGTGGGGGTAATGCTTGATGAGCAGGTAGCTGGCCGAAATGGCCTTGAGCTGGAGGGCGATGTAGGGCACCACCCCGACCACCGCCATGACGGTGACGATGCCCCCCAGGACCGAACTCTTGCCGTAGCGCGAGGCGATGAAATCGGCGATGGATGTGATGCTGTGGCTCTTGCTGATGCGGATGATCTTGCGCAGCACCAGCCAGCCCAGTGTCATCATGAGGGTGGGGCCGATGTAGATGGGCAGGAATCCCACTCCGGTCCCGGCGGCGCGCCCCACAGAACCGTAGAAAGTCCACGCCGTGCAGTAGACCGCCAGTGACAGCGCATAGATGTATGGGTTACTGATGATACTGCGGCCCGATTCGGCCGCCTTGTCGCCGTAGAAAGCGATGGCGAAGAGAATGCCGATATAGCCGAATGAGCACAGCAGGATGACGCCGGTCTGCAGCATGAGTGGCCCCGTTGAACGCTGAATCCGGTACCGATCCCCGCGGCGGGAGTCGGTCAGCTGCGGCCCCTGGTAATCCAGGCCGTCAGGACGATGACGGACAGCCAGGCGGCGAACATGTAAACATAGAAGAGGGGGATGCCCAGAAACAGCCCGTCCATGTTGAACAGGGACAGCAGCGGATAGTTGAACAGCACCAGGCCGATCAGGAAGACGGCCACCAGGCGGCCGTTTTTGAGCTTGTCTCTGGTCATGGGAGTACCCTCTTCGCTACCGGCGGTGAACCGCCGAAGCGGTCGTGATGTCAAGCGATGGACGCCGGTGCATCTGTATATCGGTAAAACGGTCCGGCTGTCAACGAAGCAGCCGGGGCAATCGCCGGGCGTAGGCGGACCAACGCACGCCGCATCCGGGGTCATCCAAATGGGAGGGCGTCCCGGTTTCGGCTGTGCGCAGCGGGTGGACCGTCTGCGTGGGCGCATTGAGTCGCGGCCGGAGAAAGCCGAAACCGGGGTGGGAAAGCCCTTGGTTTTTTATTGGAATGCGTGTCGATCCATGCTAACCAGACAACAGCCGATCATTTCCACCGGGCTTCAGGAGGAAGTTGTCATGAGTGCCCAAGCCTTGCAGTTTTTAAAGACCATTCCGATTTTCGCATCGCTGCCGACCCACGAACTGGAAGACATCGCTGGGCATGTCTACGTCAAACGGGCCACGCATGGAACGGTCCTGGCACGCCAGGGAGAGACCCCCATCGAGGAGATCCTGATCGTCCGCAGCGGGATGCTGGAACTGTTTTACACCAACGTAAAGGGCGAAAAGATCCTGAGCGGGAACCTTCAGCCCGGCGACATCTTCGGCGGTATCTCCCTGCTCATGAACGCCGGCGTGGCGGTCAGGACCGTCACGGTGGAGCGGGACGCATCCTTTTACATGCTTCCCAAAGACCTCTTTCTGGTCCTGTGCCGGCGCTACAAGAGCTTCTACGAGTATTTTGTCGACGCCTTCAGCCAGCGCATGCTGGACGAGTCCTATGCCAGCATCATCGGCTCCGCGCAGGCCTTCAGTTTCCTGTCACAGACGGTTCCCTTCTCCTTTCTGCCCGATGAACTGCGCAAGAAAGCCGCCGACCAGGCGTCCCTGATGCACTACGCCGAGGACACGGTACTGTGCATACAGGGAAAGACCGAACTCGAGCACCTGTACATCATCCAGAAGGGCGCCGCCGAACGATACTACGAGAAAGACGGCAAGAAGACGCTCAGGGGGCTGATGGGGGAAGGGGACATCTTCGGGGGTATCTCGATCCTGCTCAACCACGGCATCGCCGTCCGGTCCCTGCGCACCATCGAGGATTCCTACCTCTACCTGCTACCCCGCAAGGTGTTCCTGGATATCTGCCGGTCCCACGAACCGTTCAGCGAGTATTTCACCGACACTTTCGGCAAGCGCATGCTGGACAAGTCCTATCGTTCCATCATCGCTCAGAGCCTGCGGCCGAGGGACGATGAACTACCGTTTCTGAATCAGGCGGTCTCCACCATCGTGCAGCCCGACATCGTCCACTGCCCGCCGCAGACCCGCATCCAGGAAGCCGCATTGTTGATGAAGCGCCATGGCTGCAGCTCGATTTTCATTCGCGAAGAAGACGGCCGCTTCGTGGGGGTCATCACGGACAACGACCTGCGCAACAAGGTCATCGCTGATGGTTACGACATCCAACGGCCGGTCTCCGAAATCATGTCGTCGCCGCTGATTACCGTTCCATCCGACGCCCTCATCTTCGAATCACTGATGACCATGATGCAGCACAACATCAAGCATCTGGCCGTCACCGACACCGATGACCGCGTGATCGGGATTCTGAGCAATCAGGATCTCATCAACGCCCAGGGAAACTCGCCGCTTTTCCTCATCCGGCGGATCAACACGGCGGAGTCCGTCGAAGATCTCACCGGTGTTCAGTCCCGGTTGCCGCACTTGGCCAAGGGTCTGATCAGCAGCGGCGCCAAGGCACGCAACGTCACCCGGCTGATCACCACCGTGGCCGACGCGGTGCTCAAGAAGATCATCGGCTTCGCGCTGGATGAACTGGGCCCGCCGCCGGCACGCTTCGCTTTCATGATCATGGGCAGCGAGGGGCGGCGCGAGCAGACCTTCAAGACCGATCAGGACAACGCCATCGTTTTCGAGGACGTGCCCCCGGAAAGGGCCGAGGAGGTCAAGACCTACTTTTTGACGTTCGGCGAGCGGGTCTGCACTTGGCTGGACCAGGCCGGCTATGCCTTCTGCAAGGGCGGCGTGATGGCCCAGAACCCCCGCTGGTGCCAGTCGCTGGAGGCGTGGAAAAAAAACTTCCATGGCTGGATTCACGCCGCCGGCCCAGAGGACCTGCTGCAGTCCAGCATCTTCTTCGACTTCCGGGGTGCTTACGGCGACATGACCCTCATCGACCAGTTGCGCGGGTTTCTGTTCAGCTCGCTGCAAGGCTGGGCCGGGTTTTTTCGCCACCTCACCGAAAACGCGTTGCATTTTCGGCCGCCCATCGGTTTTTTCCGCAATTTCGTGGTGGAGTCCAAGGGCAAGCACCGCAATGCCTTCGATATCAAGGGGGCCCTGATGCCCATCGTCGATTTCGCCCGCATCTACGCTCTGAAGCACGGCATCGACGAGACCAACACACTGGATCGTCTTCAGCAGCTCTCCACCAAGGGGGTGCTCTCGTGGGACGAGTATAACGAACTCGAGCAGTCCTACTGCTTTATGATGCAGCTGCGTTTCGTGCGCCAGATCACGGCGGTGCTCGACGAGAATGAGCCTCCGGATAACTACATCAACCCCAAGAAGCTGTCGCGCATCGAGCAGACCATGCTGCGGGAAATCTTCAAGCGCATTGAGAAGTACCAGTCCAAACTGGAAATTGACTTCACGGGGGTGGCCTGGGCTTGAGCATTTCCCACCTATTCTTCCACCGGGAAGTCGCCGACCACCCCGAGGTGCGCAATTTCGGCAGGCGCCTCGGCCTCACCCCGACAGCAGTGGCCGACGCCGCCGAGGTGTACCGCAAGGTGCTCGAGGCTGACGACCCCGTGGCCGCCGGCAAGCAGACGCTCTTTCTGACCCGCAACCGGGGGGGATTCGTGCGCGACTGCCCCGGCACCCGCAACTATATGTGCTGCGGGTACCGCATCCTGCACATCGGCACCTACTGCACCATGGACTGTGCCTACTGCATCCTGCAGTCCTACTTCCACCCGCCGCTGTTGCAGTTTTTCGTCAACCTCGATGAGATGGACGCCCAACTCGATGACTTCTTCCGTCAGCCGGGCATCAAGCGCATCGGCACCGGCGAGTTCACCGACAGCCTGATCTGGCAGCCGTGGACGGATATCGGCGGACGGCTGGTGGAACGCTTCGCCGGCCAGCAAAGCGCCGTGCTGGAACTCAAGACCAAGACCACGGCCGTCGAAACCCTGGGGGAGCGGCGGCACAACCGCAAAACCATCGTCTCCTGGTCGCTGAACACGCCCCGGGTGATCGCCACCGAGGAACGCGGGACCGCCTCGCTGAAGGCGCGCCTGCAGACTGCCCGCCGGTGCGAACGCTGGGGATACCCGCTGGCCTTTCATTTCGACCCCATGGTGATCTACCCGGGTTGTGAGGGGGAGTACGCGGCGGTCGTCGACGAACTGTTTCGTACCGTTTCGGCGCAAAACGTGGTATGGATCAGCTTGGGGACGTTCCGCTTCATGCCCGCGCTGAAACGCATCATCGCCGAGCGCTTTCCCCGCTCCGCGATCATCTACGGGGAATTCGTGACGGGGCTGGACGGAAAGATGCGGTACTTCAAACGGTTGCGCATCGCCCTGTACCGCCGCATGGTCGAACGCATCCGGCGCCTCGCGCCGGATGTCACCGTCTACTTCTGCATGGAGGACGAGGAGGTCTGGCAGCGCACGTTTGGTTTCACCCCGCTCCGGCCCGACGGGATCGCGGCCATGCTGGACCGCAGTGCAAGACTGCACTGCGGGTTGAAGTTATGAAGGCAACATACCGATATTGTTGTTGTAGAATTTTCGCGGCCATGCTGCTGGGCATGGCTGCGTTTATTGCGCCGTTCGGGCCGACGGGAACTTCTCCGGCTTACGGCGCCGGGAAGGCACTGCACGTCAAACGTGTCAACGACGGCGACACGATTACATTGACGGACGGTCGCCTGGTCCGGTATATAGGGGTCGACACTCCCGAGATCGACTACAAAATGCGCCGGGCCGAACCGCTGGCCTACGAAGCCAGGGACTTCAACCGCAGGCTGTTGCGC
>CAYZCL010000131.1:0-31601 GCA_964476595.1 uncultured Desulfobacteraceae bacterium
TGGGACTGGGCCTGGTACTGATGCTGCTGGTGGCGGCACTGGGGGGGCTGCTGCTCAATTTCACCCCCTGCGTGCTGCCCATGATCCCCATCAAAATCATGAGCCTGTCGCAGTCCGCCGCCAACCGCCGCCGCTGTCTCGTCCTGGGGCTCTCCATGTCCCTGGGCGTCGTTTTCTTCTGGCTGGTCCTGGGCAGCGTAATCGCTTTCGTCTCGGGGTTCACGGCCACCAGTCAGCTGTTCAACTACCCCGTCTTCACCCTGGCGGTGGGCGTCATCATCGCGCTCATGGCGGCCGGCATGGGGGGCTGGTTTTCGGTCAGCCCGCCGCAGTTTGTGTACCGCTTCAACCCCAGCCAGGAGAGCCTGCCGGGCTCCTTTGCTCTGGGTATCCTGACCGCCATCCTCTCGACCCCCTGCACGGCGCCCTTCATGGGGGCGGCGGCCGCCTGGGCCGCCTCGCGCCACTGGGGCATCACCATGTCCGTCTTCGCGGCCATCGGCACGGGCATGGCCCTGCCCTACCTGCTGCTGTCGGCGTTTCCGGCGCTGGTCTCCCGGGTGCCGCGCAGCGGGCCCGGCAGCGAGCTGGTCAAGCAGGTGATGGCCTTTTTCATGATGGCGGCGGCGGCCTATTTCATCGGCACCGGGCTGGCCTCGCTGCTGGCCGAGCCGCCGGCCCCGCCCGCCCGCGGCTACTGGTGGGCGGTCATGGGGTTCTGCGCCGCGGCCGGTGCCTGGCTGGCCTGGCGCACCTGGAAGGTGACCACCGACACCGGCCGGCGTCTCTTTTTCACAATCCTGGGGTTGCTGGTGGCGGCCGGGTCGCTCTACGGCGGCGTCCGGCTCACCGACCGGGGGCCCATCGACTGGGTCTACTACACGCCGGCGCGCCTGGAGAAGGCCTTTGCGGCCCGCAAGGTGGTGCTGCTCGATTTCACCGCCGAGTGGTGCCTGAACTGCAAGGCCCTCGAGCAGGGCGTACTGCACGACCCGCGCGTCGTCGAGCGCCTCAGGGGCGACGACGTGGTCGCCATGAAGGTGGACATCACCGGCAAGAACCCGGTGGGGCGCGCCATGCTCAAAAAAGCCGGCCGACTGACCATCCCGCTGCTGGTCATCTACGACCGCCGGGGAAAGCCGGTCTTCAACGCCGACTTCTACACCGTCGAGCAGGTGCTCGCCGCCCTGCGGGATGCCGGCGGCGGTCCCTAGCGCCCCATGCCTGCGGGCTGGCGCAGAAGCCCTCAAAATTCCCTTGCCGGCCGGCTGGACGACGGCGTTTTTTTGTCCCCTTCTTTCGCGGCTGTCGACCCGGTCCGCCGCAGCTTCCCGCTGTGCGCAGGACGCCGCCGTCCCGCAGCCTGTCACCGCTCACGCACGCCTGCCGGCGGATGCCCGCCGCCGGGACCACCGGAAATACCCGTTTGTAAAGCATACTCTTTTGTGGTACACATAGATACCACTATGTGATGCTTGACGGAAGACGCCTGCGCCGTGGTTTGGAAAAGCGTTTCCGTTTATGGGGAGATTAACACACTTTTCGAGCAGAGGAGGTAATGCATGAGGCAGGCGAGAAGGCAGCTTTTCCCACTTGCTCTAATGGCGCTGGCGGCGGCGCTGATCACGGGATGCGCCACCCAGCCGAGTCCCCGTCAGGTCATGTTGTCGTCGGATTGGGCTTTTCACGACATCGTGGATGTCCCGTTTGTCCGGCAGTACGCCAGGGTGCCCCGGCCCGAAGGCGTCATGATCATCGACTCGCGGCCCTACAAGCCCAAATACGTCAACGGCCATCTTCCCACGGCGGTGAACATCCCCTACACCCGGTTCGACAAGCTCAAAGACAGGCTGCCCAAGGACAAGAACACGCTGCTGATCTTCTACTGCGGGGGATACCACTGCAAGCTGAGCCACAAGTCCGCCCGCAAGGCCGAAAGGCTCGGCTACAGGAACGTCAAGGTTTTCGCCGCCGGATACCCGGCCTGGAAAAAGTATGCCGGCCACACCAACATGGCCGTCGCCCGGGAGATCAAGAAGGGGGACACCGAAGGCAGCATCGACATCGCCACCTTCACCCGCTTCATCGAGAAGGACCCGGACAACATCATGCTCATCGACGTGCGCGACGGGGACGAATACGCAAAAGGGCATTTCAAGGGCGCCGTCAACATCCCGGTGGACTTCCTGGAGAAAAAGCTCAAGAGCCTGCCGACGGACAAGCCCATCGTGTTCGTATGCTCCACCGGGGCCCGCAGCGGGGAATCGTACTACATGGTCCAGGACCTGCGGCCGGAACTCAAGAAGGTCTATTACCTCGAGGCCGAGGTCACCTACAACAAGGACGGGTCTTACAAGATCAAGAAGACCCAGTAGTCCCCCAGCGATCCTGCACGACGCGGAGGCCCTCCCCCACGGCTCGGGGCGGGGCCTCTGTTTTCGACCCATCGCCGAAAATCCTTCCCCATCAACGCTCGCTCGGCTGAAGCCGGCGCCTACGTCCGGCACGCCGGACGTTGCCCGTGGGTACCTGTCATGCCCGACGGATTTTATCCCTTGACTTTCCGCGGGTTCTTCTGTTTACTTAAATGTTTGGAATCTGCTCTTTTGAAATGCCAGCTGTTTTTCCGGCCGTCAAGCCGTCAAGTCCGGAAGAAAAAATAAATGGGAATGGGACTGTTTTGTCAATGGGGGTTTAACAAAGGACAGGAGGTGCCCATGGAAAAGGAGAAGGAGAGAGAACAGGAGGCATTTTACCAACGGCTGGAACAGAGGGGGATTTCAAGACGAAAATTCATGAAGTATTGTACTGCACTTACAGCCACGATGGGACTGTCGGCCGCATACGTTCCCAGAGTGGCTGAAGTTTTTGCGGCCCCCAAGCAGCGTCCGCCGGTGATCTGGCTGCACTTCGCCGAGTGTACGGGTTGCTCCGAAGCGGTACTGCGGACCATTTACCCCTACGTGGATGAGTTCGTGCTCGAGATCATCTCGCTGGAGTACCACGAAACCATCATGGCTGCGGCCGGGCGGCAGGCCGAAGAACAGCTGCACATGGCCCTGAAGAAGTACGGCGGCAAGTTCATCTGCGTGGTGGAGGGGGCCGTGGCCACCAAGTTCGACGGCGGTTACGGAAAGATCGCCGGCAACACCTTTCTGCAGATCGCCAAGAACGTCTGCAGCAAGGCCGCCGCCGTTATCTGCATCGGCACCTGCGCCAGCTTCGGCGGCGTCCAGGCGGCCAAACCCAACCCGGGCGGTTACAAGGGCATCGGCGATGCCCTGGGGATGAAGACCGTCAACATCTCCGGCTGCCCGCCCAATCCCAACAACTTCGTCGGAACGGTGATGAACTACCTCCTCCTGGGCAAGCTGCCCGAGCTCGACGAACTCGGGCGTCCGCTGTTTGCCTACGGACAGACCATCCACGACCAGTGCCCGCGTCGCTCGCACTTCGAAAACGACGAATTCGTGGAAGAATTCGGTTCGGAGGAAGCCGAGCTGGGCTACTGCCTCTACAAGATGGGCTGCCGCGGGCCGGAGACCTACAACAACTGCCCGATCGTCAAGTTCAACGACGGCACCAGCTGGCCCATCGAAGCGGGGCACCCCTGCATCGGGTGCAGCGAGCCCGACTTCTGGGACAAGATGACGCCCTTCTACGAAGAACTATAGCCCGGCGCGTCTTCTGACCGAAACCGTCGTTTTGCTATCTTACGGGAGGAGATAAAATGGGTAAAAAGATCACCATTGATCCGATCACCAGAATAGAGGGCCACCTGAGGATCGAAGTCGAAATCTCGGGCGGTAAGGTCGTCAACGCCTGGAGTTCCGGGCAGATGTTCCGCGGCATCGAACTCATCCTGCTGGGGCGCGACCCACGCGACGCCCACCACTTCGTGCAGCGCTCCTGCGGCGTCTGAACCTACACGCATGCTCTGTCCTCGGTGAGGGCAGTCGAAAACGCCGCCAAGGTCCAGATTCCCACCAACGCCCGCCTGGTGCGCAACCTGCTGCACGGCGTCCAGTTCCAGCACGACCATATCGTTCACTTCTATCACTTGCACGCCCTGGACTGGGTGGACATCATCAGCGCCCTGAAAGCCGACCCCAAGAAGACGGCCGCCCTGGCCGCCAACGTCAGCAACGACTCCAGCGGCGGCGTGAAATACTTCAAGGAAGTCCAGCAACGGGTGCAGACTTTCGTGGACAGCGGGCAGCTGGGCCCTTTCAACAACGCCTACTGGGGCCACCCGGCCTACAAGCTGCCGCCGGAGGCCAACCTGATGGCAGTGGCGCATTACATCGAGGCCCTGCGCCTGCAGGCCCGGATCGTGCGCATGCACGCCATCCTGGGAGCCAAGAACCCCCACCTGCAGGCCATGGCCGTGGGCGGTGTCACCTGCGTGCGGGACCTCAACGCCGACCGCCTGTCCGAATTTCTCTACCTCTGGAAGGAAACCCAGAAGTTCATCCGCAACGTCTACGTGCCGGACCTGCTGGCCATCGCCCCCTTCTACAAGGACTGGGGTGCCATCGGCGGGACCACCAATTTCCTGGCCTGGGGCGAGTTCCCCCAGAGTGAAAAGGAACCCGAGAGCCTCTTCATGCCGCGCGGGGTGATCTTCAAGCGCGACCTGGCCAATGTCCGCATGGCCGACCAGCAGAAGGTCACCGAGGACGTCACCCGTGCCTGGTACGAGAAGGGGCAGGCACGGCATCCCTTCGAAGGCGAGACGCGCCCGGTGCAGAAGAATCCCGAGTACCAGCCGGACAAGGGACAGTACTCCTGGTTCAAGGCCCCGCGGTACGATGGCAAGGCTTGCGAAGTGGGGCCCCTGGCGCGGGTGCTGGTGGCCTACGGCAAGGGCCACCAGGACGTCAAGCCCCTGGTGGACAGCACCCTTAAGACCCTCGGCATCCCGGCCGCGGCGCTGTTCTCGACCCTGGGGCGCACCGCCGCCCGGGCCCTGGAAACCCAGGCCATCGGCGGGGTCATGGAGGGATGGATCACCGAACTGATCGAGAACCTTAAGAAGGGCGACAACAAGACCTTCCAGTCTTACGAGATGCCCGACAAGGCCCGCGGCGTGGGCCTCAACGACGTTCCCCGCGGCGCCCTGGGCCACTGGATCAACATCGAGGGTAAGAAGATCAAGAACTACCAGTACGTGGTGCCCTCCACCTGGAACCTGGGGCCGCGCGACGACAAGGGCAACCTTGGGCCGGTGGAGGAGGCCCTCATCGGTACGCCGGTGGCCGATCCCAAACGCCCGCTGGAAATCCTGCGCACGGTGCACTCCTTCGATCCGTGCATCGCCTGCGGTGTGCACGTCATCGACCCGGATTCCAACGAGGTGTACAAGATCAAGGTGCTGTAGGCGGCCTTTGCCCGGCGCCTCGTTTGCCGCCGGCGCCGGGGCGTCATTCTAGGCAGTGCCGCCGGATTTTTCCGGGGGGGGGAGGCGGATGACATCGGAACACGTGATGATTATGGGCGTGGGATGTACCCTGCTCACCGACGAGGGGTTCGGCGTTCATGTGGTCGATGCGATGGAGGCCCGCTACCGGTTTCCCCCCAACGTGTCGCTGGTCGACGGCGGCGTGCTGGGGATCAACCTGCTGGGGGTGATCAGCAGCGCCGACCGGCTCATCGTGGTGGATGTCATCCGCAACAACGGTGAACCGGGCCGTGTTTACCGGCTCGAGGGCCGGGAGATTCCCGAACGCATCCGGGCCAAGAACTCGCTGCACCAAGTGGACCTGCTGGAGGCCTTGACCCTTTGCCGGGCCCTGGACAAGGTGCCCGAAACGGTCATCATCGGCGTGGAACCCGAGGACATCGAAACCCTGGGACTGGAGATGACCCCGGTGGTCCGTGGTCGGATGGACACGGTGATCGGGATGGTGCTGGCCGAACTGGAAAAACTGGGGGTCGCCTACCAGCGTCGTCCCCGGTCGTGATGTCCGGTACCGTGTTCCGGACCATGTGAGGTGGCCGTCGCATGAGGCAGGGCGGATCCATAGCGTCGCCGGTGCTGGTGCAGCCCCTGCGCAAGTCCTTGGCGTGGATGCTGCGCCGGCCTTACGCGGTCATCCTGGCTGTGGCGCTGGTGAGCGTCCTTTTCGCCTGGAAACTGCCGCAGCTGTCCTTTCGGACTTCGCTCTACGACCTGGTCGTCGAGGACCTGCCGGCCACGGCCCGCTACGAGGCCTTCCGGCGCACGTTCGGCTCCGACGAGATCATCCGGGTGGTGATCAAGTGCCGCGACGTTTTCGACCCGCTCACCTTCCGCCACATCACGCACATCTCCCGGCGGCTCGGCAAGGTGCCGGGCGTGCGGCGCGTCATCGGGTTGCCCGCCATCAAGCAGGCCGTGGAAATCTCCGGCAAGTGGGACCTTCCCCGCTTCGCGGCCGCCATCCGGCCGCTGGCGCTGCTGCGCAGAAACCTGCTTTCCGACGATCACCGCGTTACGGTGCTGAACCTGGTGCTGAAAACCGACGCCGACCAGCAGGCCGTCATCGCGCGTGTCAGGCAGGTCATTGCGCGGGCGCCGGAGGGGATGACGCTCTACCAGATCGGGATGCCGCTGGTGGCCCTGGCGCTGGCGCGCTACAGTCAGAAAGATCTCTTCCGCCTGCCGCCCGTCACCCTGGCCGTCATCGGGGTGGTGCTGTGGCTGGTCTTCCGGCGGCTGTGCTGCCTGGCGGCGCCGCTGGTGTGCGTGCTGGTGTGCCTGTGCTGGACCTTCGGCCTCATGGCCTGGTCGGGCGTGGCGGTGTCCATGCTCACCATGATCGTACCGGTGTTCCTGATCGCCGTGGGCATCGCTTACTGCCTGCACATTCTCTCCGCCTACCTGGCCGCGACGGGCTACACCACCTCCAGAGAACAGGCCGTACGGCAGGCCTACAGCCACGTCACGCTGCCCACCCTGCTGGCGGTGCTGACCACGGTGGCCGGCCTGGCGTCGCTGCTGATCAACCGCATTGCCGCCACACGGGAATTCGCCCTGTTCGCCTGCTTCGGCATGCTGAGCCTGCTGATACTTCTGCTGACGCTCTTTCCGGTGCTGCTGCGTGTCCTTCCGGCGCCGTGTGCCGACGGCCGCGGGGAGACCCCCGTCCGGCGCCTGCTCAATCGCCTCATCGAGGTCGTGGTGGCCCTGAACCTGAGGCACCGGCGCAGGGTGCTCTATGCCGTGGGGGCCGTCACGCTGCTGTGCCTGGCCGGCATACCCTTGATCCGTGTGGAGACCAATCCGGTGGGGTTTTTCAGGGAAAGCACGCCCATCAGCCGCCACTTCGCCGACATCCACCGCCACCTGTCGGGCTGTTTCCCGGTCAACGTGGTGGTGCAGGCGCCGGTGGAGGACTTCTTCGAATCGCCGGAAAACATCGCCGTGCTCACGAAACTGGGACGCTTCGCGGAACGCCTGCCGGGCGTGGACAAGAGCATCAGCTTCGCCGATTACCTCAAGCTGGTCAACTACGCCACCAACCGCTACCGCGCCGAGTACTACCGTTTGCCCGAGGAGGCCTTCGAGGTGCGCATGGCCGTTAACAGTTACAAGAGCCTGCTGGGGCAGGACATGCTCGACCGCTTCATGAATCCGGACTTCAGCCGCGCCAACATCCTGCTGTTCACCCACATCGCCAGTTCCCGCGGATTTCTGGACCTCAAGAAACAAATCCTGGACCACGTCCGCAGCGCTTATGCGGACCGCGGCCTGCAATGGGAGGTGACCGGTTTCGGCGTGGTGATCTCGGCCAGCAGCCAGCTGCTCACCCGGGGGCAGGCCAAGAGCTTTTCACTGACCCTGCTGATCATATTCGTGATCATGCTGATGCTGTTTCTGTCGGTCAAGGTGGGCCTGATCGCCATCCTGCCCAACTTGTTTCCCCTGGTGGTCAACTTTGGTCTCATGGGCTGGCTGGGCATTCACCTCTCGGTGGTCACCAGCCTGATCGCCAGCGTGGCCATCGGCCTGGCCGTGGACGACACGATTCACTACCTGTTTCGCTACAACCACGAGTTCAAGAAGGATCTGAACAAGGACCGCGCCATGGCCGACACCATCCGGCAGGTGGGCCGTCCCATCGTGATGACCAGCCTGACCATCTGCCTCGGTTTCGCGGTGCTGATCTTCTCCAGTTTCAAGCCTACGGCCGTCTTCGGCCTGCTGATGGTCATCACCATGGCCGCTGCCATGATCGGCGACCTGCTGATCCTCCCGGCCCTCATGCTGCGCGTGGAGCTGGTCACGGCCTGGGATGTGCTGCGGGTGATGCCCACCCTGGGCGGGCTTTCGGACGACATCGTGCACGATCTCAACCAGCCGCTGAACGTCATCCGCATGGGCAGCGACTACCTGAAGATGATGGTGCAGCGCAACCAGCCCATCCGCAGGGAGGACCTGCGGGAGATCGCCACCGAGATCGGGGAACAGGTGGACCGCACCACGCGCGTGATCGCCGCCCTGGCCGCCCTGGGACAGAAGTCCGGATTCGAACTGCGGCCGGTGAACCTGAACCACGCCGTCCAGGACGCCGTCGCCTTGCTGGGCCATCAGTTGACCCTCGAGAACATTCGGGTTAAAATACATACGGATGGGTCGTTGCCGCCGATACGGGCACAGAAGGCGCGCATGGCGGAGGTCATCTACAACCTGCTCGAAAATGCCCGCGAAGCCGTTACGGACCGGAGGCGGGCGAGCGGCGACACATCCACCCCCGGGGAAGTGGCGATCCGGACCTACACCGAAGAGGGACGGGTCTGTGTGGCGGTCTCGGACAACGGTGCCGGTATGCCCGGGCACGTCAAAGCGCGAATCTTTGAACCCTTCTTTTCCACCCGCAAGGCCGCCGGCGCCAAGGGCCTGGGGTTGACCGCCTGCCGGCAGGTGGTGCAGGCCTGCGGGGGGGAGATCCTCGTGGAAAGCGCCGAGGGGCGGGGGACCACCGTCACCCTGTGCTTCCCGGTGGCCGCCTCCGAGGGGCCGTGAAGCGCCCGCGAACCGTCAACCCGCTGCACGCCGAAGGGGGGCTGCTATGAAAAAAATCCTGATCATCGATGACGAAAGACCCACCCTGAAAATGTTCCGGCTGTTTCTGCGGGCATACGGCTACGAGGTACTGACGGCCGAAAACGGTGACGCCGGGCTGGAAATCTTCCGGCGTGAAAAGCCGGACATGGTTTTTTCGGACATCAAGATGCCCGGGCTGGACGGGCTCGCGGTGCTGGAACGCATCAAGGCCGCAAAACCCGGCACTCCCGTCATCGTCATCACCGGCCACGGGGACACGGACCTCGCCCAGCAGGCCATGGCGCTCAAGGCCACGGCTTTTCTTCACAAGCCGATCCAACGCCGGGCGCTGGAAGAGGCCCTGGACAAGGCCGAAAAGGCGCTGGCCTAGTCGCCGGGCCCAGTGCGGAAACCGCGGGGCGGCGATACCGCGGATGAAGGAAGAAGAGGAGGGCGAGCATGCCCATGAACCTGCTCTGGATACACTGCGGCGGCTGCGGTGGTGACACGTGGTCCTTTTTCAACGCGTCCTCGCCGCCCATCGACGCGCTCTTCAAGGCGCTGAATATCACCCTGCTGTGGCACCCGTCCATCTCGGACACCGACATTTCCGAACGGTGGCGGCTGTTCGACGAACTCCTCCAAGGGGACCGCCCGCTGGACATCCTGTGCGTCGAGGGGTCGATCATCCGGGGGCCCCGGGGCACGGGGTTGTTCGACACGGTCATGGGCAAGCCCAAGAAGGACCTGGTGGCCTCCCTGGCCCGGCGTGCGGGCTTCATCCTGGCCGTGGGGACCTGCGCCAGTTTCGGCGGCATCGGGGCCGGCGACGAGATCGAGGCCACCGGCATGCAGTTTCTCAAGTGGGACAAAGGAGGATTCCTGGGGCCGGATTTCACCGCCCGCAGCGGACTGCCGGTGATCAACCTGCCCGGCTGCCCCTGTCACTACGACGTCATCAGCGGGGTGCTCTCGGCCCTGGTGCTGGACAGCCCCATCGATTTGACCGAGTACAACTCCCCGGCCGAGTGGTACAATGTCATGGTGCACCAGGGGTGCACGCGCAACGAGTACCACGAATACCGGGTGGAGGACTGGCACTTCGGCGGAAAGGGCTGCCTCTTCTTTCACCTCGGCTGCCACGGGCCCCTGGCCCACGGTCCCTGCAACAAGCTGCTGTGGCACCGGCGCTCGTCCAAGACCCGCGTGGGGGTTCCCTGCTTCGGCTGCACGCGCCCCGACTTTCCACAGCCGTATCCTTTCTTCGAGACCCGCAACATCGAGGGCATCCCCATCGAGCTGCCCGAAGGCATCAACCGCGCCCATTACATGGCGTACAAGGGAATGGCCGCGGCCGCGGCCCCCCCGCGCCTCAAAACCCGAAAAACCGGCATCTGACCGCGAACACAGGTGGCATCGTCATGACCGTGACAAAAAAAAAGATCATTGCGCTCAACCGGGTGGAAGGGGACCTGGAGATCCACATCGAGCTGGAGGGCGGGGCGGTGTCCGAAGCCTGGAGCGTGGGGACCATGTACCGCGGTTTCGAGAACATCATGGTCGGGCGGGCCCCGCTGGACGCCCTGGTCATCACGCCGCGCATTTGCGGGATCTGCAGCACCGCCCACCTGTACGCGGCGGTCAAGGCACTGGACATGATCTGCGGGGTGCACGTGCCGGACAACGCGCGGCGCATCCGCAACGTGGCCCAGATGGTGGAGCAGCTGCAGAACGACATGCGTCACGCCTTCGTTCTGTTCATGCCGGACCTGGCCAACCCGGTCTACCGCGAACAGCCTTTTTTCGACGAAGCCGTGGCGCGCTATCGGCCGCTGGCCGGGCGGACAACCGTCGAAACGATCCGCCGGACGCGCGACATCCTGGGCATCATCGCCATGCTCGGCGGCCAGTGGCCGCACTCTTCGTTCATGGTGCCCGGCGGTGTGGTCTCCATGCCCAGCCCGTCAGAAATCGCCCAGTGCCGCTACCTGCTCAAGAATTTTCGCGACTGGTACGAGCAGCGGGTGTTGGGGTGCCGTTTGGAAAGATGGCTGGACATCGGGAGCCGTGACGAACTGATGGCCTGGCTGGAGGCCTCGGACTCCCACCGGAACGGCGAAATGGGTTTTTTCATCCGCTGCTGCCGGACGCTGGGACTGGACGGCATCGGCGGCGGGTGCGGGAATTTCATCAGTTTCGGCCGGCTGGACACGCCGGAAAACAGCGATGCGCCCGCCGAGGGGGGAAGAACCTACTACTCACCGGCCGGGTTTTACGCGGATTCGCAGGTCACGCCGCTGCAGCAGGAGGAGATCAGCGAAGACCTGTCCCACGCCTGGTTCCAGGACAAGGGCGGCCCGGCGCATCCTTTCGAGGGCGACACCGTACCCTATGCCACCGGCCGCGAGGGCGAGAAGTACAGCTGGGCCAAGGCGCCGCGCTACAGGCACCGCCCGGCCGAGACGGGGCCGCTGGCCGAAATGCTCGTGTCGGCCAACCCGCTGTTCCGGGATCTGGTCGAAAGCGGGGGGCCCAGCGTCTTCGTGCGGCAGCTCGCCCGCCTGGCCCGGTGCGCCGTGCTGATCCCCGTGCTGGAGCGCTACCTGCGCGAAATGACCGGGGATCGGGGGACGTTTTACCAGGAGCCGGCCGGGATCGGGGAGGGGCAGGGCGTCGGCCTGATCGAGGCGCCGCGGGGGGCGCTGGGGCACTGGGTGCAGGTCAGCAAGTCCAGGATCGTGCGCTACCAGATCATCACCCCCACGGCCTGGAACGGTTCCCCCCGGGATGCGCAGCGCCGGCGCGGCCCCTGGGAGGAGGCCCTGGTGGGCACGCCGGTGCGGTCGCCGGACCACCCCGTGGAAGTCTACCACGTGGTGCGTTCCTTCGACCCCTGCCTGGTGTGCACCGTGCACGCCGCCGACGTGCGCAAAACCATCCGGCTGTGAGGCGGCGTCATGCGAAATTCGGCATGTCTTGAAAGCGGGGTGAGCTCAGGATGACCATGGAAGCCTCTGCACGGGATGCGCAGGTGCGCAGTGTCGACGCCCTCCAGGAACTGCTGGCGGAAAACGACATGCTGCGCCGGGAGATTCGCGTCGCCCGCAAAGCGGCCGAGCTGACCGCCAACCTGGTGGTCAAGCAGTTCGAAGAGACCGAGAAGATCCTGCGCCGCTTCCAGGTGGCCAACGCCCAGCGCAAGGCGGTGCTGGATTCCGCCACGCAGATCTCGATCATCGCCACCAACACCGAGGGCGTCATCGTGGTTTTCAACAGGGGCGCCGAGAACCTGCTGGGATACAGCGCCCACGAGATCATCGGGAAGAAGACCCCCGAGATCTTCCACCTGCCCGCGGAACTGGCTGCCCGCGGAAAGGAGCTGAGCGCCCGGCTGGGGCGCCCGGTGGAGGGGCTGGAGTTCTTTTTCGCCTACGCCGCCCTGGAGCGTTCGGAGCGCCTGGAGTGGACCTACGTGCGAAAGGACGGGTCCACTTTTCCCGTGCGGATGTCCATCAACCCCCTGCGCGAGCCCGACGGCACGGCCGGCGGTTTTCTATGCATCGCCATGGACATCACCGAGAAGAAGCGTTCCGAGAAGGCGCTGCAGGAGAGCGAACGCAACTACCGGCTGCTGGTCAACAACCTGCCCAACATCGTCTACAAGGGCTACCTCGACGGCGCCATCGACTTTTTCGACGACAAGATCGAGAAGCTGACCGGCTACCGCCGGGAAGACTTTCTTTCCCGGCGGCTGACCTGGTTCGATCTGGTCTACGAAGAGGACCTGGAGGCGGCCAAGGAGAAGTTCCGGCAGGCGCTCAAGAGCGACAAGTCCTACATTCGCGAGTATCGTTTCAAATCCAGGGACGGGAAGATCATCTGGGTGGAGGAAGGCGGCCAGATCATCTACGGCGAGGACGGCGAGATCGAGTTCATCACCGGCGCCTTCCTGGACATTTCCGAACGCAAGCAGGCCGAGAAGGCGCTGCACGAGTCTGAACAGAAGTACCGTTCGCTGTTCAACAGCGGCCCCAACCCCATCTTCGTGCTGGACCGGCACAGCCTGGAGATCCTGGACGCCAACCCCAGCGCGGAGGAAACCTACGGCTACGACAAGCAGGCCCTCATCGGGCGGCCCTTCACGGACCTGGGTCCCTTCGCGTACGAACCCATGCAGCTGGGGTCCCCCGACGCCGTGGTCCGCCCGGGCATGTGCGTGGTCAGCCAGAAGGTGCAGCACTTCAAGAAGGGCGGCCGGCCGTTTTTCGTGCGCGTCACGGCCTGTCCCACCTGCTACCGGGAACGCGATGCCATCATCCTGGCGGTCACCGACATCACCGAGATGGTGGAAAAGGACGCCCAGCTGATCCAGGCCAGCAAAATGACCACCCTGGGGGAGATGTCGGCAGGCATCGCCCACGAACTCAACCAGCCCCTGAACGCCATCAAGATGGGCAACGAGTACCTGCAGATGGTCATCGAGAAGGGCGGCCGTATCTCTCCCGAAGAACTGAGGGAGGTCGTCAGCGAGGTGAGCAGCCAGGTGGACCGGGCGTCGGAGATCATCAACCTGCTGCGGGAGTTCGGCCGCAAGCCCGGCTTCGAGCGCGAGCCGGTGGATCTCAACCGTTCCATCCGGCGGGTGCTGGGCATCATCGGCCGCCAGCTGCGGCTGAGCAACATCAAGGTGCGCCTGGCGCTCTCGCCGGCGCTGCCGCCGGTGCTGGCGCAGAACAACCGCATGGAACAGGTGCTGTTCAACCTGGTCACCAACGCACGGGATGCCATCGAACAGCGCCAGTCGTCAGGCGATGACGACCGGGGTGTGATCACCATCCGCAGCCGCGAGGCCGCGGGACGGGTCGTGGTGAGCGTGGCCGACACCGGCACGGGAATCGCACCGGAGGTGCGCGACAAGATTTTCGAGCCTTTTTTCACCACCAAGGAGGTGCGCCGGGGCATGGGGCTGGGCCTGTCCATCGCCTACGGCATCGTCAGGGACTACGACGGGCGGATCGAGGTCCACAGCGAACTCGGCGAGGGAACCACCATCGAAATTTCGTTTCCGGCGCAGGACGAGCACCGGTGACGATCGCTGGAGTGGATACCGCGAGCCGTCCCGGCTGCCGCACTTCCGGCTTCGAGGTGCGGGCGCCGCGATGCGGGGGACGGCCTGAAGGAAAGCGCGGGGGTCGCCTGCGAAGCCCCTGTCGCGGGGGGCGCCGACTTGACGGGGACAGGACCGCAGGGTATTGAAAGCGTCCGGTGGAAATGCCCGCGGGTTTGCCGTTTTTCAGAGAGGGAGGAGACATGTGCCTGGCCATACCGAGCCGGATCGTCGACATCGACAACGAAATGGCGACCATCGACGTCGACGGCGTCAGGAGAAAGTGCAGCCTTCTGCTGCTGCAGGACGCACGGGTGGGGGATTATGTCATCGTGCACGCCGGCTTCGCCATCCAGAAGATCGACGAAGCGACCGCTCTGGAAACGCTGGCCCTGCTGCGCGAGGCCGCCGAACTGATGGAAAAGAAGCAGTCCGGATCGGACGGGTAGTCCCATGAAGACCGCCGCCTTTTCCCCCGACAGAGGGCCATGACCGGACAGCGGACCGCCAGAAGACTGGAAGTCAGCGGCATCGTCCAGGGGGTGGGGTTCCGGCCCTTCGTGTACCGGCTGGCACGGGAACTGGACCTGTGCGGGCAGGTGGCCAACACGGCCGAGGGGGTGGAGATCGTGCTGGAGGGCGACGCCGCAGACATCGCCGACTTCTGCCGCAGGCTGCGGGAGCAGAGCCCGCCCCTGGCCCGCATCGCCGCCGTGCGGGTGTCGGATCACGCCGCGGCGCAGCGCGACGGCTTCACCATCGTCCGGAGCCGCTCCGCCGCCCGCCGCACGGCCTTCATCTCGCCGGACGTGGCCGTGTGCCGCGACTGCCTGCGCGAGATGAACGACCCGGCCGACCGCCGCTATCGCTACCCTTTCATCAACTGCACCAACTGCGGGCCGCGTTACACCATCATCGGCGCCATCCCTTACGACCGCGCCACCACCTCCATGCACGGCTTCACCATGTGCGCCCGCTGCCGGGCGGAGTACGACGACCCGGCCGACCGCCGCTTCCATGCCCAGCCCAATGCCTGCCCGGAGTGCGGGCCGCAGGTGGCGCTGCACGACCGCCGCGGCCGTCTGCTGCCGGTGCGGGACCCCATCGCGCGGGCGGCGGAGCTGCTGCAGCAGGGGCGTATCCTGGCCGTCAAGGGGCTGGGCGGCTTTCACCTGGCGGTCAACGCCGTCGACGACGCGGCCGTGGCCGAACTGCGGCGGCGCAAGCACCGCGAGCAGAAGCCCCTGGCCCTGATGTCCGCCGACCTGGCGCACGTGGCCCGCTACGCCCGGTCCGACCAAGGGGAGCGCGAAGTGCTGACCTCCCCGGTGCGCCCCATCGTGCTGCTGGAAAAGCGGCTGCCCAACGACATCTCGCCGCGGGTGTCGCCGCAAAACCGCCGCTACGGAGTCATGCTGCCCTACACGCCGCTGCACCACCTGCTGCTGGGCGCCGGTTTCACGGCCCTGGTGATGACCAGCGCCAACCCCAGCGGGGAGCCCATCGTCCGGGGCAACCGGGAGGCCTTCGAGCGCCTGGCCGGCATCGCCGACTACTTCCTGGTGCACGACCGCGAGATCTACCAGCGCTGTGACGACTCCATCGCCGCGGTGGTCGACGGCCGGCCGCGGCTGCTGCGGCGCTCCCGGGGCCACGTGCCGGCCCCGGTCTTTCTGGCCCGCCCGGCCCCGCCGATCCTGGCCTGCGGCGCCGAGCTGAAGAACACCGTCTGCCTGACCCGGGACCGCACGGCTTTCCTGAGCCAGCACATCGGGGACCTGCAGAACGCGGCCGCCGAGGCCTTCTTTCGCAAAACCATCGCACATCTCCAGGGCATCCTGGACATCACCCCCCGCATCGTGGCCTGCGACCGGCACCCGGACTATCGCAGCAGCCGTTACGCACGGGCGCTGCGGGGGGTTGAACGGGTGGAGGTCCAGCATCACCACGCCCATATCGCCGCCTGCCTGGCCGAAAACGGCCACCTCGGGCCGGTCATCGGGCTGGCTTTCGACGGCACCGGCTACGGCGACGACGGCACGGTGTGGGGCGGCGAGGTGCTGCTGGTCGACCTGAAAACCTGCCGGCGCCTGGCCCACCTGCGTCCCGTGCCCCTGCCGGGCGGGGATGCCGCCGTGCGACAGCCCTGGCGCATGGCCCTGAGCCACCTCGTACAGGTGTGGGGGGAAAGCCTGGCGGGACTGGACCTGCCGCTGCTCGAAAAGTTGAGCCCCGAACAGGTGCGCGTGGTGGCCCGCATGGCGGCGCGGGGCATCCACTCGCCGCCGACCTCCAGCCTGGGACGCCTGTTCGACGCCGTGGCCGCGCTCTGCGGGCTGCGGCACGAGGCGGCCTTCGAGGGCCAGGCGGCTATGGCGCTGGAGGCGGCCGCCCGCGACACCGACGATGGCTACCCGTTCGGTTGGGAGAGCGGCGGGGACCGCGTCATCGACACCGGCGGCATCATCCGCGGGGTGGTGCGCGACCTGCGCGGAGGCGTTCCGACGGCCGAGATCAGCGGCCGTTTTCACACCACCCTGGTGCGCCTCTTCACGGAGCTGAGCGTCCGCCTGGCCGACCGCACGGGGGTGAAAACGGTGGCCCTTTCCGGAGGCGTTTTCCAGAACCGGCTGCTGCTCACGGGCCTGTCGCGCACCCTGCGGCGGGCCGGCATAACGGTGCTGCGCCATCGGCAGGTGCCCGCCAACGACGGTGGCATCTGCCTGGGCCAGGCCGCGATCGCCGCCGCGCGGTTCGGAAAATAGGCGACAGGCAAAGGATACCGACATGACCATCAAGTACCTCGAGGAATACCGCAGCCGGGAAATCGCCGGGGGCCTCATGGCCCGCATCAGGCAAATCGCCGTACGCCCGGTGCGCATCATGGAGGTGTGCGGGACCCACACGGTGGCGCTGTTCCGCAGCGGCATCCGCTCCATGTTGCCCGACACCGTGGACCTGCTTTCGGGGCCCGGGTGCCCGGTCTGCGTCACCGACCAGGGGGAGATCGACGCCTTCGTCGCGCTGGCCCGCGAGCCGGACGTCATCGTGGCCACCTTCGGCGACCTGATGCGGGTGCCGGGCAGCGGGTCCTCGCTGCAGCAGGCGCGGGCCGCAGGCAGCGACGTGCGCGTGGTCTACTCGGCCTTCGACGCCCTGGACATCGCCCGCCGCAACCCGTCGCGGCGGGTGGTTTTTTTGGGGGTCGGGTTCGAGACCACCGCGCCCACCATCGCCGCCACCATCGTGACCGCCCGGAAGAGGGGGTTGGAGAATTTCTCGGTCTTCTGCGCCCACAAGCGGGTGCCGCCGGCGCTGAAGGCGCTGCTCTCTTCCGGACAGGTGCGCATCGACGGGTTGCTGCTGCCCGGTCACGTGTCGGTCATCATCGGCGTCGACGCCTACCGGGACCTGGTGCGGCGCCACGCCCGTCCCTGCGTGGTGGCGGGGTTCGAGGCCGTGGACCTGCTGCAGGCCCTGGTGCTGCTGCTCGAGCAGATCGGGGACGGCCGGGCGCGGCTGGCCAACGCCTACCCGCGCGCCGTCACCGACGGGGGAAACCCCAAGGCCCTGGAAATGATGGCGGAGGTTTTCCGGCCGGCTGACGCCCGTTGGCGCGGCATCGGCGTCATCGCCGACAGCGGGCTGGAAATCCGGGAGCGTTTCGCCGCCTTCGACGCCGCCCGGGTGTTCGGCATTACGGCCCGGCGGGTGCCGGAACCCGCGGGCTGCGCCTGCGGCGAGATCCTGACGGGCGGCAGGAAACCGCCCCAGTGCGGGCTGTACGCAACCGTCTGCACCCCGGCCGACCCCGTCGGCCCCTGCATGGTTTCCAGCGAGGGGACCTGCGCGGCCTACTACCGCTATCACCGCTCGCCTTGAGGCTTGCGGAGGCGGCGCGCATCGTGTACATCAGGCCCATGAAGAACCCCACCCATCGACCCCGGAGCGTATCGCCGTGAGCGCGGCGGGCAAAGACGGGCGCATCCTGCTCGACCACGGCAGCGGGGGCGCCATGTCCCACCGGCTGGTGGTGGAGGCGATGCTGCCGGCCTTCGACAACGAGGCGCTGGCGCAGCTGGACGACGGCGCCGTGCTGGAGGTGGCGGGCGCCCGCCTGGCCTTTTCCACCGACACTTACGTGGTGGACCCTGTTTTCTTTCCCGGCGGCAGCATCGGGGACCTGGCGGTCAACGGCACGGTCAACGACCTGGCCATGTGCGGCGCCGTGCCCCGCTACCTGAGTGCCGGCATGATCATCGAGGAGGGATTCGAGCGCCGGGACCTGGAGCGGATCCTGGGCGACATGGCGCGGGCCGCCCGTCGGGCCGGCGTGCAGGTGGTCACCGGGGACACCAAGGTGGTGCCGCGCGGCGCCGCCGACGGGATTTTCATCAACACGGCGGGTATCGGCGTGGTGCCGCCCGGCATACGGGTATCCGGCCACCGGGCCCGTCCCGGCGACGACGTCATCCTCAGCGGCAGCATCGCCGACCACGGGGTGACCGTACTGGTGCGGCGCGAGGGCCTGGAGTTCGACGCCGACGTGCGCAGCGACAGCGCGCCGCTGAATCATCTGGTGGCGCGCATGTTCGCGGCCGCCGCCGGCATCCACGTGCTGCGGGACCCCACCCGCGGTGGCGTCGCCACGACCCTCAACGAAATCGCCGGCCAGTCCGGGGTGGGCATCGAGATCGACGAAGAGCGCATACCGGTCAGGCCGGCCGTGGCCGGCATCTGCGAACTGCTGGGCGTCGACCCCCTGTACGTGGCCAACGAGGGCAAACTGCTGGCCTGCGTGGACCCCGCCGACACCGACGCCGTGCTGGCGGCCATGCGCGGCGATGCCCTGGGGGAAGCGTCCGTGGTCATCGGTCGGGTCACCGCGGCGCACGCCGGGCGGGTGGAACTGCGGACGCGCATCGGCGGCCGCCGCCTGCTGGACATGCTCAGCGGCGAACAGCTGCCCAGGATCTGCTGATGAGGGGATGCATCATGCGGACATGGGCGCCGGCGGCTCTGGCGGCGGCGCTGGTGCTGCTGGCGGCGGGCTGCAACCGCGGCCGCGAGATCCGGCTATCCGGCGAAACCATGGGCACCACCTATCACATCCGGGTGGTGAGCGGGCCTTCCGTCGACATCGACCGGCTGCGACAGCGCATCGCCTGGCGCCTGGAAGAGATCAACCGGAGCATGTCCACCTTCCGGCCGGACAGCGAGATCAGCCGCTTCAACGCGTTGGACGCCGGCGTCCGGGGGATGCGGGTTTCGGAGGACTTCTGGAATGTGCTGGAAACCTCCCGCCGGGTCTATCGCCTGACCGGCGGGGCCTGGGACGGCACCGTCTTTCCGCTGATCGAGCTGTGGGGCTTTACTGAAAGCATGCCGCCCCGCCGCACCCCTTCGCCGGAGCGTGTGCGCGCCGTCCTGGCCCGGGTGGGCTTCGATCACATCCTTCTGCTGCCCGGCCGGCGGATCGCCAAGCGAGACCCCCGGGTGGAGCTGGACCTGGCGTCCATCGCCAAGGGATACGGCGTCGACCGCATCGCCTCGCTGCTGCGGGCCGAGGGGTTCCGCGATTTCCTGGTGGAGATCGGCGGGGAGGTGCTGGCCGCGGGGCGGCGCCGGGACGGCAAACCCTGGCGGGTGGGCATCAGCCGGCCGGAGGCGGGAGACGCCCCGGACGACGTCTACCGGGTGCTTTCCCTGACCGACCGGGCCCTGGCCACCAGCGGGGACTACCGCAATTTTTTCGAGATCGACGGGCGGCACTACTCCCACATCATCGACCCGCGCACCGGCTACCCGGTGGACAACCACGTGGTGAGCGTCTCGGTGACGGCGCCCGGCTGTACGCTGGCCGACGGTCTGGCCACCGGCCTGATGGTGATGGGGCCCCGCCGGGGGGTCGCGCTGGTCGACGGCCTGGACGGCGTGGAATGCCTGATCGTGGTCCGCCGACGCGACGGGACCCTGGTGGATTTCGCCTCCAGGAATTTTCGCAGTTTTCTGGATTGAGGCCCGTGAAGGGACGAACACAAACCAACCCCCGCGCGGATCGGGGACCATCTTTTTCAGCCGAAACGGTTCCGGCCCATGAACGGATCTGACCCAAACGCCGGGCGGCGCGTTTTTCTGGCCAGCCTGGGGTGCGCCAAGAACCAGGTGGACAGCGAGCAGATGCTGGCGCTGCTGCGGCGCGCCGGCTGGCAGGTGACCCGCGACCCGGAAGAAGCCGCGGTCATCGTGGTCAACACCTGCAGCTTCATCGAGTCGGCGGCCGACGAATCCATCGAAGCCATCCTGGAACTGGCCCGCATGAAGGAAGAGGGCGCCTGCCGCCGCCTGGTGGTGACCGGCTGCCTGCCCCAGCGCTACCGGCAGGCCATCACCGAGGCGCTGCCCGAAGTGGACGCGTTTGTGGGCACCGGGGGAATCGACGCCATCGTGGACGCCGTGTCCGGAACGCTGCCGAGCGGTTGCTACCTGCCGGATCCCGGCCGCGCCGCCACGGTCGGCGGGGTTGGACGCGTGCTGGAAGAAGGCCCCACGGCGTACCTCAAGATCGCCGAGGGCTGCGACCGCCGCTGCACCTACTGCATCATTCCCCGGCTGCGGGGGCGGCAACAGGACCGCTCCGTGGCGGAACTCAGGGCCGAGGCGCAGATGCTCATCGGGGCGGGGAAGAAAGAGCTGGTGCTGGTGGCCCAGGAAACCACGGCTTACGGCCGCCGGTCGAAGGGCGCCGCGGGCCTCGACACGCTGCTGGCCGAACTGGCGGCCCTGGACCGCGGCGTCTGGATCCGTCTGATGTACGGCCACCCCGCCAGCCTGACCCCGGAAGTCATCGACACCATGGCCCGTTGGGACAACATCTGCAGCTACCTCGACATCCCGGTCCAGCACGCCAGCGACCGGGTTCTCAAGGCCATGGGGCGCGCTTACGGGGCGGATCACCTGCGGCGCCTGTTCGCCGACATCCGCAACCGCCTGCCGGGGGTTTCCCTGCGCACGACCCTGCTGACGGGTTTCCCGGGGGAGACCGAAGAAGATTTCCAGCGGCTTATTGACTTTGTACGGGAAATCAGGTTTGACCATTTGGGTGTATTCATGTATTCGGATAGTGATGATTTATCCGCCCACGCGCTGCCCGGTCACGTGCCCGCCGGAGTGGCCGAGGAGCGCCGGGAACGCTTGATGGAACTGCAGCTGGGCATCAGTGCCCAAAGCATGCGTCGTTATCTGGGCAAAACCGTGAACATTCTTCTAGAAACCCCCCTGGAAGAGGGGCTCTACCAGGGGCGCGGCGCCCACCAGGCGCCCGAAGTGGACGGCATGACCATCGTGAAGGGCGCCCCGGGAAAACGGGGTCCGGAAGGCGGATCGTTCGTGTCGGTCCGCATCACCGAGGCACTGGACTACGATTTGATGGGAGTGGTTGTTTGAGGGATCTCAAAGGCAAGATTCTGGAAGGGGTCAGCAGCGACCTGGCGGCCATTGAGGAGGCCCTCAGGGAGAACCTCAACCCCTACCTGGACCTGGTGTCCGACATCGCCGGGCACATCCTGTTCAGCGGCGGCAAGCGCCTGCGGCCGCTGCTGGTGATTCTGGGCGCCCGCATGTGCGGATACCAGGGGGATCTGGACACCCCCTCGTCGGTGATCTTCGAGTACCTGCACGCCGCCACTCTGGTCCACGACGACATCATCGATGGCGCCAGCATGCGGCGCGGTGAGCCGGTGGCGCACTCCATATGGGGAAACCCGGCCGCGGTGCTGGTAGGCGATTTCCTGCTGGCGCGGTCCATATCCCTGTCCGCCCGCACCCGCAACGCCCGCATCATCTCGGTGGTGGCCGATATCACCGAGAACATGAGCCAGGGAGAGATCCACCAGTTGATGAAGCGCGGGGACCTCAGCCTGACCGAGGAAGAATACTACGAGGTCATTCGCCGCAAGACCGCGGTGCTGTTCAAAGGCGCCTGCCAGGTCAGCGCCCTGCTGGCCGAAGCGCCGGCCCCCCAGGAAAAGGCCCTGTCCGACTACGGCTTCCACATGGGGATGGCCTTCCAGATGATCGACGACGTGCTGGACTACACCCCGGACACACGGGTGTGGGGTAAGGGCGCCGGCGCCGACATCCGCGAGGGCAAGCTGACGCTGCCGGTGATCACGGCCCTGAAGGCCGCCGACGCCGGCGACCGTCGCCGGATCGAGGACATGATTTCGCGGCAGGACTTTTCCGAGGACGAGTTCCGGCGTTTCGTGGAGCTGCTGGAGCGTTACGACGGCATCGCCTACACTCGGCGGCGGGCCGCCGACCACGTCCGGCAGGCCAGGGAGGCCATCATGACCTTTGCGCCCTCCGAACCCCGCGAAATCCTGCTGGATGTGGCCGAATACGCCCTGGTGCGGAAGGTCTGACCGGCACCCGCCCGCACGATCCGGAAACCCTGTTTTCAAAACCGTCGATTTTCAGTGGTGGAGACGGCCCGCGGCCCCCTCGTTTCCCGGACCGGCCGCCGCAGAGGAGAGAAAGGCCATGTTGCGTTTCAAGCATCCCTGTCGCAGGAGAATCCCGGTCGGCCTGTGGGCCGGTCTGCTGGCGGTCCTGTTGGCGGTCCCGCCGGCCGCCGTCTGTTTCGGCCAGGCCCCGGCCGGAGACACGCGGGCCTACACGGTGATGGGCAGCAGTGCGGTCGACGGCGGCAACATCGAAAAAAGCCGCCAGCAGGCCATTGCCGACGGACAGGCCGTCGCCATTTCCATGGCCGTCAACGACCTGGTGCCCGTGGAAGTACGGGTGGAAAATTTCCAGACCATCGGCCAGATGCTCTATGATCGCGTCGGCGAGTTCGTGCTGGGCTACCGCGTGCTCACCGAGGGACGTTTCGGCAAGGTCTACCGGGTGCTGGTGGAGGTGACCGTCTCGCTTCGCAAGGTCAAGGACCAGCTGCTGAGCAGCGGGGTCCTGTCGGCCGGCAAGCCCATCCTGCCCCGCCTGCTGCTGCTGATCGACGAACAGAGCCTGGAGGATCCGTCCCCCCGCTACTGGTGGCATACGCCCGGCGAAATCCGGCTGACGTACACCCAGGAAACCATGCAGCAGGTGCTGGCCGAACGGGGCTTTACCATCCTGGATCCGGCCGCGGCGCCGGGTGAACACCCCGGTGTGGTGATTCCCGACCCGGCCGAACTAAACGACGCCCGGGCCGCGGAGGCGGGCCGGGCGCTGCAGGCCGACGTGGTGCTGGTGGGCAGCGCCCGGGTGGCGGTGGCGCCCAACACCATGGGCGCCGAGGTGCGCACCTTCAAGGCCACCGTTTCCGTGCGGGCGCTGCAGGTGTCCGACGGGCAGCCCATCGCCACGGTTTCCCGTGAAGCCGTGGCCGTCAACGCCGACCACCGGGCCGGTGCGCGCACCGCCCTGACCAGCGCCGCCACACTGGCGGCCGAGGACCTGGCCGGCCAGCTGGCGGCGGTCTGGAGCGCCCGCCGGGAACGCGTCGGCACCGTCGAGATCCAGGTCCAGGGAACCGCCAACCTGGGCAACTTCGTCCACTTCCGGCGGGCCCTGGCGGCCCTGCCCGGCGTGGAACAGGTCCAGGTCAAGGACCTGGCGGCCGATTCGGCCACCCTGGCGGTGACTTTCAAGGGCGACGGTCCCGCGCTGGCCGAGGCGCTGATGCGCCAGACATTCACGGGCTTCGGGATCCGCATCGGAGAGGTGCTCGCCGACAGCCTGCAGGTCGAGCTGACGCCGGCGGCCGACGGACAGGCCCAGTGAGACGCCGTGTTGCCTGTCAACGTTCCCAACATATTGACGGTGCTCCGGATTCTCCTGACGCCGGTGTTCGTCATCCTGCTCATCCGGGAGAGCTACCTGCCGTGCCTGGCGGTTTTTTCGGCGGCGGCGATCACCGACGGGCTGGACGGATTCCTGGCCCGCACCCTGAACCAGCGCACCACCCTGGGCGCCTACCTGGACGCCATCGCCGACAAGCTGCTGCTGGCCACGGCCTATGTTTCCCTGGCCGTGTTGCAGATGGTGCCGGCCTGGCTGGCGGTGGTGGTGATCAGCCGCGACGTGGTCATCGTTCTCGGGGTGCTGATCATCGCCATCACCGGCGTGGGACTGGAGATCCGTCCCATCATCGCCAGCAAGCTGACCACCGTGGCCCAGCTGACTTCGATCGCTGTTGCACTGTTGAACCGGGGCGTGCCGGGCGCGGCGGAGGCGGTGATGCCCCCGCTCTTCTGGCTGACGGCGGTGCTGACCACGGTTTCCGGCCTGCACTATATCTACATCGGGATGGGGATCCTGCAGCACGGCATGGAAGGCAAGTAGGCAGGCGGCGGGTCGTTTGGGCCGTTTCATTTTGCTTGACACGCAAATTTTCAATTGTTAATAGAAGAGGCATAGAGGCACGTAGCTCAGGGGGAGAGCGCTACCCTGACACGGTAGAAGTCGGCAGTTCAAATCTGCCCGTGCCTACCAGCAATGTCGAGGGGTTGCGGTTTTTTGCCGTAACCCCTTTTTTGCGGAAGGCTACCGGCAAAACAAGGAGGTCACCATGGGCAATGAAAGCAATTCGGGCAGTGCCGCCATCGACCGCTTTATCCAGCCGCTGATCGAAAAATGGAAAAAGGGGCAGACTGCGGGGCTGCCGGTGATCACCATCTCGGTGGAGCCGGGCAGCGGCGGCCACGTCATCGGCCGGCGCCTGGCCGAGACGCTGGGGCTGGGGTATTTCGACCACGATATCATCAAGGCCATCGCCAAGAGCGCCCACGTTAGCGACCAGGTGGTGGCGTCCATCGAGAAGGAGCGGCTGTCGGGGATCCAGGACTTCATCGCCTCGCTGGTCAGCGACCGTTACCTGTGGCCCGGCCTTTACCTGGAACACCTCATGAAGGTCATCGGCATCATCGCCAAGCACGGCGGCGCTGTGATCATGGGCAGGGGCGCCAATTTCATCATCCCGCCCGACGAACGCCTGAGCGTGCGCGTGGTGGCCCCCCTGGCGCAGCGCGTGGCCAACGTGGCCCGGGAATACGGGGTGCCCGAGGAGACGGCCCGCCGCAGGGTGATGAACCGTGAAAACCGGCGCGCGGCCTTCATCAAGAGATCCTACCACGCCGACATTGCCAATCCCTATCACTACAACCTGGTCATCAACACGGCCGCCTGCGACATGGACAGCGCCGTCGGCGCCATCATCGGGGCGCTTGCAGGGGGCGAGAAGATGACCGCCCGCAAGTGTTTTCCCTGAGGAGATGCCATGGCCCTCGACCTGACTGCCGTCGGAAAGCCCATCGGGCCGGTTACCCGTCGCTACGGATGGAGAGACGTCGTGCTTTACGCCCTGGCCGTGGGCGCCGGATTCGATGAACTGGTATACTGTTACGAGAAGGGGCTGAAGGTGCTGCCGACCTTCTCGCTGGCGGCCACCTTCGATTTCTTCTGGCAGGTGGGGCGCATCTCCGGCGCCGATGCGCGCGGCGTGCTGCACGCCGGCCAGGAGTTTTTCTTCGAGGCACCGCTGCCCGTGGAGGGGGTGCTGGCCACCGACGGCGAGATCGTGCGTTACGACGATCTGGGGGCCGACAAAGGCGCCTTCATCGTGGTGGACGGCCGCACCGTGGACGGCGACGGCCGGCTGCTGGTCCGCAGCCGTATGACGGTTTTTTCGCGCTTCGACGGCGGGTTCGGCGGGGATCGCACGCCAACGCCCAGGGTGGAATTCCCGAACCGTCCGCCCGACGCGACCCTCGAGGCGCACCCGGCCGCCGCCCAGCCCCTGCTCTACCGCCTGACCGGGGACGAGTTCGCCCTGCATGCCGATCCCGAGTTCGCCCGCCGCTGCGGATTCGAGGGGCCCATCATGCACGGCGCCGGCACCCTGGGGTTCGCCTGCCTGGGGCTCATCCAGCACCGGGTGCCCGATCGGCCCGAGCGGGTGCGCCACCTGAACTGCCGTTTCACCAGCCCCCTGTACCCGGGGGTTCCCATCCGCACGCGGGTGTGGCAGGCGTCCGCCGGCAAGGTGCTCTGGCGGACCGAAAACGCCGACAGCGGAGAGGTGGTCATCGACGATGGGATTTTCGAGTACGACCCGGTTTCCTGAGCCCCCCGCCCGCCGGCGGTGTCACCCGGCGCCCCGGAACGGACAGCGGCCGTTTCGGAGGCGCCGCCCATCCTTTCCGCAAGGGGTCGAAGTCACTCCGAGTGCTCCCCGCGTTCCTCGATGGGAACGTAGTCGGTCCGCGTGGGACCGATATACACCTGCCGCGGGCGGCTGATCTTCCAGTTGGGGTCGTCCATGCTCTCCTTCCACTGGGCGATCCAGCCCGGCAGGCGGCCGATGGCGAACATCACGGTAAACATGTTGGTGGGAATCCCCATGGCCCGCAGCACCACGCCGCTGTAAAAGTCCACGTTGGGGTAAAGGTGGTGGTCGATGAAATAGGGATCCTCGAGGGCCACTTCCTCCAGTTTTTTGGCGATGTCCAGCAGGGGGTCGGAGATGCTGAGCTTGGCCAGCAGCTGGTCGCAGGTCTTCTTCATGATCTTGGCCCGCGGGTCGTAGGTGCGGTAGACACGGTGGCCGAAACCCATCAGGCGGAAAGGGTCGTTGCGGTCCCGGGCGCGCTTGAGAAAAGGCTCGATGTCGCCGCCGCTTTCGTGGATGGCGCTAAGCATTTCCACCACCGCCTGGTTGGCCCCCCCGTGCAGCGGCCCCCACAGGGCGGCGATGCCGGCCGAGATGGCCGCGTACAGGTTGACCCGGCCGCTGCCCACGATGCGCACCGCCGACGTCGAGCAGTTCTGCTCGTGGTCGGCGTGCAGGATCCAGAAGGTGTTGAGGGCCTCCACCGCCTCGGGCAGGATTTCGTAAGGCCTCACCGGCGAGTCGAACATCATGTTCAGGAAATTGGCACAGTAGGACAGGTCCGGCCGTGGGTAGACCACCTTGTGGCCCAGAGAGATCTTGTAGGACATGGCGGCCATGGTGCGCACCTTGGAGAGCAGCCGCGTGACGGTGATGTTGATCTCCTCCTGAACGGTCTGCAGGGCGGGGTAGAAACTGCGCAGCGCGTTGACCATGGAGGAGAGTATGCCCATGGGGTGCGAGCCCCGCGGGAAATGCTGGTAGAAGCCGCGCATGTCCTCGTGAACCAGCGAGTGGTCGTTGAGCAGAATGGAAAACCGCCTCAGTTCATCGAGCGTGGGCAACCGCCCGTTGATCAGCAGGAAGGCGGTTTCGGTGAAGGAGGATTGTTCGGCCAGCTGTTCGATGGGGATGCCGCGGTACCTGAGAATCCCCTTCTCACCGTCCATAAAGGTGATGGCGCTGGTACAACTTCCCGTGTTGGCGTAGCCGGGGTCGAGGGTGATCAGCCCCGTGCGGCTGCGCAAGGCGGAAATATCGATGGCCTTTTCACCTTCCGATCCGATCACCATGGGAAGTTCCCAGGTGTGGTCTCCATATACCAGTTTGATGGTTTCACCCATGGTTTGCTCCTTTTCGGAAAATAAGAAACCCCCGCGGCACGGTGCAGGCACGTTCGCGCCGCAGGCTTGGCATGTGCTGCGGCGCCGTTCTGCGCCGGGTCAATGGGGGCGGTGTTCACCTTCCCTGCGCCGCCGGACCTCGGTGACGCCCTTTCCCCGTTGTAAATCCCAATCATAGCCGCAAAGCGGCCGGGTAGTCAAGGCCGGCAGGCGTGGGGCGCACTCCCTGCGCCGTCTGCGGGGCCTGCCGGAGACGCGCAGGGCGCGAGTTTACATCTTGCCTGCGCTGTGGTAGTCTTTTTCGGCTCGCGCGGAAGGGTCGCCAGAGAGGAGGGGGCATGGGATTCAGGGAAAATCTGCTCAAAAAAATCCGGATCGACGAACTGGCCGCACGGGTGACCGCTTCGCTCAAAGGCCCGGACAGCGGCATTCATTTCGACCGCCAGGCCATGCAGGAACTGCTGGAGTACGCACCCTATACCCATGTCAGGGAGCGGGACCTGGACCTCTACGTGCGCGACGACGGCGGCGGCGTGCCCGAAGTGCTGGTGCTGGACAACGGTCTGCCCATCTACCACACCGACATCCAGGACGTGGCGCTGCGCAAGAGTCCCACCGTCAGGGAGATGATCAGCATCCGCAACGCCATCCGCATCCTCAACGACGGCGACGTGCGCGTCAGCAAGCGCGAAGATTCCGTGGAAACCGTTCGCCGCCGTTGCCTGGAAAACCTGGACCTGAGATACCGGCCGGAAGACATCCGGGAACTGGAGATCGACGGGACCGCCTCACTGGAAAGCGCCTACCTGGACGGCGTCGTGGAGACGCTGACCCTGTTCGCCGAACTGCTGGGATACCGTCCGCCGCCCGCGCCGCTGCGGGTCGACCACGTGAAAATGTGGGGCCGCCTGGAAGAGGGGGCGGGGGGAGATCGGCGTTACGGGCCGATCGTGCTTTACAGCCTGGTGGACAACCGGCTGTCGCTGGTGAAGGAGCCGGTTTCCACGGCCGACGATGATGCCGCCGCACGCCTGCGGCAGGTGGCGCGCGGCAGACTGCCCGCCGACGCCGAGGGGGCCGACGTCTTTCGTTTCCTGAGACGATCGGTGCTGGAAGGCCCGCAAAGCGTTCCGCCGGAACAACCGCAATCCGATTTTGATTGATCAACCCATCACTTTTTGGTAATCTGCATCCTTTTTTCACCATTTATTGCGCACGGATGGGCCGGTCGGCCCCGCAGCGCCCGTTCACTTTTGACACCCCCCAACGTCTGCGGCACGAAAGGAGGTTGGAAGTGAAAGAGTTCAAGGTGAAAGACCTGATGGTTCCGCTGGCCGAGTATGCCACCGTGCACCACGATGCCACGCTTTACGAGGCCGTTCTGGCCCTGGAGAAAGCCCAGCAGGAATTCGACAACACCCGCTACCGCCACCGCGCCATCCTGGTGCTGGACGCGTCGGGCAAGGTGGTTGGAAAACTCAGCCAGCTCGACGTGCTGCGGGCCCTGGAGCCGAAATACAAGGAACTGCAGGCGAGCGGCGGCGCCGAACGGTACGGTTTTTCCAGGGCCTTCATGCGCTCGCTGATGAAAGATTACCGCCTTTGGGAATCCCCCCTGCACGACATATGCAAGAAGGCCTGTGGCATCAGGACCGCCGATTACATGCACAGGCCCACCGAGGGTGAATACGTCGACGAGGAGGCCGCTCTGGACGAGGCCATTCACCTGCTGGTCCTGGGCAACCACCAGTCCCTGCTGGTCACCCGGGGCGACGAGATCGTCGGCATCATCCGTTTGACGGACGTTTTCGCAGCCATTTTCCACATCATGAAGGAGTGCGCCATCGACGGCAACGACTGCAGCACGTGAGACCCCGGCACGCCATATCACGGCGGATCCGCTACCCGAACCCCCCAACGACGGCAAGGAGGATGATTGATGGCAACGGACGGCAATGGCGCGCAGAGATCGGTCGACTGGCGCAAGCTCATTTATCTCATGACCGGAGTGGTTCTCTTCGTGGTCGTTTACTACTCTCCGCCGTGGCCCGATGCGGTGGATCCCGCCGGCAAGCATTTCATCCTTTCGCGCGAGGGCAAGGGCGCGCTGGCCGTTTTTCTGCTGGCCGGTACATGGTGGGTTTTCGAGGTGCTGCCCATCGGCGTCACCAGCCTGGCCATCGGGGTCCTGCAGACCCTATTCATGATCCGCACGGCCGAAGAAGCCTTCAAGGATTTCATGACGCCCTCGGTGATGTTCATTTTCGCCTCCATCATGATCGGCCTGGTGTTCACCAAGACCGGCCTCACCCGCCGCCTGGCCTATAAAATGCTCTCTATTGTGGGGGAAAGGACCAGCATGATCTACCTGGGCTGTTTCCTGGTGACCTCCGCGCTGGCCCATATCATGGCCCACACCGCCGTGGCGGCCACCATCTATCCTCTGCTGCTGGCCATCTACAGCCTTTACGGCGAGGGCGACCGCAAGACCCGTTTCGGCAAGGGACTTTTCATGGGCATGGCTTACGTGGCCGGCGCCGGCAGCATCGTCACCCTGCTGGGCGCCGCCCGCGGCGCCGTGGCCATCGGGTTTTTCAAGGACATCATGGGCCGCGAGGTCGGCTTCTTCGAGCTCAGCTACTACATGTTCCCCATCGGATGGCTGATGACCTTCCTGCTGTGGGGCTTTTTCATGGTCTTCATGAAGCCCGAAAAGAAAACCATTCCCGGGCTGCGGGAAAAAGCGAAGGAGTTGTACGCCGAACTGGGGCCCGTCAGCCGCCAGGAGTGGATGGGCGGCGGCATCGTGGTGTTATGCATCCTGTCGCTGGCCCTGTTCGCGGTGCTCAAGAGTTTCGTGCCCGGCTTCCATGCGCCGGACAAGACCGCCATCATCCTGATCTCGACGGTGCTGTTTTTCATCACCGGTATCCTCAGGATCGAGGATCTGGAAGAGATCCCCTGGAACATCATCCTGCTCTTCGGCGGCGCCATGAGCATCGGTTTCTGCCTGTGGCAGACCGGCGCCGCCCAGTGGCTGGCCATCAACTGGCTGGCCATCTTCCGCGAATCCCACTGGTTCGTGTTCATCATGAGCATCGCTTTCTTCGTCATGATGATGACCAACTTCATCATGAACGTGGCGGCTATCGCCATCTCGCTGCCGGTGGCGCTGGTCATCGCCCCCTACCTGGGCGTGGCCGGCGAGGTCATCCTGTTCGCCTCGCTGGTGACGGCCGGCATGCCGTTTCTGCTGCTGGTGGGCGCTGCGCCCAACGCCATCGCTTACGATTCGGGGCAGTTCACCACGGGCGAGTTTTTCCTCTACGGCATACCGGCCTCTATCCTGCTGATGGCGGTGACCGGTTTCGCGGTGTATTTCCTGTGGCCGTTGATGGGCATGAGCATCCGGCTGACCGGCTGACGGCGGTGTCCCGCAAGGAAGGGAGGATCCATGCAGCTTCTGGAGAGCCTGATCGAACGCATCGTGCAGCGCACCAACATCAACCTGCGGGAACTGGGCTTCGATGTCGGCCCTTACATCCGCGGCCTCATCGAACCCGAGAAGTTCCTGAAGTTCTATGCTTTTTACGGCGTCACGCCACACCACCCCCTCAACCTGGAATTTGTCGGTTCCAGCCTGTCGGGCAGCTATTTCATGGGCAACTGCCGCACGCGCCGTGCGGTGCTCTACAAGACCGACGTGCGCGGTGACGAGCTCAAGCGCCGCGGCGACCACCTGCAGGCCGGCGGCTTCGACATCGTGCTCGAAAGCGACGAGCAGATCCGCATCAGCAACAGCTTTCTGGTCAAGAACCTGGTGCACAATTTTTCCCACGACCCGGAGAGCGCCGAGAACTTTTTCATCCGCGACAGCGTCTCCCTGCACCACGCCAACATCCACGGGGCGCCCACCGCCGGCGTTTTCCTGGGCCCGCTGGCGACCGTCGA
>CAYZCL010000132.1:0-18711 GCA_964476595.1 uncultured Desulfobacteraceae bacterium
TTCATGTGCATCCGGCTCAAGCGTGTGAATGCCGAGAAGCTGAGACGACACCTGCTCGACAAGTACGGCATCGGGTTGATCTCCATCGGGGATCACAACCTGCGCATCGCCTTTTCGTGCGTGGAAGAGGACCTCATCAAACCGCTGTTTGACAGCATCCTGAAGGGTGTCCGGGAACTGGAGACCTAACCGCAGAGATCGGTCGACTTTGAAAAAGTCCAAGTCAGAGAAAAAAGCATCCCGACGGGCCAGGCGCGAAAGGCGCGAACAGCGCGAAAAGGAGATGCTGTTCGACGTCGCTCTCGCCAGCCGGTGGGCTTTTTACTTCCTCGTCATCGGTCTCATCGCCGGGGCCGGCTCCATTCTGTTTCACTACCTGTGCCAGCTGGGCATGCACTACTTCATGGACATGCTGGCCGGCTACCGTCCGCCGCCGCCGGCCGGCGAACATCACCTCATCCCGCGCACTTCCACCCCTCTGAACCGCACCTTGCTCCTGCTGCTGCCGGCGCTGGGCGGCATCTTTTCCGGCTGGATCGTCTACACCTTCGCCCCCGAGGCAGAGGGCCACGGCACCGACGCGGCCATCGACGCCTACCACAACCAGGGCGGGTTCATCCGCGCCCGGGTGCCGTTCATCAAGACGATCGCCTCGGCCGTCACCCTGACCACGGGCGGCTCCGGCGGTCGCGAGGGGCCCATCGCCCAGATCGGCGCCGGATTCGGATCTTTCCTGGCCACGCAGCTGAAATTGTCCGACCGCGACCGGCGCATCATGATGGCGGCCGGTGTAGGGGCCGGCATCGGGTCCATATTCCGGGCACCCATGGCCGGTGCGCTGTTCGCCGCCGAGGTGCTCTATCGCGACCCCGAGTTCGAGTCCGAGGTCATCATCCCGGCCGGCATCTCCTCGGTGGTGGCCTATTGCCTGTTTTGCCTGGTGTTCGGCTGGGGCAGCCTGTTCGCTTCCCCGGATTTCGTGTTCCAAAACCCCCTGGAGCTGGGGCCCTACATCGTCATGGCCCTGGTGCTGATCGCCACCGGCGTGCTGTACGTCAAGGCTTTCTACGGCATCACGACACTGTTCCGGAAGTTCCGCATCCCCAATCACATCAAGCCGGCCATCGGCGGCCTGTGCACCGGCATCATCGGCTTTTTCCTGCCCCAGACGCTGGCCTTCGGCTACGGTTACATCCAGCAGACCCTCACCATGCAGAGCCATGTGACCATCCTGTTTCTGGTGGCGCTGGCGCTGGGCAAGATCTTCACGACCTCCTTCTCCATCGGCTCCGGCGGCTCCGGCGGCGTCTTCGGCCCCTCCATCGTCATCGGCGGCGCCATGGGCGGCGCGGTGGGCAAGATCTTCCACGACCTGGTGCCCACGGTGATCACCGAGCCCGGGGCCTTCGTGGTGGTGGGCATGGCCGGCTTCTTCACGGCCGTTTCCAACACCCCCATCTCCACCATCATCTTCGTCAGCGAGATGACCAATTCCTACCACCTGCTGCTGCCCAGCCTGCTGGTGTGCTCCATCACCTACATGGCCTCCAAGCGCTGGACCATCTACGAGAAGCAGGTCAAGAACAAGGTGGCCTCCGCCGCCCACGCCGGCGAGTTCTTCGTCGACATCCTGCAGGCCATCCACGTCAGGGACCTGATGCCGTACGTGCACAAGGTGCAGTTGATTCCCGAGGACATGCCCTTCCAGGAGTTCAAGCGGTTCTTCTCCGAGACCAAGCAGCACTACTTTCCGGTGGTGGACCGCGAGGGGCGCCTGACGGGCATCTTCTCCAGCACGGACATCCGCAGTGTGCTCTTCAACCGGGAGATCGAGCCGCTGGTGGTGATGAAGGACATCGCCGTCACCGACATCATCGTCACGACGCCCTCGGACGACTTGAACACCGTCATGCAGAAGTTCACGCAAAAGAACATCGACTCCCTACCGGTGGTCCGGGATGACGATTACGGGGAACTGCTGGGAATGCTCAACCGGCGGGAAGTCATCGCCTACTACAACCGGCGCCTGGAGGAGATCAAGAAGGGCGCCGCCGAGGCTGCGGCGCGCTGAGGTTCAGACGGCGGCGCGGTTTTCCCTGAAGACCCATTTCTCAAGGAGATCCAGCACGGTTTCGCGCTTGATGGGCTTGGTGGTGTAGTCGTCCATGCCCGCCTCGATGCAGCGTTCCCGGTCGCCCTTCATGGCGTGGGCCGTCATGGCCACGATGGGAACGTGCCGGGCGGTGCCGTTGAGCACCTCGCGCTGGAATTCGCGGATGGCGCAGGTGGCCTCGATGCCGTCCATGTCCGGCATCTGGATGTCCATGAAGATGAGGTCGTAGTCGTCCGGAGCGGTCGTGTACTTCTCTACCGCTTCGCGGCCTGTGCCGGCCACGTCCACCTGGTAGCCCGCCTTGGAGAGCATCAGTTTGGCGAGCTTCTGGTTGACAGGGTTGTCCTCGGCCAGCAGGATACGTACCGATCGCTTCATGTCTTCGCGCACGCTGTCGGGGGTGATGATTTCCCGCTCCCGCTGCGGCGTGTCCCGGTCCGGCCGCGGCGAGAGGGTGCGTTCCAGCAGGCTGCAGAGCTTTTCGCGTCGCACGGGTTTGGTCAGGAAGGCGTCGAAGCCGGCCTGACGGCACTTGCCGGCGTCGTCCTCCATCATGGAGGATAGGGCGATGAGGGGCAGATCGGCGAAGGCGCCGCCGGCCGCCCGCACCTGACGGGCCACCGCATAGCCGTTGGTGCCGGGCATCTGGATGTCGGATATCAGGCAGTCGAAGGGTTTCCCTTCCGCCTCGGCCTTCTCCAGCGCCCCCAGCACCTGGTCGCCGGCCGACAGACCGACGACCCGCATGTCCATGGCGTCCAGGATGTGCGCCAGGATCTGGCGGTTGGCCTGGTTGTCGTCGACGATGAGCACCCGGCGCCCGGCCAGTGGTGCGGGCGCAACACGCGGCTGGCGTCGGGTCTCTGCCCTCTTGACCCAGGCCGTGAAGTGGAAAATGCTGCCCGGCCCGCCGGTGCTCGACCGGTTTCCCGCCGGGCTCTCCACCCACACCTCTCCGTCCATCAGGTTGGCGATCTGGCGGCAGATGGAAAGTCCCAGGCCGGTTCCGCCGTATTTGCGCGTGGTGGAGCCGTCCACCTGCTGAAAGGGGTAGAAAATGTGGTCGAGTTTGTCTTCGGGAATACCGATGCCCGTGTCACGGATGGCCACGTGGATCTTCAGCCCCTCGGGACTCTCTTCGGACACGTCCAGCGACATTTCGATTTCGCCGGCCTCCGTGAACTTGGAGGCGTTGCCCATCAGGTTGGTCAGCACCTGGCGGAGGCGCAGCGGGTCGCTGATCACCCGCGAGGGCACGTCGTCGGCGATGCGACACAGGATTTCCACCGGCAGGTTCTCGACCTTGGGACGAATCAGTTCGCACACGTCGTATGCCAGCAGTTCCAGGTCGAACTCGATCTCCTCGAATTCCAGTTCACCGGCTTCGATCTTGGAAAAGTCCAGGATATCGTTGATCAGCGACAGCAGGGCTTCGCCGCTGCGTTTGATGGTCATCGTGTAGTCACGCTGGTTCTCGTCCAGATCGGTGTCCATGAGCATGTCGGTAAAGCCGATGACGCCGTTGAGCGGCGTGCGGATTTCGTGGCTCATGTTGGCGAGGAACTGGCTTTTGGCCATGCTTCCCAATTCGGCCTCCTGGGCCATCTCGTTGGCCTGCGCGATGGCTTCCTCCAGCTGTTGGTTAACCGCCATCAGTTCCCGGTTGACGGCCTCGGTTTCCGCCTTGGCGGCCTGCAACTCCTCCCGTGCGCGAATGCGGTCGGAGATGTCATCCATGACCGACACCAGGCCGATGATATCGCCGTCGGCGTTGCGCAGCGGTGCTCCGGCGGCGTTAACGGTGATCTCGGAACCGTCCTTGCGCCTGCGCACGAGCCGCAGGCTTTTGAGCGTTTCACCGTTCATGATGCTTTCGAACAAGTGGCGGTGATGGGCCAGGTCCCTCTCGGGGACGGCCGGGAAAGTGCGGCCGATGACCTCGTCCTGCTTCCAGCCGAAGATGCGCTCGGCCGCGGGGTTCCAGCTGGTGATTCGGCGGTTGCAGTCCAGGCTGACGACAGCCGCGGGCGAGCATTCGAACAGGGCCTGCAGGATCTCGTTGGTTTTGCGCAGTTCCTCTTCGGACGCCACGTTCTGGGTGATGTCATCCATGACCGACACCAGGCCGATGATATCGCCGTCGGCGTTGCGCAGCGGTGCTCCGGTGGCCTTGACGATGATCTCGGAGCCGTCCTTGCGCTTGCGCACCACCCGCAGGCCCCTGATCGTCTTCCCGTTCATGATGCTGTCGAACTGATCGCAGTGATCCGGCAAGTTCTGCTTGGGGACCGACGGGAAGATGCGTCCGATGACCTCGTCCTGTTTCCAGCCGAAGATGCGCTCGGCCGCGGGGTTCCAACTGGTGATTCGGCGGTTGCAGTCCAGACTGACGACAGCCGCAGGCGAGCACTTGATCAGGGCCTGCAGGATCTCATTGGTCTTGCGCAGTTCCTCCTCGGACGCCACGATGTCACTGATGTCCTCCATGATGCCGTCGATCCACAGCAGGTTGCCCTGCGCATCCCGCTTTACCGTCGCCGTGCAGGAGGCCCACAGGGATCCGCCGTCTTTGCGCCGCAACCGGAGGCGTCGGTTGCGCACCAGGCCGTTGTGCTCGAGCTGTTCCATGAAAGCCTGTCGCTGCTCGGGATTACAGTACAGCTGAGCTACCGGCGTGCGCATGAACTCTTCGGGCGAGTCGAAACCAAAGATTTCCAGCATGGCGTGATTGATCTTCAGAAAACGTCCCTGGGGGCCACCCGTGTTGCGGTAAACCCCTACGCTGAGATTTTCAACCAGTGTGCGGTATTCTTCCTCGCTGCGGCGCAGGGAATCCTGGATGCGTTTGCGTTCGGTGATGTCCTTGACGAGGGCCAACAGCACCCCCCTTCCAAACAGGTCGATGCGCGTCAGGGAGACCTCGGCGTCGAAAGCGGTTCCGTCCAGGCGGGTATGTCGCCATTCGAAGAACTGGGGTTCGCCGGTGGCCAGAGCCTGGGACATTTTCCGCTTGGCACGGGCCAGGGATTTCACGCTGTCAGATTGGCAGGGAGGCGAAAAACGGTCCGGGCGGCTGCCGATGATGTCCTCGCGACGGCAGCCGAACAGTTCCTGGGCCTTGGGGTTGCAGTCCACGTAACGGTCGTTTTCAAGCAGGTAAATGGCCTCGCCGGCGTTTTCGAAAATGCGGCGGTACTTCTGCTCGTTTTTTTTCAAGATGTCGATTTCGCTCTGGCGTTGCTCCAGCTCCTTTTCGAGCAATTCGATGCGCCGCTCCAGTTCGCTATACGTGGGTGTACTTGCCATGGTTTCCGCTCCGTTGATGCGATTTGCGCCCGTGACGCTTAACAGGGGCCGGTAGGCCCCGATGAAAGCATCTCGCGCACCGTCTGCCAGACTTCATCGACGCCGATCAGGTCCATACAGGTTTGCTCGGGGCGCTCACAGTGCTCTTGGCGGCAGGCGCGACAGGGGACTTCCTTGAAGATCACCCGTCCGCGCGGGCTCAGCGGCCGCCACATGTGGGGCCAGGTGGGCCCGAAAAGGGCCAGGCTGGCGGTGCCCACGGCCGCGGCCATGTGCGCCGGCGCCGAGTCGTTGCCGATGAAAAGATCACAGCGGCGGATGAGGGCCGCCGTCTCCAGCAGCCCCAGGGACGTGGCGCAAAACGCCGGTGGGGCCTGCATGTGTGCGGCCACCCGGTCCACCAGGGTTTCGTCTCCGGGTCCGCCGATGAGCAGCACGGCCGTGTCCGGCTGCCGGGCCAGGCGCGTGGCGATGGCCCCGAAACGGCTCGGACGCCACTGTCGCAGGGGGCCGCCGGCGCCCGGGTGGATGGCCACCCGCGTCTGCCGCATGCCGATGCCGTGGCGTGCCAGCAGCCGGTCCACGCGCTGCTGCACCTCCGCCGGGACGGTCATCTTGAGGGTGCGGTCGAACTGCGTCACACCGAGCAGTTTGAGCGCCTGCAGCTGGTAGTCCACGATGTGAAAATCGATGGGCTCGGCGTCCACGACGCGGTTCATCAGCAGCCGCGACAGCCGGCTGGCGTCGCGGTAGGTGATGCGCAGGGGCGCGCCGATGAGAAAGCACAGAAAAGCCGCCCGGTCCCCGTGGGTGTAATCCAGGATGACGTCGTAGCGCCGGGGCCGCAACCTGCGGAAAAACGCGAGGTGATAGCCGAGGGACGACCGCACCCCTGCCTTCGCCCGGCGGCGGTCGTAGGTCCACAGCCGGTGAATGTGGGGATCGTACGCCAGGACCTCCTCGGTTCCGCGATTGACCAACACTTCGATGCGCACCCCGGGTGCCGCACGGGCCAGGCTGGCCGCCACCGGCGCGATGCTCAGCGTATCACCGATGTAGCGCAGCTTGACGATCAGCACCCGCTTGCCGCTCAACGTGTTCATCGGCAAAGTCTCGTCAATACTTTACCCGCAGCAGGAACAGTCCCTGGGGCGGGGCGGTGATGCCGGCCAGGCTGCGGTCCCGGGCGTTGAGGATGGCTTCGAAGTCGTCGGGCGTCTTTTTCCCCTGGCCCACGTCCACCAGGCTACCCACGATGTTGCGCACCATGAAGCGCAGGAAGCCGTCGGCCTCGATCTCGAAGACCAACAGTCCCGAAGCGGCCTTGCGCCACTTGGCCTCCACCACGGTGCGGATGGTATGTGAGCGCGGGCTACCGGTGCCCTCGAAGGCCTTGAAGTCGTGCTTGCCCAGGATGCGGCTGGCGGCCGACTCCATGGCGGCCACGTCCAGCGGCTTTTTCAGGTACCAGGCGTACTGCCGGCCCACGGCGGCCGGCGTGGGCCGGTTGAGGATGCAATAGCGGTAGCGTTTGCCCACGGCGTCGTAACGGGCGTGGAAACTTTCGTCTACCTCGCGGCAGCCGCAGATGACGATGTCTTCGGGCAGCAGGCTGTTGAGCCCCTTCTCGAAGGCTTGGGCCGACATGCGCGTCTGGCAGCGGAAGTTGGCGATCTGCCCCAGGGCGTGCACCCCGGCGTCGGTGCGACCGGAACCGATCAGGGTCACTTTCTGCGAGGTCAGCTTCTTCAGGGCCTTTTCGATTTCGCCCTGGATGGAGCGGCGGTCCTTCTGCCGCTGCCAGCCGTGGTAGGCGGTCCCGTCGTACTCGATGGTGATGCGGAAATTGCGCTCGTTCGTCTCCATGTTGGCATCCATAGGCGTCTGACTCCTAAATCAGCAGGGCGACCGACAGAGAAACAAAGGAAATCAGGGTGGACAGCATGATGGCCGCCGATGCCAGATCGGTATCACTGTGAAGCTGCGAGGACAAGACATATATGGCCGTGGCCGTGGGCAGTGTGAGAAAAATCATGACGGTCCTGAAAGGCGGGCCGTTGATGTGCAGCAGGCGCAGGAAGCAGTACCCGCTGGCCGGCAGCACCAGCAGCTTGAAGAACGCGCCGGCGGCCGCCAGGGAGAGGTTTTCGCGCAGGCCGTCCGGGGTGAGCGCGCCGCCCACCGACAGTAGCGCCAGCGGAAGGGTGACGTGGGTCATCAGCCGGAAGGTGTTGTCCAGAAAGACCGGAAAACACCCGGCCACGCGCGCGTAGAGCATGCCGGCCAGGCAGGCGATGATCAGCGGGTTGGTGACCAATGCACGCAGGGTGACGGACAGGCGCCGCCGGCCGTCGGCGGGCCGTCCCGAGTACCAGATCAGCACACTGACGGCCATGACGTTGATCAGCGGGATCAGCAAGCCGATGAGGATGCTGAAGTAGAGCAGCCCCTCTTCGCCCAGGGCGTTCATGACCACGGCCATGCCGATGTAAGTGTTGAAGCGGTAGCAGCTCTGGGAGAAGGAGCCCGCCGCGAAGTGCGGCACGGAACGCAGGCGGATGTAGGCCGTGCTCAGCGCGAAAGTGGTCAGCAGGGCCAGCAGGGCCGCCTGGATGTACCCGAAGTCGACGTCGGCGGCCGCCGGTGCGCTGCCGATCTTCCAGAAGAGCATGGTCGGGAAGAAGATGAAGTAGACCAGGCGGTCGGCGGTCTTGAGAAAGACCGTGTTGGTCAACCCGAAACGTTTGAGCACGGCGCCCAGCAGGAGCATGGAAAACACCGGGAAGAGGCTCTGCAGCACGATCACGGCGCCACCTCGTTCCCGGCCCCCAGCCGCGGCGTTCGGGAGACGACGCGGATGTGTGGCGTATGGTGGCTGGGGATGTCGGTGGCGGCGCTGGCCATGGGCAATCCGGGCTTTATTTTTAACCGTTGTTGGGGTAGTGGTATGGTGTTTACAGGCGGTCGCAGGGCACGGCCGCCAGCAGGGCCTCGAGTTCGTCGTCGATGGCCTCGCTGAACTGGTCCAGACGGTAGCAGGCGCCGCACTCCCGGCAGCGCAGTTGGACCTGCCGTCAGGTGCGGAAAGGGAAAAGCTTCCCGCCGCAGGCATCACATGTCAGGGACGCGTGGCGCACAATGTTTTCCTCCTGGTGATACGGGAAAGCCCGGTGCAGGCGCTTTGCCGGCGCCCCCGGCAGCCTGCAGGCCATAAATACAAAACAAACTTTACCACAGACGTCTGCCGCGTGTCGAGAGCTTCGGGAACGGGATGCCGGGTAACCGCGGCCAGTCCGACCCGCCCTTCGGACCCGGATGCACGCAAACCATGCGGCGGCCCGATACCCACCGTGCCAAATTGTCACTTGCGATTGCCCTGGAGCGGAACGGCTGTGGACGCCCGCCTTTGCGCGGCGGCGTATTTCTGTTAAACAGGCAGGCGGTGGCCGGTGTTTATTTAGACGAGGAAAAAATCGGCGAAAGGGAAAACATTCTCATGGGTGATATCCGCTGCACAGGATTTGCGGCCGCGGGCGTGGCCTGCGGCATCAAGAAAAACGGCAAACGGGACCTGGGCCTGCTGGCCTGCGAGAAACCGGCCGCGGTGGCCGGCGTGTTCACCCGCAACCGGGTGAAGGCCGCGCCCGTGCTGCTGGACCTGGAGCGCGTGGCCGCCGGCCGCTGCCGGGCGGTGGTGGTCAACGCCGGCAACGCCAACTGCTGTACCGGCCAGCAGGGCATGCGCAACGCCCGCCGCATGGCGGCCTGCGTGGCTGGTGAACTGGGAATGGACGAAACCGAGGTGCTGGTGGCCTCCACCGGCGTCATCGGCCAGCAGCTGCCCGTGGCGCGCATCGAGGCGGCGGCCCCCGAATTGGCCCGCGCCCTGGACCCCTGCGGCTTCGGCCGCCTGGCCGAGGCCATCATGACCACCGACACGGTACCCAAGCTGGTGTGGCGCAGGGGCGAGATCGGGGGAAAGGCTTTCACCATCGTGGGCACGGCCAAGGGGTCGGGCATGATCTGCCCGGACATGGCCACCATGCTGTGCTTCGTGTGCACGGACGTGGACATCGCGGCCGCCGACCTGCGGGAGTGCCTGGTACAGGCCGTGGCGCCGACGCTCAACGCTATCACCGTGGACGGCGACACCAGCACCAACGACACCACCCTGGTCCTGGCCAGCGGCCTGTCCGGGGCCGCGGCGCGCAAGCCGGAGGAGGTGGCGGTTTTCCGGGACCTGCTGCAGGACCTGCTCGCGGAACTGGCCCGCATGCTGGTCAGAGACGCCGAGGGCGCCACCAAGCTCATCGAAGTGGCGGTCACCGGTGCCGCCGATGCCGCCGAGGCCCGGCGGGTGGCCTACACCATCGCCCACTCGCCGCTGGTCAAGACGGCCTGCTTCGGGCAGGACGCCAACTGGGGGCGCATCATCGCGGCCGCCGGCCGCTCGGGCGTGAACGTGGATCCGCAGCGCATGCGCATCCTCTTTGACGACGTGGTGCTTTACGCGCGCGGCGGGTGGACCGGCGCGGCGGCCGAGGCGGCGGCCACGGCGGTGCTGCAAAAACCCGAATTCCGGCTGACCGTGGACCTGGGACGAGGTGCGGCGTCGGCCGGCGTGCTGACCTGCGATTTCTCCCTGGACTACGTGCGCATCAACGCCGACTACCGTTCCTGAAATGCAGCCCGTTCGCCTGCAGAAATACCTGGCCGCCGCCGGCGTGTGCTCGCGCCGCAGGGCCGAGGAGCTCATCCGCCGGGGGCGCGTGGCGGTGGACGGCGAAGTCGTCACGCGGATGGGCACCAAGGTGACCCCCGGCGTCCAGCGGGTGACGGTGGACGGACGGCCCGTGGCCGGGAGGCAGCGCCGGGTCTATATTATGCTCAACAAACCCGTGGGGGTGGTCAGCAGCTGCCACCACCCGGGACAGCGCACCGTGTTGGACCTGGTGCCGGTCAGGGAACGCATCTACCCCGTGGGGCGCCTGGACAAGGACAGCCGCGGCCTGCTGCTGCTGACCAGCGACGGCGCCCTGCACCACCGCCTGCTGCACCCCTCCTTCGACCACGAGAAGGAGTACGAGGTGGAGGTGGACGCCTTCATCACCGACGGTGCGCTGCGGCGTTTGGCCGGGGGGGTGGTGATCGGCGGGCGCCGGACCCGTCCGGCGCGGGTGACCCGCATCTCGGGACGGCGGTTTCGCATCGTGCTCAAGGAGGGGCGCAACCGCCAGGTCCGGCGCATGGTGGGCAAGGTCGGGCGCCGCGTGGTGGACCTCAGACGCGTGCGCGTGGCCGGCATCCGCCTGGGAGACCTGCCCGAGGGCGCCTGGCGCCACCTGACGGATAGCGAGAGAAAAATGCTGCTCGAGGACATCGACACCGATCATGCGCTATGAAGGCCCCATCTACCGGCCGCCCAGCGAGGCCGACTCGCTGCTCATCCAGGCCACCGTGGGATGCCCCCACAACCGCTGCACCTTCTGCATGGTGTACAAGAAAGGTCCCCGCTACCGGGAGCGACCGGTGGCGGAGATCGAGGCGGACCTGCGCGAGGCGCGCGGCCTGTACGGCGAGGGCGTGCGCACGCTCTTCTTCCCGGCCGGCAACACCATCGCCATGCGCACCCGCAACCTGGCGCGCATCTGCCGCTACGCCCGCGGACAGTTTCCGCGCCTGGCGCGCATCACGGTCTACGGCTCCTCCCAGTACATTCATCAGAAGGGGCCGGAGGCGCTGGCCGAGCTGGCCGACGCCGGCCTGACGCGCATTCACGTGGGCCTGGAGTCCGGCGACGACGAGGTGCTGCGGCGCATCCGCAAGGGTACCACCGCCCGGCAGCAGATCCAGGCCGGCCGGTGGGTGCGCGAGGCCGGCATGCAGCTGAGCCTGTACGTCATCCTGGGCATCGGCGGCCGCCAACGCAGCGGTTCCCACGCCCGTGAGACCGCCCGCGTGGTCAACGCCGTCTCCCCGGATTTCGTGCGCCTGCGCACCTTCGTGCCCAAGATCAACACGCCGCTGCTCGAAGACGTCCGGCGCGGCACCTTCGAGATGTTGGGACCGCTGGAGGTGCTGGCCGAGACCGCACAGCTGATCGCGGGCATCGAGGCCGAGACCACGCTGACCAGCGACCACTACACCAACTACATCAACCTCGAGGGCCGGCTGCCGCGGGACAAGCCCCGCCTGCTGGCCGCCCTGCGCGAAGCCATGACCTGGGACGCGTCCCGGTTCCGGCCGTTTTTCATCGGGGACGTGTGACCGCGGTCAGTCTATGCCCAGGAAAAGAAAGACGTACCGGCCGTCGTTGATGTCCACCGCCAGGTCCGCGCCGCGGGACTCGGCGTACAGGATCCAGGGCGGTTTGCCGTCCGGACCGCACTCCCGGTCCGGGTAGAAAACGCCCCGCACGCCGTCGTACCAGGCCAGCAGCATGGGATCGTCGCATTCCCGGGCCGCCCGGTCACGGGCCACCTGGCGGGCCCTTTCGAAGTCGAGGCCGCCTTCTTCGCAGCGCACGTGCATGACCTTGCCCGGCAGTTGATTGAAGATTGTCATTGCAGGTGCCATGATGATATATTCCCCCCCGTCGGCGTTTTGCGTCTTTCATAGCACAGCGCACCTCTCTGGAGAAGGATACACGATGAAAAGCGAATGGATACAGGCCCTGGGCCGCATGACCCACGGCATCTACGTGCTGACCACCGCCCGGGGCGACGAGATCAACGGCATGATCGCCTCCTGGGTGTGCCAGGTCTCCTACGAACCGCCCCTGGTGGCGGTGGCCGTGCACCCCCGCCGCTACTCCCACGGGCTGATCGAAAAGAGCGGGGCCTTCGCCCTGCACGCGCTTGGAAAGGACCAGTCCGACCTGCTGGGCCGCTTCAAGGGACCGGACCCGGCGGCCAAGTTCGACGGCCTGGACTGGCGCCCGGGCCGCACGGGGTGCCCCCTGCTGACCGACTGCGCCGCCCGGCTGGAGTGCCGTGTGCGCGAGGCACTGGCCCCGGGCAACCACACCGTTTTCATCGGCGAAGTGGTCCACGCCGTCCGCGTGTCCGACGGGCCCGTGCTCTGCACCGCGGACTATGGCGGGCAATACCTGGGAAAGACGTGAGGCGGCCATGACGTTTACCATCATCCTCTACATCCTGGCCGTCGTGCTGGTGGCGGTGGGTATCGCCGGCCTGGTGCTGCCGGTGGTGCCGGCCGTGCCCATCGTGTACGCCGGCCTGGTGCTGGCCGCCTGGGCCGAGCACTTCCGGCACGTGAGCACCTGGACGCTGGTGATCCTGGCGCTGATGGCGGTGCTGGCCTACATCGTCGATTTCCTGGCCGGCGCGGTGGGCACCAAGCAGTTCGGCGGCACCCGGCGTGCCGTGGTGGGGGCCGTCATCGGGTCCATCGTGGGGCTCTTCTTCGGCATCATCGGCATCATCGTGGGCCCCTTCGCGGGCGCCGTGATCGGCGAACTGACCGGTCGGCGCAGCCTGAAAGACGCCACGCGGGCCGGCGTGGGCACCTCCTGGGGGCTGGTGCTGGGCGTGGCCGCCAAGCTGGCCATCGTGTTTGCCATGATCGGCATCTTCGTGATGGTGCGCTTCCTGTAGCGGCCGAAGGCGTTACTGACCCCCGGCCGCGCGGGCCGATCCCTTTTAATCATCCCGTGTGGAACGTCCCGTTTGCGCGGCGCAAACGGTCACTGCGCGGCAGGCGGCGAGAGCGGCTTGTACAGGCACACGGCCGTGTCCGGGCAGCAGCACTGAAATTCCGCGGTCGCCCGGATGCCGGCCGGGGCGCTGTCACGCGCCGCCGGCTGGTATCCCATGGCGGCGAAAAACGACTCGGCCGTGAGGGTCAGCAGGTAGACCTGCGTCACCCCCATGGAGAGGGCATGGCGCTCGGCGGCCTCCACCAGGGCCCGGCCCACGCCTCGGCGGCGGTAGGCTTCGGCCACGGCCACCGAGCGCAGCAGGGCGTCGCCGCCCGCGATCTCCAGGCCCGCCGCGCCCACGATCTCCTCGCCGCGGCGGGCCACCACGAAGTGCCGCAGCTTCTGCGGCGTGATGTCCGCGTTGTCCAGCCCGCAGGCCGCTATCAGGTCCAGCACCTGCCTGTCTTCCCCGGGGCGCACCCCGCTGTACATGATACCCACGATTTTGTCGATGTCCATTTGCCCTCGTCCGCTGGGGTGAAAGTTTCCGGTTGAAGGTGGTAACTGCCGGATTTTTACCCGTTTCCACGCCGCTTGGCAAGGGCAATGTGGCCTCGAACGGGCAGACGATCGCAAGCGCCGTCCCGCGCATCCCTATCCCGCCGGTTCTCCAACCGCGCCAGCCGGCGCATGCCCGTCCCCCCTGCGCGGGGATAGCGCCGGGTCCGGCGGGGATGGGGCAACCCGTCCGCCGCTTTGCCATGGCCCCGGGGAAAGGGGCTTGACATATCCAGATAGGAGCTTATGTTATATGATAATCATTTGCACATATGGTCAAGGCGAATTGCATGGCAGACCCAGAAAAACGGCTCGACGAAATGATCGAAGCCCTGCGCGGGCAGAATTTCCGGCTCACGCCGCAGCGGCTGGAGATCCTGCGCATCCTGGCTTCCAGCCGGGAGCACCCCAGCGTCGAGCAGGTCTTCGAGGAGGTCCGCCGGCGTTTCCCGACCACCAGCCTGGCCACGGTCTACCGCAACATCCTGAAGCTCAAGGAACTGGGGCAGGTGCTGGAACTGGGTTTTGCCGACAGCGGCAACCGCTACGACGGCAACCGCCCCTTTCCCCATCCCCACATGGTGTGCATCAAGTGCCGCCGCATCATGGATCCCGACGTGGAAAACCTGGAGGACCTGACCGAGCGCCTGGCGCGTACCACCGGCTTCAGGATCGTCAACCACCGCCTGGACTTTTTCGGCATCTGCCCCGGCTGCCAGGAGGACGGTTCCGTCTGACGGGCAGAGGGATTTTTTTTGGTCTTAAAATGCAAACGATTATCAATTGATAAAAATAGGCAAATGGAAAGTGTTGGCAATAACGCGGAATCCCCGCACCACCGGGGAACGACGGCGCGGGATGTCCCCCCGAGGCCGGAGACACCCCGAAAGGAGGATCACAGCATGGACAAGGACAAACGACTGACAACCGCCTTCGGTATTCCCGTGGACGACGACCAGAACAGCCTGACGGCCGGCCCCCGGGGGCCGGTGCTGATGGAAGACGTGCACCTGCTGGAGAAACTGGCCCACTTCGACCGCGAGCGCATTCCCGAGCGGGTGGTGCACGCCAAGGGCGCCGGCGCCTATGGCTATTTCGAGGTCACCGCCGACGTCACGAAGTACACCCGCGCCGACTTCCTGTCGCAGATCGGCAAACGCACCGATGTCTTCGTGCGCTTTTCCACGGTGGGCGGCGAGAAAGGGTCGCCGGACGCGGCCCGCGACCCGCGCGGGTTCGCCGTCAAGTTTTACACCGCCGAGGGCAACTACGACTTCGTGGGCAACAACACGCCGGTGTTTTTCATCCGCGACCCGCTCAAGTTTCCGGATTTCATCCACACCCAGAAACGCCACCCGGTCACCAACCTGCCGGACCCCGACATGTTCTGGGATTTCCTGTCCCTGACGCCGGAGTCCATCCACCAGGTGACCATTCTGTTCTCGGACCGCGGCACGCCGGCCACCTACCGCCACATGAACGGCTACGGCAGCCACACCTTCAAGTGGACCAACGCCGCGGGTGATTACTGCTGGGTGCAGTACCACTTCAAGACCGACCAGGGCATCCGCAACATGACCCGCGAGGAGGCCCAGGCCATGTGCGCCCGGGATCCCGACCACGCCACGCGGGACCTCTACGAGGCCATCGCGGCCGGCGACCATCCCAGCTGGACCCTGGAGATGCAGATCCTGACGCCCGAGCAGGCGCGCGACTTCAAGTGGGACATCTTCGACATCACCAAGGTGTGGCCCCACAGCGAGGTGCCGCCCGTCACGGTGGGCCGCCTGGTGCTGGACCGCAACCCGTCCAACTACTTCGCCGAGGTCGAGCAGTCGGCTTTCTGCCCCGGCAGCCTGGTGCCCGGCATCGAACCTTCGCCGGACAAGATGCTCCAGGCACGCCTGTTCTCCTATCATGACACCCATATCCACCGCCTGGGCCCCAACCACCACCTGATCCCGGTCAACGCTCCCAGGAACGCCGGCGGCGCCAGCTACCAGCGCGACGGCATGATGCGCGTGGACGACAACGGCGCCGGCGGCCCCAACTACTGGCCCAACAGCTTCGGCGGGCCGGCACCCGATGCAGCCTACCGGCGGCCGCCCGTGGAAGTCTCCGGTGAGGCCGGCCGCCACGCCTTCTCGCACCCCAACGACGACTTCGAACAGGCGGGGGTGCTCTACCGGCGGGTGATGACCGACACCGACCGCGCCAACCTGGTGGACAACATCGTCGATCACCTCTCCGGCGCGCAGGAACGCCTGCAGCGGCGGCAGACGGCGCTGTTCTACAAGGCCGATCCCGACTACGGGACGCGGGTGGCCCGCGGACTGGGACTGGATACGGGCGACATCGAGCAGCTGGCGGCCATGTTCCCGGAGGAGCGGGCCGCAGCCACGGCTTCCTGACAGGCGGAGGCGGTTTCAAAAAAAGTTGCACAAATAAGAGTTTTTTGGTATGGAATCGTCCGTCGTCAATTTTTTCACGGTATTGAGCGACTTTTTCGATCCACACTCAACCAACTTCATTGAAAGGAGGCAGTGCGTATGGGGGAAGAATTCGAACTCCACTGCGCGAGGCCGACGGGGGGTCCCGTGGGCGACAGTGGGGAAAGTCAACCCGATGAAACCAGTGAACAGACAGCCACGAAGGAGGCAATGAAGATGATCATGGTCGGACAGAAGGCGCCGGATTTCGCGGCGCCGGCATACCACAAGGGCAAATTCGTCAACGTCAAGCTTTCCGATTACCTGGGCAAGTGGGTGGTGCTGTGCTTCTATCCCGGTGACTTCACCTTCGTCTGAGCGACCGAACTTTCGGCAGTTGCCGAAAAGGTGTCCGAATTCGAGAAGCTGGGCGTGCAGATCCTGTCCATGAGCATCGACAGCGTTTTCGTCCACAAGATGTGGAACGACAAGGAACTCGCCAAGATGGTCGACGGCGGCATTCCCTTTCCCATGATGTCCGACGTGGGCGGCAAGGTGGGAACCGTGTACGGTATCTACGACGACCAGGCCGGCGTGGAGACCCGCGGCCGCTTCATCATCGACCCCGACGGCGTGGTCCAGGGTTACGAAGTGCTCACCCCGCCGGTGGGCCGCAATGTCTCCGAGGCAATCCGCCAGATCCAGGCCTTCCAGCTGGTGCGCGAAACCAAGGGCGGCGAGGCCACGCCTTCCGGCTGGCGTCCCGGCAAGAAGACCCTCAAGCCCGGCCCCGACCTGGTGGGCAAGGTGTGGGAAGAGTGGAAGACCGACATGGCCTTCGACTAGACCGCTACCCGTCTGGATTGAACGCCTGAAAAGCCGACCCCCAGGGGGGCCGGCTTTTTCTGCGTCGGCAGAAGCGCCGCCGACAGGCTGCGATACCAAAGGCGGGCGGGAGCTGCTATCGTCCGCCGGTACGGGTACATGGGGTTGCGCCATCGTCCGGGGAGTCTGTTTTGAACGACTTTTACGAGCAAAACCACCGGCAGTACTTCGAATCCACCGTCGGCATCGACCCCTCTGCTTTCCTGGAACCGCTGGCCGTCCGACTGAAACCCGGCGCCGCGATTCTCGACGTCGGCTGCGGTTCCGGCCGTGACCTGCGCTGGTTCGTCGACCGCGGTTTCCGGCCCACCGGTTTCGAAAAATCACCCGCACTGGCCGGCCTGGCCCGCCGCCATTCGGGATGCCCGGTCATCCGGGGCGACTTCCTTCGATTCGATTTTTCCAGGCTCCGCTTCGACGCGCTCGTCATCGTGGGCGCTCTGGTGCATGTCCCCAGGGATTCCCTGGCGGCCGTTTTGCAGTCGATCTGCAGGGTGCTTGCACCCGGCGGCCTCGCGCTGGTCACCCTCAAAGAAGGCTCCGGCTCCTTCCGGTCCTCCGACGGTCGCGTTTTCACCCTGTGGTCGGCGGGGGAACTGGAAGGCATTTTCGCATCCATCCCCTTACAGGTGCTCGACTTTTCCAGGTCGCCCTCCGAAGTGCGCCCCGACGACGCGTGGCTCGGTTTCGTGTTGCGGCGGCCGGACGCGTCCTGAATCACTCGTGCTTCGGAACGGCAGGGGGCGGCCCGCGTGTTTTGCCGGGGACGGGATTCTCCGGCTTCGGAAAAAGCCGGCGGGCGTCAACAGAAGTACTGACGGCGATGCCGCTGAAGGTTTTCCTGCGCCGGTCAGTAGTATTTTACGGCGGGTTTGAAACTGCGGCGCCCCGTCAGCGTCGGAATGTGTGCGGGCATGTTGCCGCGTGGACGCACCCGGTCGGGCCCAGGCGCTTCGTAGTCTCTGCCGGCAGCCGTGAGCCCTTCGTCGAAAGACCAGCGGCACAGGCACAGGCCGTTGGCGGGCGCGTCGTCCCGGCTTTTCCGCCGGGGAACGAGATCCCCCCTTCCGGGACTCATCCGAGTCGGGAACCCTTTTCGCCGGTCAATCGAACCGCAACCCGGTTGCATACGGGTTCCCCCCGTTGCTGTCGCCTCGAATCCCGAAATCAAGGCGCACGCATGCTCCCTCAGTGGCTGTGGTCGTGGGGGCCGTGCTCGCCGGTGTGTTCGTGGTCATGATTGTCCGGGGAGTCGGTGTGCGTGTGCTTTATGTTCGTGTATGTGTTCGTGGGTGTGGACGATGTCTCCGTGCCGATGTTCGTGGGTGTGGGTGTGCTTGTGCCTGTGTTTGCCCTCCATTGTGTCGTCCTTCCTCCGGTTGCGGCGGATACCGCCGGTTTTAGCAATATTTTGAACAATATAAACATAATGGATGCCGTCGTTGCTGTCAAAGACTGCGAAGGCGGAGGGCTCGGGGCCCGGGGTGGTTCAGGCCGGATGTCGTCGCGTCTTGACTGCATGGCCGGACGCTTTTCGTGATGGTAATCCGAAGTGCAGGATCTGCGGGTCGGTTTTGCGATTGGGGGTTACCCGGCGGTCTTCAATGTTCCCGCCGGATCGATCTCGCAACCCGGTGTGGGGCTGTCATGAAATAACTTAAGTGGATACAGTATGTTACACTTCCGATTTTCAGATTTTTCCCTGGCATGGCTCTTGCGCCAGGGGAAAGCCCCGTTTGGCGCGAAACTTGCTGACGGTT
>CAYZCL010000133.1:0-68504 GCA_964476595.1 uncultured Desulfobacteraceae bacterium
TGATGATTTTCCAGCGTTATTCTGTCCAACAAGAGCAACAATCCTATCAAATTCAAAATTTCCAGATTGAATTGACCTAAAATTTGATATATTTACACCTTTGACTCTCATTTAAATTTCCTACAAATTCTTACACATAACAGAAATAATAGATGGATTATTATGCCTGATATTACCGCCTATAGCGGGAATTATTTTCTACATATTTGTGTATTTATTGAAAAATACGGAATATCAGGTTGAAATTTTCCATGATATTGCAAAAGTGCCGGTTATGACGGACCTTCCCCTCCTTCCGGCTATATTCTCCCAGGAACCCAATTGCAAAGCGGCACCCGTGCCCGGGTTACGAACAGGCCCCTCGTTGCCGACTTTTCACACCGCCTGTTTGCCGGTCAGTTCTTCAAAATCCACCCGCACCACCAGGGTCTTTCGGAGAACGTTCTCTTCGAAATCGAAGGTACCATCGGTGTAGTGGGCCATGATGACGGCCAGGGCCTCCCTTCTGGCCCGGGGGTCTTCCACGAAGGAGGCGCGGCCGAAGCCGATGACGCTTTTGTAGGCCAGGCTCCAGTCGCAGGCCTTTTCGGCCGGGAGCAGCTTCAGGTCGCAGTCGAACTGGACGCACACGCGGGGGTTTTTCCGCAGCATGTCCACCTTGCGGCCCCGGACGGCGCAGTGGAAGTAGAGCGCGTTGTCCCGGTAGCCGAAACACAGCGGCACGATGTAGGGGGTGTCGCCGTCGGTCATGGCCAGGCGGCAGAAACGGGCGGCGGCGATGACGGCCTCCACGGCGGAGCGCCCTTCGATCTTTTTTTCCTTGCGTCGCAGTTCGAAGCTCATGAAATTCCTCTGCAAATCGGGTCCGGGGCAAAAAAAGCGGCCGCTTTCGGCGGCCGCCGATTATTCCAGCGACATCAGCGCTTCCCAGCGCTGGTACTCGGTGTCCACGGCCAGGCCGCGCTTTTTGAGCACATCGATCATGGCGGGGTCGTTGAAGCGCAGGTAGGGGTTGACCTTCAGCTCATCGGCCAGGGTCGAGGTCACGTGGGCGGGGTCGTAGGCCGCCAGGTAGTCGTCGATGTGCGGGTTTTCGGGCTCCACCAGGCGCGCGAACTTCATGGCGTAGTCCACGTAGTCGTGGCCGGCGTATACCCGGGTGTCGGGCGCAAAGGCCATCAGGCGCTTGATGGACTCGTAGAAGGCGCGCAGGTTCCCCGTGAAGCAGTTGCCCACGGTGCCGTTGAACAGGGTGTCCCCGGTGACCAGGGCGCCGTCCAGGCGGAAGGTCACCGAATCGTCGGTGTGCCCGGGCGTGGGAAACACCTCGATGCGCTGGTTTTCCAGCCGGATCTCTCCCGCCGCGACCAGCTCGTGGTGCGTCAGCAGGCGCGCGCCCGTGGCCGCCAACAGCTCTGAAGTGCCGGCGGTGTGGTCGGGATGGCCGTGGGTGTGGGTGACCGCCGACAGGCCCAGGCCGTGGGCGGCCAGGAAATCGTAGATCTCGCGCACGGCGCCGCCGTCCACCGACACGGCTTCGCGCTCGCCGCAGATGAGATAGGCCAGATTGTCGGCCGAATAGCGAAACTGCCGGATGCGCATCGAGAATCCTTTCTGAAATCCGGTTTTCAGGACGTCGCCAGCCGCACGCCACCGCGTTCGAGGTTACTATCAACCCCGGCATTTTTCAAGGTGCTTTCCCGAAAACGACCCCGTCCCCGGCCCTTGTCAGCACGCCGCAATCAGGATATAGGAGACGGGTCGTCTGTAACCACACCCGCGGGCCGGAACCGATGAGCGAATCCCCTTTACAGCAGGCCGCCGTGCGCAGCGCCCTGAACAGCGCCGCCGCCATGCTGGCGCGGCGGGACCACTCCTGCAGGGAGCTGCGGGAGAAGCTGCGGCGGCGCGGCTTCGACGGCCCCGTGGCCCGGGCCGCGGTGGACGAGTGCCTGCGCCTGGGGTACATCGACGAGCCCGGCGCGGCGCGGCGCTTCGCCGAAAGCCGCGCGCGCCGGGGATACGGGCCGCGCTACACGCGGCGGGCCCTTCAGAAGCACGGCTACGACGCCGCGCTCATCGAAGAGGCCCTGGCGCCCTACGCGACGGAGGCGCGGCAGGCGGCCGACGCCCGGCGGGCCCTGGAAAAGAAACTGAGGAGCGGGCGGCCGGATCGCGACCCGCGGCGCCGCAAGGAAAAACTGTACCGTTTCCTGTGCAACCGGGGGTTTTCGCCCCGGGTCGTGCGGCGGCTGCTGCTCGACGGCGTCACGGACCCGACGGCGGACCGGGACGACACGCCTTTGCGGTAAGGCGCGCCGACGCGCAACGCGCCTTCGCGCTCCCGCAGCAAACATCAACCGGAGGAGACCTCATGCCCTACTCACCCGTGGACCTGTACCGCGACATCCTGCCCAGGACCAACTGCGGCGACTGCGGCTACCGCACCTGCCTGGCCTTTGCCAGCATGGTGGTCAGCGAAAAGGTCCCCATCGCCGACTGCCCCCACGTGGACGCGGACACGGCCGAAAAGGTTCAGCGGGAGCTGGACAAACAGCACGCCGCCGGCAAGTGGGTCAAGCGCGACATGGCCAAGGACGCCCTGGTGTGGGCCAAAGAGCGCGCCGCCTCCATGAAGATCGCGGACCTGCCGCCGCGCATCGGCGGGGAACTGGTGGAGGTGGACGGCAGGACGGCCCTGCGGCTGCCCTACTTCACCGGGCACATCCTGATCACCGAGGACGGGCTGCGGCTGGAAAAGGACGGTGCCGAGCTCAACCGCTGGGAACAGGTTTTCATCTACAACCACCTGGCCCAGGGCGGCAGCGCCCGGCCCACCGGCAACTGGCGCGCGCTGGAGCAGATCCCCAACACCATCTCCAAGACCAAGAGCATGCGCGCCCACGTGGAGGCGCCGCTGGTGGAGCGCTTCGCGGGCCGGGTGGACGAACTGCGGCGCAGCGCCGCGCGGCTGGGCGCCGAGGACCTCACCGAGCAGGAGGGCAACGCCGACGCCGTGCTGCTGTTCCGCCCGCTGCCCCGCCTGCCGGTGATGGTGCGCTTCTGGGACGCCGAACCCGAGGAGGGCTTCGAGGCCCGCGTGCACCTGCTCTTCGACGAGACCATCACCGAGCACCTCGACGTGGAGTCCATCATGTTCCTGAGCGAGCGCATCCGCGAGCTGCTGTGCGACACCGCCGACGGCAAGCCGCTGCCGTTTTAAAGGCCCGCACGGGCCCGCGGGCCGCGCCGACGGACGCCTTCCGCCACCACGCCGCAGCGCCCCGGCGGAGGGCAGCCGGCCTAGGGCTTTGCGGCCGGCAGCTCCACGGCCCACTGGTCCAGGGGCGGCGGGGCGCCGATCATGCCCTGCCGCTGCAGGAAGGTTGCGAAGCGCAGGTAGCGCGCGCGGTCCAGGGCGCCGGGCCGCAGGGCGAAGCGCGGCAGGGTGTCGCGCCAGGCGCGGCGGTTGAGCTCGTTGTCCAGGTCCCGGCGGCCGCGGATGAACAGCCGCCAGCTCTCGTCGGGGTGGTTGACCAGGTACTGCACGCCCTCTTCCAGCGCGTCCACGAAGGCGCGCATGCGCGGGTCGGACAGCCGCTCGCGGCGGCACTCCAGGATCAGCTCGTCGTAGGGCGGCACGCCGTTTTCCTCCACGAAAAAAGCCCTTCCGGGGTGCCCCTCCAGCGCCATCTGGTTGAGCTCGAAGTTGCGGAAGGCCCCGATGACGGCGTCGGTCTTGCCGGCCAGCAGCGAGGGCGACAGCGAGAAGTTGACGTTCACCAGCCGGATGTCCCTGAGCGTCAGGCCGGCGCGCGCCAGCATGGCCTTGAGCAGCACGGTCTCGAAGCCGCCGATGGAGTAGCCCACGGTGCGTCCCTTGAGATCGGCGATGCTTTTGATGTCGCTGTCGGCCAGCACCACCAGGGCGTTTAGCGGCGTGGCCACCAGGGTGGCGATGCGCACCAGGGGCAGCCCCTGGTCCACCTGCAGGTGCAGCTGCTGCTGGTAGGAGACCGCGATGTCGGCCTTGCCGGCCGCCACCAGCTTGGGCGGATCGTTGGGGTTGGAGGGGGCGATGAGCTCCACCTGCAGCCCCCGCCGGCTGAAAAAGCCCTTTTCCTGGGCCACGAACAGCGGCCCGTGGTCCGGGTTGACGAACCAGTCCAGCAGCACGGTCAGTTTCTCACCGGCCGCCGCCGGGGTCGAAAACGGCAAAAGGCCGCACAGCACCGTCAGCACGGTAACGACACGCAACCATTTCATTTTCACAACTCCTGTTCTTCTTCCGTCTGCCAGTAGACCAGTCTTTTCAGGCCCCGGTCCACCGAGAAGTAAAGCGCCAGCGCCATGGCCACCACCAGGGCCAGGGCCGCGAACATGAGGTCGGTCTGCATGCGCGCGTTGGCGTGCAGCATGTAGAACCCCAGCCCGGCCGAAGAGCCCACCCACTCGCCCACGATGGCGCCGATGGGGGCCACGGCCGTGGCCACGCGCAGGCCCGAGGCGAAGGCCGGCAGGGCCGCCGGCAGCCGGATGTGGGTCAGCACGGCCCGCGGCGGGGCGTCCATCACGCGCGCCAGCTCCAGCCACTCGGGGTCGGTGCGCCGCAGGCCGTCGTAGAAGGCGGCCGTCACCGGGAAAAAGATGATCAGCACCGCCATGGTCACCTTGGAGCCCATGCCGTAGCCCAGCCACAGGATCAGCAGCGGCGCCAGGGCGAAGACCGGCACGGCCTGGCTCATGACCAGCAGCGGCAGCAGCCAGCGCTTGACCGACCGCGAGGCCGTCATGGTCAGGGCGCATCCCGCGCCCAGCACGGTTCCCAGAATCAGCCCCAGCACGATCTCCACCAGGGTGATGCCGGCGTGGTGCGCCAGCGTCTGCCAGTGGGTGACGAAAACGGCCGCGATGCGCAGCGGGCCCGGCAGGATGTAGCGCGGCACGCCGGTCACGGCCACCAGCAGCTGCCAGGCGGCCAGCAGGCCGGCCGTGACGATCAGCGGGCGCAGCAGGGCGCGCTTCACGCCGCCCCCGTGAGCCGGCCGAGCAGCTCGGCGTGCATGCCCGCCACCACGGGGTCGTCCACCTGGCGCGGCGGGTCGCCGGGCGGCTGCAGGGCCGGGCCCATCTTCACGGGCGAACCGCTCATGACGTGGATGCGGTGTCCCAGGCGCAGGGCCTCCAGCGGGTCGTGGGTCACCAGCACCACCGTGGCGCCGCGCAGCATGCCGGCCGCCAGGTCCTGGAGCCGGGTGCGCGTGATGGCGTCCAGGGCCGAGAAAGGTTCGTCCATCAGGATCACCGGCCGCTCCTCCATGAGGGTGCGCAGCAGGGCCGCCCGCTGGCGCATACCGCCCGAAAGTCTGTCCGGCAGGTCGCCGGCGCAGTGCCCAAGGCCCACGGCCTGCAGCAGGTCGCGGGCCTTTTGCCGGCGCTCGGGCGTCACGCCGCCGCGCAGCCGGTCGCCCAGCAGCACGTTGTCCAGCACGCTCAGCCAGGGCAGCAGCAGGTCCTTCTGGGCCATCCAGGCGGTCTGGCCGCGGCCGCGCGGCGTGCCGTCGAAACGGATGCTGCCGGACACCCCCCGCCGCAGGCTGCCGGAGATCAGGCGCAGCAGGGTGGACTTGCCGCAGCCCGAAGGGCCCAGCAGGCAGGTCCAGCCGCCGGCGCGGATGTGAAAGTCCATCTCCCGGAACAGCACGGTGCCCGGGAAGGAAAAGGAGACCTTCTCCAGGTCAATATCCGGGGCCGCGGGCTGCATGGGAACCTACTTCCAGAAATCGAAGAAATGATGCACCGGGCCATGGCCGGCGCCCAGGCGGTAGCCGGCGCCGGCGCGGATGGCGGCCGTGATGTAGTCCTTGGCGCCCCGCACGGCCGCCTCCAGCTCCAGGCCGCGGGCCAGGTGGGCGGCCACGGCCGACGACAGGGTGCAGCCGGTGCCGTGGTTGTTGCGCGTCTCGACCGCCTCGCCCGCCAGCACCACCGTGCGGTCCCCGTCCGCCAGGTAGAGCACGTCGGTGCTGCGCAGCGCCTCCCGGTGGCCGCCCTTGAGCAGTACGGCCCGGCAGCCCAGCGCCGCCAGGTCGCGGGCCGCGGCGCGCATGTCGTCGAGACCGAGAATCTCGCGCCCCAGCAGCACGGCGGCCTCGGGCAGGTTGGGCGTCACCACGTCGGCCAGCGGCAGCAGGCGCGTCGCCAGGGCCTGCACGGCGTCGTCTTCCAGCAGGCGGTCGCCGCTCTGGGCCACCATGACCGGGTCCAGCACGATGTTGGCGGCCCCGTGTTCTTCCAGCCCGCGCGCCACGGTCTCGATGAGCGGCGCGGAAAACAGCATGCCGATCTTGACGGCGTCGGCGCCGATATCGCCGAACACGGCCGCCATCTGCTGCGCCACGAAGTCCTCGGGAACCGGGTGGATGGCGGTCACGCCGGTGGTGTTCTGGGCCGTCAGGGCCGTGATGACGGTCATGCCGTAGCAGCCCAGGGCCGAAAAGGTCTTCAGATCGGCCTGGATGCCGGCCCCGCCCCCGCTGTCCGAGCCGGCGATGGTCAGCGCCCGGTGGTAGGTGCGTTCAGGCTTGCCGCGTGTTTCCATGATCTGCTCCTGTCTTGAAGTGGTCCCAGCCCCGCGGGCGGACCTCCCGGCGGCGGCCGTCGGCGGCGACGATCTCCAGGCGTCCGGTGCCGGTGATCTCGCCGATGACGTGAAGCGGCCGGCCGAAGGCCCGCCGGTAACGGTCGGCCACGGCCCGGGCCCGCTCCGGCGCCAGGGTGACCACCAGCACGTAGTCCTCGCCGCCGGCAAGGGCCATGTCCGCGGGGTCCTGCCCGAAACGCCGGCAGAAGCGGCGCAGGTGGTCCGAGACGGGCAGCTTTGCGGCGTGGATCACGGCGCCGGCGCCGCTGGCCGCCAGGATGTGTCCCAGGTCGGCGCCCAGCCCGTCGCTGACGTCGATGGCGGCCGTGGCCGCGCCGCAGGCGGCCAGGAAGCGGCCCTCGGCCAGGTGGGGCCGGGGCAACAGGTGCGCCTTCACCAGGGTCGCCAGGTCGGGCGTGTCGGCGGCGCGGTTTTCCAGGATGAGCTGCAGCCCGGCGCGGCTGTCGCCCAGGGGGCCGGTGCAGCAGACGACGTCACCGGGCCGCGCGCCGTCGCGCCGCAGCATCTCTTCTTCCGGCACCGAGCCGGTCACGGCCACATTGATCACCAGGTCGGCTTTGGAGCCCGTGGTGTCGCCGCCCAGGATGTTGACGCCGTGTTCGACGGCCTGGCGGCGCATGCCGCGGTAGAGTTCCTCGAGGTAGTCCAGGGGGCAGTCGCGGGGCACGGCGATGCTCACGAAGGCCGCCTGGGCCGTGCCGCCCATGGCCGCGATGTCGCTCAGGTTGACCGCCAGCGCCTTGACGCCCAGCTCGAACCCGCCGGCCGCCGAACGCAGGAAGTGCACGCGTTCGACCAGCAGGTCGGTGGTCACCAGGGTCAGTTCGCCGGCCGGCGGCACGAAGGCCGCCGCGTCGTCGCCGATGGCCCGCACCACGCCGGCGTCGTTCACCACGCAGCCGCGCCGGATGCGCGCGATGAAACCGAACTCGCCGATGTCCTCCAGTCCCGCCGCCACGTCAGGCCCGCTCCCGCCGGGCCTCCCGGATGATCTCCGAAAGCTCGCGGGCGGCCTTTTCGGGGTCCTCGGCCGCCACGATGGCCGACACCACGGCGATGCCGTCGGCGCCGCTTTTCACCACCTCGGCCACGTTGTCGGGCTTGAGCCCGCCGATGGCCACCAGCGGGATGTCCACCGCCGCTCGGATGTCGCGCAGCCCCTCCAGGCCCAGAGCCGGCGCCGTGTCGGTCTTGGTGTCGGTCTCGTAGATGGGGCTCACGCCGATGTAATCGGCCCCGCCGCGCTCGGCCGCCACCGCGTTTTCCAGCGACTCGGCCGAGATGCCGATGCACATGCCGTCCCCGGCGATGCGCCGCGCCATCTCCAGGGGCATGTCGCTCTGGCCCAGGTGCACGCCGTCGGCCGCCACGGCCAGGGCCACGTCCAGGCGGTCGTTGATGATCAGGGGCACCCCCGCGGACTTCAGGAAATCCCGGATGGCCAGGGCCTCGCGGATGAACTCGCGGGTGCCGTACTCCTTTTCGCGCAGCTGAACGCAGGTCGCCCCGCCGCGCACGGCGGCCTGCACGATCTCCAGGGTCGTGCGGCCCCTGGAGAGCCGGCGGTCCGTCACCAGGTAGAGCGTGTAATCAAAGGCAGCCGCTTCCATGCAAACCTCTCATTGGTCGAACCGGGCGCCTTGCGCCAGGTCCCCGGGGGTGATGGTGTAGAGCGCGTCGATGAGTGCCGTCTGGAAACTGCCCGGCGCGGCGGCCTGCTCGGCGGCCCTCTGCCCGGCCAGGCCGAAAAAGGCCAGCGCCGCCGCCGTGGCCGTCGCCGGGTCGTCGTCCACGGCCAAAAAGGCCCCGATGGTGGCCGTGGCCGCGCAGCCGGTGCCGGTGACATACCCCATGAGTTCGTGCCCGTTGGACACCCGGATCACCCGCCGGCCGTCGGTCACCAGGTCGGTGGGGCCGGTGATGGCCAGCGTGGTGCCCAGCTCCTGGGCCAGCACCCCCGCGGCCTCGGCGGCCTCGTCCACCGAGTGCATGGCGTCCACGCCGCGGGTGCGCGAATCCTCGCTGCGCAGCGAGAGGATCTCCGAGGCGTTGCCGCGGATGACGCTGACCTTCACCTCGTCGATGATGCGCCTGGCCGAGGCGGTGCGAAAGGCGGTGGCGCCGGAGCCCACCGGGTCCAGCACGACCGGCGTGCCCAGGCGGTTGGCCTTTTTGCCGGCCTTGATCATGGCGTCCACCCAGGTGTCGGTGAGCGTGCCGATGTTGAGCACCAGGGCGCCGGCGAAGGACACCATCTCCTCGACCTCCTTTTCGGCGTGGGCCATCACCGGCGAGGCGCCCATGGCCAGCAGGGTGTTGGCGGTGGTGTTCATGACCACGAAGTTGGTGATGTTGTGCACCAGTGGTTTCTTCTCCCGGACGGCCGCCAGGTCGCGGCGGGCCTGTTCTGTCAGTGTGGACATGGCGCTGTTCCCCCCTTGAAATGAAAAAAGGCCGTCTCCCGGAGGAAACGGCCCTCTGCGCCCTTGCGGCAATCTACTCGTCTGCTCCCTACGCCGGCATTACCCGGATCAGGTTCAACGGGTATAATCTCAGGCTGACAAGCCACCCCAGGAAACGATTCGGTCCTATCGCAAAATACGGCAAGCGGCCGACGCTGTCAACCGCCGCGCTTCATTCACCGGCCGGCAGCTGGCCGGCGTCCCGCAGCGCCGCCACGGCGCGGTCGTTGTCCGAAAAGCGGAACACCATCACGGCGGTGCCGGGCGTCTGGCTGGCGGCGGTGTACGTGTAGTCGATCTGGACATCGGCGGCCTTCAGGGCGTCGAGCATGCGGCCCAGGCTGCCGGGCTTGTCGTCGGTCTCGACCACCACCACGTCGTTGACCACGGCGGTGATGCTGCGGTCCTGCAGAACCGCCACGGCCCGCTCGGGCCGGGACACGATCATGCGCAGCTTGCAGTGGCCGTCGCCGTTGTCCACCAGGCAGTGGGCGCGGATGTCGATGCCCTGCGCGCCCAGGTGGGAAATGACGTCACTGACCTGCCGGGCGGCGCTTCCGGTCAACACGGTCAATTGCTTGGCGTTCATGGAATCCGTCTTCCTCCCTCTCGCTTCTCAATCTGTCGCAATCGTTCCAAACAGGGACTCACTCGGTGTCTGCCTTCTCCCCCACCAGGATGTAGAGTTCGGCCTCGTCGACGAAGGTCTGCAGGCGCATCCCGAAGGCCGCCAGGATCTTCTCGGCCGCCGGCCGCTCGGGGAAGTCGTCCAGCGGAAAGGAGATGCTCTTCTTCAGCCGGTCGATGAAGGCGCGCCCCATGGGGTGGCTGATCACCAGCCGGGCGCCGGGCGCCATCATGCGCGCGATGTTGGCAAAGGCCCCCTGCTTGTCCACGATGTTGGGGTAGCAGGCGTTGATGAAGACCACGTCCAGGCCGGCGTCGGGCAGCGTGAGGTCGCGCACGTCGGCCAGAAAGGCGGTCACCCGCGGGTGGTTTTTGCGCAGCTGCTCCAGCATGGCCTCGGACAGGTCACAGGCGTAGATGCGCGCAGGCTTGTACTTCCAGATCAGGGGGATCAGGATCCCCGTGCCGGTGCCCACGTCCAGCACCGTTTCGCCCTCGGAGATGCGGCCGGCGGCCACGATCCGCTCGAGCCGTTCGGGCACCCCCTCGGGCAGCGGCGGGTCGAACAGGCGAAAGAGCCGGTCGAAAACCTTCTGCTGCTCGCGGTTGATGCGGCGGATCTCGGCCTCGTCCCTTTTCTCGAAAACCTCCATGTTCACATCATACCACAAGAACCGGGTGCCGGGCGAGGAAATTCTGGGCCGGCGGAGGTCCCGGGGCCTGCCGGCCCGGCAAAAAGGCCCGGGTCCGGATCATTTCCTGTTGACAGGCGGCAATTTCAGTTGTAGATTGCAACCAATTAGTTGTAACCTACAACCTTAGGACACTGAAATCATGCATCACGACGACGACATGCTCCTGCGCGTCGCCCGGCTGGCGCGGGCCCTGCGCTTCTGCCGCCGGGATTCGGTCTTCTGCGAAGACCTGACCTTTTGGCAGTATTTCATCCTGGAGACCGTGGCGCGTCACGGCCGCCTGCCGCTGTCGCGGCTGCACGCCATCCTGGCGGTGGAAAAGAGCACCACCACTCGCCTGGTGACACCGCTGGTCAAGCGCGGGCTGCTGACCCGGCAGAGGCGGTCCGGCGACGGGCGGGCCGTGGTGCTGGCCCTGACGGAGGCGGGCCGGGACGTGTGCCGGCGCATCCGCGACTGCGCCGCCGGCTACTTCGAAGCCGTGTCCGCCCGGATTCCGCAGGAGCGCCGTCAACAGGTATTCGAGGCTTTGGCCCTCTTCGCCGAGGCCCTGGAAGAAGCCGGGCCGGGCTGCTGCTCGCCCATGGGAGGACCTTTTCATGATTTCGACCCAAACCGCACAGACGGCGGAAAAGACGCCCGCCGGACCGACGGGGCCGACCCTGCCCGCCGCGGGCGGTGAGTGCGGCTGCGCGTCCTGCCGCCCGCCGCGGTCGGACCAGCCCTTCGTGAGGGGTACAGTGGAGACGCCGGCGGGAAAAGTGCCGCGGGTGACGGCGCGTCTCACCGCCGCCGACCACCTCGGCCGCATCAAGGCGCGCTGGGGCGTGGGCCGCATGCACTACAGCGTGGACCCGGGGCTCTACGCCCTGGGCAACCCGGATGAAGACGCCCCGGTGCTGGTGACCGCCGGCTACAAGATGAGCTTCGACTGCCTGCGCCGGGCGCTCCCCGGCCGCTCCGCCTGGATCCTGGTGCTGGACACCGCGGGAATCAACGTGTGGTGCGCCGCCGGCAAGGGCACTTTCGGCACCGCGGAAGTGATCCGGCGCATCGAAGCCTGCGGCCTTTCGCGCGTGGTGGCCCACCGCACCGTCATCCTCCCCCAGCTGGGGGCGCCCGGCGTGGCCGCCCACCAGGTCCGGCGCCGCTCGGGCTTCAAAGTCGTCTACGGACCGGTGCGCGCCGAGGACCTGCCCGCCTTCCTGGACGGCGGCCTGAAAGCCACGCCGGCCATGCGCCGCAAGACCTTCACCCTCGCCGAGCGCGCCGTGCTGGTGCCCGTCGAACTGGTCGGCGCCCTGAAGTACGCCCTGCTGTGCCTGCCGGTCTTCTTTGTCCTGGGCGGCCTGGGCGCCGAAGGCGCTTTCTGGGCGGCCGGCGCGTCCGGCGCCCTGTGGGCCGCCCTGGCCCTGCTGGCGGCCATCGCGGCCGGGGCCGTGGTCACGCCGCTGCTGCTGCCCTGGCTGCCGGGGCGGGCCTTCGCCCTGAAGGGCCTGTGGCCGGGCCTGGCGGCCGCCGCACTGTGGGCGCTTTTGCGCTGGCCGCGGGCCGCCGGTCCCGGCGACGTGGTGGAAATCATGGCATGGCTGCTGCTGATCCCGGCGGCCTCGGCCTACCTGGCCATGAACTTCACGGGCGCCTCGACCTACACTTCGCGCTCGGGGGTCAAAAAAGAGATGCACTGGGCCCTGCCGGCCCAGATCGCGGCCGGGGCCGTGGGCGTGCTGCTGTGGACCGGCGCCCGCTTCCTGGCCTGAGGAGTTGGATGATGCAGAAATTCGTTTACTTCGAAGACGTGGTGACCCTCTCCCTGAACCCGGAAAAGTGCGTGGGTTGCGGCCTGTGCGTGGAGGTCTGCCCCCACGCCGTGCTGGAGATGGCCAACGGCCGCGCCCGCATCGCCGACTTCGGTGCCTGCATGGAGTGCGGCGCCTGCGCCCGCAACTGCCCCGCCGCCGCCCTGGACGTGCGCACCGGCGAGGGCTGCGCCCAGGCCATCCTCAACGAGATGCTGGGCCGCAAGTGCGAGTGCTGCTGAGCGGTCATAACGGTGTTGAAGCGTTGATTTTTCCGGCCCTGGCGGCGGTTGACCTGAAGCCTTTACCCTTGCGTTTTTGCCGATTTTTTTGTTTCCTTGATTTTACCATCTGGGTACCTCCTGCTTATATGGTTAGTTTTTGTCAACTCCCATAATAACAGGGTTCCCAGATGGTTTTCAATTTTCAGGCTACGTTCGTGCAATATTCAGGTACTATAAGTTGGGATTCGTGATATACGCCTAACTCCCCGTAAAACAACACTGTTTTTGCTCTCCTCCGTGGTTTTGTTCTGGCCAAATACCGAGTATTCCGAATATATGGGTACAGTTGGGATAAAATCAGGCTAAAAACGGGGCAGGGCGACCGGTCCGGAAAGCCTAAAGGAACTCCAAATAGCCTTGCAAAATGTACGGATATGTATTAGAGTGCAATACACAAAGACACGCGGGGGGTTATGTATGAGCACTGCAATTTCCATAAGAGTCCCGGACGAGCTGGCCGCCAAATTGTCCGAGATTGCAAAAGAGACCGAAAGGTCCAAGTCGTTTCACATCAAAAAGGCTCTGGAGGTCTACCTGTCTGAGCTTGCCGATTATCAGGTGGCCTATGACCGGCTGCAAGATGCGACCGATCCGGTTGTTTCTCTCAAGGACCTACGGAAAGAACTTGAACTATAAGATTGCGTTCAAAAAGTCGGTGGCGCGCGACCTGAAAAAGATCGAGAAAAACCAGGTCGACAAGATTTTGGAAAAAATCGAGGCGGACCTTCCCGTAAAAGCCGATACTTTTCCGGCCTTAACCGGCAAGTTTGCGGGTCTCAGAAAATTTCGAATCGGAAATTACCGCGTCATCTACGCCATTTCTGGAGACACGGTCCTTATATTGCGCGTCAGCCATCGGCGGGAGGCCTACCGATAGCGGCAAGCCTGGTGCCGAGCTGAATCTGTTTGGGTTGTGGGGTGCCCTTTCAATCTGTATCCTTATACATAAAGGATACATCTTTGGTCGTACACTATCCCAAGAATATGGCAAAAAGGCGTGCCAAAAAGGGTAGATCGTGGAATTGTCGTGACAAATCCACGATCTTTCCAGGAAATGTCAGCAGGGGCGCTCAGTCATCCGGCCCCCGGTGCGAGGTGGCGTCCTCGTCGACCCAGTCCTCTTCGGTGTAGGACATGCCTTTTCGCCCCGGCACCTTGCGCCTAGGCCCGGCGCGATAAAAAGGACAGCTTTTCGGTCCGTAGCAGAAGGTCTCGAAACGGTACCGTTTCATAGACGGGTTCCAGTGGTCGATGATCATTTCCACCGGCATCCGGCAGGCCCACATGCAGGCCACGCATTTGGCCTTGTATGTCCTGACGTCCAGTCGCCGATGCCCGCGTTGCCGGTATGTCGTCAGCTCGGGCGGCACGCCGAGGAAAGGCGGCCCATCAGGCAAGGCATCCGCCACGTTCTTTTCTATTTTGATTCGGCTGGTTTTATAAAATCCGGCGGTTTCGAGCCTCGGATCAGGGACCGGAAGCGACAGGCCTCTCACCACCATCCCGGCGCAAAAACGATGCTTTTCGTGTGTGGCCTTTCCCACGGCTATCTGAAACTCACCGCTTTCCTCTCCGCATGTTCCGTCAACGCGAAGCACATACCCCTGGTAGCTGTGGTGTCGCTCATCGAAAGACCGCAGGAGACGGATCCGCGGCTGAACAGCCCTGATCCCCCCGCGCCAGGCGATTTTCTTTGCACCGGACTTTCCCTGCACCATCAATCTATATCCAATTTGCACAGGACCCGGTGAATCCGCCGGATCCGTTCGTTGTCCGATATGAACAGGGTGATCCCCCGGTTGAATACCCTAATCTCAATGGTTCCCTCGGAAAGGATCAGCTTGAGCTGTTACGGCCCCATAGTCCGGTCTCCTGTCGACGCGCTGCTCGATCTTGCCTCGCATCCGCCTGTGCAGGCCGGGGCTCCTCTACCTGGGCCTTTTCGTACCTGTTATGTGTCGACGCGGTTGCCGGAACAGCGTACCACATGCTAGTGGCCTACGGATAGAGGCTTTATCTTTGTTATCTCCCGACTTTCCCTTTCCTTGACCATATCGATATCATACTGCAGCTGCAGGCGCAAAAAATAGCCCTCCGAAAGACCGAAATACTTTGACAGTCGAATTCCCACCCGAGGGGTAATGCTGCGCTTGCCCCGCAGGATTTCACTGAGCGCCATGTAGGGAATACCGGTGTCTTTTGCCACCCGGTATGCCGACAGGTTCAAGGGCTCCAGAAACTCTTGTTTTAAAAACACACCGGGTGTTCCAGGGGATCAATTTTTTGGCCATGGCGACACCTCCTGGTGATAGTCGACAATTTCGACCTGAAATGCGCTGCCGTCTTTCCATAACCTCCCACAAGTATGTGGGCTGCGGCCTGTGCGTGGAGGTCTGCCCCCACGCCGTGCTGGAGATGGCCAACGGCCGCGCCCGCATCGCCGACCTCGGAGCCTGCATGGAGCGCGGCGCCTGCGCCCGCAACTGCCCCGCCGCCGCCCTGGACGTGCGCACCGGCGAGGGCTGCGCCCAGGCCATCCTCAACGAGATGCTGGGCCGCAAGTGCGAGTGCTGCTGAGCGGCCGCGGCGCCCCGCAACCATCCCTTTCAGACGCCCGGCACGCCCGCCACCTTGCCGCCGGTGCGCAGGCCGTTGGCCACGGCCAGCAGTTCCGAGGCCTCGTGGGCGAACACGGCCACGGTGACGGTCATCACGCCGACCAGGGCCGAGGGGATCAGGATGCCCAGCACCACCAGCGAGAAGACGATGTTCTGCAGGCTGACGCGGCGGGCCAGCTTGCCCAGGTTCAGGGCGTAGACCACCTTGGCGATGTCGTCGCCCATGAGGGCCGCGTCGGCGGCCTCGATGGCGGCGTCGGTGCCGGCGGCGCCCATGGCCACGCCCACCGAGGCGCGCGCCAGGGCCGGGGCGTCGTTGATGCCGTCGCCCACCATGGCCACGGCCTTGTATTTACCCTCCAGTTCCTCGATGATGCGGATCTTGTCTTCGGGTTTGAGGCCCGCGCGCACATCGTCGATCCCCAGTTCGGCGGCCATGGCCTCGGCCGTACGCCGGTTGTCGCCGGTGAGCATGATCACCTTGACGCCCATGCGGTGCAGCTCGCGCACCACAGCCCCGGCCCGCGGCCGCACCTGGTCGCGGATGGCGATGGCGCCCAGCATCTCGTCGGGGGTTCCCACCAGGATGACCGTCTTGCCCTGGCCGCGGAGTCGCTCGATCTCGTCGGCCGGCAGGTCGCCGTCGGCGCCGTCGAACATCTCGCGGCTGCCCACCCGGATCTCCCGGCCGGACACCACGGCCCCGGCGCCGTGGCCGGTGACGGACTGGAAGTCCGCGGCCGGCGGCAGTTCGATGCCGCGTTTTTTCGCCTCGCTGACCACGGCGTGGGCCAGGGGGTGCTCGGAGAGGTTCTCCACCCCGGCGGCCAGGGCCAGCAGTCCGTCGGCGTCGCCGTCCAGGGCCAGCACGTCGGTGACCACCGGCTTGCCGATGGTCAGGGTGCCGGTCTTGTCGAAGGCCACGGCCTTGATCTTGCCCAGGTTTTCCAGGCTGATGCCGCCCTTGATGAGCACGCCGTTCTTGCCGGCCTGGCCGATGCCGGCCGCGATGGCCACGGGCGTGGACATGATCAGGGCGCAGGGCGCCGCCGCCACCAGCAGCACCACGGCGCGCATGGCCCAGGGCGCCATTTCGGCGCCCATCAGGTAGGGCACCGCCAGCAGCAGCAGCGAGGCCAGCAGCACCAGGGGAGTGTAGCGGCGGCCGAAACGCTCGATGAAGGCCTGGGTCCTGCCCTTCTGCTCCTGGGCCTGCTCGACCAGGTGGATCATCCTGGACAGGGTGTTGTCCTCGAAGGTGGCCGTGGTCTCGATCTGCAGGGTGCCCTGCTGGTTGAGCGTGGCCGCGAAGACTTTCATGCCCTCACGTTTTTCCACGGGCAGGGACTCGCCGGTGACGGCGGCCTCGTTGACGCTGGAGCGGCCCTTGACGATGCGGCCGTCGGTGGGGATGGACTCCCCGGGCCGGACGACGAAGACGTCGCCGACCCTGAGCTCTTCGGCCGGGATGGTCACCTCGCGGCCGTCGCGCAGCACCTGGGCCTCCTTGGGGGCCAGGTCCAGCAGCTTGCGGATGGAGGCCCGCGTGCGGGCGTAGGTGTACTCCTCGAGCCCCTCGGCGGCGCCGTACAGGAACACCAGGAAAGCGGCCTCGTCCCACAGGTCCAGCAGGATGGAGCCGGTGGTGGCGGCGATCATCAGCATGTCGATGCCCACGCGCCTGTCGACGACGAGCTCCTCGATGCCCTCGCGCACCCAGTGGTACCCGCCGATGGCCATGGCCACGATGTACAGGCCGATCGCCACCTGGCCGGGAACCACCTTCAGGTGGGCCAGGGTGAAGGCGAGGCCCACAATGGCGCCCGAAATCAGGGCGTTGCGCATGGGCGGATGGGTGTACCACTTGCCGTCGAAACCGATTTCCACAGGTTCTCCGTGGGCCATGTTTCACCTCTTTATTACAAACGTTTGAGCATATATTCAATTAACTGGGCAAAAAAAATCACTCCTGCACGTGGCTGGCAGCCTCGTGGATCAGGTTGATGACGTGGTGGTCATCCAGGCGGTAGAAAACCTGCTTGCCCTGCTTGCGAAAGGCCACCAGCTTGTGCCCCTTGAGCAGGCGCAGCTGGTGGGAGACGGCCGAGACCGAGAGGCCCACCACCGCTGCCAGGTCGCAGACGCACAGCTCCTCCATGGACAGCGCCAGCACGATGCGCAGCCGCGTGGGGTCCGAGAGCACCTTGAAGGTCTCGGCCAGGTCGCCGATGTGCCGGTCGCCGGGCAGGCGGCCGTTGACACGCGCCACCCGCCGCCGGTCGACGGCCGTCACGCCGCATGTCTCCACTTTTGATTTTCGCATACGCTCCCTCTCAAATCACAACACTTGAGCAATCATTCAAACGTAATATAGGTCCTTCTCCCGGAAAAAGCAAGTCCGGCGGGAATAATTTCGCGCCTTGCCCGTTTTCACCCCGGGAAGGTACGCCGGGGACCGGAAAGCGGACGGTTTTTGCGCACCCCGCGCGCCGCCGGTTCCCGTACGGGGACTGGTTCCGGCCCGGCAACCCCCATAATCATGGGAATTCGGGCTATTGCCGGTATCGTCGGCGAGATGGCACAACCGTTGCAGTCTCCAGTTCCCGCAAGGCGCGTTTGGGGCCGCAAAGCGTTTGCGGGGAGGCGTCACCATGCAATACCCGGAAAGAATTTTCACGGACCCGGTATGCGGCATGCGGGTCGACCCGGCGCGATCCGGCGTCGGCGTCACCATCGACGGCACGGCGCGGAAACATTTTTGGCAAAACGGCGACCCGAAGTGTAACCTTTGGCCGACCGAAACGTTCAGATAACAGCGTGAACAGGTTCAAATCTTTTTACAACGGCCAGAAGGAAAGGCTGTTCGGCTACCTGCTGAAGATGACCGGCGACTACTACCTGGCCGCCGACTTCATGCAGGAGAGCTTTACACGCTACCTGGAACGCTATAAGGACAGGGAGCCCAGCACGTCGTTGCTCTTCACCATCGCCCGCAACCTGGTTATCGACAACAGCCGCCGGCAGGGCAGCGGGGAACCTTACGAGGAGACCCGCAATGAAAGCGGCATCGACCAGGAGCGCATGCTGATGGTGCGCGAAGAGTACCGACGCGTGCTGGCGGCCATGCAGAAACTGCCGGGAAAGGACCGCGACATTCTCTCGCTGGTGGTCAGCAGCGGCCTGTCCTACGGTGAAATTGCCAAGATCGCCGGCATCAGTGAAGCCAACCTCAAGGTGCGTGTTCACCGCTGCCGGCTGAAACTGCGAAAATTGCTTGAGACAGGTGACCCATGAAAGACCATCTCATCAGCTCGTTCATCGATGACGAACTGGACCTGGACGAAAAAATCGATTTCGTCGAGACCGTCCACGGCGACCGACGCTTCAAGGACGAGACCGTGGACCTGCTGCGTCAGGAGATGCTGCTGCGCGGCGACATGGTAGGAAGGGTGCCGGCGGTGCGGGTCAACGCCCCCGGAACCCTCTGGCCGGAGTGGCTGCGGCCGGTGGCCGCGCTGGCGGCGACCCTGGCCATGGTGGTCGTCTTCTTCCTGCTGGTGCCCCGGCCGGCCGAGCACACGCGGCAGGCGGCGGTGGAGCGCATTCCCCACCGCTTTGTGCTCTACCTGCCCCAGGCCCGCAGGGCCCAGCTGGTGGGCAGTTTCACCCACTGGCGCCCGGTGCCCATGCGGCGGCTCGACGACACCGGCTACTGGGTGCTGAACATGGCGCTGCCCGCAGGGGAGCACCGCTACAGCTACTTGGTGGAAAACGGAAAGCGCATCGCCGACCCGACGGTCCCGGCCCGGGAGAGAGACGATTTCGGCGGTGAAAACTCGATCATCGAAGTGAGGAAAGCGATATGACGGGAAAAATCATTCTGGCGGTGACACTGGCCACGATACTAGCCGGGTGTGCTTCGCTCCCGTTTGCCCCCGGTGGTTCCCGGACGGTGACCCTCTATCTGAAAAAACCGGAAGCCAGGAGGGTGCAGTTCGCCTCTTCGCTGGACGGGTTCCGGCTCCACGACACCCGCAGAACCGCCTCCGGGAGCTGGGAGATCGACATGCCCGCAGGCAGGGAGTTTACTTATTTTTACATGGTCGACGGCAAGCGCTACGTTCCCGCCTGCCGCTACAGGGAAAAGGACGACTTCGGCTCCCGCAACTGCATCTACCTTCCATGAGCTGTAACCTTCAGGCCTGCTGTGCGTTATGCAGACAAACCAATCGCACAGGGGAGGACATCATGAGAAAATTCACAGCTATCCTTTTCTGCCTGGTGCTGCTGGGAACCGGATCGGCCTCGGCCGCTGGCGCACCAGCCGTACCGGACACCTGGTCCGCGTCGCTCCAGCAGAGCACCCGCGAGATGGTGCGCGCCGGCGTACCGGCCGACGACGCCATCGCCATGACCTCGAGTATGGTCCAGGCGCGCTTCAACCGCCAGCAGATCCAGCAGGCCCAGCAGGTGGTCGTCAAGGCCCACCAGAAGGGGCTGCCGGTGGCGCCGGTGATCAGCAAGGCCCTGGAGGGCGTGGCCAAGCAGGTCCCGCCGCGTTCGGTCATCCGGGCCATGGAGCGCGTGAGTTCGCGCTACGCTTACGCCTTTAACATGGCCAGCCGGCTCACCCGGGAAAAACCGGAAATCGAACGGCTGGGCCAACTCATCGCCGCCAGCCTCGCGGCCGGTATGAGCCACAGGGACATGGCCAAAATGGTGGGACGGCTGCACAACGAGGTGCGCCACCTGAGCCGCGACGACCGGCGTGCACTGGCCGCTGCCGCCCTGGTGACCGCCAGGGACATGGCCCGGCAGGGCGTCCCCTCGGCTCACGCCGCGCAGGTGGTTGACCGGGCCCTGCACAGGGGATTCAAGGCCCACGAGATGCAGGCCTTGCACCACGCCTTCATGTCCCGCTCGGCCGCCATGCCGGCCGACCAGGTGGCCCTCAGTTTCTCCAGGTCCATTCACAGGGGGACCTTCGACGCCATGGCCGAGATGGCCGAACATGTCGGGAAAACCGCTGCGGCCAGCATGGCGATGGAAGCCGAACACGGCGTGATCGGACATGCCACGACGGGGAACATGGGTCACGCGGATAAGGGCCCCAGCGGTCATGTGTCCGACGGGGGCGACATGGGCGGCCACGCCAGCGGTGACATGGGCGGCCACTCCGGTGACATGGGCGGCCACTCCGGGGTGGACGGTGGCTCCTCCGGCGGTGACGTGGGTGGCCACGGCGACGCCGCGGGCGGCGGATCCTCCGGCGGTGACGCGAGTTCCAGCGGCGGCGACATGGGCGGTCACGCCAGCGGCGACATGGGCGGCCATGGCGGCGGCGACATGGGCGGCCATGGCGGCGGTGGCGGCAGCGACGGCGGCGGTCATCACTGATCGGGTTTGCACGCCTAAACCCTTCACCGGGCGGCGTTCCCAAGGAGGCCGCCCGGCAGACCGCCCACCCTCTCTTTTCGTCCCCATCCCCCGCCTTTCGCGCCCGACACCCTGCCCGCAACGATTCCCCTTTTCCAGCCTTTCCCGCCCGGCACATCCCACGCGAGGGCCTTCACCGGGTCCGCGCCGCGCCGGAGGCAATCTGCCTCGGTCGAGGCACGATGCCCCGCCGAAGATATCGCGACCGACCGGGCCGTCGGGGGTGGCAAAGGGGGGGCACGGGCTTCCTGTCGACATTTCGCATTCTAAAACAGCGTGATAATGGGTTAGCCATCAAGTTCGTGCCGCATACCGGGCGATTGGCGACAAATGGCATGGTTTGTGCTGGGTCCATCGGCAGGCAGGGGCAAAATCCGCCATTGCATTTATCCGCCAATCTGATAGAAAAACGACCATGAACGGGGGGAAACAGCCATGATTCCCGATGTCCGAAAAATTCTTTACGCCACCGATCTTTCCGAGAACGCCAGGCACTCTTTCGGTTACGCCGCCACCCTGTCGGACCGCTGCGGCGCCACCATCACGATCCTGCACGTGCTCGAAGAACTGCCGCCCAGCACGATCATGCAGGTCAAATCACTCATGGGTGAGCAGTGGTGGCGGGAAAACATGGACCGCAACCGGCAGGACATCGTCGACGGCATCCGTCGGCGCCTGGAAGAATTCTGCGAACAGGTGGAGCGCAAACAAGCGGCCTGCTTTTTCCGGGTGGCCGACATCCTGGTAACCGAGGGGCACCCCGTGAGCACCATCCTGAAAACCGCCGCCGAAAACGGCCACGACCTCATCGTCATGGGGACCCATGGCCACGGCCGGTTCCAGGAAGCCCTGATGGGCAGCACCGCCCGTCGGGTGGTGCGCCGCAGCCCCTTGCCGGTGCTGACCGTCCGGCTGCCCGGCAAGGGGGACCAGCCCCTCTGAACAGGACCCGCGGGGTCCTTCCACCGATACCGGCGACCCGAACCGTTTCCCGCAGTTTGGAATACGGCCTATGAGAGTTTCGAAATGGATCCTCGTTGCCTGTGTCCTGGCTGCAGCCGCCGCCTGGCCGGCCGGCTTGTGCGCGGCGGGTTCGGCCGGCTCCGGGATGGGTGAAGGCGTCTCGGCCGCAGCGGAAGGTTGCGGTGTCCCCAAGGCCGACCGGCGCGCGCCGCGCTACGTGACGGTGCGCCTGGAGCAACGTTTCGACACCGTCGTCGCCGGCAGCAACGGCTATTTCGACCTCATCGCCAGCATTGACGGGCCGGATGCCGGAAAGGGACGCGGCATGCAGTGGGATCCCCGCTCCCAGGCACCGGTGATCGTTTGGATCACCACGCCGGCCACCAGCGGCATCGCCTTCGTCGACAGACGCCACCCCGACAAACCGCGCCACCATTTCCTCGCCAGGTTTCCCCGTCCCGGTGGAGACCTCAGCCAACCGCTGTCCGTGCGCGTGGAGTACACCGTCGACCCCAAGACCAAGGCCGGCAGGCACACCATGTGGATGGACATCCTGGCCAACCTCACCGACCGCAGGGGCGAGCGGGTCGAAGACGTCGGCATCGCCACGGTACCGTTCCAGGTCGACACCCATCTGGGTATCAAACTGACCATGCTGGCGGTGGTAGCGGCGGCGGTGTTCCTGTTCATCGTGGAATGGGTGCGCGTGGATGTGGTGGCCATCGTCATGATGGTGCTGCTGCCCCAACTGGACCTGCTCAACGCCAAGGACACTTTCAGGGGGCTGAGCAGCAACGCCGTGGTGGCCATCATCGGCGTGATGATCATCAGCTACGGCCTGAACCGGGCGGGTCTGGTCAACCGGCTCATTCGTCCGATGCTCAAAGTGGTGGGCAAAAGCCCCCGGCGGTTGACGGTCATCTTCTCGAGCCTGATCGCGATCATCTCCAGCGTCATGCAGAACACCGGCGCGGCCGTGCTGTTCCTGCCCGCCATCCGCACCGTCACCTCTTACCGGCTCAAGATTCCCATTTCCCGGGTGCTGATGCCCATCGGCATGGCGGCCATCCTCGGCGGCACGCTGACCATGATCGGCACCAGTCCGCTGATCCTGCTCAACGACATCCTGCCGCCGGGCATGCCCCGCTTCGGATTCCTCGAGCTGACGCCCATCGGCCTGGCCCTGGCGGTAGGAGGCATCGCCTACCTGTCCACGGCGGGCATGCGCATGCTGGCGAAACTGCCGGCCAGTATGGATAAGGCCGAAGACAGCCGGGGCGACCTGCTGGACCAGTATCCCTGCATCCAGGGTCCCTTCGAGATCAAGGTGCCGCAAACTTACCGGCCGGGCGAGGGCCCGCAGAAAATTGTGGAAATCCGGCGCCGTTTCCTGGTCAACATCGTGGCCATTATGGGTACCGACGGCAAGTGCGAGGTGGCCCCCCTGCCCGATACCGTCATACAGCCTGGCTTCAGCCTTTGCGCCTACGGTCCCGAAAAGGCCGTGCGCAAATTTGCCGAGGACTACGGACTGGAACTGCAGCGGGAGTCCCAGTGCTTCAAGAACGACATGTTCAACCCCTCCGTGGCCGGCATCGTGGAAGGCGTGGTGCCGCCCCATTCCAAGATCGTGGGCCGCACCATCAAGGAGGTCCGTTTCCGGGAAACCTTCGGCCTCAACGCCCTGGCCCTGCACCAGTCCGGCCGAACCTACTACCGCGAACTGGCCGACCGACCGCTGACGCCCGGTGACGCCGTGCTGGTCCACGGCACCTGGGCGCAACTGCACGCCCTCAAGGACCTCTACCACAACCTGATCATCATCACCCCCTACGAGGAAGAATTCCACAAGCCGGAAAAGGCCCGCGCGGCCCTGACCTGGTTCCTGATCTCCCTGGGCCTGATGGTGCTCTCCAGTTTCTATTTTCAAAACAAACCCTACAACCCCATACCGCTGTCGGTGTGTCTCATGTTAGGGGCCGTGGGCATGGTGATCTCGAAAGTCATCACCATCAACGAGGCCTACCGGGCGGTGGACTGGCGCACCGTTTTCCTGCTCGGGGGACTGATCCCCCTGGGCATGGCCGTGGACCAGACCGGCACGGCCGCCTGGATCGCCAGGGGGATCGTCCTAGGCCTGGGCAGCGTCATGTCACCCCTGGTGCTGCTGATCATCCTGGCCTGCCTGAGCTGCGCCTTCACCATGGTGATCTCCAACGTGGGCGCCTGCACCCTGCTGGTGCCCCTGGGCATTTCCATCGCCCACCAGATCGGAATGGATCCGCGGGTGGCGGCCATCGTGGTAGGCCTGGGCGTGTCCAACTCCTTCATGCTCCCCACCCACCAGGTCAATGCGCTGTACATGGGGCCCGGCGAGTATCGCACCAAGGACTACGTCAAAATCGGCGGCGGATTATCGGCGATCTACATCGCCATCCTGGTGGCCATGACCTACTTCTTCTACCTATGACCGGCGGCCGGGGCGGCCATTTCGGACAACGGGCAGCCCGCGGCATGCCGAAAGGGACGGGCGAATCGGAGGGAGAGACGAAATGCAGACAGACAAGCCGGATACCAACACCCCGAGACCCAGGAAACGCTTCAATATGAACCTGAAGCATCTGTCGCTGGAGACGATCGCCCTGATCGGCGCGCTGGCCCTTTCCATGCTGGGCATCGGCCTCACCGACTACGCCCCCCAGAGCAGCCATCGCTACTGGGGTGCAATGACGCTGGTGCTGGCCGCCGCGGCTCTCGTCATCGGCTGGTCCAGGGCCAAGCGTCTCGGATTGCCCCTCAAACAGGCCCTGACCGCCCAGACCATTCACTGGCTGACCACCATCGCGGCCATCGGCGGCATTTTCCTGCTGCTCAAGTCGGGGCGTCTGAACTACGAAAATACCGGGCTGGTGCTGCTGATGACGTTGGGTTTCTCGACGCTGCTGGACGGCTACCGCATCAACTGGCGTTTCAGCCTGATCGGTCTGCTGATGTTCGTCACGAGCATTGCCGCGGCGTACATCGAGGAATACCTGTGGATCATGCTGATCGTCGCCACGGCCGTCGCCGCCGGGGTCATCTACTGGGAAAGGCACAAAGAATCCAGCAAACGCGGCACGTGAGGGCGGGCGTCAGCGCCTGGCCGACGCATCGCCGGTCCGTCGCTTTTTGCGCCGCAGGTAGACGATCCATACCACGGCTCCGATGCCCGCGATGGCCCCCAGCACCAGCAGTTCGTAGCGTTTCATGTCCCCCAGCAGGCTCTCCAGGGCGTTTCCGAACAGGTACCCCCCGCCCGACACCAGCACGGCCCACACCACCGCGCTCATGACGCTGAAGGAGATGAATTCGGCCGCCGGGATGCGGCTCATGCCGATGGCGAAGGGGATCACGGTGCGTAGGCCGTACATGAAGCGGAAGAAGAACATGACCAGCCGCCGGTAGCGCGAAAGGAGCCGTTCGGCCTTTTCGATCCTGGTCGCCAGGGAAGGGTGCCGCGCCAGCGTCTTCTCGCGCCGCTTGCGGCCCAGCCAGAAAAAGGACTGGTCCCCGCAGAAACTGCCGATGGAGGCGGCCGTCATCACGTAGGGCAGTTCCAGGTAGCCCTGGTGGGCGGCAAAGGCCGCCAGCAGCAGCGTGGTCTCCCCTTCCAGGAAGGTCCCCACCACCACACCGATGTAGCCGTAAGTCTGAATCAGTTCGGACAGGGTCATGGTATGGCCGTCTCCCGCAAGAGGTGTGGGTGATCCGGCCGCTCCGCCCCACCCTGCCCGAGCGACCTCGTTTTCAGGAACCGGCGCTTCGCCGCCGCCCCCTACCGTCCGAACAGTTCCCGCGTCTTGCGGGGCAGGTAGCGTTCGGCGATGAGGGTCAGCGGTTTCCGGGCGCGGTTGAAATTCTCCTCCAGCGACCAGAATAGGTCGTCGAGGTGCTTTTCACGGGAGGTCTCGTGCTCGGCGGCCAGCTTGTAGTACCGGCGCCCCTCTTCCTCGTACTCGCTGAGCGTGATGCGGGGGATACCCGCGATGGTCGGCCGCGGCTCGCCGGACAGGGGGTAGCGCGTGTTGTAGTCCACGTAATCGGGGAAAAAGCCCAGCACGAAAAGACAGATATCGGCGATGCGCTTGTACAGCGCCAGCTGGTACTCGTCTTCGACCACCTCGCTGAAGCTCTTGAGGCTCTCGATGTCCATGTCGTTGAAGCGAATCTTGCGCCACACGTTGCCCTTGACGCGCACCGAGAAGCTGTAGCTGTTGACGCGCGTAAAGGACGAGAGCATGTCGGCCATGTACAGCAGGATGGACTCGTCCGAGAGCAGATCGGCGACCTCGCCGGCGTCGAAGACCGGGATGTTCATGGCCCCGCTTTTCTCGATGGTGTAACTCTCGTGCTGGAGGTCGCTGGCCGCCTTGCGCAGCAGGATCTCGAAAAAAAGGCGCGGAGAGATACGGACGAAGACCGTGTCGTCTTCCACGATGCGTTTGACCACCCGCCGGTCCTGAATGAAGGCGTTCCTGAAGTCCTCGTCCTCGGCCAAAATCCGCCGCAGGTTCTCGCGGTCCCCCACCTCCGGTGACAGCACGTCGATGAGAAAATTCAGGTCGTTTTCAGACAGTTCGACATCGAATGGATACAGCATTTTCCCTGCTCCCTCCAAGAGGCCGTTGAAAGTGAAATTGACTGCCTTCGTTCACTTCCATCATCGGTAAAATTTTAAGACATCTTGACCCGGGGGGCAAGGGGAAATTGGACACCGGAAAGACGCGGCGGCGCACGCCGCGCTTGGCCGCACCGTCTCCGACGCTGTACCAATGTCCCCGCTCAGGAGGCCTGTCTGGACAGCACCTCCTCGACCCAGCTCAGGGCGGCCATCATGTTGGGAAAACCGGTGGTGGTCAGCGAGAGCCGTACGGCGTGGGTGATCTCTTCGGCCGTGGCGCCGGCGGCCAGAGCCTTGCGCGTGTGGGACATAACCGCGCCGCGGGATCCGGCGCCCACGGCGATGCCCAGATTGATGAGTTCCTGGCTCTTGGGCGGCAGCGGTCCGCTCTCGCGGCAGATGCGGCCCAGCTCCTGGAAATTGCGGATGATCTCGGGGTGCTCTTCGGCGAATTGCTCATACAGCCTGGGAATGTGCATGGTCTTCGTCCTTTCGTTTGTCGCCGGCGGCCGGGAACCGCCGGATCGGTGTTTCACGGGGCCCTGTCGCCGATCATGAAAAGGCCGTAGGTGGCCAGCCAATTGGACAGAAAGCGTACCCGGCGGCCGCGGCGCTCGCGGGCGGGTGTGTTGACGGCCGTCTCGCGGATGATGTGCCCGCCGGTCTGGTGCACGAAGCGCCGGAAATCCTTGAGGGTGATCACACGGATGTTGGGCGTGTCGTGCCACTCGTAGGGCAGCTGGGGCGTCCGGGGGGCGTAACCGCCGAACATCAGCTGCAGGCGCACCTTCCAGTGGCTGAAGTTGGGAAAGCTGACGATGCCGTAGCGGCCGACCCGCAACAGTTCCCGGATCAGCCGTGCGGGCTGGTAAACCTGCTGCAGGGTCTGGCTCAGTACGACGTAGTCGAAAGTGGCGTCGGGGTAGTCCCCGATCTCCTCGTTGATATCGCCCTGCACCACGGACAGCCCCAGCTCGATGCAGTGCGCGGCCCGCGACTCGCGTTTCTCGATGCCGAAGCCTTCCACCTGTTTATGGTGCTTGAGATAGTAGAGCAGGTCGCCGCGGCCGCAGCCCAGGTCCAGCACTCGGGAGCGGGGCGTGATCCAGGAGGCGATGATGCCCAGGTCGAAACGCAGCTTTGATTCAGTGGATATCGTCATGGCAGCTTTTCAGAAACCCCTCCAGCAGGTGGGCCAGCCGTTCGTTGGGCAGCAGGAAGGCGTCGTGTCCCCACCGGGCCTCGATCTCGCAGAAACTCACGTCGCGGCCCGCCTTCTTCATGGCCTTGACCATCTCCCGGGACTGGTAGGTGGGATAGAGCCAGTCGGAGGTGAAGGAGACCACCAGGTAACGGGCGCGGGCGCGGGAGAAGGCCTGGGACAGGGACCCGCCGCCGTGCTGCAGGCCCAGGTCGAAGTAGTCGGCCGCCTTGGTGATGTAGAGAAAGGCGTTGGCGTCGAAGCGCTCGACGAACTTGCGCCCCTGGTGGCGCAGGTAACTCTCCACCTGGAAATCGGCGTCGAAGTTGAAGGAGAAATCGCGCCGGTTCTGCAACCGCCGGCCGAACTTGCGGCGCATGGCCTCGTCGGAGAGGTAGGTGATGTGGCCGATCATGCGCGCCACGGCCAGGCCCAGGTCCGGCCGGCTCTCCGGTTCGTAACGCCCGCCGTTCCACTTTGGGTCGGCCATGATGGCCTGACGGCTGACCTCGTTGAAGGCAATGGCCAGCGCCGAGTGGCGGCAAGTGCTGGCCAGCGGTACGGCCGCGAAGACCCGCTCCGGGTAACGCACACTCCACTCCAGCACCTGCATACCGCCCAGCGATCCGCCGATGACCGCCAGCAGCCGATCGATGCCCAGGTGGTCCACCAGGGCCCGCTGGGCGGCGACCATGTCCCCCACGGTGATTACCGGGAAATCCAGGGCGTAGGGCCTCCCGGTCCGCGGGTTGAACGACCCCGGTCCGGTGGAGCCCAGGCAGCTTCCGATGATGTTGGAGCAGATGACGAAGTAACGCCCGGTGTCGATGCCCTTGCCGGGGCCGATCATGATGTCCCACCACCCCGGCCGGGGGTCCCGGCGGTGGTAGTAGCCGGCCGCGTGACTGTCACCGGACAGGGCGTGGCAGATCAGCACGGCATTGTCGCGGGCCGCGTTGAGCCGGCCGTAGGTTTCGTAGGCCAGGGTCACCGGCCCGAGGCGTTCGCCGCTTTCCAGCACCATCTCGTCGGGCGGGTGGGCGAAGGTGAAAAATTTCTTCTCCACCAGCCCCACCGATACGCCCTGTGCGTCGTGTTCGATGTACTCGCTCATGGTTCAGCTTTGCGACAGGGCGCGGTCGAGATCGGCGGTGATGTCCTCGATGTCCTCGATGCCGATGGAAAGCCGGATGAGGTCGGGGGAGATGCCGCCGGCCCGCTGCTCCTCCTCTGACATCTGCGAGTGGGTCGTGCTGGCCGGGTGGATGGCCAGGCTCTTGGCGTCGCCCACGTTGGCCAGGTGCGAGAAGAGGCGCAGGCCGTCGATGAAGCGTTCGCCGGCCTCGCGCCCGCCCCTGACGCCGAAGACCACCATGCCGCCGTAACCGTTTTCGAACTGCCGGCGGGCGTTTTCGTGGGCGGGGTCGTCGGCCAGCCCCGGGTAGCGCACCCAGGCGACCTGCGGGTGGCCCTGCAGGAATTCGGCCACCGCCATGGCGTTTTCGCAGTGGCGCTGCATGCGCAGCGGCAGGGTCTCGATGCCCTGCAGGAACATCCAGGCGTTGTCGGCGCTGATGCAGGCGCCCAGGTTGCGCAGCGGCACCAGGCGCATGCGCGCGGCGAAGGCCACCGGGTTGAGATCGCCCAGGTCGCGGGCATAGCGGATGCCGTGGTAGGAGGCGTCGGGCTGGTTGAAGAGCCGGAATTTCCCGTCGGTCCAGTCGAAGCGCCCGCCGTCCACCACGATGCCGCCGATGCCGGTGCCGTGGCCGCCCAGCCACTTGGTCAGGGAGTGCACCACGATGTCGGCGCCGTGCGCCAGGGGCCGGAACAGGTACGGGGTGGCAAAAGTGGCGTCCACGGCCAGCGGCAGGTGGTGGGCAGCCGCCACCTCGGCGATGGCCGCGACGTCCGGTACGTCCAGCACGGGATTGCCGACGGCCTCGACGAACAGCAGGCGGGTGCGTTGGTTGACGGCCCGGCCGAAGGCGTCCGGGTCCCGGGCGTCCACGAAGCGCGTGCGGATGCCCAGTTCGGGCAGGATGTTGTTGAACATGGTGTAGGTGCCGCCGTACAGGGCCGCCGAGGAGACGATCTCGTCGCCCTGCCCGCAGACGTTGATGGCCGTGTAGAAAATGGCCGAGGTGCCCGAGGACAGGGCCAGTGCCGCGGCCCCGCCCTCCAGCGCCGCCACGCGGTTTTCCAGCACCTCCTGAGTAGGGTTCATCAGGCGGCTGTAAATGTAGCCCGGCTCCTTGAGCGCGAAGAGATCGGCCGCGTGCCCGGCGTCCCGGAAGAGGTAGGAACTGGTGCGGTGCACGGGTACGCCCCGCGCACCGGTCTCATCGACCACCGCACCGGCGTGCAGCGCCAGGGTGTTGAAACGGTAGCTGTCGGTCATGGGAAAAAGTCTCCTTGTCCCTTGGGTAGTCTGTTTGCGCCCGCCGCCCGCCCGGGTCGCCGGAAGGCCCGGGACCGCCGCACGGCGGCGGGCCTCACCGCGCCACGGCGGCGGCCCGCTGGAGCGCACCGCCGGACGGGCGTGCCGGGCGGGGGACTGCCTCTAGGCGCCGGCCTTGAGCAGGGAAAGCCCGCGCGTCAGTTCCATCAGCACGCCCATGCCCTGTTTGACGGCCGGATCGCCCATGGCCCCCAGCAGGCCGAAAGCGCCCACGGGTCGGGCCCGCGACACGTCCACGCCGGCCGGTATTTCGGCGGCGCGCTCCAGCAGTTCCAGGGCCTCGGGGGTCGTCAGTTTCCGGACGATGCCCAGCAGGCGCACCAGGCCGTCGCCGATCTGCTGGATCTCGGCCGTCGAGTAGGTGGCAGCGATCTTCCTGAGCACGTCCACCATGACGCCCATCATGCGGAAAACGCCCTGCTGCTCCAGTTCGTCCAGGGCCATGATCAGCTGGGGCACCGACGACTTGAGCAGCGGCTCGGCGGTGAGCGCGAAGTCGATGAAGTTCTTGAGCTGATCCAGGGTGAAGTTGAGGTTGTTGATGTTGCGCAGCACCTTTTTCATCAGGTAGCTCAGGTCTTCGAGCTGAAAATCGGCCTCCACGTCCGCCAGCCCCACGATGAGGGCGTGCACGGCCTCGTTGACCCGCGGCGCCAGCTCCTCGCGCAGTTCCGAGACCGAGCGCGCGGATTCGGACAACGGCGTGATCTTTTCCTCCAGGCGCGCGAGCCTTTCCAGGATCAAATCCTCCCGGCTGAGTTTTTCCTGTGTCATGATCCCACCTCCTTCCTAGGCCGTCTTGCGAATCTTGCCGGCGATGTTCATCTGGGGTTCCAGGGGCAGGTCGAGGCCCTTCATCATCAGGTTCCAGTAGACCCAGCGGAACATCATCTTCCCCCAGTGGTTGCTCAGGGACTCCTGCAGCAGGGAGAAGGGCCCCATGCCGGGAAAGGGAAACTTGCCGGGCAGCGGCTCCACCTCGTAGTTGAAGTCCAGCAGGATGGCCTTCTCGAAACCCGAGGCCAGAAAGCAGGTGGCGTGGCCGTCGAAAGTGGGCCTGGGCGCGTGGCCGTCGATTTCCCGAATCAGGTTCTCCACCACCGTATAGGCCATGTAGTGGGCCACCGAGCCCGCCTTGGAGGTCGGCACATTGGTGGTATCGCCGATGACGAAGATGCGCTCGTCGTTTTCGGCCTTGAGGGTGTGGTTGTCGGTGGGCACGAAGCCAACCGGATCGCTGACGCCCGAGTCGATCAGGACCTTGTCACCCATGTTGGGCGGGATGGACACCAGCAGGTCGTAGCCCACCTTCTCGCCCTTGTGGGACTCGATGGTCTTCTCCCCGGCGTTGACCTGGGCCAGGTCGAAGTGCGGGGTCACCTTGATGTTCTTCTGCTCGGCCACGGCGGCCAGCGTCTTGGCGGCCACCGGTTTGGTGAACACGTTGTCCAGCGGTGTCACGAACTCGATCTCCACCTTGTCGCGCACGCCGTTGACGGTGAAGAACCAGTCGGCCATGAACACGAACTCCAGCGGGGCGATGGGGCACTTGTAAGGAATCTCGGCGATGTTGAGAACGATCTTTCCCGAACTGAAGTACTTCAACTGTTTATACAGCGCCAGGGAACCGTCCAGGGTGTAAAAATCGAATACTTCCTTACGCCAGCCGTCCATCATGCCGTCGATCTCCTCGGGGTGGATGTCGCAACCCGTGGCGATCACCAGCCAGTCGTAGTCGTACTTTCCCTGCGAGGTCTCCACGCGGCGCTCCTTGCTGTCGATCCTGACGACGGTGTCGTGGACGAACTCCACTCCGCGCGGGATGAATTCCTTCTTGGGCTTGAGGACGTCGTCCCTGCCGTACACGCCGAAGGGAATGAAAAGATAGCCGGCCTGGTAGTGGTGCTGCTCCTCACGGTCGATGATCGTGATCTGCCACTCGCTGTCGGCGAGTTCCTTGCGCAGCATGTTGGCGACGATGGTGCCGCCGGCGCCCGATCCCAGAATCAAGATTCTTCTCATGGCATCTACCTCCCCTTTACTGTGGTTTTTGTCAGTGTGAGCCCGACCCGTGACAGCCTTCACGGATCGGGCGGGTGAACGTGTGCCTGTGACAGGCGGCAAAACGGCGGAAGCGTTGAACGGCCGTTCTCGAGCTCCAGGGGGTGACCGGAAAAGCTACATTCCCTTGCCAAAGGGACAACGGGGGTAGGTACACTGCGGACATTCCATGCACAGGCCGCCGTGGCCCATGAAGGCCAGTTCCTTCCGCCCCACGTGGCGGCCGGCTAGGATGCGGGGCAGCACCAGGTCCAGTACTGTCACATGGTGGTACAGCCCACAGGCCGGCACGCCCAGCGCCGGGACGTCGCCGATGTAGGCCACCAGGAACATGGCCCCGGGAAGCACGGCGGCGCCGTAGTGCATCTCGTCGGCCCCGGCTTCGCGCACGGCCCGGCGCGTGACGTCGTCGGGGTCCACACTCATGCCGCCGGAAAGCAAGAGCAGGTCACAGCCGTTTTCGAGGTGCCGGCCGATGGCCCGGCGGATGGCGTCGGCATCGTCGGGGGCCAGGATCACGCCGCCCACCTCGGACCCCAGGTCCCGCACCTTGGTGCGCAGCACCGGTTCGAAGCGGTCCTCGATCAGGCCGTGGTAGACCTCGTTGCCGGTGATGACCAGCCCCACGCGCGCCTTTCGCAGCCGGTGCACCGCGAAAACGCCGCCGGACCCGGCCGCGATGGCCGCCGCCCGCTCCACCGGCGCCCGTTTCATGACCAGGGGCACGGCCCGCGTGGCGGCCACGCGGTCGCCCTTTTTGACCAGCGTGTTGTCGTGCAGCGAGGCGCACATGACCTCGTCGATCATGTTGAAGGCCGCCAGCGAGGCGGCGTTGACGCTCAGCAGCCCGTCGCGGCCCGCCATCAGGCTGATCTTGCCCTCGCGCGGATCGTCGTCCCACACGATGCCCTCGCCGGCCAGCGCCGCCGCCAGCATGGAAGCTGCCTGGTTTTCGTGGATCTCGTCTTCCTCCAGGTCGATGAGGTACAGGTGGTTCTTGCCCATCTTCTGCAGGCGGCAGATATCCTCGTCGCACACCGTGTGCCCTTTGCGGAAAGCCGGCCCCTTGAATTCGCCCGGACGGATCTCGGTGAGATCGTGGGTGAGCTTGCGGCCCACGGCATCTCTCAGGTCGATTTTCTTCAGCACAACCGATCCCTCTCTGCTTGAAATTGTTCAGGCAACCCGCCGGCCGGCGTCAGGCGCCCAGTCCATGCCCGGCCAGCTGACTTCGCGGGCATCGCTGAAGTAGGCGCCGCCGGCGCAGGGCGTGCACAGCACCTCGCCGTTGCGGCGGAGCTCCCGGCGGTCTCGGATTACCTGGCCGCAGCGGCTGCAGACCGCCTTGAAGCGGGTGGGTCCGGGACGGTCCCAGGCGTCGAGCCGGACCCGCACGCGCTGCACCCGAAAGAGCACGCTGTCGGGCATGCGCCGGTAGGCCTCCATCTGGCGGGCGACCGCATCCTCCTGCTCCGGAGCGTAAACCTCGGTCAGGTCGCGGGCCTCCTCGGTGGACAGCACGCGGTAGGCGGCGCAGCTCTCCAGATTCAGAAAGGTGGCCGCCATGATACCGTAGTCGACAAACTTGAGGCTGCGGCGCCCCAGCTTGACACCGGTCACGAAGGCTACCGCGTCGGCCGTGCAGCGGTCCATTTCCACGTAGACGATGAGTTTCTTGATCTGGTCGCGGCGCGTGGGTTCTTCCAAGCCGATCAGGCGGCACCCCAGCATGGCCATGCGCACACCCACCACCTGTCCCGGACACAGGTGCCCATGGGCGTCCGCCGATCCGTTCAGCAGGGTTTCGAAATCTTGCATTTGGCTGCCTTATGTTATATTTAACATAACTACTTAGTGGTACCATACTTTAATGTAAATGTCTTGTAAAATTTTCCGCCTGCGAAGGAGTCGCCATGCCTTCCCTGAAACTCCGGTCCAGCCAGTGGATCGTCGACGAACAAGGCCGCACCATCATCGGCAAGGGCCGTATGGAAATCCTGGAACACATCGAAAAGACGGGATCCATCAACCAGGCGGCCAAACGTATGAAAATGTCCTACAAGGCCGTGTGGAGCAAGATCAAGGCCTCCGAAAAGCACTTCGGGACCACCCTCGTACACACCGACCGCTGCAAAGGTTCCCACCTGTCACCGGAAGGCCGGGCGCTGGTGGAAAAATTCAAACGCCTCCAGCAGCGCTGCCGCCGGGCGGACGACGACATCTTCGCGGAAATTTTCGAATGACGGGCTCCGCTTGCGTCCCGTTCTGCACCCGCCGAACAAACCGCTGCGCACCGAAAACCGCCCTCCCGGCCGATTTATTGTTTTTTGGTGTAGATTGCCGGTTGACAGCGGATCTTTAAATAACTATATAACGATTTGGCAATACAAAGACGGCTCTGCACCGCCTGCATACGAAACCGGACCTCCGGAGAGGTCTGTGTGGAATTCACTCATTGTCCGACGGGAGGGTATCGATATGGACGCAAAACTGGAACAGATCTTCGAGACGGGACTCAAATTTCACGGGCACAAATGTCCGGCCATGCCCATGGGCCTGCGGGCGGGGCTGGCCGCCATGCGCACCCTGGGCGTGGCGCGTGCCCGGGACAAGGAACTGACCCTGATTTCGGAAACCGGCAGGGGACACGCGGCGGGCTGCTTTCTCGACGGCCTGATGATGGCCACAGGGTGCACCTACGGCAAGTCCAACGCCGAAAAACGCTACTACAACAAGATGGCCTTCACCCTCATCGACAACCAACGCGGAAAGGCCGTGCGGGTGTCGCTCAAGCCCGATTTTTTCCGGATGGCGCTGGACTCGCCCTTCGTGCAGCAGCGCAAGGCCGGGGTGCCGCCCCAGGACGTCCCGGCGGAGGTCACCGATCCGTTGGTCGATCGTATCCTCAACCTGCCCGAGGAGCAGTTCCTGGACATCGGTGAAGTACACACGGTGGAAGTCCGCAGGGGCAGGGGGATCTTCGAGGCCAGGCCCTGCGCGAAGTGCGGTGAACTGACCTTCGTCAACAAGCTGCGCGCCACCGAAGACGGCAATCTGGTCTGCATTCCCTGTTCGGGATACGAGGAATAATCTTCCCCCCTCATTCAACATGACCCCGGTGTTTTCCACCGGGGTCGACAACAGGGAGTTGAGACCATGATGCTTGCAATCACCACCGGTGTCATCCTGGTGCTGTCCTTCATCTTCTCCATGCTGGGCCTGGGCGGCGCCATGCTCTATATTCCCGTGTTCAACTGGTTCGGCTATGACTTCAAAAGCGTGGCCATCCCCACCGGCCTGCTCCTGAACGGCATCACGGTGGTGTCGGCCGCCATCGTCTACTACCGTTCCAAAATGATCGACATCCGGGGCTCCATCCCGCTGGTCATCTCCTCTTTCATCGGGGCGCCGGTGGGGGCCTACCTGACCGAATTTCTGCCTACACGCACCCTGATCCTGCTGTTTGCCCTGTGCATGATCTTTGCCGGCGGCCGCATGCTGCTCAGCTCTACCCAGCCGGACAAGGACACCATGATGGCCTTGAAAACACGCGTCCTGCTGATGGCCGTCGGCGGCTTTTTCATCGGCATGATCGCCGGGCTGCTGGGCGTCGGCGGAGGATTCCTGTTCGTACCGCTGATGCTGGCCATGGGCTATCCCACCAAGAAGGCGGCCGCCACCAGCGCCTTCGTGGTGATTTTTTCCTCCTTTTCGGGCTTCGCCGGCCACCTCGCCGAAGGCCACTTCAACTGGCCGCTGATGATCGCCACCAGCATCGCCGTCATCATCGGCGCCCAGGTCGGGGCCCACGTGATGAAGGAGAAGATGAAGGCCAGGTGGATCAAGCAGATGTTCGCGGTGGTCCTGCTGGGCGTGGCGGTCAAGCTGCTGCTCAAGCTCTACCTGTAGCACGGCGCGAGGGCCCGCCGGCGGCCTGCAGGGCGATCGCGGGCGGCGCTTGTTTTCAACCGGAAGGCATTGCCGTCGGCTGCCCCCCGGTGCGGGCAGCCATCGTCTGCGCTCCGCGAGCCCAGCGGCGCTTGACAATCGCCGCTGGGCGCAGCATGTTGATGCCCGAAGGAGAAACGTGCCCATGCGACGTCGAAACGCCCACAGCCTGCGCCCGGCCACGTGGCAGGCCCCGCTCATCGTGCTGATCGCCGCGGTGGCCGCCCTGACCGTCAATGCACTGCGGAGCCAGGGCCGCCTGCCGCTGACGTCCGCCCGCCCGCCGGCGGCCGGAGACGACCTGCGGATATCCCTGGACCAGGCGCGGGAACTGTTCCGGCGGGGGACCGCCATCTTCGTGGACGCCCGCCCCCGACGGGATTACCTGCAGGGACACATCCGCGGGGCGCTCAGCCTGCCCTGGCAGGAAGTCGACGAGCGCATCGCCGACGTCGCCGACCGGCTGACGGACGAGCGCGTCATCATCACCTACTGCGACGGCGAGCGCTGCACCCTGAGCCACCACCTGGCCCGCTATCTCGTGGACATGGGCTACCCCCGGGTGCGGGTGCTTGCGAACGGCTGGACGCGCTGGCGGCAAAGCGGGCTGCCGGTGGCGCGCGGTGCGGGGGAGGCGCGGGAGTGAAAAGGGCTTCCCGAAGCGCAGCGGGCCGTCTCCGCACCGGGCGTCCTGCCCGCCTGTTCTACCACGTCGTACGCCTGGCGCTGGGAGCGGTCTTCATCTACGCCAGCATCGACAAGATCCGCCACCCGGCGGCCTTCGCCGAGGCCATCGCCAACTACCGCATCCTGCCGGACGTGCTGGTCAATCCCACGGCCCTGGTGCTGCCCTGGCTGGAACTGGTCATCGGCGCCCTGCTGGTATGCGGCACCTGGATGCCGGGGGCCGTGGTGCTGGCCGCAGGACTGCTGACGGCCTTCGAGGGCGCCTTCATCTTCAACATCCTGCGCGGGCTCAACGTCTATTGCGGGTGTTTCGCCACCAGCGGGGAGGTACTGCACGGCAACGCCTGGTACCTGGCCCGCGACACGTTCTTTCTGGCCGCCGCGCTCTACCTGCTGGCGGCGCTGCCGCGTTTCACGGAAGGCGGTCGTCGGAAAAAACCGCCGCAATCTCCCCGCGCGTGAGGCCCGGCGGGACGGACGCAGGGCCCGCCATCTTCGTTGTTCAGGGGCCGACCGACCCCGAGGAGCAGCCTCAGCTGGGGCCGCATTCGGAATCTGCCGGCGGCAGATCGGTGGGTGCTGCGGCCAGGCCCGCCGGGGGCCTGCGCCGCTTTTGCAAACATGCCGCCAGCCTGCCCAGCGGTTTGACCGAGATGAGCAGCACCGCGACGGCACCGGCCCACTGCACCCAGGGCGGCAGCATTTCGGCGGCCCGGCCCGCCGCGGCCTGCGCCGATATCCCGCAGTGCGTGTAGATCCGGTCCAGCAGCAACCCGAAAACCACGCTGCAGACGGCGATGGACGCCAGGTAGATGGCCGTGGCACGCCTGCCCAGGGTGCCGAAAAGCACGGTCAGCGACGCCATGTTGGTGGCCGGGCCGGCCAGCAGGAACACCAGGGCCGCACCCGGGCTGACGCCCTTGAGGATCAGGGCCGCCGCGATGGGCGTCGAGGAACTGGCGCAGATGTAAAAGGGAATACCGACGGCCAACATCAGCAGCATGGCCTGCAGGCCGGATCCGAGGTGGCGGCCGAGAAAATCCGGTGGCACCAGCACGGTGATGCCCCCCGCCAACAGCAGTCCCACGAAAAACCAGGCCGCGATATCGGCCCACAGGTCACCGAAGGCATAGACCAGGCCGGACCGGATCTTGGCGGCGAAACTGTGGTGGCGCCGGTGTTCCTCGGGAGGGCAGTCGATACCGTCACAGCACCCGTCCACCGGGCAGCTGCGATCGGGTTCCACCACCCGGCCTTCGGGTTTGAAGGAGGCGAGGTTCTCGCTGATGCCGGCCACCGAGGCGGTGAGGAAGGCCGCCAGCGGCCGCGCCACGGTCATGATGGGGTCCAGCAGCGCCCAAGTGATCGAAATGGAGTCCACGCCCGACTCGGGGGTGGAGATCAGGAAGGCCGTGGTGGCGCCGCGGGTGGCGCCCTGTTTGCGCAGCGACACGGCTGCGGGCAGCGTGCCGCAGGATCACAGGGGGATGGGAATGCCCAGCACGGCGGCCTTGAACACCGACGCGAAACGGCCCCGTCCCAGGTGGCGGGCCACCGACTGGGGGTTCAGGAAAACCCGCAGCAGGCCGCTGACCAGCAGGCCGAACAGAATATAGACGGATGCCTCCAGCAGCAGCTGCCAGGAGGCGGTGAGAACATCGATAACGGTATTCATGCAAACTCCATCCGCAGGTTGTTTCCGGCGGCCGTGCGGACCGGCAGCGGGGTCAGCACGGGGGCCCCGGTTGACAGGGTCCGCCGGGAACGCGGCACGTGCCGTCTCATTCCCGGAGGTGTGCCAGGCTGACATCCAGCAGGGTCTCGACATGGTGATCGTCGAGCGTGTAGTAGACGATCTGTCCGTCGCGACGGCTCCTGACCAGCGCCAGGTCCTTGAGCCGCCGCAGCTGGTGGGATACGGCCGACTCGCTCAGGCCGGTGAAGGCGGCCAGGTCGCAGACGCACATCTCCGTTTCCCGCAGGGCGATCATCATCTTCAGCCGACTGGGGTCCCCCAGGGCCTTGAAGATGCGCGACAAGCCTTCCAGCGCCCGCGCGGGCACCTGCGAACGCTGCGCCTGCTCCACCTTGTCCAGATGAACCACCCGCACCCGGCAGCCTTCCCCGTCGACGAAATCCAACTCGGCAGCTGACATGTCCCGGCTCTCCTTCGCCAGTCTACAATAAATGAACATATATTCAATGCTTGTTGAATATAACCCCCTTGACGGCGCCGTCAACCCTCGGCCGTCCATTTCCCGAAGCCTTCCCAATCACCCGCCCGCAGCGGCGCCTGCAGGAGGCGCCGGCCGTCCGAAGTTATCCGCGGATGAACGCCGGGCATAATTCGGCTGCGCGCCGTCGGACGCCCCTGGGCAAGAAATGCGCGCCTCCATCCCGGGCCGCCGCTCCCCGCGTATCGGCGGGAGGGTCAGTCGCGGATCCAGGATTTTACATCCTCCCTGCCGGGGACCCTTCCCACCAGTCTGACCTCGCCGTCCACCACCACGGCCGAGGTCGTGAAGACGCCGTAACCGGCGATCTGCATCACGTCGGTGACCTTCTCCACCGCCGCGTCGGCACCGCTCTCGGCAATGACGTCCCCAACGACCTTTTCCGTTTCCCGGCATTTGGGGCAGCCGGGGACCAGTACTTGGATCTGCATGGCGTTTCTCCCGGGTGTTCGGTTCCCCCAAGGGAGGCCGCCGGCCCAACCCCGCATTACTTTACGGGAATATACAGAACCCTGTACCGGGCGTCAAGGACCGGCCGGGCACCGCCGGGAATCTACACACGAGACGCACCGGAAAACCGCTCGCCGCCGCGTCACCGCGCCTCCCGGATGAGCCGGTAGACATCGTGGGGATCGGCCTGGTTGCGGTCGGCGATATCCTTGAGGCTCTGGTCACCGGCGGCCGCGATCCCGGCCGCTTCCAGCGCCTTGCGAACCGTCTCCAGATCGCGGCCGTAACTCCGGCAGATTTCGGCCAGCGATTTGCGGCCGATGCCGGCCGGCGGTTCAGCCGGCATGTCGGCGCCGGTTGCGGCGGCCGCTTTTCCCCCGGCGGCTTTCATGATGCCGTAGAGCTGCTGGGGGGTCATGCCGTTGGCGGCGGCGATCTCCTGGAGGTTCTGGTCGGGCCCCTGGAAACGGATCCCCCGGGCCCGCAGCGCCGCCATGGCCTTTTGCAGGTCCAGGCCGGTGCGCTGCGCCAGGGATTTGAGGCGCGACAGCTCCGCGTGCCCATATGGCGGCGCCCCGTACCTGGCCTCGGCCGCTTCCTTGAGGGTGTCGTTGAAGGTCAACACCCAGCTGAACGGCGGCACGTAGAACAGCGTCCCGACGGTGAAGGCCAGGCTGAGCAGCAGCGCCACGTTGAACTCGGGTGTGAATATCCGGATCTTCCTGGCCTTGTTCTTGAGGTAATTCACGATGGGCTTCCAGTTGTAGTAGACGTGCAGCAGGATGCTCAGCAGGAAGAGCAGCCCCAGGTTGATGTGCAGATCGCCCCACTGGGTCTTGGTGAGTCCCCAAAGGCGCCAATCGGCCCAGTAGGCCACGCGGCCCTGGGGTACGATGTAGAGAATCACGCTGGTGATGACCAGCAGGCAGAACGAGACCAGTGCGGTCAGGGATGTGATCTTGCGAATTTTCATGGGAAAGTTTCCTGTGCCTTTTTCGAACAAGCCTGTCGGCCGTTGCGAACATTAACGATACGTGCCGGTTTTTTCCTAACTTCGGTCGACAGGTAAATCAAAACCCGTGCCAAACCCGGTTTCGGATAAAATCAGGCGGTTGGCGCATATGATAAGGCATGCGCGTCGACAATCAATGGTTTCCGGCGACAATTTTGTCGAAGCGTTTACGGGAAAAGAGCAGCACTGGCGGCAGGGGATACGCCGGACGGCCACCGGGGGGCTTTGGCCGCACCGCCGGGGCGCGTCCCCCCGGCCCCCGGCAAGTCACGGTCGGACGCCCGGGGCCGGATCGGGCGTCGCCGCCGGTTGCCGGCGCGGGTTCTCCCGGACATCGGATGACCGGAACCACGGGGCGGTCCTCATGCAGATGCGGACCCGCAAGAGCATCACCGGCACCTCGATCAGCACCCCCCCACCACGGTGGCCGGAGCGATGGCCGCCTCGAAAGGGTTCCGCCCGCAGCGAATGACGAGTCCCGGTTCAGCTGATAGCTTTGGGGCGGCCGATTGCAGGAGGGAGCGCCATGCGGTCTTTGATTTCCGCAACCCGCGCACTGTCGGACGAAAGCCGTCTGCGGGCGCTGATGGCCCTGATGGGGCGGGGACTGTGTGTCTGCCGAATCATCGAGCTGCTGGGACTGGCGCATTTCACGGTTTCCAGACACATGTCCATTCTGCGGCGGGCGCGCCTGGTCAGCGGCCGCCAGAAGGGCCGCTGGATGTACTACCGTGCGGCAACGGACAGCGGCTTGGAAGAAATTCGCCAGGCCCCCGCCTGGGTCCGGGCATCCCCGGCCGGCACGGACCGCATCGCAAAAGACACCCTACGCCTCGAAGAAAACCTTAAAGTCCCCCCCCGAAAAGCGCTGCGGGCCCGGGCCCAGTGCCAAAAGCGCCTGACCTTCCGGCAGGCCTGCCGTTTCACCCCCTTCCCTCGCCTGCCTTACCGGCGCCGGGGGCGCGTCCACGACAGATACATCTTTTCCCCGGATGGCGCCGCGGACCGGTGCGATCGCACGCACGCTCCTCCTGAATCGGGGACCGAAGACATCCCGACCACGCCATTTCCCCTTTTCGCCGGCATTCTCATTTCGAGGCGGGTGTTTCACGTGGTCTTCATCGCCGTGTCTGCTACCATCGTGCAGGCCTTCCGCCTCCTCGCCGGGCTGGACTGCAGGCCGCAGCAGGATCAGACCCGAACGAATGGCTCGGCCCTTTTCGGAACCAAGCCGGCGATCACGGCGCCATGTCTTTGACGACTTTGATCACCACCAGCGTCAGGTCGTCCTCCTGGGGCCTCTCATCCCGGAAAGCCGTGGCCGCCTCAAACATGGCGTCCACGATTTCGGCCGACGACCGGTGCGCGTTGCGCCGAATGACTTCCTGCATGCGCCCGCGCCCAAAGTAGGCCCCCGTGGGGTCACGCGTCTCGGAAATGCCGTCGGTGCCGATGACCAGTATCTGGCCGGCCCTGAAATCCCGGCACGACTCCTCGTATTGCGTGTCGGTCTGTACGCCGAGCGGCAGCCCGCGGCCTTTCAGGACCTGCATGCCATCGTCGGACGGATCGTAGAGCAATGCCGGTTCATGTCCGGCCCGTACCCACTGCAGGCGGCCGTTGCGCCGGATGATACGCACCAGGAAGAGGGTCATGAACTGCCCGCTCGTGCCCACGTCGCGCATGAAGTAGCGATTGACATCGGCAACGATCGTCGCCAGCGACTCCGATGAGTGGGCCCGCACCCGCAGGGCCGAGCGTACCGTGGCCATCAGGATGGCGGCCGAAATGCCGTGACCCGAGACGTCTCCCACCACCACGCACAGTTGGTCGGGACGGATGTCCCCCTCGCAGAGGAAATCGAACAGGTCGCCGCCGGTTTCGTCCGAGTACAGGATCTTGCCGGCCACGTCCAGGCCCGGCACCCGGGGCGCCTCTTCCGGCAGCAGGCTCTGCTGGATCTCCCGGGCGATTTCCAGGTCGCGCCGCATCTGGGCGTGGGCCTTGAGACGGGGGCCCACCTGGTTGAAAACCCGTGCCATGTCCCCGAATTCGTCCCGCGAGCGAATGTTGACACGGGCGTCGAAATCGCCCTGCGCCAAACGCCGACTGGCCGTCACCAGGGCTTCCAACGGCCGGGTGACGGTACGCGAGAAGCGCAGCGCCAGCAGAAAGGCCAAGATGATCATCACCACCAGGAAAACGAAAGTGAAGTACGACACCCGGCGTACCCGCAGGTCGATGGAATCGATCACCCGGCCGCCGCCGCCCAGCATCTTGTCGCGGGGCACGATGATCACGAAATCGGTGCCCTGGCCGGGCAACGGGCCGTAGGCCCAGAAGCAAGACCGGCCTCCGTATGGCAGCTGACGTACGCGGCTGGCGCGGATAGCCATGTCCTGAAGGACGAGACGCGATTGCCCGTCTTGCGGCGCCGCCAGCCAGCGGTTCTCCGGGACGACCTGTATCTCGCTCCATCGGCCCTCGGGCGCGAAGCGTCTGGCCACCAGCACCGCGGCGCCCACCTGGCCGCTGTGCGGATCGTTGCCCAGCGTGGCGAGCAGGACGACGGTTCCCTCGGGCAGCCCGGCGACCGCCGAGACCATGTCGATGACGGTGTCGAGCGGAACCACCAGGCTGGTAACGCCCACGACGCCATGGTCCGGCCCCCGCAGGGGGATGCTGACGGCCATCACCCAGCGGCCGGTGGCCGCATCGCGGTAGGGCATGGTCCAGTAGGAGAGTTTCTCCCGGAAAGCCGAACGATACCAGGGCTGCTGCCGTGGATCGAAACCGGCCTGCCGTGGACGGTAGCAGGGATAGACGACGCACAGGCCGCTTTGCAGGGCCGAAAATTGCCAGAGCACGATCTCTCCCAGGTGCCGCGAAATGGCCTCGTAGACCGGTCCCACCGGCCACAGGCGCCGTTTTCCGTCGCGGGTGCGCAACGCCGAGACGCCCGGGGCCACGATGAAGCACGGCCGGGAATAATCCACCGGCGTTTGCCCGCGCGGCACAAAATTACGGCTATCGGGGACGGCCAGGTCCTCCTTCGGCGACCCGCCGCCGGAATCGGTCACCGCCAGGCTGCGCTCCGCCTCGAAGGCCTGGGAAAAAAGCGCCATCTCTACCTGCTCGCGTATGCTTTCCAGGGTGCGGGCGTATTCGCTGATGACCATGTGCAGGCGGTTGACGGCCCCTTGGCGTCGGGCTTCACGCACTTTCTCCTTGAGGGCGTCGGCCATGAGGTGCACGTTGTGCATACCAAAGCTCCTCAGGCCGATGACCGGCACGATGGAGATCAGCAGAAAGAGAATCAGCAGCTTCCAGCGGTATTTCATGGTCCATCTTCCCCTTCGGAAACGGGACTGCGCGTCCGGTGTTTAGCCGCCGGACCCCGCAGTGGTCCAGCCCCGCCCCTTGCTCCCGCCTCCGCACCTTGCTCCCGGCCCCGCGCAAACACCCCCGCCGCCCCCTGGTGGCGGTATGACTGAAAAAGCAAAAAACATACCAGAAGCCATCTCACAAAAACCGAAGTAATATTTGAATGCATCCAAGTAGGACCATACCCTGGAACGATAAACCCGGATTTCACATCGAGATTTGCGCTTGACCAATAAAAAAAGCACCCATTTATAATGATCTTGGCAAGTTAATCGTAGATCACCTACGAGCAAGGAGATCATCAAAAGGGTGCGAAAGCAAAATAGCAAATCGGGCCGTCCCCGTAAAGTCTTTCGGCAAGGATGTCACTGCCCATGCCGGCATGGCGCTGGTAGCCCATGCGATAGAGGCATTTGAGCTGCGCAGCCTGAGGGCGATGTCGACTGGGATGAAGTGACGCACGACGCCACTTTCAGCCGGAGGCTCAAACGCTTCGACTGGCATCACAAGCTTTACCTGCGACAGGTACCAGGCGAGCCGTACTGGCGGCTTGAGGTTAACGGCCGATCGCCTATAACCTGCTCAACTGCATTCGCCGGATCGCACTGCCCAGGACCTACCGGAGCGCCCGGATCAAACGGCTTTCATTTCTGTTTTTCCAGATCGGCGCCAACGTGGTTCGGCGTTCACGCGGGCTGTGGGGTAAAACTGACAAACGGCCTCCAGCGTGCTGTTGACTGAAATGCTTATCGAAGCCTGGTGAAAATGGTTTCAACTGCGTCGATTTTCGAGGCCAATGCTAAATCCGGGTTCATGAGGTATACCGACAACAGCAACGGATGTTCGACCACTGCGAGAGACGGATTGATGATCGGATCGTGAGTGTATCCCAGTCTCATGTCGGGCCAATCAAACGGGGAAAAAGCCGGCGCGGTCACCGAATTTGGCGCAAAAATACCGGTTAGCCTGGTAGACGGGTTTACCTTTGTTGATCGAATTAACTGGAATAACTATAAAGAGTATAATGACTTAAAAGGCAAGATCAAGGCATATCGAGACCGTTTTAGGTATTATCCGGAATCGGTGCATGCCGATAAGATTTACCGAAACAGGAAGAGTCGTCAATTTTGTAAAAGAAATGGTATCCGTTTTTCAGGTCCGGCATTGGGGAGGGCACCGAAGGAAGTCGACCCGGAACGTAAACGACGAGCAGGCCAGGACGAATCGGATCGTATTTTAATCGAAGGTAAATTCGGCCAAGGCAAGCGGTGGTTCAGTTTATTAAAGATCATGTGCAAATCTGCCAGGACATCAGAGGCTGCCATGGGTGCTGATGAGGCTGTTGGTATGCGATAGAAATGTTTCTTTCCAAACTCAAAACCGGCCAGTTGCTAATTTTAACTACTTTTGGAGTTTTTCAGGAAACCCTAACTGACACCAAGCAACCGGGGGCAACCCATCGATGTCATCGCAGTCTGCATCGGGCGTATACGTCTCCCACAAACAGCTTTATTCAGGAAGCCGCCACCCGGATGGGTTACTTAGCCGGATACCAACCATCCATTTAGCCAGAGCCAATTCAGCTTATTAATCCATGCAGGTAATCAACCATTTTTTTTCTGTCATTTAGTTCAGCAACCGTATTTTCTTTAATCCATCTGAGCCCGCCCTTGAAATTCTGGATCACCACCTGATTTTCTGTGGCAAACCCCAAAAGACTATGTTCTGTCTCCCAAAGATGTGAATGAATGGATTTTCCCTGGAAAAATAATTTCTCATTTCCCCCTGTTGCAGGGTCTGGGGTCTTGATCGTGAAGTTGAACCTGGGGCAGCTATTGGTCAGATAAACTGAGAAATGATCATAATCATGAATGAAGTTGATTAACGACGCGATATGTTTCTCTTTCCAGCGCTTGTCTTGAACATTGGCCGAGCTATGAGTGTATGTCTCCAAGCATTTACGGCAGATGTAATGCTCAACCGGATATTGCGTCAATATATTAATAAAATTGTTTTTTCTGGCCCGCCCGACGGCCTCGATAAGTTTAAAAAAGATGGGGTGAGGATCGACCTTGTCTTTGTTAAAATATGTGCGATAGCCTTCAGGCAATACGTTGGCCGTGGGTTCGTCATTGACAATGACGATCCGGCCGGGAATGGATTCTCCGATTAAAATAATCAGCTCATACGTGAACCAGGCTTGCAGCGGCAACATCGCAGAGGTGATCTTGCGGTTCCCAACCGATTCGATGAACAGCGGTATGTCGTCTCTATTTAACTTGGCCCGGTCAAAGATCGTCAACATATTGTCTATCTCGTCCAGGTCCAGATTCAACGCAACGGCTAAAGCAATTACTTTTCTCCGATCCACGTTTTTGATCTGACCGTTTTCAAGATGCTGAATATAGGTATTGGACAGTCCGGAAATGGCCGCCACCTGGTTCCGCGGTATCTCCTTATCTTTTAATATTTCTCTGATGTAAGTGGCTGCTTTGCGATCTCTTTTGTCTATATTCATTTTTGGTTATACTTGCTGATGTCTTTTAAAAACCGTTTGAGTTCTGCATCAAATAACCGATGACGCCGTAAAAACGGAGCATGACCGCCGTTTTCGATTTTATGCACCTTATTTTCCCACAGATTGGAATACGAAATGCCGGCAATATACGTCTGATTGATAAAAGGATCGTCGCTGCCATTGATGATAGCAACGGGTGTCATCCCGGATTTCAAAGCGCGAAGTTGCCGCGGCCAGTCGACCGTCAGCGTTTTCGTGAATACGAAAGCCCGCGCCCGGCCATCCGTCCTTTTGACGGCGTTGTGTAAAAACTTCGTTTCCGGACGGATCGGACCGACCGTGGCGACAGCGTACTGATGCGCTTCACGCGGTGTAAAAAAAAGACGGTTTGTCAGTTCCATATGGACGCTGGCATGGTACCCCGCATCAAGATCATCGGGCAAGCGCCCGATGGGCGAAGTTCCGCAGATTACCAGGCCAGACAGAGGGAAACCGCGAGCATTCAGCTCCAGGGCAACATATCCACCCAGCGACCATCCGAGTATAACGGGGCGCTCAATCCCCTTTATTTTCAAAATTTCTTCCGCAATATCCGCATATACCGCAATATCGTAAGTGACATCCGGTTGCCTGGCGTTTTCGGAGACACCGTGACCGGGGAGATCAAAGGCCAGCAGGCGATGGGATTTTGCGAGCGACTGGAATTGATGAAAAAAGACTTCCTTACACGAGGAATTGCCATGTATCAGTACCACGCATGGTTTATCACCACCTGTGTCTGAGACAGCGATACGCCCGTGGGAAGTGGAAATCATCCTTTCAATAGCACCCAAAAGCTGATTCCGAAAGGCCCTATGCCGATACCGATGCCAGGCAGCCACGAAGCCGGACCATCGCGCCGCCATGAATTTCCTGATTTCCTGAATCGCCGCCCAGAGCCCTCCGGGATAAAATATCAGTACAACCACGATGGCACCTGATATGATAATATTTCTCCAGGCACCAAGCTCTGCGAACGCTTCAGCAAAAAAAGTGAGCAATAGCGCCGATACCAGGGATCCCCATAAAGTCGCGATTCCCCCCAGCAAAAGGATGCTCAATATTAACGTCAACGTACCCAGGCCAAAGGTATCCGGAGAGGCAACACGGATATACGAACCGAAAAACGCACCGGCGATTCCAGTGAACAAAGCGCTGCCCATCAGCGTGATCACGCGTTGACGTGCCTGTGAAACCCCTCGGGCAATGGCATAGTATTTGTGATCTCTCAAGGCGATGATGCCCCGTCCGATACGCGACTTGATCAACCGGTGCAAATAGATCGTGGAAAGGATGAACAAGACCAATGCCGTATAGTAATAACCAATCTTGCCATTTTTAATAAAACTGTAGGAACCTATTTTCAGCGCCGGTAGCGTGACCATCCCCATGGTCCCGCCGGTAATATCGGACTGGCTGATCACGATTTGTAACAACAGCTGCGAAAAGGCAATCGTAACCAGAATGACGTAAATACCGCTCAGCCGTAAAATCGGCAGCGCCAGAACAGCGGCAAGCGCGATTGCCACAATGCCGCCGGCGGGAATAGCCAGCCAGGGCGACAGGCCAAGAGTCTTGGCCAGGATGCCGTAGGTATAGATTCCCACGGCAAAAAACGAAACATGCGCAAAATTGAAAATACCACCGTAGCCAAGACTCAAATCCCAATTACTGGCAACGATGGCATAAACAAAATACAATATAAAAATGTGCTGCGTATAACTTCCCGAAAATATCCAGGGCGCAATGATAAAAAAGGCCAGCACCATCATAGCCGGCCGAAAACCGCCACTTCTGATAAAGGGTTGATCGTATTTCACGATACAATCCTCTCAAATTTACCAAACAACCCTTCAGGCTTGATCATCAGGACCGCGATCATAACGATAAATAAAACCGTCGGCGCCCAATATAAACCAACAAAATAGATACTAAATGCCTCAATAATGCCGATGACATAGGCGGCCTTGACCGGGCTGCTCAACCGGGCAACACCCCCGAAAATAACGACAACCAGGGCTTTCATCAGGGGGTCATTGCCCATGGTCGGGGTAATAAACCGGATTGATCCCAGAAAGACACCCGCCAGCCCGGCGAGCCCGGCTGAGATACCAAAAGCGAGCAGATATAGCCGTTCTACATTCAGCCCCATCAATTCGCCGGCTTCACGGTTCTGGGCCACGGCGCGCATGGCCAATCCTATTTTGGTTTTGTGTAAAAGGAGCCACAAAAGAACAATCAGGACCGGAACAAAAAGAATAATCAATGTCTCCTGGGCGGAAATGGTTACGCCAAACAGGGAGACGTTGCCTTCGATGATCCGCGGCAACTGCTTGGACCGCCCGCCCCACAGGAGAATGGCTATGTTTTCCAGCAGAGAGGCACCGGCCAGGGTGGTAATAACGGCCAGCAGCACGAGATTGTCTTTTTTCTCAAACGGCCGTATTAAAAAAGTTTGAAAAAAAAGACCGATGGCGAAAACACCCCCGACTCCCGCAACCACCGCAATGGATAATCCGAGGCCCCACGCACTGGCGCTGGCCACTTGCCAGGCAATATAAGCACCCGCCGCAATAAAAACGCCATGCGAAAAATTAAAAATGCCCAGGGTGGTCCAGACAACCGCCAGACCGACCGCCATCAGAGCATAAAGGGATCCTAAAACCACGCCACTGGTTAACGTATAAAGAAACGCCTGGAATGTCATTGGCACACATTACCAAAGTACATATTCATAATATCCTGGTGGTCAGGCATGTTTTCCCGGGTTATGGGTGAAGAGATGCCGCCGTGATCAAACATATAGATCGTATCAACCAGATTGAGAAGGAGTTCAATATCCTGTTCCACCAATATGATGGGAACACCGAAATTCTTAATCGTCTCAATGGCCTGTCCCAAATGTAACTTGACCTTGGGCGCCAGCCCTAAAGTGGGTTCGTCAAGAATTAATAATTTAGGCTGCCCCATAAGCCCTACGCCGATGGCAACCATTTGTCTCTCGCCGCCGGACAAGGACTTTATTTTTTGATGACGGCGTTCAGCCAGAATCGGGAAAAGTGTTTCCACAAAGGCTCGCGTTTGCCTGGTTTGGGATTTTTTGCCGGAGTCGACGCTGCCGGCAAGATCAAGGGTTTCGTCAATGGTCAGTTCCGGAAAAAGGAGATTCCCCTGGGGAACCTGAATCAAACCCGATCGAGCCACTTTTTGCGGATTCATGCGCCGTCGCCGCAGCACGCTATAGTTGAAATTGCTGCTTGACCGACGCTGATATTCTCCGGGGCGGTTCAACTGTTTCCCTAAAAAAACAATCCGGCCCTCCCAGGGATCAATAAGACCGGAAATCGTCTTTAGGAGTGTTGTCTTACCATGGCCGTTGGGGCCAAATAAGCCAATGCTGGTTCCGCTTTCCATCACAAAAGATACGTCATGAAAAATTCGGACCGGTTCATATCCACCGCTAAGTCCTGATATTTCAAGAAGTGGTTGCATGCCCACCTCCCCGATCGCCTAAATACGCTTCGACCACTTTAGGGTCTCTGGTCACCTGGTCCGGTTTACCGATGCAAAGCAATTTTCCATAATTGAGAACCAGCATCCGCTGGGAAATATCGGTGAGCAGTGCCAGGACGTGCTCGATCAGCAATATCGAAACCCCCGCGAGGTTGATCCGGATAATGATATCTTTCAATTGTTGAACCTCAGGCCGGGTTAAACTCGAGGCCGGTTCATCAAGCAAAAGCAAGCGTGGTGATAGCGCAAAAGCACTGGCCAGCATGAGTTGTTTACGATTGTAAATGGGCAACGCACCTGCCAGTGCGTTATGCATGCTTTTGGGAAATCCGACAAAATCAAGCGCTTCTTCGGCACGTGCCTCGTTTTCCCGTGCCTGGCCGGCTGCGCTCGCGTGTTCGATAGCAACCAGAACATTGTCGAAGGCAGATAAGCCGGAAAAGGACGACTCCCTTTGGAATGTCCGCGCCAAACCGATTTGACAGATTCGATGCGGTGCCAATCGCGTGATATCACGTCCCTGGAAAATGACCTTGCCCTCATCTGCCCGGAAAGGAATCGATGTAATAATGTTGAACAAGGTGCTTTTGCCACTGCCATTGGGTCCGGCGATACCTAGGATTTCATTTTCACCCACCTCGAAACTGACGTTATCTACCGCTGTCAGTGCGCCAAATCGTTTTGTTGCGCCCCGGACGGCAAAGAAAGCGGGTTTTTCCTGTATTGTCATGGCGTTATCGACAAAATCATGAATCGACTTTCAAGCAATGAAGCACCCCATCGACCTATTGGGATCCAAAAGAGGAAGCGGCGACCATGAACCGTGGCCGCCACTTCCCGTTTCCCCTATTTCGACATCCAGGGCGCCGGTTTGAAGGAGCCAACTGCGTATTTGGACGGGCTGATCAATATACCTTTGCCATCCCAGATCTGATAGAAAGTTACGGGGATATGGTCGACATCCTGGATGGCCAGGTGGGTCGCCGGATCGAAGGCGAGAACACCGGCGGCGGTATCCCGCTTCATTTTACCGATCGCTTGGGCAATGGCTTTATGCTTGGTAGGATCGCCCACCTGACGAAGCGCGTCGAAATAGAACTGCATCATATCGTAAAGGCCGATACCGTAAGGACCGGGCTCCGCCTTATACCGATTGCGATATTCCTTCAACCTCTCCTGGCCCAGTGGCCATTTCGGTGTATCCAGTGGACCGCCGATCGCGTTATAAAGGACGCCGTTGGCATTTTTCCCGGTCAGTTTGAGAAATTCCGGAACCAGGGGCGCGTATTGCAAAAACACCAGGCTATCGGTAGGATCCTCGAGAAATTGATTCAGGAACAGGGCTGAATTGCCGGGGAGATAGTCTGTGTTTACCACCAGATCCGGGGGATTCTGGCGGACTTTGGCCAGAATGGCTCGCCAGTCGCTGACCTCGCCGAACGGCACCAGTTCATCCACGGTCACTTTCCAGCCACCCTTTTTAAAAACAGTTTTCATGCCTTCGGAGATGGTCTTGGAATAGGGGTTGTCAGAAGAGATAATGGCCACCGTCTTATTTTTAAGTTTGATTTTTCCGGCCTTGGCCAATTTTTCAACAAGGGGCAGCAGAGCGGTCTCGTATCCCTTAAACGACGCCGTAAATGACCAGCAGCACCAGTAATCTTCAGGCGCCTTGCCGATAATACCCGCCGTCGCGCCGGCTGGACCGGCAATCATGAAAGGCATGCCAGCCTCTTTCATCAGGTCAATCTCAAAGTTCGACAGGCTGGCATATCCGGTAATAATGAAATGAATATCGGCATCGCCCAGGAGCCGTTCGGCCGCACTGGTGACGTTTGCCGCCGACATGTCCTTGACATCGGCGGTTTCAATTTCAAATGTATATCCAGCGATCCCTCCAGCCTTGTTGGCTTCATCAACAGCCCACTTGACGGCGCGGACGTAATCCTCACCATCGGCAGACGCCGGTCCGGTCAAGGGTGCCAGAATGCCTATCTTGATTACTTTGGCTTCTACTGCTTGATACTGTCCACCCAACGCTATCATTGCCATCACACCGAACAAGATAAACAAGACGCTTAAATTCAAACTCCGTTTCGACCGCATCATAATCCTCCTTTTGTTTCAATCCCGGGCTGAAAACTTTTCAACTCACAAGTAAATGGATCCGGTTGATTTACGTGCATAATGATATTTTAAATGCTTTGCAAGTATTTTTTTAAATGCCATTAAAATTTCATCAATAGCACTTAAAAATAAACAGCCCATTATCGGTCCTGGCCTTTACAAATACCAAGGATGAAAGCCAACTGAACCAGTGGTTGTTTTTTTAAGAAAGAATGTGACGCCTTGGTGAAGAAAGCGCCACCAAAGGCTCACACAACAATAACTTAACATTTCAAGCGTATTGCATATGAACGTGGGCAAATCGACATTCGAGAGGCGTTCATAGACGGCAGCTTCGCACCGGCAAAAAAAGGGGTCTTGCTGTCGGCAGGACAAAACGCGGCAAGGGCACCAGGATCATGGCAATCGCAGACGCTTCCGGTCTTCCTGTCGCCGCTTACGTTGAAAGCGCTGCGCCCCACGAAGTAAAACGGGTCGGGCAAACGATAGAAAGCTGTTTTACGCGCTATGCTGCGGATAAGCTTATTGGCGACAAGACCTGCGACAGCGATAAACTCGATCAGCAGCTTCAAAAGGACCGTGGCGTTGAAATGATTGCGCCACATCGAAGGAATAGAACAAGAGCACGCATCCAGGATGGACAAAAACTCAGGCGATACAGGCGCCGATGGAAACTCGAAAGACTGTTTGCAAGGCTGCAGAACTTCAGGCGTGAATGCCGTAACGCTTCATCCAGTGCCACACCGTCACCCGTGACACGCCCAGCAACCGCGCCGCCTCGGCGCGGTTGCCGCCGGTCCTGCGCAGCGCCTCCAGCAGGTGATGTTTTTTCATCTCCTCGTGCCGCAGCGGACGTGCAGGCGGATCGGCCTCCGCGGACCCGGAGGGGTCACCGATATGCTCGGGCAGGTGCTCCGGCTGTATCTTGGGGCCCAGGCAACGTATGGCGGCATATTCGAAGGCGCTCTTGAGTTCACGCACGTTGCCCGGCCACCGATAGGCCATCAGCCGGTCCAGCGCCTCCCGGCTGATCCCCGCAAGAGGCTTTTCGTTTTTCATGCAGATCCTGCGTAGGAAATAATCCGCCAGCAGGGGAATGTCCTCGGGCCGTTCGCGCAGGGGCGGCATGCGGATGGGGATCACGTTGATGCGGAAATAAAAGTCCTCCCGCAGGTCTCCCCTGCGGACCCGTTCCTCGAGGTTGCGGTGGGTGGCCGAGATGATGCGGACATCCACCGGAATGGGCGTGTTGTCCCCCACCCGCTCGATGACCTTTTGCTCCAGCACGCGCAGGAGCTTGACCTGCGTCGCGGGCGGGATGTCCCCGATTTCGTCGAGGAAAATGTCGCCACCCTGGGCGGCCTCGAACCGTCCCCGGCGATCCCGGTAAGCACCGGTAAAGGCCCCCTTGACGTGCCCGAAGAGCTCGCTTTCCAGCAGGGACGCGCTCAGAGCGGCACAGTTGATCTTGACGAACGCTTTGTTGCGGCGCCTTCCGCACCGGTGCAGCGCATCGGCGGCCAGTTCCTTGCCGGTGCCGCTCTCGCCCAGGATGATGATGGGGGCATCCGACTGCGCCGCACTGGAAATCAGGTCGAACACCCTGCGCATGGCCGGCGAGTTGCCCAGCAGGCCGTAAAAGCGGTCCTCCGACCGCAGTTCCCTGCGGAAAACCTCGACCTGCCGTTGGCTCTCGACCAGCATCGAGATGTTGGTGACGGTCTCGACACTGCCGATGACCCCTCCCTGCTCATCGTGCAGCAGGCGGGCGTTCTTGAGAACGTGAACGACCTCACCACTCTTGCTCACCAGGGTGCAGCGGTGGTTGTCCAGCCGGCCCGTCCGGAACAGGATGCACCAGTTATCGAGGCCGCGGCCACGAGCGATCTCGCAATAGCTGCAGTTGATGGTGGTGCAGGGCTGACCGATGATCTCGTCCCTGGCGTAACCGGTCATTTCTTCGAATGCCCGGTTGACCGAGAGGATGGTGCCCTGCCGGTCGACGATCATGACACCGTCCTGGATGGTCTCGACGACCGTTTTCCAGTGGGCTTCGAGGTAGGAACCGTACATTTGCTAACTCCCCTGCGTTAAATTTTTTAACTGACGTTAAATTTTTTATCATGCCTCGATTCCCCATGCAAGCCAAATCGGCGCCACCGGTCGTCGGCTGTCGTCTGCGGTCATTCTAACAGCCCAACGATACAAGTAAAACAGGAGCCAATACCCGTCACTGAAATAGCGTTCGCAGCATGGCACCGAAGTTGCTCCAGAGAGGGGCAACCATCGACCACGGCCCCGTCGTTCGCAAAACGGGGGCCGTATTCCACGAGGGGAGGTGATGCGCAAGGTACGAAAAAGGTTCATGTGTCGCCTTGTCCAAAACCCATTGTCGATCCATACGATTCACAAGGAGGAAACAAAAGTGAAGAAAATTATCGTTCTTTCCGCCGTTATTGCCGTGATGTTCTGGGCGCTTCCTGCGTCCGCCGTGGATCAGTGGGATTTTTACGGCAGCGCCCGAATGGAGACATTTTACAATGCCGGAAAAGCCGCTACGTTGATGAATGCCCACGACGACGGCAACATCAACGAGGACGACGCCGAAACCCAGTGGAGCCTGTCGCCCATCGCCCGCATCGGCGCCAAGGTCAAGCACGGGCACGTCAGCGGCTACTTCGAGTACGGTCCGGGCGTCAACTTGCGCAAGCTCTACGCCACCTGGCGGCCTTGGGGGGATCAGTCCTGGGAACTGCTGGTGGGCCAGACCTATACACCCATCAATGTGTTCTACTCCGGGCAGACCTATGCCGCCGACGAAGGCCTACTCTCTACCGGCCAGATGTACGACGGCCGCCATCCCATGGTGCAGGTGTCGTACAAGGGCTTTAAACTGGCCCTCGTCAATGTCGGCAACGCCAGCGACCTGGGCACCCTCTTTGCGTCCGAGCCCGGCGGCGAGCTGGACTCGCCGGGAGACGTTGACGTGCTGATTCCCAAGATTGCGGCCAGTTACCATTATAGCGCCGACAACTTCTTTTTCGACCTGGTGGGCGGCTACCAGACCTACCGGATCGAGAACCCCAACGGTTTCGGCGGAGACCTCGACGTCGATGCCTTCATGTTCGGCGGCGGCGGCGGTGTCAATTTCGGACCCGCATACGTCAAGGCCGCCGGCTATTATGGCCAGAACATTGGCAATTACGGTATGTGGACCAATGCCAACGGCTATTTCGGCAAGCCCATGCTCAAACCGGGTGCACCCGTTGCGGGCCTGTGGGCCGTCGATGCCGCCAGCGCCGTGGTGACCTATAACCGCGACGCCACAGGAGCCCTGAGCTATGACACCGAGGACACCACCGTCTGGAGCGCCCTGGGTGTGGTGGGCTTCAACGTCAACGACATGATCCGACTGGAAGCCGGTGTGGGCTACGTCGACTATGACAACGACTACTTCATCGCCGACGGAAAGGTGATGGCCACCTATCTGCAGGCGCCCATCACCTTTGCCAAAGGGGTCTTCATGGTCCCTGAAATCGGCTACTACAACATTGACAGCCGCCTGGACATGCTGGACGACAACGGCTCCGCCCGCGACGGTGAAGATTTCTGGTACATCGGCGCCAAGTGGCAGATCAACTTCTAGCCGACCACGGCTCGCCATCGAACGATCCTGAAAAAGCCGCCTCCGCTTCCACGGGGGCGGCGTGCCCCGCCGCACCCGCGGCTTGCGTCTTCCCCCCTTTTGAATTAATTTCGGTAAAAGGTTTCAATTGTCTTGAAGCCCTTTGGGATTTCCGTTTTCATCCCGCACCGGCGGAACGTCCGGGGCCGTCGGCCCGGTCCACCGGGACCCGACGACACTTTTCCCGGTTCCGCGTCAAACGCGAAAATCGATCAACTTTGATCTAAGTCAATTACACACCGCACGGATTGGGGTAAATTGTTTTCATTAAGATTGCGGGGAGGTGTGCGATTACATCATCCAGCTCGTCATGAAAGGACTCTCAAATGTGTGAAAGCTTTCGTAAAACGTGTTATTGTGGACGCCGAACGGCGGAGATTTTCTTCGGCAAGATGGCCCTGGACGAACAGAGCGTGGAAGCGGTCTACTGCCCGGAGTGCAGCCGCAACATCGCCACCGATCCCGAAAGCCGCGTGTGGGACAACGGCTGGGTGCTGGAGCTGGACATGGACGTGGTCCGCACGCGCGCTACGGTCATGGGAGTCCCGCCGGACGAACTGACCGCCGAGTGGGTCTTCGATCACGGCTACGCCACCTGGGTGGGCATTACCCCGGACGAATCCGAGCAGCGCAACCGCGAACGCGCCGAGATCCAGAAGCTTGCCAAAACCGACCTGCTGGCGTATTACAACGCCATGAAGCAGTGGGGCGCCGACCGCGAGGAGCGTTTCGTCCGGGAAGGCTGGCGCAAAACGAGGATCTGGCAGTAGACGGTGTCCATCGTCGCGGAACCGCGCCGTCCGCGCAAACGCATTCAGAAATCATCACATCTTGTCGGGGCCGGGATTCTTCAAAACGGCTGTTCACCGCCGGGAATCGTTCTGGTCGTCATCCTCATCGGCGGGGTGCTGCTGTGGGGGGCTTCAAGGTACAACTGTCCGGGTTCACCCTTCGCGTTCACGGCCTGACCAACCGATCCTCATCCTGACCCTGCTGCGCTCATCGTTGCGGGTCTGTCTCCTCTCGATCGAGGCCGGCATGCGCGTGGTTTCGGTGGCCATGCACCGTAAGTCGGTGGCCGGGCTGCCCCGGCACCCGCTGGGAAGTTCATCAACGCGGCGGTCCCCGGCGACAACACCGACATGGAAGCAGCCACCCTCGAGCGGCTGCTGCTGTCCCAGGCCCTGAACCGGATGGTCATCGACCACGTGGGAAACGACCAGGACCTGCCGAATCTTCTGCAGAAACAGATCTCGCCCCAGCCCCTGAAGCGCCCTTTCCTGCTGGACTTCGCCCGGACCAAAATCGACGGCCTGCCCTGACGCGGGCTGAGCCGCCTGGTGGACGCCCCGCGCGACCCTTTCCGCCAGTCTTTCGCCGGTGACCCGGCCAAGGTGTCGTCCCTGCCGAAAACATCAAGCGTCACTTCAAAAAATCACGCATAACCCTGCAAAACGTATCGGGCGCATCGACATGCACGAAATGACCGGCATCCGGCACCACGACAATTCGCAAGTTCGGAAAGAGGCGCCGCATGCGTTGACCGTCCGCGGCCGTGACATAGTCGGAAAGCCCGCCGACGACCAGGAGCATGGGATGCGGCAGCCTTTCGCCCGGTGCGACCTCGGCGTAGATCCCGCTGCGGTTGGCGTCGATGCCGTCCAAGCCGATGCGCCAGGCGAGCCGTCCGTCGGGACCGCGCACCAGGTTCTTGGCCAGGAAGCGCCGCGTCATCAGGCAGGGGACGCGATCGGCCAGCGCGGCCACCACCGCGGCGCGATCGGTGTAGGCCGCCGGGTCCAGTCCGGCCACGGCGTCGAAAAGCGTGTCCAGCGCCGGCGGGTAACGCCGCGGCGCCATGTCCACCACCACCAACCGCGCGAGCCGCGCGGGAAAATCGGCAGCGAACTGCATGGCCACCTTGCCGCCCATGGAGTGCCCCACCAGGTGCACCCGCGCCAGGCCCCTGGCGTCCAGGAAAGCCGCCACGTCCGCCGCCATCGCGGGGTAGTTGAATTCCGGGCTGTGGAAGGAGCCGCCGTGGTTGCGCAGGTCCACGGCGTACACGGCGAAGTCCCGCGCCAGGCGCCGGGCGACCCCCAGCCAGCTGCTCAGCGAAGCGAACAGGCCGTGGAGGAGCACCAACGGCGGCCCGGAGCCGGCGTGCCAGCTGTTGAGAACCGGATGTTCAGCCTCTCTCACCGACCCGGCCTCCAAACATCGATATAGCTTGATTTCAAAGTCTTACAGGATAAACCTGAAGCGCGGCCAAAAACCAGCCATCCCCGGCCGGCGACCTCCCGCCGGCACGGCGCCGGGGACCGCTGGTGCCGTTCCCCGGCCGGCGCCTTTCGCCTTGACATCACTTTCGGCTGTAGTATGGTTGAATCACTGCCCATTGCCGCCCCGTGCCGGGGCGCGTGTTTTCGACCGGACGACCGCCCGGCTTTTCCATTTCAACCATCACCCGGGGGTGACGAAATGATTGCCAATCAGGACATCGCCCAGGCCATGACCGTGCGCCTGGATGAGATCTTTCCCAAACTGCCGCGCCGGCCGGCCTTTGTCAAGGGCATCCGCCGGGCGCCCCACCGGGACTTCTCGCTTTCGCGGGAGGAGACCGTGCTGGCGCTCAAGAACGCCCTACGCTACGTTCCCGAGAAGTGGCAAGCCCGCCTGGCGCCCGAGTTCCTGGACGAGCTGCTGACCACCGGCCGCATCTACGGCTACCGCTTCCGGCCGACCGGCAACATCAAGGCCCGCCCCGTCCAGCGCTACCGCGGCAACTGCCTGGAGGGGCGCGCTTTTCAGGTGATGATCGACAACAACCTGGATTTCGACGTGGCGCTCTACCCCTACGAACTGGTGACCTACGGCGAAACCGGACAGGTCTGCCAGAACTGGATGCAGTACCAGCTCATCCGGCGCTACCTGCAGATCATGAGCCGCGACCAGACCCTGGCCGTGGCCTCCGGGCACCCGCTGGGGCTCTTCGAATCGGCACCCGAGGCGCCGCGGGTGATCATCACCAACGCCCTCATGGTGGGCATGTTCGACGACCAGGAAAACTGGAACCGCGCCATGTCGCTGGGCGTGGCCAACTACGGCCAGATGACCGCCGGCGGATGGATGTATATCGGCCCTCAGGGCATCGTGCACGGCACCTACAGCACGCTGCTCAACGCCGGGCGCTCCATCCTGGGCATCCCGGCCGACCGGGACCTCTCCGGCCACCTGTTCGTGTCCTCGGGCCTGGGCGGCATGAGCGGCGCCCAGGGCAAGGCGGTGGTCATCGCCGGCGGCGTGGGCGTCATCGCCGAGGTGGACGAATCGCGCATCCAGACGCGCCTGGACCAGGGCTGGGTGGACCGCGTGGAAAAAGATCCGGCCAAGGCCTTCGCGGCCGCCCACGCGCTGCGCGAGGCCGGCAAGGCGGCGGCCATCGCTTTTCACGGCAACATCGTGGACCTGCTGGCCTACGCCGCCGGGCACCAGGTGCCCATCGACCTGCTGTCCGACCAGACCTCGTGCCACGCGGTCTACGACGGCGGCTACTGTCCCCAGGGACTGACTTTCGCCCAGCGCACGCGGCTGCTCCAGCGTGATCCCGAAAAATTCCGCCGCCTGGTGGACGAATCCCTGCGGCGGCACATCGCACTCATCCGCGAGCTGGTGGACCAGGGCGCCTACTTTTTCGACTACGGCAACAGTTTTCTCAAGGCGGTCTACGACGCCGGCGTGCGCGAGATCTGCAAAAACGGTAAAAACGCCCTGGACGGATTCATCTATCCCTCCTACGTGGAGCACATCATGGGCCCGGTCATGTTCGACTACGGCTACGGCCCGTTCCGCTGGGTGTGCCTGAGCGGCAAGAAGTCCGACTTGGCCAAAACCGACCGCGCCGCCATGGCCTGCATCGACCCCGCGCGGCGCTTCCAGGACCGCGACAACTACGAGTGGATCAAAAACGCGGGCAGGAACCGCCTGGTGGTGGGCACCCAGGCGCGCATCCTTTACCAGGACGCCGAGGGCCGCGTGCGCATCGCGCTCAAGTTCAACGAGATGGTGCGCCGCGGCGAAATCGGCCCCGTCATGTTGGGCCGCGACCACCACGACACCGGCGGCACGGATTCGCCCTTCCGCGAAACGGCCAACATCCGCGACGGCAGCAACATCATGGCCGACATGGCCACCCACTGCTTCGCCGGCAACGCCGCCCGCGGCATGAGCCTGGTGGCGCTGCACAACGGCGGCGGCGTGGGCATCGGCAAGGCCATCAACGGCGGCTTCGGTCTGGTGCTGGACGGCAGCCGGCGGGTGGACGCCATCATCGCGCGCGCCATGGCCTGGGACGTCATGGGCGGCGTGGCCCGCCGCGCCTGGGCGCGCAACGAGAACGCCATGGAGACCGTCATCGACTACAACAACCGGCGCCGGGGCCGCGACCACATCACCCTGCCCTTCGTCCCCGACGAGGACATGGTCACCTCGCTGGTGGCTGGCGCCTGGAAAAAATCGCCGGGCCGCACCGGCCGCGGGAGAAAGAAAAAATGAAGCGAATCGTCGAGTGCGTACCCAATTTCAGCGAAGGCCGTGACCCGGCCGTCATCTCCAGGATCGTGGGGCCCTTCCGGGGCAAGGCGGACGTCAAGCTGCTGGACTACCAGCGCGACGAGGACCACAACCGCCTGGTGGTCACCGTGGTGGGGGAACCCGAACCCCTCAAGGAGACCGTCATCGCGGCCATCGGGGCCGCCGTGGAGGTCATCGACATGCGCCGCCACCGCGGCCAGCACCCGCGCATGGGCGCCGCCGACGTGGTGCCCTTCATTCCCATCCGGGGGGTCACCATGGAAGAGGCCGTGGCGCTCTCCCGTGAGGTGGCCCAGGCCGTGGCCCAGCGCTACGACCTGCCCGTCTTCCTCTACGAACAGTCGGCCACCGCGCCCCACCGCCGGAACCTGGCGGCCGTGCGCAAGGGCGAGTTCGAGGGCATGGCCGAAAAACTGCAGCAGCCCGAGTGGCAGCCGGACTTCGGGCCGACCACGGTGCACCCCACGGCCGGCGTCACCGCCATCGGCGCGCGCATGCCGCTGGTGGCCTTCAACGTCAACCTGAACACCGACCGCCTGGAGATCGCCCAGGACATCGCCAGGAACGTGCGCCACCTCTCCGGCGGCCTGCGCTACTGCAAGGCCCTGGGAATCGAACTCAAGGACCGCGGCATGGTGCAGGTGTCGATGAACATGACCGACTACACCCGCACGGCGCTCTACCGCGTGGTGGAGCTCATCCGCGCCGAGGCGCGCCGTTACGGCGTGACCATCGCCGGCAGCGAGATCATCGGGCTGGTGCCCATGGAGGCCCTGGTGGACTCGGCCGCCTACTACCTGGGCCTGGAGGGTTTTTCCATGGACCAGGTGCTGGAAAACCGGCTCATGGAGTAGGAGACAATAATATGCTTTCAGATCTGACGGTTACCGGATTTTCGGAAAGAACCGCTTCAGGCGATCCGCTGCCCGGCGGCGGCTCGGTTTCGGCCCTGGCCGCGGCCTTGGCCGCGGCCCTGGCCGAGATGGTGGCCAACCTCACCGTGGGCCGCAAGAAATTCGCGCGGCACGAGGACGCCATGCTGGCCCTGCGCGACGAGGCCGCCCGGCTGCGCTCCGCCATGCTGGCCTGCATCGACCGAGACGCCGAGGCCTACCAGCAGGTGCTGTCGGCCTTCCGCCTGCCCAAAGACGACGATGCCCAGAAAGCCCGCCGCAGGGAGGCCATCCAGGAGGGCTTCAAGCAGGCCGCGCGGGTGCCGCTGTCCGTGGCCGCCGACGCCCTGCGGATCCTCGAACTGGCCCTGGAGGCCGTGTCGCGGGGCAACCCCAACGCTTTCAGCGACGGCGTGGTGGCGGCCCTGATGGCCAGGAGCGCCGTGCTGGGCGCCCTGAGCAACGTCAAGATCAACCTGGAGGCCATCGAGGACCCGGCTTTCGTGGATGACTTCACCGGCCGCGCCCGGGAGATCCGGCAAAAGCTGGAGGCCGCCGAACCGCAGCTGCAGTCCCTGCTCCCCTTCTGAATTCATGCACCTGTTTCTCGAGCAGCTTCTGAACGGCGTCGCCCAGGGGGCCATCTACGCCCTGGTCACCCTGGGCCTGACCCTGGTGTACGGCATCCTGCGGGTGCTGCACGTGGCCCATGCCGCGGTCTACACCGTGGGCGCCTACCTCGGGCTGCTGGTCTTCAACACCACCGGCAGCCTGGCGCTGGCTTTCGCGGGGGCCATGGCGGGCTGCGCTCTGCTGGGGGTGCTTATCGAGCGCCTCGTCTATTTCCCGCTGCTCAAGTACCCCCCCTACGTGCCGCTGATCGGCAGCATCGCCGTGATGCTCTCCATCGAAGAGCTGCTGCGCCTGGTGGCCGGACCGTACATCCTCACTTTCCCGGCCAGGCTGCCGCTGCCCGCGGTGAACGTGGGCGGTTTCCAGGTCTCGTCGACCCTCATGGCGGTGTACGTCATCACTACCTTAGTGCTGGCGGTGCTGTGGTTCATCACCAGCCGCACCGAGACGGGGTTGGCCATGCGGGCGGCCTCCCAGGACATGCCGGTGGCCGACGCCATGGGCATCGACAGCCACTTCATCGTCAGCCTGACCTTCGTGCTGGGCTCGGCCATCGCGGCCGTGGCCGGCGTGCTGGTGGGCATCTACTACAACCAGGTCTACCCCACCATGGGAAGCGTGCCGGCGTACAAGACGCTGGCCATCATCGTGGTGGGCGGCATGGGATCGGTGTCCGGCGCCGTGATCGCCTCGCTGCTGCTGGGCATCGCCGAGACCCTGCTGATCGGATACGCCAACATCCCCCTGCCCCGCGATGCGCTGGCTTTCATCGCCATGATCGCCGTGCTCATGTGGCGCCGCGAGGGGCTGATGGGGTCGGGAAGATGAAAAACACCGTGCGGAGGAAAGACGCCCCGTGAGCGCCTACGTGATCACCATCGCCACCCTGATCGTCATCTACGCCATCGTGGTCTGCGGGCTCAACGTCATCGTGGGCTACGCCGGGCAGATCTCCCTGGGCCACGCCGCCTTTTTCGGTATCGGGGCCTACACGGCGGCCCTGCTGGCCACCAAGGGGCACTTCTCCTTCTGGGGCGCCCTGCCCCTGGTGATTCTCATCAGCGGGCTGGTGGGGCTGCTGCTGGGGCTGCCCAGCCTGCGGGTGCGCGACGACTTCCTGGCCATCACCACCATCGGCATCAACTTCATCGTGGAGGCCGTCTTCCTCTACATTCCCTTCTTCGGAGGCGCCCTGGGCATCGGCGGCATCCCGCGCGTGGCGCTGCTGGGCGTCAAGCTCAAGGGAGCCGCTTTCCTGCTGCTGTGCCTCTTGTTCCTGGCGGTGGTGCTGCTGGTGTGCTGGTGGTTCACGCGCAGCTGGGCCGGCCTGGCCTGCTTCGCCCTGCGCGAGGAGGAGGCCGCGGCGGCCAGCATGGGCATCTCGCCGGTGCGCTTCAAGCTGACGGCCTTCGTACTGGGCACCTGCATGGCGGGACTGGGCGGGGCCCTGTACGCCCACTACATGCGTTTCATCAGCGCCACGGACTTCTCTTTCCCGGTCTCCATCACCCTGCTGGCCATGCTGGTCATCGGCGGCATGGGCAACCTGTGGGCGCCGCTGCTGGGCGCCGTCATCCTGGGGGTGCTGCCCGAGCTGTTCCGTCCCATCGTGGACTACCGCATGCTCTTTTACACGGCCCTGCTGCTGCTGATGATCCGCTTTCAGCCCGGCGGCCTGCTGGGCGAGGGCAGTTTCCTGCGGCGGAGGCTTCGCGTGAAGCCCGCGGAGGCCCCGGCATGAGCGCGCCGTTGCTGGAGATCACGGGCCTGTCCAAGACCTTCGGCGGGCTCAGGGCCGTGGACAACGTGGACATGACCCTCCACCCCGGCGAGATCCTGGGCCTGCTGGGCCCCAACGGCGCCGGCAAGACCGTCTGCTTCAACCTGATCTGCGGCGTCTACCGGCCCTCGGCGGGCCGCATCCGCTTCGACGGCCGGCGCATCGACGGCCTGGCGCCTCACGAGGTGGCCGCCCGTGGCATCGGCCGCACCTTCCAGATCGTCAAGCCCTTCGCCGCCCTGAGCGTGCTGGAAAACGTGCTGGTAGCCCGCGGCATCCGCCGCTACGGACGTTTTTCGCGCATGTGGGGCAGCTGGCGCGGACACGGTGACAAAGAGGCCGCCATGGCGCTGCTCGAACGCGTGGGCCTGGCGGACCTGGCCGGGAGGAAGGCCGGCCTGCTGCCCCTGGGCAACCTGCGGCGCCTGGAAATCGCCCGCGCCCTGGCCGTGGGCAGCCGTCTGGTGCTGCTGGACGAGTCCTTCTCCGGCCTGCGCCACGGGGAGATCGCCCGCCTGGAAGCCCTGGTACGGCGCATCCGCGAAGACGGCGTGACCATCCTACTCATCGAGCACAACATGCGCGTCACCATGAGCCTGTGCGACCGCATCGTGGTGCTGGACCACGGCCGCCGCATCGCCGAGGGCACCCCGGCCGAAATCCAGCACGACCCGGCGGTCATCGAGGCCTACCTGGGAACCAGGGGGAAGCGCCATGCTGCTTGAAGCCCGTGACCTGCACGTGGTCTACGGCGACATCCGCGCCGTGTCGGGGGTCGGCTTCCGGGTGGACCGGGGCGAACTGGTCTCCATCATCGGCGCCAACGGCGCCGGCAAAACCTCCATTCTGGGGGCGCTGATGGGCATCGTTCCCCTGTCGCAAGGCACCATCGTCTACGACGGTGCCGACATCACCGGCCAGCCGGCCTTTCGCCGCGCCCGCGCCGGCATCCGGCTGGTGCCCGAACGCGCGCGGGTCTTTCCGCGCCTGAGCGTCACCGAAAACCTGATGACCGGTGTCTACCGCCAGCGCAGGAAAGTGCCCCTGGCCGAACGCATGGACTGGCTCTACGACCTGTTTCCCATCCTGGCACAGCGCCGCGACCAGCCGGCGGCGACGCTCTCCGGCGGCGAACAGCAGCAGCTGGCCATCGCCCGCGCCCTGATCTCCGACCCGCAGCTGCTGCTGGTCGACGAGGTCTCCATGGGCCTGATGCCCAAGCTGGTCGACCGCGTGTTCGAACTGCTCGAGGATCTCAACCGCAACCACGGCCTCACCATCCTGCTGGTGGAACAAAACGCTCTGGCGTCGCTGGAGATTTCCCAACGTGCATATGTGTTGGAAACCGGAAGCTGCGTGGCCGAAGGCGACACGCGGGACCTGCGCCGCAACCCGCGCATCCGGCAGGTCTACCTGGGCGGCGGCGCGGATTGACGCCTCAGCGGGACAGGAGGAATTCCTTCAGCAAGGCCCGCCAGCGGCGGCCGGGCAGGCGGTCCGGCCGCAGCCAGATCGCGGCGAGGCAGGCGGCGCTCACCAGGACGAACCAGATCCCGCGCACCCCCCAGACCCGCAGCCGCGAGGCGTGGCGGCGCACGTAAGCCGCGTCCGAACGGAGATACAGCCACGGCCGGCTGTTGATGCGGGTGGTCAATCGGCCGATGCCGTCGGCGACCGTAAAGCGGTTTTTACCCTCGTCGGTGTAGACCGCCTCCGCCAGGGCTTTTCCCTCGAAAACCGACAGGGGAATGCGCCACAGCAGGACATCGGTGCCATAACCGATGCGATAGAGGAAACAGGGCTGTTTCTGGCGGCCGAAGACGACTTTCAGGGCTCTCCGGCGATGGCCCAGAGGTTCCGGCAGCAACAGAACGACATCCTGGGATGCGCGTTTGGACCGCAGGAAGAACCGCCGGCAGTACCCATGCTGCGGCCCCTTTTCCTGGAACACCGCCAGCGATGCCGCATGGGTGACATTGCCCACGGTCAACGACAGCACCGATAGTGGCAGCGGGACATTCACCACGAACAGCAGGGCGGCAGCGGCGACGGTGATCGTGAGGCTCTGTTTGAGACGAACGCCGGCAACGACGGAAAGCCTTGAGGCCAGCCCGCGCCCCAGCAGCAGACTGACGCCCAGACAGGCCCAGAAAAACAACTGGTAAGGCGCGTGGCGAAAGAGGATCCACAGCAGTTCCGCAAAGAAAAAGACGACCAGCCCTGCCGCCAGCCCCGCCGTCGCACGCCAGGCGGCATCGGGGATGTTCTGCAGGCACGCGGCGGTATCAGGCTCCCTCTTCACGGTCTGCCTCCCCGGTAGCGGATACGAACGAAATGTCCCTCACCTGCCACGGGTGTCGCTGGACGGCGGAAACGGGACTGCCCGCGGCATCGATCAGCTCCAGCCGTATTTCCTCGCCCTGGACACGTCCCATCTCCTCCTCCGGCAGGATGATGCGGCGGCGCTGCCATGAGGCCGTCAGCCTTCCGCGCCGCACCTCGTGATCGTTGAGCGACACGCGGAAAAAGAGCGGGCGCGGGTGTTCGAAGTCTGCATTCAGGCGGCAGCGGAAACAGAAGACGGGATGCCTTCGAAGGACATCGGTACGCACCCGGCGCGTGATGCGGGCGGCATGAAAAACCCGGCGCCGCTGGGCATACAGACAGTAGAAAGCATCGCAGTCCAGGCGCTTCCAGTCACGCTCCAGCAGGCGCCAGGGAAAGCGGCGGTGCCATCCACGCTCCACCCAGTGCAGTGCGTCCCGGTCGATGAGGATGTAGACCCGCGGCCAGATCTGGTACAGCCACCTGGAGATTTTCTCCATCTGCCAGCCCTTCTTCTCCCAGAAGAGCACGCGGCCGAAGTCGGCGGGCATGAATCCCGAATAGCCGTTGACGGTGTATTGAAAGCGCCCGATGGTGCTCATCAGCAGGCGGGAGTCGATATCCCGGATGTCGGCGGGCAGCCCGAAGATCACGCTGTTTTCCGGCAGCGCCTGACTTCGGTGGATGACGCGCGACTCGAAGAGGGCGTCGTGCCGGTTGAACTTGTACGGCAGGGCGTGCACCGCTTCGAATCCCAGGATACCGACCAGCGGCAAAAACAGCCACACCGCATATGCCCGGCGCAGCACCACCTGGTTCAGGGCGCAGCAGCCGGCGATGAGCAGGTAGGTCAGGATGACGATGGAAAAACGGGTCAGCCCGCGCACCATGGAAAAGATGGGCACCGCCTTGGAAATGTCCGCGAACGGACCCCGACTCAGCACCAGCCGGGCACCGTCCGGCCCCACCGTGATCAGGGGCCCGAGGCTGATGAAGAAACACAGCACGGCCGCCGCCGAGAGCCCGCACAGGATCTGCATGTTGCGCCCGGGGCGCGCGGGAATCCGGAGGCCAAGGGCGTACAGGACCAGGATCAAAAAAGAGAGCGGGTACAGCAACGGGTCCAGCCGATGCAGCCCGGGAATCCGCAGTCCGAGGGCATGGCACAGCACGATGCCCCAGAAGAAGCTCCACGAAACGAGCTTGCCTGTCGCCAGCCAGGCATGCCCCCGGCGAATGCTGCTCCGGCCCAGCGCCAGGCCGATACCGGCCGCGGCCAGAAAGCAGGTTGCCATTATCACCAGGGCGGTGCCCGGAAAGAGGAACGTCTCGCTCTGGCGTGTCGGCGGGGCGGTAAAAAGTGTTGCGGCCAGTTTCGCCGAATGGGTGTCGAGGTAATGCATGGGTTGCGCGTGGTGCTTGAGATAATCCACCGTCGTGCGCTGGTAGCCGGCCCGGCTGTGCAGGATGACGTAAGGGTACAGGTAGACGGCACAAACCGCCAGCACACCGGCCGCCATGATCCCCAGGCCCGCAACAAAGCGCCTGTTGCGCCGCTGTCTGTCGTGGAGCAGCACCGCCGTCAGCACCAGCGCCAACATGATCCCCACCATCAGGGTGTAGTAGAGGCAGGAGGTGGCGGCCACCCAGAAGGCCGCTACGAAAACCAGCGCACGCCGCGCTGTCGGCTGTCGCAGCCAGCGGATGAAGGCCAGCAGCATCATCGGAAAGATGAAGGCCATCTGCATGTTGAACTCTTCGTAGTAGTGCATGCGGTAGGGCAGCAGGCAGTAGACGACGGCGCCCAGGTAACCGACCGCACGGGAGAGCCGGAATTCACGCAGCAGTGCAAACATCAGGACGCCCGACAGCGCCCAGAAAACGAGCATGGTGGCGTTGAAACTCAGGAACAGGTTTTTCGAAAACGCGTAAATGACGGCGTAGACATAGGACTGCGGCCACAGCAGCTCGCTGAAGGCCAGGGTGTAGGCGTGGGGATAGAAGAAGTTGGCGTTGAAATCGGGGATCAGAAAACGGCCCTGGAGGATGTTGTGCGCGTTCCAGGCCATCCACTCACCCATGAGTTTGGTGTCCCAGTGCCAGGCGAGGCCGGAAGTGAAATAGGCGTACCAGGGTCTCACACAATACAAGATGACGCCCGCCAATGCCGCGAAAAGGGCCGTCAACTCCAGAAGACGACATCCAACTTTACAGGTATTTCGCTCCGCGTCGGGTGACATGTTGTGGAAGACCTCGGAATTTCGACTTTTTTCGATAGGTTCTATATTCCACAGTCGACCGGCCTGTCAAGCAAGACCACTTTGTAGTACCATTCGGTGAGAAAGAAGGTGCACGGCGGTCCGCACCGGGTCGCCCCTTGTCAGGAGGGTGGACACCGCCGGCCGCCTTGTGCGGGAAAACGGCCTGTGTTATCAGGGGAGGAATCCGTCCCGCGGGCCGCCCAGGTTCATTTCCCGCGGCACGATGCAATCGGTATCGACATGCAAAAGAAACACGTCCTGCGTATCGGGATCCTGCTCTGCCTCTCCGGGCTTCTGTTGCTGGCCGGGGCTTACGGGTACCTGTATCTTCAGCCGGGCTCCCCGCCCGCGTCGGACACCGTGCCCGCCGACCGCGATCAGCTGGCACGGCGGATGCCCGGGGCCGTGCTGCTGTGGTCCCGAAACGGGTGGGTCACCGCCTCGCGCCTCTCCCCCTGGATGCCGCTGCAAATCACCCAGGGTGAAAATCC
>CAYZCL010000134.1:0-15414 GCA_964476595.1 uncultured Desulfobacteraceae bacterium
ACTTCGAAAGCAGCCGCCGTTTCCGTGTACCGGAAGCGGCGGCTTTTTTTTGCGCCGGGTCCGCATTCCGTCCCCCGCACCCCGTCCCCCGGACCCGCCCGGGCACGTCGACGGCACTACGCCCAAATTCCGGGAAAAATACACCCTTGGGAGCAGCCAAATACAGCCATGCGCCGATTTCATTGGCATTGCGCCCGTGCTACGCAAAATCGACCGAACGTTTACCTGCCGGAAAGGCGAGGCAAGGGAGCACGGCAGATGCGATGCCGCAGGGAAGACCTCAAACGAAGGAGGGCGAGATGGCTGAGAATCAGGAAGACTATGTCAAACCGAAAGTCGAGAATTTTGGGTGGCGCGAGATCTACAAGAAGGAGGACTGGTGGGCCATCTGGCTGTCGCTGCTGATCATCTTTTCCGCCATGGCGCTGTATTTCAGCGGCAGCAGCCTGAAACCGCTGGCCGTGACCCCGGCGCGCTGGTCGACGCTCGGGCAGTTGTTCAGTGATCTCGGGGCGCATTTACACTGGTATATCCTCCAGTTTGTTTTCTGGGCGGCGGTTTTCAGCATATCGACCCAGATCATGGGGTTCAAGACCTCCGAGTTTCTCCCGTCGTTCGTTTTCCTCTACATCATCTCGATTATCATCTTCGCCATCGGCGCCTGGGAGCACGCCCACCACTACAACCTGGAACCCCCGCTGGTGGCCCTGGTCATCGGGCTGATCATCGCCAATTTCTTCAAGTTGCCCAAGTGGATGGATACCGGATTCCGGGTCGAGTACTACATCAAGACCGGCATTGTCCTGCTGGGCGCCACCCTGCCGTTCACGCTGATCATCTATGCCGGCCCGGTGGCCATGATCCAGGCCACGGTGATCGCCGTGACAACCTGCCTGGTGGTGTATTTCACCGCCACGCGGGTCTTTAAGCTGGACCCGCGCCTGGCCGCCTGCCTGGGGGCCGGCGCTTCGGTCTGCGGGGTTTCCGGCACCATCGCCGTGGCCGGCGCGGTGCGGGCCAAGAAGGAATTCCCGGTGGTGGCCATCACGCTGGTGATCTGCTGGGCCATCGTGATGATCTTCTTCCTGCCGTTCATGGGCAAGCTCCTGCACCTGCACGCCGGTGTCGTGGGCGCCTGGGTGGGGACCTCGGAGTTCGCCGATGCCGCCGGATTCGCCGCGGCCCAGGCTTACGGCCTCATGGTGGGCATGGAGGAGACCGCGGTGCGCGCGTTCACTCTCATGAAGGTCATCGGCCGGGACATCTGGATCGGCATCTGGGCCTTCATGTTCGCCATCATCTCCGTGACCAAGTGGGAAAAGGCGGACAACCTGGGGCAGAAACCCAACGCCATGGAGATCTGGTGGCGTTTTCCGAAGTTCGTGCTGGGCTTTTTCCTGGCGTCGATCATCATCACCGTCGTGGTGCACGCCATTCCCATGCAGGAGTATCTCAAGGTGGTCAAGCCGGCCCTGGTGAACCCCATCAAGGCCATGCGGACGTGGGCCTTCATCTTCTGCTTCCTGAGCATCGGGCTGACCACGCGCTTCCGTGAGCTGACATCCGCGGGCGGGCCGGCCCTGAAATCCTTCAGCACAGGGGTGCTGGTCAACGTCATCCTTGGATTCATCTTCTCGGTGCTCATTTTCGGGCACTACTGGTCCACCGCGTTGAACGTCGTCAAATGATTCTGGGCCGGGATCCGGGGGGCACGCCGCCCGGATCCCTTCCGCACCCACCGGTGTGTGGCGAAGGGGGGCACCGGCCGAAGCGCACCCGTCAGGAGGAGCAGATGAAAGAGGTGACCTGCAATCAGTGCCGTTATTTCAACAACGACGCACAATTTCTCGAGGACCAGTACGCGGGCCTCAGCGCCTTGAGTTCCGCCTGGGGATGTGTTAGGGGGGACGCAGGACTGTGCAGCGTGCATGACGTTTATCTTTTTCCGCGGGGGGTGTGTGAGGCGTTTCGGGACCGGAGCGCAGGGGGCCGTTCCGGGGACCGCCGGGCCGCATAGACCCACCGGACCATCGATCGGCACGGCGGCTTTTCCGCCGGCCGGCACTTTCGGCGCGGGGTGGCCGTAACCGCGATGCGGGGTCCGTGGCGCGACGGCCGTCACGCCGTCGGGAAGCCCCCGGCGGTGCCGCGCGGGCCGGGGACTGCGGAAAAGTCGGGCATACGATCACGGGTTTGGTCTGGTTTGGTGAATCATGTGGCATTCCCGTTTCCTTCCATCGGGACGCAACCTGTCCCTCCAGAAGAAATTCTTCTTCGCCACCGCCTCCGTTTTCGTCATTTTCGTATTACTGACCTCGTCGCTGGTCTATTTCCAGTTCAAACGCGAACTGATGCGCCAGTCCTATGAGAAGACGAACCTGTTGATGGCGGAGGTTCAGGCGGCGCGTAGGTACGTCAAGGACATCCTGCGTCCCAGGATGTACGCCATCTTGCCGCCCGACGTGTTTGTCGTGGAAGCCATGTCGACCTCTTTCGTGAGCCGCAACGTGATGGGCAGGATGGCGACGGTGTTCAAACAGATGACCTACAAGCGGGCGGCCCTCAACCCGCGCAACCCCTCCAATCACGCCGACGCCTTCGAGCGCAGGATGATCGCCGCCTACAATCGTTCCCACAGCAGCCGGGAGTGGCAGGGGATCGTCAAGCGCGGCGGTCGCACCTGGTTTGTGGCCCTGCAGCCGGTGTACACCGAGAAGAGCTGCCTGCGCTGTCATGGAATACCGGGCGAGGCCCCGTCGGCCCTGTTGGACCGATATGGTGAAAAGGCCGGTTTTTACCGGCGCGTCGGGCGGGTGGCGGGCCTGGACGTGGTGGCCATCCCGGTGGACGACGCGCTGGCGCGCATTCACCGCATTTTCCTCTTCATCCTCGCGGCGGGCATCCTGTCCCTGGTGACCCTCTCCGTACTGGTAGGCTTTTTGTTCGAGAGATTCGTTCACCGTCCGCTCAAAAACCTGAGCGGATTCTGCAGAAGCGTGGTGGAGGGCGAACGAGACCTGGGGGACCCCGTCGAAATCGGCTCGCACGACGAAATTGGGGAGGTCGCGGTCTCGTTTCACGCGCTCACACGGCACTTGCGGGAAACCCAGCTGGAGCTCGAGCGATATTCGGAAGGGCTGGAGTCGCTGGTCAGGCAGCGCACCCACGAGCTGAACCGCAACCGCAAGTTCCTGGAAACCGTCATCTCCACGGCGCCCATCGGCTTCCTGGTGATCAATGAAACCCGGCAGGTGATGTTCTGGAACGCTACGGCGGAGCAGATCACGGGCATACGCCACGAGCAGGTGGTGGGCAAGCGGCTCGACGAGATCGATCTGCCCATCCCGGTCGATCTAGGCCCGCTGGATGACGGGGAGATGCACGTGCACGAGCACAGCTTCACACACCCCGCGGGCAGGCACGTGCACGTCCTGATCAACTGCGCCGTGATTGCGGGCGAGCACGCGGAGCCCTCGTCGCTGGTTATCAATTTTGTCGACATCACCGAAATGAAAATGCTGCACGACGAGCTGAACCGATACGCGCTGGAACTCGAATCGCTGATCGACGAAAAGGTCTCCCGCCTGCGGGAATCCGAGCTGCGGTACCGGGAGCTGTTCGAGAACGCCAACGACGCCATCGTCTTCCTGGACGCGGACACGCTTCACATCATCGACGCCAACCCCCGCTGGCTGAAACTCACCGGCGCCGAGAGAGACGAGGTCATCGGCCGGCCTTTCCCGCAGTTCCTGGTCACGCACGACGGATCCTGCGCCGAAGACTGCCTCCGGAAGAGCCAGTCGACGGCCTGCACCCTGGAGATGGTCACCCGGCGGAAGGAAAAGACCTTCGTCGAACTGATTTCCAGCGCCTTTACGATGAACCACCGGAAGTACCTTATGAGCATCATCCGGGACACGACTTTCCGGAAGCGCCTGGAGGAAAAGATCATCCGGGCCAACTTCGAACTCAAGAAGCGTAACCGGGCCCTCCAGGACCTGACCATTCGGCTGTCCCAGGTGGAGGAAAACACGCGCAGGAAATTCGCGGGGGTGCTGCACGATCAGCTCGGCCAGGATCTGGCGGCCATCAAGATCAACATCGGCATGCTGACGAAACAGGCACGCGTGCAGCACGAAGCGCTCTGCAGCGACCTGGAAAACATCCGGCAACTGCTGGACAGGGTGATTTCGATCACCCGCGACCTGACCTCCGAAATGTACCCCACGATCCTGGACAACCTCGGGCTGGTGGCGGCGCTCAAGTGGTACCTGGAGAGTTTTTCCGACAAGTTCCACATCGACGGCGAACTCAGGGAAAGCGGCCGCCTGGGGCGGCTGCCGCTGCCGGTGGAGGCGCTGCTCTTTCGGCTGGTACAAGAGGCGCTGCTCAACTGCGCCAAGCACGCGCGGGCGAGCCGGGTCCTTGTCGGGGTCGCGGCCGCGGCGTCCTCGCTGGACATCGAAATCCGGGATGACGGGTGCGGTTTCAACCTGGAACACTTCGACTCGCTGGAGTACAACGGCAGCATGGGCCTGCACATCATCCGCGAGCGAATGGACTACCTGGGCGGATCGGTCGAGATCTCCAGCCGCCCGGGCGGCGGTACGACGGTCCGGTTGTCGCTGCCGCTGGAAAGGTTTTCGACCGAAACGTCCGAGGCCTGCCTGCAAAATGCCGCCGGCGGCTGACATCAGTAATTTTTTCCGAAAATCGGAGGGGCTTGTGGGGCGGGGCGGGTACCGCCGGAGCGAATTCCTCCTAGGAGGCTGACCGACATGCGTGCGCGTATTCTGCTTGCCGACGATCACAACCTCGTGCGCCAGGGGTTCAAGGCCATCATTTCCCAGAAGAAAGACTACCAGATCGTGGGGGAGGCCGAGAATGGGAGGGAGGCCATCGACAAGACCCTGCAACTGGCCCCCGAAATCGTGATCATGGACATCCTCATGCCGCACGTCAACGGGATTCTGGCCACCGAGGAGATCAAGAAGCACCTGGAAGATACGAACGTCATCATCCTGTCGATGTACAGAGAAAAGCAGTACGTGCTCAATGCCTTCGTGGCCGGTGCCCGCGGGTACCTGCTCAAAGACGCGGCCGTCGAGGAGCTGCTCGAAAGCATCGACGAGGTCCTGCACGGTCACCTCTACATCAGCCCCCCGGTGGCGAAGTACGTGATCGACGACTACTGCCACCTGTTGAAGCGCAAGAACCCCTCCGACCCCTTCGCGTCCCTGACGGCCCGGGAAAAGCAGATGCTGCAGATGATCGCCGAGGGAAAAACCACCAACGAGATCGCCCGCATCGCGTGCATCAGCCCCAAGACCGTCAAGACCCACCGTAACGCCCTGATGCGCAAGTTGGACATTCACGACATCGCCGGCCTGACGCGCTACGCCCTGCGAAAGGGGCTGATCACCGTCGACAACGGTAAAAAATAGCCGCCCGCCGTCAGCGGCGCCCCCCTCGCCGCGCGGGGGCACGGCCCGTGCGCGGCGGGCGTTTGCCTCCCGCCCGGTGGACCCGGTCGCCTTCCGGAGGCCGGGTCCCGCCGGCGGGACCCGGCGCCTGGTTGACGGACTGCCCCGCCAGGATGCGCGCCATGAGCGAGCCGATGTCGCGCGGGGGGGCGTCGCGCGGGTAGAGCCGGGCCAGCATGTCATCGAAGGCGCGGGCGGCCGGGGAAAGGGGCTGGTTTCCGAGCCGCGCCAGGCTCACGTCCAGCAGCAGCGGGGCGCCGGATAGGCTCGCGGTGGCCAGAAGCCCCTTGTCCAGCTCCAGCGCCACGCAGGCGCGCACCAGGATGGAGACTCCCTCGCCGCGGCTCACCAGTTGCTTGATGAACTCGTTGTTGCCGGTTTCCATCAGCACGTTGGGGCTGCAGTCGTGGCGCCGGAAAAGCTCGTTGACCACCTTGCGGGTGCCGGAGCCGACCTCTTTCATGATGAAGGGTTCGTCGGCCAGTTGCCGGAAAGCGATGCCGCGCCGGCCGGCCAGCCGGTGGACCGGGGGCAGAATGACCACCAGTTCTTCCCGGCTGAAGGGCACGAAGGCGATGCGCGGGTCTTCCGACGCCTGGGCCACCACCGCCACTTCGTTTTCGAACTCCAGCAGGCTGTGAATCATGTCCAGGGAGCTGCCCTCGTCGAGGCGGATTTTGATGTGGGGATAGCGCTGGTGAAAGCTGCTGATCAGCGACGGCATGAAGTAGCGGGCATAAGTCTTGGTGGTCCCCACCCGCAGCACTCCCCTTTTGAGCGCCCGCATCTCCTCGATGGCGTTCTCGATCTTCTGCTCGATTTGAAACAGTTGCACGGCGTATTCGTAGACCGTGCGTCCCTCGCCGGTCAGGTGCATGCGCCGGCCCTGTTTGCGGAAGAATTTCAGTTCCGTGCCGGCCTCGAAGGCCTTGATCTGGGCGGTGACCGCCGGCTGGGTGATGCACAGGTCGCGGGCGGCACGGGTGACGCTCAGGCGCCGGGCGGTATGATAGAAGGCGCGCAGCTGGTTGAGGTTGAGCATGGCGCTTCTCCTGGCGGGGGCCGCCGGCCGAGCCGCAACAACACGGGGAGCCCGGGGGGTGTCCCCGGCATCGGCCGGGTGGCCTAACTTTTGGTTATGGAGCCGAATGAATTATAAGATTTTCTGATGCATACCATAAAATTAATTAAATTGACAGTGCCGGGGTGAATATTCCATACAAAATATACCATTTTCACCTCGTTTTCCTCATTTTTCCCGCCAACCGACAGGAGGAGGTAGACCATGGCCGACAACAAGTTCCTCAGTCCCCACGAAGTAGAGACCATTCCCGGCACCGAAGGCTGGGAGCGCATGTACCCCTACCACTACCGCTTCAGCACCGAAGACCCCGAACGGCGCAAATACGAAGAGGGCATGTTCTGGTTCAACGACGCCCTGCACTACCCGGAACCCATGTACCCCTTCGACATCATCTGGGACGAGGCCTGGTTCCTGGCCCTGTCGCAGTACAACACGCGCATCTTCATGGTGCCGCCGGCCCTGGGCGTGGACCACCGCATCATCAACGGCAACGTCTACATCACGCCGGTCCCGGTGACCGACCCCAAGGAGGTGGAAAACCGCATTCCGTTGTTCATGGAGCGCGCCGGCTACTACTACCAGAACTGGGACAAGCTCACCGGGCAGTGGGAAGAGAAGATGAAGAAGATCATCTCCGAGCTCAAGCAGATCGAAATTCAGCCCCTGCCGGAGATGGAAGACATGTCGGTGGTCACCAAGGGCGTCGGTACCTCCAGCGGTTACCATCTGCTCAAGAACTACGACCGGCTCATCGACCTGGGTATCGAGTGCTGGCAGTACCACTTCGAGTTCCTGAACCTGGGCTACGCCGCTTACGTCACCTTCGTGGACTTCTGCACCAAGGCCTTTCCGGACATCCCCCTGCAGCGCATCACCCAGATGGTGGGCGGCATCGACGTCATCATGTACCAGCCCGACGAGGAGCTGAAAAAGCTGGCCAAGCTGGCCATCGATCTGAAGGTGGACGGGGAGATCGGCACCGATGCCGACATCGACGAAGTGATCCGTCGCCTGAGCGGGTCGGAAAACGGGCGCAAGTGGCTGGCGGCCTGGGACGAGGCCAAGGACCCCTGGTTCTGGGTCTCCACCGGCACCGGCTGGTACCACCACGACCTGAGCTGGAACGACGACCTGAACGTCCCCCTGAACTCCATGCGCATCTACATCGACAAGCTCCAGAAAGGCCTGTCCATCGACCGTCCGCTGGAGCGCATCCAGGCCGAACGCGAGGAGATCACCCGCGAGTACCGGGGACTGCTCAAGACCGACGAGGACCGCCAGACCTTCGACCAGCTGCAGGGCACCGCCAAGCTGGTCTTTCCCTACGTGGAGAACCACCTCTTCTACGTGGAGCACTGGTTCCACTCCATCTTCTGGAACAAGATGCGCGACGTGGCCCGCATCATGAAAGAGCACGGCTTCATCGAAGACGTCGAAGACATCTGGTTCCTCAACCGCAGCGAGATCAAGGACGCCCTGTGGGACCTGGTGACCAGCTGGGCCACCGGCACCAAGGGCTACGGACCGCTGCACTGGCCGCCCGAGATCGCGTGGCGCAAGGGCGTCTACGAGAAGTTCAAGCAGTGGACGCCCCCGCCGGCCGTGGGGACGCCGCCCGAGACCATCGCCGAACCGTTCACCATCGTGCTGTGGGGCATCACCAACGAGTCCATGGCGGCCTGGGCCAAGCTGCGCGAGATCGGCGATCCGGACAAGGTCACCGAACTTACCGGGTTCGCCGGCTCACCGGGCGTGGTGGAAGGCGTGGCGCGCGTGTGCCGCTCGGTGGACGACATCAACCAGCTGGCCGACGGCGAAATCCTGGTGGCGCCCACCACCTCGCCTTCCTGGGCGCCGGCCTTCCAGAAGATCAAGGCCTGCGTCACCGACGTCGGCGGCATCATGTGCCACGCGGCCATCGTCTGCCGCGAGTACGGCATGCCTGCCGTGGTGGGCACCGGTCAGTCCACCACCATCCTGCAGACCGGCATGAAGATCCGCGTCGACGGCGACACCGGCAAGATCACGCTCCTGGACCGGGTATAGCGAGGAGGCATCGTGAAAGATCGCAAGCAATACGTGCGTTGGTTCCGGGAGTGCGACCTGACGTCCATCCCGCTGGTGGGGGGCAAGAACGCCAGCTTGGGAGAACTGCTCAAAGCCGGCATCCCCGTGCCGCCCGGCTTCGCGGTGACCACCGAGGCCTACCAGCGGTTCCTGGACGAGGGTGGCATCCGGCGGGAGATCATCCACATCGCCGGCACGGTGCGCCCCGACGACACCGACACGGGCGAGGCGGCCGGCCGGCGCATCCGGGCGCTTATCGAGTCCACGCCCGTCAGCTTGGACATCGAGGACTACATTGGAGAGTTCTACCGGCGGCTGTCCAAGCGCAGTCGGGTGCCGGCGGTGCCGGCCGCGGTGCGCTCCAGCGCCACGGCCGAGGACCTGCCCGGGGCCAGCTTCGCCGGCCAGCAGGACACCTTCCTGTGGATCCGCGGCATGGACGACATCCTGGCCCACGTGCGCAAGTGCTGGTCGAGCCTGTTCACCCCGCGGGCCATGGCCTACCGGGCCAAAATGGGCTTCGACCACGACAAGGTGGCCATCTCGGTGGGCATCCAGAAGATGGTCAACTCCTGGACCGCGGGTGTCATGTTCACCCTCAACCCGGCCAGCGGCGACACATCCACCATCGTCATCGACGCCAACTGGGGCTTCGGCGAGAGCGTGGTTTCGGGCGAGTGCACGCCCGATCACTTCGTGGTCGACAAGGTGACCCTGGAGATCACCAAGCGCACCATCTCGGCCAAGGAGTGCCTGTACACCGTCAACCCCGAAACCCACGCCGTGGAGCGCCACGAGATCCCCGAGGAGCGGCGCACCACGCAGTGCATCATCGACGAGGATGTCGTTGAGCTTGCGCGCATCGGCAAGCTCATCGAGAAACACTACGGCAAGCCCATGGACATCGAGTGGGCCATCGACAAGGACCTGCCGGCCGCCGGCCGGGTGATGATTCTCCAGAGCCGTCCGGAGACCGTGTGGAGCACCCGGAAGGTCGAACCGGTGTGCAAGCCGCGCAAATCGGCCCTGGAACACATCGTGGCGGGACTGGTGGCCGGCAAGAAGATTACCTGAGTCACAAAAGCCGGATGTCGTCCGGCACCCGACAGCGTTTAACAAAACGAAAGGAGTCACTACATGAAGGACATGCGGGATTTCGTGGCGGTCTGCGAGGAAAAGGGACTGCTCAAGCGGATCAAGGCCGAGGTGGACTGGGACCTGGAACTTTCCCACATCGCCAAGCTCAACGAGGAGCAAAGCGGCCCGGCGCTGCTGTTTGAAAACGTCAAGGGCTACGACACGCCGGTGATCACCAGCGTGTGCACCACGGTCGAGCGGCTGGCGGTGATCATGGGCCAGCCCGAGAACTCAAGCCTGAGCGACCTCTACGAGGCTTGGGCCAAGCTGGGCGAGAACCTGCTGCCGCCCAAGGAGGTCGATCCCGCCGATGCCCCCTGCAAGCAAAACAAGATGATGGGCGACGAGGTGGACCTTCTCAAGTTCCCGGTGCCCAAGTTCTACCCCATGGACGGCGGTCGCTTTTACGGCACGGCTCACTTCATTATCACCAAGGATCCCGACAGCGGCTGGATCAACCTGGGCACCTACCGCAGCCAGCTGCTGGGCAAGGACAAGATCGGCACGCAGTTCATCAAGGGCAAGCACGCCGACATCATGCTCAAGAAGTACCAGGCCATGGGCAAGCCCATGCCGGTGGCCTCCATCGTGGGCTGCGACCCGCTGCTGTTTATCCTGGGCGCTGCGCGCGTGTCGGCCTTCGTCTCGGAGTACGACGTGGCCGGCGCCCTGCGCGGCGAGCCGGTGGAGGTGGTGCGCGGCGAGACCGTGGACCTGCCCATCCCGGCCCACGCCGAGATCGTGGTCGAGGGTGAGGTGGACGCCGAAAAGTTCATGGACGAGGGGCCCTTCGGCGAGTACACCGGCTACTACTCGGGCGTGGGCACCGACCCGCGCAATTTCATCGATGTCAAGTGCGTCACCTACCGCGACAACCCCATCTTCTGGGGCACCACCGTGGGCCGCGCCGTGACCGACACCCACATGACCATGGCATTGTCCTACGGCGCCAACCTGTGGCAGCAGCTGCTGGCCATGAAGATCCCGGGCCTCAAGGGTGTCTACTGCCCGCCCGAGGGCTCCGGCCGTTTCCTGGCTATCATCTCCGTCAAGCAGATGTACCCCGGCCACGTGGACCAGGTGCTCACCGCCGCCATCTCCACCGAGATGGGCGCCTACGGCCTCAAGACGGTCATCGTGGTCGACGACGACATCGACCCCTGGGACATCCCGCGGGTGATGTATGCCCTGAGCTTCCGCTTCCAGCCCAACCGCTGCCAGATCATCAAGCGCGGCCGCTCGACACCGCTGGACCCGTCGCTGCCTATCAATGCCCGCGAGATCACCGGCCGGCTGCTGATGGACGCCACCATCCCCTACGAGTGGAAGGACAAGCCGATTCCCATCGAGCTGGACCCCGATGTGGTACAGCGGGTCAAGTCGCGCTGGTCCGAGCTGGGGCTGTAGCCGGCGGGGGAGGAAACACGAGACGCAAAAGGGGCAGAGGCTCAATGGCGCAGGGTGAAGGAAGTCAATCCATTGGATCTCCCTTCCATGCAGGAAGCCGGAGGGGAATGCCCCTTGGCGGCCGTTTGAGGTGTGCCGGGCATACCCCGGTGAGACGACATGGCGCATGCGGGGAGGCGTTTGAACGCCCCCTCTGCGATAAACCCCCACAGACGAAAAAGACGATATGGAAAAGAAGAAGACGATACTGATCATCGCCAACCTGGACACCCGCGGCGCCGAGTTCAAGATGGTCAAGGAACTCATCGAGTCGCGGGGACACGACGCCATTCTGCTGGATTTCTCCATGGAGCAGGAACCCTTCTTCGAAGGGGATATTACCTGCGAGGAGGTGGCCGAGGCCGGCGGCCTGAAAATTGACGAGGTGCGCCGGCTCTACCGCCGGGAGCGCCGGAAGGCCACCGACAACCAGGTGCGCGGCGCCCGCCGGATCGTGCGCCGGCTGTTCGAACAGGGCCGCATCCACGGGGTGCTGGGCGTGGGCGGCGGCACCTCATCGCTGGTGTCCACCAGCATCATGCAGTCCATGCCCTTCGGCATGCCCAAGCTGATGGCCTCTTCCATGGCCGGGCACCCCAAGTACGTGGGCAAGTACGTGGGCACCAAGGACATCACCATGCTCAACACGGTGGTGGACGTGGTGGAGCTCAACCCCATCCTGAAAACCCAGCTGATCAACGCCGTGGGCGCCATCTGCGGCATGGTGGAGATGTCGCCGGGCTGGAAGGTGCGGTTCGACAAGCCCGTGGTGGCCATCACCTCCTTCGGCTTCGCCGAGCGCGCCGTCGAGCCCGCCATCCACTACCTGCGCGACCGCGGCTACATTCCGGTGCCTTGCCACGCCCAGGGGCGCGGCGACCGCGCCATGGACGAACTGGTCCGCGACGGGTGGTTCTCGGGGGTCATCGACATCGTCTCGCGGGGCGTCGGCGAAACCCTGCTGGGGGGCAACTGCGCCGCCGGCGACGACCGCCTGCTGGCCGCCGCCGAGAGCGGCATCCCCCAGGTGGTGGCGCCCTCGGGCCTGGACATGCTCAGCGTGGGGGGCAACGCGCAGTTGCTGGAGAAGTACAGGGATCGCCCGCAGGCGGTGATCGACAATCTGCGCATCGAGGTGCGCACCAGCGCCGAGGAAGTGGCGCAGATGGCCCGCATCACCGCCGAGCGGCTCAACCGCAGCCAGGCGCCCTGCGCCGTGCTGATCCCCCTCAAGGGGTGGAGCTCCCTGGACAAGGAGGGACGGCCGCTCTACGACCCGGAGGCCGACCGGGCCTTTGCCGCGACCCTGAAAGAACACCTCAGGGACGACATCCCGGTCGTGGAGGTGGACCTGCACCTCAACACCCCCGAGTTCGGCCGCGAAGCCGTGGCGCTGTTTGACCGGCTGTACACGCAAATGAAGGAATCGTCGTCATGATCATCAGAAACTGGATGCGCAAGGATCCCGTCACCATTCACAGCGACATGCTGGCCAGCGAGGCGCTGGGCGTCTTCGAAAAATGCGGACAGCCCTTCATCCCCGTGGTGGACGACGGCCGCCTGCGGGGTATCCTGGCCCGCCGCGACCTGCGCGAGGCGGCCTCCTGCGTGACGGCCGCCGAGAGCATCCACGAACTCAACTACTTCAACACGCGCCTGAAGGTCAAAGACCTGATGGTGCGCAAGCCCGAGACCCTGTCGGTGGAGGATACCGTGGAAACGGCCCTGTCCAAGGGAAAGAAGTTCGGCCGCTCCTTCTTTCCCATTCTGGAGGGCGACCGGCTCACCGGCACGGTGTCCTACCTGGATATCTTCGACTCGCTCTACCAGATCCTGGGCATCGGCGAGGACATCGCCAGCGTGTCGCTGGAGTGCGGCCAGCAGGGCGGCGAGCGCATGGCCGCCGAGGTGGTGCGGGCGGTTGACGAAACCGGCGGAACGCTGTACAGCCTCTTCAGGCTCAGGGATCCGGAAACCGGTGTCAGGCGGCTGATCGTGCGTTTCCGCTCGGCGGACCCCGAGGCCGCCGTGGCCGTCATCCGGGAAAAGGGGTACCAGATCATCGAGCGTGGGGCCACATAGTGAAACAGGACACCTTCACCGTTGAGACCCGCACGGGAAACCGTGACCTGACGGCTGCCGTCCGGCGCATCGGCGACGACGTGCTGGTGGCGGTGTGGGGCGGCGAGCGGCCGCACATCGGCGCCGTGGCCGCGGCCCAGCCGCGGCCCAGCCTGGAAGACCCGGCGAAGCGGAGCGCCTCGGCCTCGGTGCTGTGCTACGTGGGGCACAAGGAAGACCTGCTGGCCCGCGAGATCGCGCTGGCCGTGGCGTCCCGGGTCAACGCCGCCGCGGTGGTGACCGCCGGCATCCACTGGGACAATCTGGACCCGGACGGCATCGACCAGGTGGTGAGAAACAGCCGCCTGCTGCTCGACCGCATACTGGAACGACTGGCGGAAGGGGAGCCCTCCGGAAATCTCAGCGAAAAGTGAAAGGGAAGGGGATTACATGCCCAGAAGAATCGTCATCGGCATCTCCGGCGCCAGCGGCGTGACCTATGGAGTGCGCATTCTCCACCTGCTGCAGGAGAGCAACTACGAGACCCACCTGATCATCTCCAGGGCGGGCAAGCTGAACATCGAAATCGAGACGCCCTACACCGCCGACCAGGTGGCCGCCATGGCCGACCGCGTCTACGACGACGCCGATATGGCGGCCGCGGTCTCTTCGGGTTCTTTTCTCACCGAGGGCATGATCGTGGCACCGTGCACCATCAAGTCGCTGTCGGGCATCGCCAATTCCTACAACACCAACCTGCTGGTGCGGGCGGCCGACGTGACCCTCAAGGAGAAACGTAAGCTGGTGCTGGTGGTGCGCGAAACCCCGCTTCACAAGGGGCACCTGCGCCTGATGAGCCTGGCGGCCGACATGGGCGCCCACATCCTGCCGCCCATCCCTTCTTTCTACCACCAGCCCAAGACCATCGGCGACATCGTGGACCAGACCATCGGCAAGATCTTCGACTACTTCGGCATCCGGCACTCGCTCTTCCGGCGCTGGGGTGAGCAGCCCGACGAAGACGAGGGCCGCGGCGCTTTCGGTGCGGCCGTGGCCGGGGGCCGTGCGGGAGGCATACAATGACGGCGGACAGCCCCTACTGGAACCCCTGGCTGGAAACCCTGCCGCGAGAGCGGCTGCGGGAACTGCAGCTGGCCAAGTTCAAGCGCATCTTCAGCTGGACTTATGAACACTCGCGGTTTCACCGCGCCCTATACGACGATGCCGGCGTCACGCCCGCGGACATCCGCACGTTCGCGGACATCCGGCGGGTGCCCAAGGTGGAAAAGTCCATGATGCGCGACATCCAGGGCAAGGACCCTTTCCCTTACGGCGACGCCCTGTGCGTACCGCTGGAGGAGGTCTCGGCCTTTCGCCAGACCAGCGGCACCACCGGCCGGCCGGTCTACCAGCCCGACACCTGGCAGGACTGGGAGTGGTGGGCCGAGTGCTGGGCCTACATCCTCTGGGCCCAGGGCTACCGCCCCCGCGACCGTGTCTTCATCCCCTTCGGCTACAACATCTTCGTGGCCTTCTGGGCGGGCCATTACGCCGCCGAGAAGCTGGGCTGCGAGGTGGTGCCCGGCGGCGTGCTGGACACCCAGGCGCGCATCCTGAAGATCCGGGAACTGCGGGCCACGGCCATGATGGCCACCCCCACCTACGTGCTGGGCATGGCCGACACGGCGAAAAACAAGATGGGCATCGACCCGGCCGGGCTGACCATCGAGAAGATCACCTGCGCCGGCGAACCGGGGGCCAGCATCCCCACCACCAAGCGGCGCATGGAGACGGCCTGGAACGCCAGGGTCTACGATCACGCCGGGGCCACCGAGATCGGGGCCTGGTCCTTCGAGTGCCAAGCCCAGCCGGGCGGCATGCACGTCAACGAGGCCTTCTTCCTGGTGGAGATCGAGGACCTGCAGACCGGGGAGATCATCGAGGAGCCCGGACGCCGGGGAAAGATGGTGATCACGGCCCTGGACCGCTATGCCCAACCCTGTGTGCGCTTCGACGCCAAGGACGTCATCGAGTGGGACGAGCGCGCCTGTGACTGCGGACGTACGTTCCGCCTGGTCAGGGGCGGCGTGGTGGGGCGTGCCGACGACATCACCAAGGTCAAGGGCGTGTTGCTGG
>CAYZCL010000135.1:0-37348 GCA_964476595.1 uncultured Desulfobacteraceae bacterium
CAATGCACAATATTTTGCCAAACCTCGTATTGTTTCCAAGCGTCTGGCTCGATAAAGATTGGAATCTTTTTTTGAGGTGTTTGCCCAAGCTATCGCCAACTCTATTGTTAACGGCGTTTTATTGCCACGGGCATCTGCGAAACGGGCAAACCTGAGAAGCTCACCCCCTTCAACTTTCAGTTTGTAACCTAAGCGGCGGCGGGTTATCAAGTAGTCTTCAACTCGCTCCTGCATGCTCGCCCATCGAGTCATGACAACCTCCCCGGCCAAGGCAAGGCCACCTGAGCAAGGTGAGACAAATCGACTTTCGTATAATGTCTGGTGGTATCGATGCTGCGATGGCGCAACAATTCGGCAACTTCCTTTATGGATGCTCCACCCTCAAGGAGTTGGCTGGCTAAAGTGCCCCGCAGAATATGGGTTCCTGTCCAGGGAAGACCGATACGGGAGAAAGCACGCCGGATAGCGCCACGAACTGTGCTGTTCTGAACGGCTTGTCCCACTGGCGCACGATGATACACAAATACATTCTGGCTTTTTGTCACGGGACGTCCGTAGCGCAGATACGTGGCCAACGCCTTACCCATCAGAGCTGGGATGGGCAACAATTCATCCCGCCGTCCTTTCGTTTCTTCAAGACATAAGACGCCATTGTGCCAATCGATATCGTCAAGCTGAATACTGGCAACCTCGTGACAGCGCAGGCCCAGGTCCGCCAGGCATCTGGCCATAGCATAGTCGCGCTTGCCGATTGCGGTTATGGTGTCAAAAGAGGACCAAAACCGCTTCAGCTCCGTGCTATTAAGAGCTTTTGGCAAATTCGCCTGGGACCAGTTTGGCGGTCTTGGGATTTTCGCTTTCAGCGAAGGCGTAACATATCCATTAAGCTGGAGAAATTTCAGATAGGATCGTAATGAATAAACTAAAACACCAACGCTGCTAGCACGTAGGCTGGCGGCCTGTTCAGAGACAAAGCTACAAAGGATTCCAGGCGTGATTCTGGATCTCACAATGGCTTTATCATTAAAAAGCCACAGAAGAAATTTCCGAGCATGACGCCGATGATACCAGCGTGTGGCTTCAGCAAGGCCGCAAATATTTTTCAAGTATTTATCGAACAGAGTAATTTCAATTTCGATTTTAGGGAAAGATCTGTCAGTAACCGTTCGGATTCGTTCATGCCCCTCCATGAACAACATCTGATTCAGTGCCGCCCTGACCGTTATGAGATTTTTATGAACGGGCATAGGGCAGCGACAAACAGGGAGGTGCTCACGAAGAAAGGACTGGATGGAATCGCTGTTGATTTTCTTCTGAGATCGAGGTCTTGTGTCAAGCCAGCAAAGAAAGTGTTTTGATGAAGATAAATATGAATGTCTTGTGGAATACGAGTAGCCCCGTTGTTTCAAATACCTCTCAAAACGATTGAAGAGGTCAGGGCCTTTTCTGTAGAGTTGATCATGCTTGGTTTTTTCGTAGTCTCTTGGCCTTTTCATGAGAGTTCCCCCTTTTGTTGATGTTAGAGGCATACTCTCATATGTTATGCGGAATCGCAGGCAGGATGAAAGCCTGTTTTGTAATGGTTTGCAGTCGCTCAGCGTTTGCTTGGCACGTTAACTCCACATAATCGGTGAGTCGGCATAATTTCGGCCCAGAACGAAAGGCCTTATGGCATTTTCCACCAGGTTGTTGTCCGGCCGGAGGCGGCCGTCATCGATGTAGCGCACCAGCCGGGACCAATGGTTGAGGGTGTAACCCACGGCTTTGCCGAGGAGGCCTTTCTGTGGTGTCGTCTGGATCTTGTGGTCAAGCCATTTTTTAAACTCATTCAGGATCGGTTTGGATTTCTGCTGGCGGAGCTCGTAAATCCGGTCTGGAGAAAGCCCTTTTTGCCGGGCCTCTTTTTCGACGGCGTACAGTTTGCCGATATATGCCATGGCCTCGTCGGCGGCGCCGGTTTTTCCGGGATTAGAACGGGCCTTGATTACCTTGTCGAATTTCCTGCGGGCATGGGCCCAGCAGCCAACAAGGGTAATACCGGGCTGACGGCCCAGGGCGTCGTAGCCGTTGTAGCCGTCGGTTTGGACAAAGCCCCGGTAACCTTTTAAAAAGGCCAGAGGTATCTTCCCCGACCGGGTGGGATGATACTGGTAAAGATACGTGGGACGATCAGGGTCACCCCCGCGCAACACCCACATGTAGGATTTGGTTGTGTTTTCCCGGCCGGGTTCGTTTAAAACCTGCACCGGGGTCTCATCGATGCCCACCAGGGGACCGGAGCGGATCTCGTGACCGAGCAACTCGATCAGGGGCTGGACCTTCTCCCAGGTTTTGATCACCCAGCCGGCCATGGTGGCACGGCCAAGATCAATGCCCAGGCGGGCAAAGATTTTCTCCTGCCGGTAAAACGGCAGGGCGTCTTCAAACTTTGCGGTGACGATGTGCGCCACCAGCCCGGAGGTGGCGATGCTCTTTGGCAAAAATTGCGCCGGAACCGGCGCTATCTTGACGGTTGGCCCCTCGCTGTCGACGCCTTCACAGGCCGGACAGGCATACTTGTAACGGATGTGTCGCTCCACCTGTATTCTGGCAGGAACGTAATCGAGCTTTTCGCTGACCTCTTCGCCGATGCGTTTGAGCTGGCAGCCGCAGTCGCAGGTCTTCTCTGATTCTTCCAGGTCATGGATGATCTCGACCCGCGGCAGGTTTTCTGGCAGAGGCTTTCTGCCGCGTTTTCTCCGGCTGTGGGAGGGCACCACGATACGCTCTTCTGCGACAGGGGCGTCGGGCGCGGGTTCATCGAAGAGGCGCAGCTGGCTTGTGTCCGGCAAGGGGCGCTTTTCTGATTTGCGGCCGAAGATCTCGTTTTGCAGCAGGCGGATCTTCTGTTCCAGGTATTCGACCTTTTCCTGGTAGCCGGAGATAACCTTTTTGAGCTCTTCGGGGTCATCGGAAAGCTTGCGGACGTCAGCGTTCATGGGCCTGTGCATAGCACAAAACAAAAGGATTTGGAAGTACTTTATATCACAGTACTGTATTGCAGACTTCCGAAAGCTTTTGCCTGAGACGGCTCCAGCCCCTCGAGCAGCCAGCCCAATTGACGGGCATCGAGTTCGAGGATGTCTTCGCGGCTCTCCGGCCAGGGGAAAAACTGTTTCTCCAGCCGCTTGTGCCACAGGCAAAATCCGTTGCGGTCCCAGTACAAGATCTTCACCATGTTCCGTCGACGGTTGCAAAAGGCAAACAGGTGCCCGGAAAAAGGATCCAGTTCCATGCGGTCTTCGACCAGGATGGACAACCCATTGATGGCCTTTCGCATGTCGGTGCTGCCGACGGCCAGATATATCCGGGTGTGCGTCGGCAGGAACATCACAGCTGCCCCAGGGTGTCGATGAGCTGTTTGAGGGTGTCGGGGTCAAATCCTCGTTCCACCTCGATGCGGAAGCTGCCGACAGCGACCTTGATCGCTGCGGCGCGGAGCGGCTGAAAATCATCGGCCAATTTGATCTGGACAAAAGAAACCGGTTCCTTGGTCTTGCGAGTGAATTTTTTACGCCAGTAGACCAGGCGGTGAACCTTTAGATTGTGCCGACGGCAATACCGGGCCTGGGGCAGCCCGCTTGCCCGCCAGGCTTCAACGTGTTTTTTCCAGTACCGACGCTTTTGTGCCAGCTCCTGCTGGTAGCTGTTTTGCCGTGCCATGATACGCCTCCTCTGAAATGAGATGGATCTTGGGAGGTGATCATGCCACAGGCCTGGCTGGCTGTGAAGATGGGGTTAATTTACCGGTTACCTTCAAACTCAAAATCATGGCAATTCACAAGGCGAATTACGCTTTAATCAGATGAACCGAAATTATCCTCGGAATGGTCCTACTTGGATGCATTGAAATCTTACTTGGGTTTTTGGGAATGTCTTCGAGAAATTCTGGTGGAATGAAGGGAAGAAACAATGTCGGCAATAGATCTAAAATATGCTGAATTGGGAGGCAAGCGGGGTGTTTTGGGAAAAGCGAAGTCTCCTGAGCGTTGGTGCAACGATCATGTGGGGCGCCACAGAAGTTATGAAGGCGGCCATATTTTTTGGCATCCAGATACAGGCGCTCATGAAGTTCATGGCGCTATTATGGCGAAATATGCTAGCTGGGGCTGGGATAAAGGTGCTTTGGGTTATCCGTTAAGCGACGAGATGGATACACCTGACGGTGGCCGTTACAATCGTTTTCAAAAGGGACTAATTGTCTGGACGCCTGAAACAATGGCTCACGGTATTTGTGCGGATGGTATTAATATAGATTGTCTGGTGGATTTTGAACAGCTAGATAATACACCATATGGAAACTTGAAGAAATTTTATGAAATCATCCGGGACGAATACAAAATTGATTTAAAATATGACCAAAAATATACAGGGTGGCAGGTTGCCGATTTTTGGAACGGAAATTACGAGCTGAATAAACGAAAGCTATCAACTGGGGAACGATTTGTAATTACTACTGCGCAAATCCTTCTGATGCAGTGGAATTTGAGGGATTTAAAAAATTATCCAGACACACGGCGAAAGGAGATAAATAGGTATTTTAATAAAAAGCATTGTTTCAAGCGAATTTACTCTTTTAAGCGAAGGGAATGGAACTATAATGAATGGTGCAGTGAATTCGCATCCTACGTTTACAGAAGAGCCGGTATACCTGTTTCGCTCAATAAGAAACAGACTTTCTTTTGTAAGGGTGTACGCAGGTATGAAAAGATTGGCTGGTGTATGGCTAGAGTGTCTTATTTTAGAGGCTATTTCAGGGATATACATCGATATAGGCCTTTTGCGGAATACAGAACAAATAGCGTTGCGCCAACGTTGGGAAATTTCCTCTGTAGCAAAGAGCATTCTATGCTTGTTTTATGGACCGATAAGAAAAAGATATATATAGTTAATGGAAACAGCGGAAGTGGGGCTCCTCAGGGAAGTAATAAGCTCGTAAGATTTGAGTCGAGAAATTTTGATGACAGTGCTCTTATCGGCGTTGGAAACAAGAATGTACAGTTCCCAGGGGGGTGGTAGATTTCCTGATGTCGACAGGCAGAGTGATGCGAGGGTGAAGGGAGTGAAGAGGGGAGTGAGGGGAGTGAAGGGGTCAGGAGTGAAGGGGTCAAACCTTGAATAGTGAATAGGCATTGACACTGATGTCATGTTTGAATATAAATGACCGATGGGAAGATCATGGCGCATTGAATATGAAGGGGCACTGTATCACGTATTGTCCCGGGGTAACGAGCAAAGAAATATCTTTTGGGATAGCGCTGATCGATGGTCGTTTCTGGATGCAGTGGGGGAGATGTCGGAGCGGTTTTCGGTGGAGATCTGTGCCTATGTTCTGATGGACAATCATTATCATCTTCTGCTGAAAACGCGGCGCGCCAACCTCTCCAAGGCCATGCAGTGGTTTGGTTCCACCTACACCCGCCGGTTCAATAACCGCCACCAGCGAAGCGGGCACCTGTTCCAGGGTCGCTTTAAAAGTTTCATCATCGAGAACGACGCCTATCTGATGCGGCTTTCCTGTTACATCCATCGTAACCCGGTCAGGGCCGGGCTTGTCAAACGGCTGGCCGATTACCTGTGGAGCAGCTATTTGCACTATGCATACGACAAGCCGGCACCGGAATGGTTGTCGACTAAACTGATCCTGTCCCAGTTCCCCGGCAAGGATCGGCACAAGCGCTACCGGAGGAAAGTCCAGCAATATGCGAAGGAGCAGGAACGGCTGTGGGAAGATTTTCGGCACGGCCTGTTTTTGGGATCCGGGAAATTTGCCAAAAGACTTCGGCAACGATACCTGCCGGAAAGTCCCGATAGAGAGATCACCGGTCAACGGGAATTGGCGGCGGGGTCGGACCCGGAGGAGATCGCGGAAAAGGCTGCTGATTTGCTCGACTGTGATCTTCAGGAGTTCAGGCAACTGGCGCGGCTATCCGGCCCGAAGAAGGAAAAGCGCGACCTCATCATCTATCTGGTCTGGCGGACAGGCCTGCTGACCAACGAGAAAATCGGCGCTATTTTCGGTTTGAGCTATTCATCGGTCAGCCATCGCGTGCAAGCGGTCAAAGACAAGATGGCCCGAGACACCAAGTTTAAGAAACGTTGGGACGGCTTGTATTCACAAATCAAGGTTTGACCCCATAAGGTCACCCATAAGGTCAGGTGCCATAAGGTGCACAGGAGGTGGGGAAGCGATTTCGGCGCCGGCTGCGAATCAGAGCCTGCATGGGTGAAACAGCACGGGGATTGTACTTCGGAGGGTGTACAAAGGGTAGAGGTGAATGAGTCTTCGGGAAGCAGGTTGGGCGCTGAAACGTGTTTTCTTCTATGTCTATTTCGGATTTTGCTTCGTCACCTTCGTGGGAGGATACCTCACCGCGCCGTTGTTCAGCTACCTGTTGTTCAATGACTGGCGCTTCTGGCGGTATGTGAAGCAGGGCACCATGCTTTATCCCCAGGCGTGGAAATGGCTCGTCCCGATTTTGCGGGGTGAAAACGGCGGGTTTCTGTTTTCGGTGCCGCTCACCGCGCCGCCGCGGTCGCGGCCGGATCCCGAAATCGTCGCCATCCGTCCCCAATGGCATCACGGATCGTCCTGTGGCGATTGCTTTCAGTGCTGCGAAAAGGTAGATTGCCCCATCCTGGACCGCGAGGCCGGGAAGTGCCTGGGTTACGAGTCGTTTTACTGGCGCTACTTCAACTGCGGGCGGTTCCCCACGCGACAGTCGGAGATTGACTACTACGGCTGCCCGAAGTGGGAGATGATCAAGGACAACCCGGAAAAGGGAGGCGGGCGTGTCGGTGCGTGACGAAATCCCGGCGGACAACGATTACCTGCAAATGCTGGCCCAGGTTCTGGGGCATGCGCGTTCGTACGTCGCGGGCCTGGATGATCGCGCCGTTTTCCCCGGAGATGATGCCGTCGAGGCGCTGGCCGTCTTCGACGAGGCGCTTCCGGAAGGGCCCATGGCGCCGGAGGAAATACTGGACCTGCTGCACGAGAAGGGATCCCCGGCCACGGTGGCGCAGACGGGCGGGCGCTATTTCGGGTTCGTGACCGGCGGCGCGTTGCCGGTGGCGGTGGCCGCCCGCTGGCTGTCCGACGTCTGGGACCAGAACGGCGCGATGTACGTGATGTCTCCGCTCGTGTCGGCACTGGAGCGCGTGTGCGAAAAGTGGCTGGTCGAACTCCTGGGCCTGCCGGCCGGCACGGTGGCCGGTTTCGTCAGCGGCACTTCGGTGGCCAACCTCTGCGCCCTGACGGCGGCCCGGGATGAGGTGTTGCGTGGCCTGGGCTGGAACGTGAAATCGCAGGGGCTGTTCGGGGCGCCGACCGTGCGGGTGATGCTCGGCGAACAGGCGCACGCCTCGGTGTTCAAGGCCCTGTCCATCCTGGGCTTCGGGACCGACGGCATCGAAGCGATCCCCGCCGACGGACAGGGGCGCCTGGCCGCCGAAAAGCTGCCCGAACTCGACGCCCGGACCATCGTCGTCGCCCAGGCCGGCAACGTTAACTCCGGTGCCTTCGACCCCATCGCCGCCATATGCGACCGTGCGCGGGCGGCGGGTGCCTGGGTGCACGTCGACGGCGCCTTCGGACTCTGGGGAGCGGCCTCGGCCCGCAGAAAACCGCTCGTCGAGGGCCTGCAGGCGGCGGACTCCTGGGCGGCCGACGCCCACAAGACCCTTAACGCACCATACGACTGCGGCCTCGTTTTCTGCCGCCGCCGCGAAGCGCTCACGCGTGCCATGCAGGCCAGCGGCGTTTATCTCCCCACCGGCGACAAGCGCGACGGCATGATGTCCACCCCCGAGATGTCGCGCAGCGCCCGCGTGGTTGCGCTGTGGGCGCTGCTGAAATCGCTCGGCAGGAGCGGGGTCGCCGAACTGGTCGACCGGCTCTGCGACCGGGCTGTGTTTTTTGCCGACAGGCTGCGTGGCGAGGGGTTCACCGTTCTGAACGAGGTGGTTTTCAACCAGGTGCTGGTGGCCTGCGGTTCGCCGGATAAGACCGTCGCGACCCTCGAAAGCATTCAGCGCTGCGGCGAGTGCTGGTGCGGGGGCACCACCTGGCACGGGCAGCCGGCCATGCGCGTCAGCGTGTGCAGCTGGGCCACGACGGAAGAAGACATTCGCCGCGCGGTGAAAGCCTTCGTGAAGGCCCGCGGGTGAGGGATCGGGAACATCCTGCCATGCCGTGCGGCGGCGGCCGTGGACCGAAAGGGGAAAACGGGCATGAAAGTCAACAAGATCGATCACATCTGCATCGCGGTGAGGGACCTGGCGCAGGCCAGAAAAGTGTGGGAACCGGTGCTCGGAAAGTCCGCCCCCGACGACGAGTACGTCGACGAGTCCGAGAAGATTCGGGTGGCCCGCTACTGGCTGGGCGGGGTGGGCTTCGAGTTGATGGAATCGACCTCGCCCGACGGGGAGGTGGCCAGGTTCATCGAGAAAAGAGGCGAGGGCATCATGGTGCTCAGCCTGAACGTCGACGACACGCGCGCGGCCATGGACGACCTGCGCCGGATGGGTTATCCGCTCATCGGCGGCGCGCGGTCCTTCCGGGACTGCGAGTTCGCCTTCGTGCACCCGAAAAGGATGAACGGCGTGCTGCTGGAGGTCATTGACTACAAGTGGCGCGAACTGGAAAAAGACGACGGCTGAAGAGGAGACGAGGCCCGTGGATATCAATCCCGAATTTGCTTCCCCCTGCGGCCTCTACTGCGGGGTGTGCGCCATCTACATCGCCCACCGCGACGACAACCGGAAGCTGAAAGAACGGCTGGTGGCGCTGTACAAAGGCGGGGTGCCCGGCAAGGGGACGCTGCCCGGCAGCGAAAACCTGACGCCGGACGACATCCGCTGCAGCGGGTGCCTGTCGGACGACCGTTTCATGCACTGCGAGCAGTGCGAGATCAGGGATTGTTCGCTGGGGAAGGGATACGAAGGCTGCCACCAGTGTGATGAGTTTCCCTGTGACCGGATCGAGGACTTCCCCATGTCGGTGGGCAAGAAGGTGATCCTGCGGGCCGTGCCCCTCCGGCGCGAGGTGGGCACGAAGAGGTGGATGGAAGACGAGGAAAGACGCTACCGGTGCCCGCAGTGCGGAAACCGGGTTTTCCGCGGCGCCATGAAGTGCAACCGGTGCCAGGCGCCGCTGGACCTGGATTAGGGGGCAATAGCGGAAAAAAGATCGCGGGCAGAACCCTCGAAGAATGGATGCGGGAATATCCGCTGCTGGAGGAAATGCCGTCCGGGGAGGAGGTTTTCTGGACCAACCCCCGGTACGACAGCTTCGAAAGCGCCTTGGGGACGGCCTCGCCCGGCCGTGAATAGATCCGGGATGCCGCGGAGCGCCTGAGGCGCTTTGGGCCTTATATCGCACGCGCCTTTCCGGAAACCGCCAAAAGCGACGGGCTCATCGAATCGCCGCTGGTGGAAGCGCCCGCCCTGCAGCGGCGGCTGGACCGGCGGACGGGGTATGCTATCCAGGGCGGCTGCTGCTGAAGCTCGACAGCGAGCTGCCCGTCTCGGGGTCCATCAAGGCCCGCTGGCGGCATCTACGAAGTCTTGAGGCACGCCGAGGAACTGGCCCTGGCGTGTGGGATGCTCGCCGAAGACGACGACTACGCCGTCCTGGACAGCGGGCGTTTCAGAGATTTTTTTCCCGCCACGCCATCGCCGTGGGCTCCACCGGCAACCCGGGGCTGAGCATCGGCATCATGGGGGCCCGGCTAGGGTTTCGCGTGACGGTGCACATGTCCGCGGACGCCAGGCAGTGGAAGAAGGACCCGCTGCGGCAAAAGAACGTCACGGTCCTCGAGGTTGCCTCCGACTACAGTCGGGCCGTGGAAGAGGGGCGCAGGCAGGCCGCCGGTGACCCCGCGATGCACTTCGTGGACGACGAAATTCCCTTTGACCTTTTCCTGGGTTACGCCGTGGCCGCCTGCCGGCTGCAGGACCAGCTGGCGCGGCTGGATGTCGCCGTGGACGGCGGCCATCCGCTGTTCGTCTACCTGCCCTGCGGGGTGGGCGGCGGTCCGGGCGGCATCACCTTCGGCCTGAAACACGTTTTCGGGGACCACGTACACTGCTTTTTCGCCGAACCGGTGGCTTCGCCCTGCATGCTGCTGGGGCTGATGACGGGGCTGCACGACCGCGTCAGCGTGCAGGATTTCGGCCTGGACAACGTCACCGAGGCCGACGGCCACCCACATCGTCTGGGCCACCGGCGGCGGCATGGTGCTGCCGGACCTGCGGCGGCGATACTATCGGCGGGGCGCCGCGCCGAGGTAATCAGGCGGAGACGGAATCCGGGTCTTCGGACGCGTCTCCCTCGTCCAGCCGGGTGATGGTGATGTTGAACCAGCCGTAGAGCATGGAGACGATGGGCGAAATCCAGCAGAAAAAGTTGAACGGCAGGTAGGCGATGGTGGGCACGCCCAGGGTGATGGACTGGTGAGCGCCGCCCGAGTTCCAGGGCACCAGGTTGGCGATCACCGTGGCGCTGTCCTCGATGGCCCGCGAGAGGTTCTGGGGGGGCAGCCCCCTTTCGATGTAAGACTGCGCGTACATTTTGCCGCTCATCACGATGGACATGTACTGATCGCACAGGATCATGTTGGGCACGATGCCCGTCAGGATGATGGACGTGATCAGGGCGCCGGTGCTGCGAACCCGCTTGAGAATGACGCCCACCACCGTCCGGAGCTGGCCGGTCTTTTTCATGATGCCGCCGAACATCATGGCGCTCACCACCATCGATATGGTGTAGGGCATGGACTCCGGGCCGCCCTGGGTCAACAGGTTGTCGAGGGCCTCCATGCCGGTCTTGCCGGCGTAGCCGCCGTAGGCCGCCGACAGCAGTTCGCCGAAGCTGTTTTTCTGGAAAATGGCGCCCAGCAGGGAGGTGGCCACGATTGCCCGCCGCCGTAGAAGAATCCTAGCACGATCTCGATCACCCGGGTCAGCGCGTAGCTGATGCCGGTGGTGTAGCTCATGTGCCTGATGTACGTATAGAGGTCGAAGCCCACCATGGCCGGCGCCATGTTGCTGGTGTCCGACAGCGGGGACATCTTGTCGCCGAAGTAGGCGCCCGAAAGCACGGCCCCGGCCACCAGCGGCATGAGGAATCCCAACCCCTCGCCGATGCCGATCAGCGCGATGTCGATGGTGCTCGTGGTGCCCCAGGAACTACCCGTGGCCAAAGAGGTGATGGAGCAGATGATCAGGGCCGTCGGGAGGAAAATCTTGGCGTTCAGGATCTTCAGGCCGTAGCAGAGCAGTGTCGGCACCACGCCGGACAGGATCCAGACGCCGATGAGAAAGCCGATGATCAGCAGGATGACGATGGCCTGCAGGGAGTTGGCGATGCCGATGAGCATGCCCTTTTCGATATCCCGTCAGTTGTAGCCGACCCGCAGGCCGATGATGGCCGCCACCATTACCCCCAGCAGGATGGGAATCTGGGGGGCGATTTCATATTTAACGATGGCCAGGCTGATAGTCGCGATCAGGCCCAGTATGGAACTGAGGGACTCCCATAGGTAGGGATCGCGTATCTCGCGTTTGGCGGCCATGATTTTCTCCTTCATTTTGGAGGGCGCATGCCCTATTATCGGGACAGGCGGCCTGACGAGGCGTCTGTCTTGTGGGAGACCACCGGCAACCGGGACGGAGCGGGCTCTTCGTGGAAGCCGGCGCCGGGGCGTTACAAGTGGGTTACATGGAATACTTTACACAATTCGGTTATCTGGGGATCCTGCTGTCATCGTTTCTGGCCGCCACGCTGCTGCCCTTCAGTTCGGAGGCCGTTCTGGGTTTTTTACTGTTCCAGGGGCTGGACCCCACCCTTCTGATCGGCCTGGCGACCGTCGGCAACGTGCTGGGGGCACTGTGCAACTACGCCGCCGGCTTCTGGGGCGGTACACTGGTGGCCCGCAAGGTCCTGAAGCTGTCGGAGGCCGATTTTGTCAAAGCTGAGCACAGGTTTAAAAAATACGGTGTGTTCAGTCTTCTCTTCGCCTGGGTGCCCGTTGTCGGTGACCCGTTGACACTGGCCGCCGGCGTGCTGCGGGTCAATATCCCCCTTTTTCTGGTGCTCGTCACGGCGGGCAAGCTGGCCCGCTACCTGATGGTCGGCTACGCCGTGTTGTGGCGATAGGAACCGCCGGCCGTCGGCCCCGGCGACTCTTGCGGGCCGCGGCCGTCCTCTCGATCACGCGTATGTCCCCCACGGTTTCCGTGTCCGTCGGTTCGTAGATGGCTTTGAGGGATCATTTTCCGGATGGCCTCTTCCCCCGTGGTGGCGGGTTTGGACATCACGATGTACTTGGGGTCGTTGAGGTCCTTTTCGATGATCAGGGTCAGTCCGTAGCTGACGCCGGTGGTGAAGGCCATGTGCTTGATGTCGGTGTAGAGGTCGGTGCCCGCCACGCCGGGGGCCATTTCACGGCGCTCAGGCCGGTACCCAGGACGATGAGGTCGATATTCTCGGATTTCACCGAGTCCAGATTTCGCTGTAATGGGTACCGGTGACAACTGCGGATTTGGCGGCATGCACCGCTTTCAGGTAGTGCTGTTCGAAGTCCCGCATCTTTTCCTGGGCGCGTTGCAGGATCTCTATTTCGAAATTACTGGCGATGCGCTTGATGTCGCAGGGTTCGGCCTCGGAGACCTAAATGTCTACGAACCAGTCGAAAGGACGCAGCACGTGCAGCAGGTGGACGCTGGCGTCCAACTGCCAGGCCAGCGCCGCGACGTTAGGTGCGACCCCGGCCGAGAAACCGGACCGGGCGACGGGGTAGAGAAGGGACTTGAACTTTTTCATGCACGCCTCCTGGGTTCAGGGTGATACGGGGAGGGATGTCCGCATGCGGTCGTCGGATATCGTATACGGCGGTTGGTGGAACCATACGGCCGCCGGCAGGAGGAGAGGCGTGTGGTTGCCGAAAGGCTGCATAACCGTATCGGGCTCCGAAGGTGTCAGCCGGGGTTCAGGATCGGATACTACGGAAATCGGGCCTCTGCAGATCTGTCCGATGGACTCGGGCTTTGGCAGACAAAAGGGTGAAACAAAGGTTGCCCCTGCGCAGGAGACGGCAGGGGGAGATGGGAAGATAACCGCTGAAATATTACAAAAAAGATGGATTTGCAAACATCATATTGTGCCCGGGAGAGAATACTGCTATCGATTCACGGGGGTGCGGCGGCCGGTCCGCAATGCGGGACGGCGGGCGGGAACGGACGGTGCACCAGGGCCTGGGCACGGTAGATGATACGTTCCGCGGGGAGACACACGAACTGAACGAGACACATGAAGCGACACTGTCCGGGGTATTTTTCGCGGCCTCGGCTTTCCTGATCTGGGGCCTCAGCCCGGTCTACTGGAAAGCCCTGGGGGCGGTGGGCCCCCTCGAAATCGTGATGCACCGCGTGGTGTGGTCCTTCGCCTTTCTGATGGTCATCATCCTGGCGGCGCACCAGTGGCGCGAGCTGCGTGACGGACTGCGCAGCGGACGGACCCTGGCGGTGCTGGCCGCCAGCGCCCTGCTGGTGGCCCTCAACTGGCTGATCTACATCTGGGCGGTCAACAACGGCTACCTCCTGCAGGCCAGTCTGGGGTACTACATCAACCCGCTGGTCAACGTGGTGCTGGGCATGACCTTCCTGCGCGAGAGGCTGCGGCCTGCGCAGATGGCGGCGGTGCTGCTGGCCGCCGCGGGGGTGGTCTACCTCACCGTCCAGTACGGCCGGTTCCCGTGGATCTCCTTGGCGCTGGCCTTCAGTTTCGGGCTCTACGGCCTGATCCGCAAGGTGGCGCCGGTCAGTTCGCTGGTGGGGCTCACCGTGGAGACCATGCTCATGTCCGGGCCGGCGCTGGCTTACCTGCTTTTCCTGGGCGCACGTCACGGGGGGGCGATCTTCCGAGGCGACCTGCACCTGGACCTGCTGCTCATGAGCACGGCCCTGATGACGGCCGTGCCCCTGCTGCTGTTCACCGCCGGGGCCCGCCGCATCCGGCTGTCCACCCTCGGGCTGATGCAGTATCTGGCCCCCAGCGGCATGTTCCTGCTGGCCGTGCTCTACTACCGGGAACCCTTCCGGTCGGCGCAGCTGTGGACCTTCATCATGATCTGGACGGCCCTGGCCCTCTACTCGGCGGACTCGCTGAAAATCTATCGCCGTGAGCACCGGCCGGCGGAAAAGTGAGACCGGCGTGACGCGCGCAGCGACCGCAAACGCAAGAGGAATTTTCTACGTGGTGCTGGCCGCCGTGCTGTGGGCGGTATCAGGGTCGGCGGCCAAATTCCTGTTCAACGGCGGACTGACCGCGTTTCAGCTCATCCAGCTGCGCACCACCATCTCCTTTGCGGGCCTTTTCCTGTGGCTTGTGCTGTGGAAACGGGACCTGTTGCGGATCCGTCCCAAAGATCTGCGCTATTTCCTGCTGTTGGGTATCCTGGGGATCTCGGGGGCCCAGTTTTTCTACCTCTTCGCCATCAGCAAGATCAAGGTGGCGGCAGCCATTTTGCTGCACTACACCGGGCCGGTTTTCGTGGCCCTGTACGCGGTGGTGTTCGCCCGCGAAAAGCTGCGGCCGGTGACCGTCGCGGCCATTGCCGGCACCCTGACGGGCTGCTTCCTGGTGGTGGGCGGTTACGACCTCGCGCTGCTTTCTTTGAATCTGGCGGGCATCGTGGGCGGCCTGCTGGCGGCCCTGGCCTTTGCCACCTACTCGCTGCTGAGCGAGTACGGCATGCGCACCTACAATCCCTGGACGGTGCTGTTCTACGCCATGCTGTTCGCCGCCGCGGCCTGGAACGTGGCCCGGCCGCCCTTGGCAGCCTTCCTCCACGGGTACACGCCGATTCAGTGGTGGTGGATCTTTTTCATCGGCATCTTCGGCACCATCCTGCCTTTCGGGTTCTACTTCGAGGGAATCAACCTGATCCGCTCCACCCACGCCAGCATCACCGCCACCCTGGAACCCATCAGCGCGGGCCTGGTGGCCTATTTCTTCCTGGGCGAGACCCTGAGCCCGCTGCAGATGCTGGGCGGCGCCCTGGTGATCGCATCGATCGTGCTGCTGCAGGTCGGATCCGAGGCGGACGAGAAGGCGCCGGCCGTGCTGCGTTCGCAAAAGGATTCCGGCCGTCGCGGCCGAACGGCCGTCCGCCGCCGCGGGTCCGGCCGGGGGCACTGAAAGCGGCGGCGTCAGGAGGCCTGCCGGAGTGCCTTCCGGAAACCCTTCATGGCACCCGTGATGGTGGCGTCGGGCACGGCATAGGACAGGCGGAAGTAGCCCGGTGCGCCGAAGCCGCGTCCTGGCACGGCCAGGATGAGCTGTTCCTTGAGCAGTTGGACGAATTCGACGTCGTCGTCGACGGGGCTTCTGGGAAACAGGTAGAAGGCGCCCTCGGGTTCGTGGAAACGGTAGCCGATTTCGGCCAGCCCCCGGCACAGCAGGTCCCGGCGGCGCCTGTAGATGGACACATCCACGGTGACTCCCTGCAACCGGGCCACGGCCAGCTGCAGCAGGCTGGGGGCGTTGACGCAGAGCATGGTGTTGACCACCGCCGCCGCGTCGGCCACCAGGCGGGCGTCCTCGGCGGCCGGGTTGACGGCCAGGAAGCCGATGCGCTCCCCGGCCAGCGACAGCTCCTTGGAATAGGAGGAGACGACGATGGCGTGGTCGTAGGCCTGGAAGACCGACGGCACCTCCCCCCGGTAGGTGATCTTGCGGTAGGGTTCGTCCGACACCAGGTAGATGCGCCGACCGAACCTGGCACCGGCCCGCTCCAGCACCTCCCCCAGGGCGGCCAGTTCCTCGGCTGTATAGACGGCCCCGGTGGGGTTGTTGGGCGAATTGATCAGCATCACCCGCGTCCCGGCGCCGATGGCGTCCTCGACGGCCGCAATGTCCAGGTGGAAGCGTTCGTCCGTGGGCACGGTCCTGACCTTCGCGCCGGCCAGGAAGGCGTAGTGCCGGTAGCCGATGAAATAGGGCGAGGGCACCAGGATCTCCTCGCCCGGGTTGACCACGGCGCCGAGCACGTCGTTGAGGGCGCCGGCGGCCCCCACCGTCATGACCACCAGTTCCGGCGGCACGGTCACACCGTGCTCCCCGCTCAGGTGCCCGGCCACCGCCCGGCGCACCTGTGCGTGCCCCGCGTTGGGCGTGTAGCCGTGGTCCAGGCTCTCGTCCTCAACGAGCTCCCGCAGCACCCGTTTGAATTCCGGCGGGGGCGGGACGTCCGGGTTGCCCAGGGAAAAATCGAAGACGTTCTCGGCGCCGTACTGCGATCTGAGCCGGGCCCCCTCCTCGAACATTTTCTTGACCATTTCCATTGCGCCCACCATATCGGTCATTCTTTCGGCGATCGGCATGAGATCCCGGCTCCTTTCAGCCTCTTGTAACCGGTTTCCCCGGGTTCGGCCTTCCGAACCGCGTCACGGGTCGTGATTGAGGCTTTTCATGTTGGATGTCGTGTGCTATACGTGACTCCTACCTTACCATGTTTGTGCTGCCCGTGAAATCAAAAACCAGTGTTTCCATACAGCCCAGGAGGTGCCCCTTGAAACTCATCAGATATGTCGGTGTGGCCGTGTTTGCCGCAGTGGTGCTGCTGACCGGTTGTTCCAGCGCCCCCAAGGGCAAGATTCGCATCGGCCATTTCACCGTGGTTTCCACCCGCAACATCGAATTCAATAAAATCGACGCCGCCAAGATGAAATTCAAGGCGCGCGGCGTCGAGGGTAAATTCCTCGTGGAGAAGAAGTTCTTTCCCGAGTACGCCACCAACGGCATCAACCAGGCCGTGGAGAATGCCATCAACAAAGCGGCCGGCGACCTGATGATCAACTGCGTCATCTACCGCATCACAGAGGACGACCAAGAGGGTTACCTGGTGGAGGGTGACGTGGTTCAAACCATGCAGGAGGCTTATTGACCATGAGTACACAGACCAAGCATTGTGTCCTGCTGGCCTGCGCGGCGGCGCTGTTGATGTTCACGGGCTGCAGCAGCAAGAAGATTCACAGCATGCAGGTCGTCACCAACCCCTCCGGCGCCAGCGTGCTTTTCGACGGCAAGTCTTACAGCAACACCCCCACCATGGTGGCGGTTCCCCGGGACGGTATGGACCACTACCTTTTCCTGAACAAGGAAGGATGCCAGGAAGCCCGCAAGGTTTTCCGCAACAACGAGTACCCGCCCAGCGTAGTTGTAACCCTCGACTGCGAGCAGAAGGGAGCGGGGGCGGGGGGTGCCGCCGGGACCGGCAGCGGGATCCAGGGTGAAAACCTCTCCGATGAAACCGGTGCTGCTGGCGCCGCGGGTGCCGCGGGCGCTGCGGGAGACGCCGGCCTCTATCCCGATGCGCGTACCCGTTTCGTGCAGGAAGACATCTTTTTTGCCTTCGACAGCACGGCCCTCGATGAAGAAGCCCGGGATGCGCTGCGGTTCAAGGCCGCCTGGCTCAAGGAGAACCCGGGTACGCGCATTCTCATCGAGGGGCACACCGACGAGCGTGGCACCGTCGAGTACAACCTGGCCCTGGGCGAGCGACGTGCGCTGGCGGCCCAGGAATTTTTGGTGCACCTGGGAATCTCGCCCGACCGCATCCGCACGGTGTCCTACGGCGAGGAACACCCTGCCGACCCGGGCCACGATGAAGAGGCCTGGGCCCGCAACCGACGGGTGCATTTCGTCATCGAGGAATAGGGCGGCACGGAGGCGGCGGTGGGTGTCGTGGTCCCCTGGCAGGCGCTCAGTGACGAAACGCTGCGGCGGCTGATCGAAGAGTTCGTCACCCGTGACGGCACCGACACCGGCTATGCCGCCAAATCGCTCGATGCGGATGTCCGGCGGGTCCGGCGCCAGCTGGCGTCGGGCAAAGCCGTGATCGTCTACGACCAGGACCTGCAGACCTGCAATATCGTTTCACGCCGGGACATCGACGGGGGATAACCGTCGATGTCGGCCGGGGGGTGCCGCACCGTGCGCACCACCGGACCCAGAACCCCGACCTGGAGTATCCAGCCTCTTTTTTGACCAGGACTGCTTTTCAGGCAAGGGATTTTTTCATGATTACTTCAGGGTTCAGCTTCATCGCATTTCTGGTATGTTTTGCCGCCGGTGTGTTCTATGTCGAGGAAAACGTCAAGGACCGGACGCGTTTTTTCGAAATCATACCGCCGCTGGTCATCATCTATTTCGGTGCCATGCTGATGTCCACCTTCGGTTTCTGGACACTGTCGGTGGACGGCTCCAAGACCGGGGCCGGCATCGCCCGCGTGGCCATCAAAGATGCCGTACTGCCCTCGATGATCTTTCTGATGCTGCTCAAGTGCGACCTGAGAAGCATTCTGAAACTGGGGCCCAAGATCCTGCTGGCCTTCTTTTCGGCCACCGCCAGCATCATGGCAGGATTCGTGGTGACCTTCGAGGTTTTCAAGGGGTGGCTGGCGCCGGACTCCTGGAAGGCCTTCGGCGCCCTGTCCGGCTCCTGGATCGGCGGCACCCAGAACATGGTCGCCATCCAGCAGGTCCTCGGGCTGGATGACGCCGGCATGGGCTATACCCTGCTGATCGACTCCATCGACTACTCCATCTGGATCATGATCCTGCTGTTCCTGGTGGGCTCGTCGGCGGTGGTGCGCAAGTTCAACGCCTTCAACAAGGCCGACACGACCCTCGTCGAGGCCATATCCCGGCGGTTGGACGACCTGGACAGGGAGGGCCGGAAAGAGGTGACTTTCCTGGACCTGTTCGGACTGCTGGCGCTGGCCTTGGGCCTGGGCGCCCTGAGCACCTGGGCCGGCCAGTTCATGCCCCGCACCACCTTTTTGAACCCCACCACCTGGATGATCCTGTTCGTCACCGTGGCCGGTATCATCGGCGGCATGTCCCCCCTGAGCACGGTGCCGGGATCCAAGCAGCTGTCCAACGTCTTCCTGTACACCATGATCGCCCTGATCGCCTCGTCGGCCAATTTCAGGGAACTGACCGAAGCGCCTATCTACATCTTGGCGGGCGCCTGCATCCTGTCCATCCACGCCGTTGCCATGCTGCTGCTGGCCAAGCTGTTCAAGATCGACCTGTTCACCTGCTGCGTGGCCTCGGTGGCCAACATCGGGGGGGTGGCCTCGGCACCGGTCATCGCCGGGGCCTACAACGAGTCACTGGTGCCCGTGGGCGTTCTCATGGGCATGCTGGGCGCCATCATCGGCACGGGGGTGGGGTTGGTCGTTTCCAAGATGCTGTTCATGCTGACGTGAGTCCAGTCCCCCGGCGGGTTCGGGTCTCTTCCTCCCGTCGCCTGCCGGGCCCTCACTTGCATTCTGCCGACCCGCTAAGACCCGGAGGCAGGTAGGAGAGGATGAACTCGCGCACCGCCTTCTTCCCGCGGATGACGCCGAAGTGCCCCTCGCAGAGGATGTCCGCTCCCAGGCCGGCCATGAACTTCAGCGAGCGGGCATAATCTTCGCGGTTGGAGAGGAAGGACGCGTCCAGCGGACCGTGCACGTCCTGGCCGAACAGTACCCGGTGCGAATCCATCCCGGTGGCATACACCACCGAGCCGGGGGAATGCCCGGGGCAGTGGTAGGCTGTGATCTCGCCGTTCCCGACGGGGAAAGTCGCTTCGGAACCCGACATGTGTTCGTCGACCCGCAGCGGAGTCATGTGTGCACCGTACCAGGCGGCGGCCGTCACCCGGCTGTCGCCCGATTCCAGGAAAACGGCGTCCAGCGCGTGGGCCGTGATGCGGCAGCCGTACTGCCGGCGCACGGCCTCGGCGCCGCCGGTGTGGTCGTAGTGGCAGTGGGTCAGAAAGAGGCGGGTGATCTTTACTTCGGGGGGCAGTACTTCGGCGATATTAGCCGCCAGCCGGTCGTGGGCGTGGCCGCAGCCGGCGTCTACAAGCGCCGCCTGCGGCCCGAAGCGTACCAGGTAAACGGCGGCGTCTTCACCGGCGGTGTGCCCTGCACCGCCCACCTGCCAGAGATTTTCTATTATTTTCATGATTCACCGAAGCGGGGGAAATGTCGTTTCCAGCGTTACCCGTAAATCCCGCGGGAGTTCCCGAACGGGCGAAACGACAAAACCGGTTGCGGCTCAGTGTGCCCGCGCGGGCACGGGATGCAGCCGATGCACCGGCGCATCCCTATGCGAGTGCGGGTACCCTTTTCGGCCATTTGCGGATGATGTCAATGATGTTTCGCACATAGGCGCACTCGCAGCGGGCCGAACATTTGTCCAGTTGATCCGGGTAAAGGCAGTATCCCGGGCATTCATCGCTTCCCGTGGCGCGCTCCTGAAAAATGGGGCCTTCGTAAAGCCCGTTGAAGTGCCGCACCGATAAGACCAGCGTCGCGCCGCAGGTGTGACGAAAGAGGAAGGTGCCGGCTGTGAGGTCATCGAAGTTTACCCGATACCCGATGATCTCTACCTCCGGATCCTCCAGAAAATCGGCACGCGTAGACCACTTTCGGCGACATGGCAAGCATTCATTGAAAACCGGCATGGCGCACCTGTTCGTTGGATTTATTGCGTATTTTTATATTTATACCCCTGAAGCAGTCAATTATTCAAGGTTGCTTTTGAGGCCCTTTCATTCATTCGGATGATGCTCGCCCCAGGCTTTCCGGCTGCGGACGATTTTTTTGCGGGCTGTAACCCAGGCCCTGGTGGCCAGGAAAGATTCCCCGTGGCGTGCGAGCATTTCGGTAAACATGGTGAAGGGAAGCGTGAACGAAAGCTCGTCTGTTTTGAAAAACTTTCTCGCCGAAGGGTCCCATCCTCCGATCACGGCGCGGTTTTGTCCCCGGGACAGGTAGTGCAGCGGCCAGGCCGCCAGGCTGCCGCAGGAGGCGCTCCACGGAGATGCCACCACCTGGGGGTCGTTGGTCACGAAAGTCGCCAGTTGGTGAAGCCCGCAGAGGGGTTCGGGCCGACAGAAAAAAAGGACCAGTTCGGGCATTTCGTGGTCGGCGAAGCGGCTTATGGGTTTCAGCACACAGTACTTTGCGAGTGCCGGGCGTGGATCGACATACGCGAAGATGCGCCGCAGTGCTTCGGGTGACTCGCAATAGCGTTCGCCCTCCGTCCAGTTGGCAATGCCGGTGGAGACGTAACGGATGATCGTCTCGGTTTGGGGGTTGAGAAACCCGAACCAGAAAGCGGCACCGGGACAGCCGAACCGCTGCGCGGAAAAATATGCCGCCGTTTTCTTCCTGCGCGCCCGCCAGATGTACCCGATGGCGCAGGAGAAATTGCCGAAAACGGCCTGCCAGTCGATCTCGTTGCGCTTTTCCTTTTCCCGGGTGGGAAGATCCACCGGCCGGGGAGTGAATCCTCCGTCCGGCGCTTCATCGGTGTAGAAAAGCCCCAGCGGCTCTTCGTCCAGGCCCAGGATCTCGAGAAAGGCCGGCAAAGATTTGAGTACGACCGCATCCATCGGATTTTGCTCCCATTCTCCTGCAGAGTTAATCCGAAATTTCCCCGGGTGCGCGCGGCGTTTACCTGCCCATTCTCCCGCCTACACCGGTGACAGGGAGAAAAAAGCATCCCGGTGCCAGATCAGCGGGTCCCGGCCCAGATCCCGGCTGTCGACCACGCGGCCGATGAACAGGCGGTAGCCCTCCATGTGCCGGCTGCTTTCCACCGTGCAGGCCATCCATGCGGCGGCGCCGCAGGGAATTAACGCATCGCCCGGAGAAGGTTCCTCGGTGTCGATGCTGAAACGCGCAAACTTCGCGGTCTTATCGCCCCTGCTGCCGCCCACCTGCAGGGCCAGCTTGCGCTGGCCTTTGCCGGCGATCACTAGGGTGAAGCATCCCGAGCCTGCGATGAGCCGTTCGGTCAGCCGCCCCTCGGCCACACTGATGAGCACCAGGGGCTCTTTTTCCGAGACGAACATGGCGCTGGCCGTCATGATGTCGCGTTGCCCGCCGTGGGCGGTACTTACGAAAACCACCGTGCAGGGCAGCCAGTAGAAGACATCGTTTGCGTGCTTCATGAACGGTCTCCTCCATGTCAGCAGGCGTCTTTCTGTTTTTCCATGCGGCGGGTCTCCTCGTCGCGCACCTCGCGTCGCAGCAGCTTGCCCACCTTGCTCTTGGGCAGCATGTCGCGAAACTCGATGTAGGACGGGACCTTGTAGAGGGCCAGGTGCTCCTTGCACCAGCGCAGCAGCTCGGCGCCGCCCACACCGCGGGCGTCTTCCTTGAGCACCACGATGGCCTTGATGCGCTCGCCCACGCGTGCGTCGGGCACGCCCACCACGCAGGCGCCGATCACCGTAGGGTGGTCCTGGAGCACGGCCTCGACCTCCGAGGCCGACACGCGGTAGCCCTTGTGCTTGATGATGTCGGCCGAACGCTCGACGTAGATCAGTTCGCCGTCTTCGTCGCGGGTTACGAAGTCGCCCATGCGGCAGTAGGTCTTGCCGTCGATCTGGACGCAGAAGCGCGCCGTCTCCTCGGGCTTGTTCCAGTACTGCTTGAGAGTGTAGGGCGAGCTGACCAGCAGTTCGCCGCTCTCGCCCGGCGGCAGCGGTTCCAGGCTGACGGGGTCCACCACCAGGCACTCGCGGCTCTCCAGGGGCAGGCCGATGGTGCCCGGCTTGGGCTCCCTGTCGATGCGGCTGTAGCACACGTGGCCCACCTCGGTGGAGCCGTAGACCTGGTAGATGGGAATACCGAAGCGTTCCTTCCAGCGGTTGTAGACCTCCATGGGCAGCACGTCGCCGCCGCAGAAGCAATAGGTCAGGCTGCTCAGGTCGTAGCGGTCCAGGCGGTCGTTTTCCAGGATCATGCGGTACAGGGCCGGAACCCCGAGGAACCAGCGCACGCGGTAGCGCTGAACGCTCTCCAGGATGGCGTCCACCTGGGGCACGGGCATCAGTACAGTGGCGTTGCCCTTGTTCAGGCCCACGGCCATGAACAGTCCCAGGGCCATGATATGAAACAGGGGGTTTACGGCGATGTAAACGTCGTTGCCCTCGCGCAGGTACTCCCCGGCCACGTCGTCGGTGACATCGTTGACGTAGGAACTCATGCCGGCATGGTTGCCGGGCACGCCCTTGGGAAAGCCGGTGGTTCCGCCGGTGTAGAGCAGGTAGGAGAGATCATTCATCGGATCGAGGTCCGCCGGCGCGGCAAGCGGTGCATGGTCCAGCAGCGACTTGAAGGCCAGCACGTCGGGGCCGTGGTCCACCTTGCCGCTGGGAATGCGGTCGAAGAGCACCCCCAACCAGCGCTTCCAGGCCGGCAGCAGGTCCACCAGGTTGGTGATCACGGTGCGCTTCAGTCCGGTGTCCGCAGCGGCCTCCCTGACGTAGCCGTAGTTGGTGTCCAGGCAGATGATGGTCTCGGCGCCCGAGTCGTTGAGCATGTAGGCGATCTCATGGGAGGTGTAGATAGGCGATACCGGCACGACCACGGCGCCGATCTTCTGGATGCCCAGGAAGGCGATCACCCACTGGACGCAGTTGGAGAGGTAAAGCATCACGCGGTCGCCCCTGCCCACGCCCATGTCGGCCAGGGCCGCCCCGAGACGGTCGCTGAGGTCCTTCAGGCGGGCGTAGGAGAAGCGTTCGCCCAGGTAGATGACGGCCGTGTTGTGCGGATAGCGCCGGCACATGCGCTCGAAGCGCGTGAAGGTCAGTTCCATCTCCTTGGGCAGCGGGCAAGTGGTCATGTCGCGGTTTTACTCCTCCACTCCGAAATAGGCCGAACGCACGTCCGGGTTGTCCATCAGTTCCTCGCGGCGGCCCTCCAGCACGGCGGCCCCGTTTTCCAGGATGAAGGCGTAGTCCACGATGGGCATCACCGGCCGGGCGTACTGCTCGGTGACGATGATGGAAATGCGCATCTCGTCGCGGATCTGGCGGGTGGCGCGTACCAGTTCGGCCTGCATCAGGGGGCTCAGGCCCAGCAGGGGTTCGTCCAGCAGCAGGATCTTCGGCTGGGCCATGAGGGCCCGCCCGATGGCCAGCATCTGCTGCTCGCCGCCGCTGAGAAACCCCCCGATGCGTTTCCTGAGTTTCTTGAGCGGCGGGAAGACGTCAAAGACGTAGGCCATGGTCTCGCGCGCCTGGGCGGCGGTGGCCAGGTAGGCGCCGATGCGCAGGTTCTCCAGCACGCTGCTCTCCTTGAAGATGCGCCGTCGCTCCGGGCACAGCACGATGCCCAGCCGGGCGCGCCGGCTGGGCTTGAGGTGCGTGATGTCCTCACCACGGTAGGTGATGCGGCCCATGACCGTGATGCGCTCGCCGCCGGCCATCTGCTCTTTTCGGCGGATGTCCTCCATGATGCCCGACAGGGTGTACATGAGGGTCGATTTGCCGGCGCTGTTGGCCCCGAAGACGCCCACGATCTGGTTCTCGCCGCAGCGGATGGCGATGTTGTTCAGGGCCAGCATGTTTTCGTAGAAGACCATCAGTCCCTCGGCTTCAAGCATGGTCCATGACCTCCTGCGCCTCCCTGGACCCGAAGTAGGCCTCCTTGACGCGGGCGTCGGCCATCACCTCGGCCGGCGCACCTTCCATCAGTTTTTTTCCGAAGTTTAACACCATCACGCGGTTGGCCACCTTGAAGAGTTCGCGCAGGCGGTGCTCGATCATGATCAGGGTGATGCCGTCCATCTGCAGCCGCTCGATGAGCGGCACCATGCTGGCGATCTCGCTCATGGAAAGGCCCGAGAAGACCTCGTCGCAGATGATGATCTCGGGTTTCAACGCCAGGCAGCGGGCCAGCTCCAGGCGCTTGAGGTACCCGGTGGGCAGGGTGGCGGTGGTCTTGTAGGGCACGTAGGAGTCGCGTTCGAAGCCGATTTCCTCGAGGATGTCGATGCCCACCGTGTGCCGGTCGCCCAGGCGCCCGCCGCCGCGCCAGCCCCCGGTGCGCCGTGCGCGGGGCGAAAACAGCGGAATCACCAGGTTCTTGTAGGCCGGCAGGCTGTAGTAGGGCCGCATGATCTGGAAGGTGCGCGTGACCCCCAGGTCGGCGATCTTGTGCGCCGGTTTACCCGTGATGTCGCGGCCCTGGAAGCGCACCTGGCCGGCGGTCGGCCTGATGAAGCCGGTGATGCAGTTGACGATGGTGGTCTTGCCCGACCCGTTGGGGCCGATGACGCCCAGGATCTCTCCCCGGTGCACGTCGAAGCTTACCCCGTCCAGGGCCCGGATGCCGCCGAAGGTCTTGGAGAGTTCTTTCACCTGCAGCAGGGGCGTTTCGGTTTCGGTCATACCTGAGTCCACCTTTCGAACTGATGGTATTTGCGTTCCGCGTACACCATGAGGCCCTCGCTGCGAAAGACGATGAAGGCCACCAGGATGAGGGAGTAGAAGACGATGCGCAGCGTGCCGAAGTCACGCAGCAGTTCGGAGACCGGCACCAGGATCAGGCACCCCACCAGGGGCCCCACCAGCGTGCCGACCCCGCCGATGACCGTGGCGGCGATGGGCAGGATCGAAAAGTCCAGGGCGAACTGTGAGATGCCCGACCACATGTAGATGTGCACCAGGAAGGCGCCGCTCATGCACCCCATGGCCGCCGTAATGAACACGGCCAGGGCCTTGTAGCGCGTGACGTTCATGCCCGAGGCGCGGATGGCCTGGTCGTTGTCCTTGACCCCGCGCAGCACCAGGCCCAGGTCGGTGTTCACCAGGCGCCGCACGGCGAAGAGCACGATCAGCAGCAGGGCCACCACGGCATACTGCTCGCCCCAGCGGGTGTCGAAGCCGTCGATGCCCATGATGCCGTCGGTGCCGCCCAGGATGTCCAGGGCCTCGATGACCCGCGCCAGAAACAGGGGGTACATGAGGGTCACGATGGCAAAGTAGACGCCCCGCAGCGGCAGGCAGGGCAGCAGCAGCAGGGTGCACAGGGCCGCGCCGGCTACGGTGGCCAAGGGTATCGTGAAGAGCGGCGGCAGCCCCCAGGTGGTGTTCAGGATGGCCGCCAGGTAGCCGCCCACGCCCACGAAAAAGGCGCCCCCCAGCGACACCAGGCCCACGAAGTGCGCCAGGAAGTCGAAGCCCACGGCCAGCAGGGCGTAGATGCAGACGATGGAGATGACCCGCTGCCAGTACATGCCGGGCATCACCAGCGGCAGGGCCAGCATGCCGATGATCAGGACGGCGCGCGGCACGATGATGTAGCTCATCTCGCGCCAGGACATCAGGCTGTAAATGCCCTCGCTGCGGACCTTGATGCCGCGGTCGATGCGTTCCCGGCGGCGCTGGGGGGCGGTGTCGTCCGTCATACGCGTTCTTCCAGTTCTTTCTGGCGGCCGAAGAGGCCCGAGGGTTTGAGGATCAGCGTCAGGATGATGGCCAGCAGGGCCACCACCATCTGGTAGTGGGTGCCCAGGTAGACCACCGTCAGGATCTGGGCGAACCCAATCAGGAAGGCCGCCAGCACGGCCCCCGTCCAGGACCCCAGCCCGCCCACAATGCACACCGCGATGGCCAGGATCAGGATGTTGTAGCCGGACTCGACCACGATGTTGCCCAGCGGCAGCAGCAGGATGGCGGCCAGCGCCGCCAGCCCGGAGCCGAAGCCCATGGCCACCACCGCCATGCGGTCCGAGTCGATGCCCAGCATCATGGCGGCGCGCTCGTCCTGGGCCATCCCCCGCAGGGCCAGCCCGATGCGCGTGAAGTGCGTGAAGAGCCACAGCAGTGCCACCACGACCGCGCCGATGAGCACCACCAGCAGGCGCTGGTAATCCACCGAGATGCCGGCCACGTTGAAGCTGCCCTCGACGAACACCGGCAGGGTGTAGCTCATGCCCTTGAAGCCGCCCCAGCGAAGGCCCTCCAGGATGGCCAGCCCCAGGGCGTAGGAGGCGATGATCTCGGAGATCTCCATGCCGCGCACGCGCACCAGGATGAACCGGTATATGAGGGCCCCGATGAGGCCGGTGACGAGCATGGCCAGCACGATGGCCACCGGGTAGGGCAGGCCCAGGCTATTCAGCAGGGACCAGGTGATGAACCCGGCCAGTACGTACAATGCACCGTGGGCGAAGTTGGGCAGCCGGCTGGTGCCGTACACCAGAGCGAAGCCCAGGGCGTAGAGCGCCAGCGAGACAGAGTTGATGGTGCCGTAGACCAGGATGTCCATATACTACACTATTTCTTCATCCACGGCGGCAGTTCGATCTGGCCCTGGGCGATGCTCTTGGGAAAGACCACCACGCGCTTGCCGTCCTGCCACTGGATGATGCTGCCCACGGCGCCGTCTTTGGGATCGAAGCTGGGGATGACCTGGTGACTCTTGGGGTCGAAGCGCAGGCGGCCGTAAACGCCCATGATGTCGGTCTTTTCCATGGCGGCCACCACCTTGTCGGGATCCAGGCTCCCGGCGCGCTCGATGGCGTCCTTGAGCACATACACCGCCATGTAGCTGCTGGAGCAGCCCAGCCCCTCGGGCGGCACGCCCCAGCGCTTGGCGTAAGCGTCGTAAAATTTCATGGTCCAGGGCGTGGCCTCGCTGGGTGCGTTGCCGGCGTTGACCACGTTGGCCAGGCAGTAGGCTCCCTTGCCGCCGGTGGCCTTCCAGAAGCCGGGCTGCTCGGCGGCCGCCAGGGTGGAGCCGAAGGGCAGGGCCGGAATCTTCATGTCATACCACTGCTTGAGCAGGATGGCGCTCTCGGGCATGTCCATCCACAGGCTCAGGATCTGGGAGCCGGTATTCTTGGCCTTGACCAGGCCCATGGAAAAGTCGGTCGTCCCCGTGGGGTAGATCTCCAGGCCCGTGATGTCGAAGCCCTTCTTGGCGGCCACCTTCTTGAGAATCTTGCCGGCCGTGCGGGCGTGGGCCACGTCCTGTACCATGATGAAGACCTTGTCCAGGCCGTACTTCTGCTTGATCTCCAGCAGGCAGGTCAGGATCTCTTTGATGAGCCACTTGGCCTCGCCGTGAATGCGGAAACAGTATTTGTACTTGTCGTATTTCTTGGCCACCATGGCGTGGTACTTGGGCGAGAGCACGCCGGTGGTGACGATGGTGACGACCTTGTACTTGGAGATCAGCGGCATGGCCGCCAAGGCGGCCTCGGAGCGTACCGGGCCGCCGATGAGAAATTGGGCCTTCTTGTCCAGGATGAGCTTTTCCACCGCCAGCAGGGCCTCGCTGACCGGCACGCCCGGCTCCAGGTCGCGGGTGTCGAGCACCTCGATCTTGAAGGGCCGCATCTGGTCGCCCACCTTGACACCGCCCTTGGCGTTGATCTCCTCGACGGCCAGGGTGACGGCCCGCTCGGCATCCCACCCGTAAACGTAGGCCGTGGACAGCGGACAGCCGATGATGATGGGCTTTTGCGCCAGGGCCCGGCTGCCGGGAACAAGCAGCACGGCAAGGGCCAGGATGATCGCCAGTAGTGTCCAATGCCGGGTCTTCATAGCGTTTCCTCCTTGGTTGAGCGGTTGCGGGAAACGACCGATGGGTGCGACGGCCGAAGAATGACGCCCGGCAGCGCCGGTCGGCGGCGGTTGCCGGGAGGGTTGGCTAAATGGGGTTCACCGAGTAGGGTCCCGGTCAGAGAATAATGACGGTTTGCAACGAATATCTCAGAAAAAGGTCCCCCTGTCAAGCGGTGACAACTGTGGGATTTGTCCGGCCGGGCGGAGCCCGATCCGGCGGGGGGATGGCCGAAGGGGTTACAAGGACCTTCAGAAATGTTATATTGAAGGATATCGGCTCAGGACGGGATGGCGCCGGCCGCCGGTGCCCGCGGCCGGCGCGGGACGAAAGGAAGTGCCATCATGATCGACGCATTTCGATTCGGCAAAATCGTCGTGGACGGCAGATCCTACGGCAGCGACATCAAAATCGTCGAGGGTCGCGTGGTGCCGGACTGGTGGCGCCGCAGCGGCCACCGCGTGGAACGCGACGACGTCGAGGACATCCTGGCGGCTTCTCCGGAAGTGCTGGTGATCGGCAAGGGGCAGCCCGGCCTGATGAAGGTCTCGCCCGACTTGCGGCGTCACCTGGAAACGCTGGGGATCGAGGTCGTCGAAGAACGCACCCCGCGGGCCGTCGAGACCTTCAACCGGCTGCAGGCCGCCGGCCGGCGGGTGGCCGCCGGTTTCCACGTGGGTTGCTAGATAAACCTAACGCCGTTCCACGGCCTGCAGGCACTCGGCCAGGTTCGACAACTGGTCGCGTAGTTCGTTGAGCTTGGCCTCCATCATCAACCCCAGGACGGCCATGCGGTTTTGGGTGGACCCGGCCCCTGCCAGCATGCGGTCGATCTCCTCCTGGTAGACCCGCAGGTGCGGACGCTCCCTGAGCAGACGCTCGCGCTCCCGGCGGGCTTTCTCGCCGATGGCGGCCAGCCGGTCGGCGTCGCCGGGGACGGTTTTTTCTCTGATCTTCACTGGAATCGCCATGGTGTGCTCCGGTGTTTTGGCGGGAGCACGGGGCCCCCTTTTTTCATCGAACCTTCTCCTTATCCGTTATGCTCCTGCAAATGCCGTGCTATGACGTGCAAAATTTCGACAATTTCCGGAAAAGGTGGGAAATAAGGGCCTTAGGACGATGAAGGGAATGGCTGCGGCCGACGTTTCCGCGGCCCGTGGGAAAAATATCTCCCATGATTTGGGAAAGTGAATACCCACCCTTGGGCAAACGGAGTGCCCCCTTCGGCCGGGCGGTCAGAAGACCATCAGCTGGTTGCCGGTGAGTTGGCCGTAGTGTCGCAGGAAGAGACCCACCTGGCTCCTGAGTTTCTCCAGGCGGTCACGGTGCGCCAGTTTCCAGGTGTACAGTTCGCGGTGCAGGTCACGGGCGTCCTCGGACAGGGCCGGTTCGAGCTGGGGACGCACCGGGTCCCACAGGAGGTGCGCTTCGGCGGGGTCCAGCCCGACACGCCGGAAGCACCAGCGGCAGTAGCGCCGCCACCACGGCGAGGGTTGCGCGGCGTTGGTGACCGACCCCTCGAGGTAGAATCCGCACCACTCCAGCTGCGGCAGGGGAACGCGCAGGTCGCGGGCGATGTCGCGCAGGGCACGGCGTCCCTCGGGTGTGTGGCGGTCCAACGCCACCCAGTAGGGAAAAGGTCTGTCAGGCTTCGGCGCCGCCGTTACGGGCGGCACGGGCCGGTCGCGGGCCAGCCAGGCGGCCGCGGTGACGATGGCGCAGTCCAGGGGGCGCCCGGCACGCAGGAAGTGCAGGGCGTGGTCCACCAGTTCGCGGGCGCCGTGCGGCAAGGCTTGCCCCTGCACCCACTGCCGGAAACGATCGGGGTGGGCCAGGGCGCGGGCCACGATCCGGATGGTGCGGTCCCGGGGATCTCCCCGCAGCACCGAGCGATCGTTGCGCGCCAGGTGATAGGCCAGGTAACCCAGGCCGGTGGCGTCACGGATCTTGGTCGAGCGGCACACGCGGTACAGCGCCGCCGCCTTGGTGTAGAAATGGGGCGTGAAGCGCAGGTGGACGCCCAGGGGCCAGCACTCCTCGAAAGTGATGATGGCGGCCCGGGATCGAAACCAGTTGCGCTGGCGGGCGCCGCGGCTCTCGATCAGGGCGCTGACGGTCAGCACCAGGTCGGTGTGACCGCGGCGCACCGCTTTCTGGAGCAGGGAACGGAAGCGCAGCTGGATGTCTGTGGATTTCGCCATACGGGCCTCCCGGTATTTCGTGGGCATGCCTTGCCGATTCCATAACCTGTTTTATCAAAAAAAAAAAACAGCCGATAATACACAGACAGGAACCCGCATTGCGGGCGGGGACGCGAAAAAAAGGTTGCGATCCGCACCGCACCGGGTGTATTTGCTTCCGATTCGCCGTTTTGGCAGCGTCCGGCGGCGGTTGCTGTTTACGGCCGTTTGAAAGATGCCCGCTGCAATGAATATCTGGCAACGAGAAGAACTCTCCTTCGGTTTCGTCTCCACCCGTTTTGCGGGGCTGGACGGCGTTTCCCTGGAAACCCAAAAATGGGTCGACGTGCTGACCTCCCGGGGGTGCCGGGTCTATTACATGGCCGGGGAGCTGGACACCGAACCGGCCATTTCCCACAGTGTGCCGCTGGCGCACTTCGAGCACCCCGACATCGTCGAGATCCAGAACGAACTGTTCGTGCGCAAGCACAGAACCCCCGCCCTGAGCCGGCGCATCCAGGAGATCAAGGACGCGCTCAAGGATCAGATCTACGCCTTTCAGCGTCGGTTCGGCTTCAAGATCCTGGTGGTGCAGAACGCCCTGGCGATTCCCGTCAACATTCCCTTCGGCCTGGCGCTGAGCGAGTTCATCTTCGAGACCGGCACGCCCACCATCGCCCACCACCACGATTTCTACTGGGAACGCGACCGCTTCAACAGCGCCGCGGCCGGCGACTACCTGCGCGCGGCCTTCCCGCCCTTTCACCCCTGCATCCAGCACGTGGTGATCAACTCCATCGCCGGCAACGAACTGGGCAGCCACACCGGCGCCAGTTGGACCCTGATCCCCAATGTGCTGGATTTCAAGAACATGCCGCCGGAAATCGACGACTACAACCGGGATTTCCGGGAGTCCATCGGGCTGGCACCCGACACCCTGCTGGTGCTGCAGCCCACACGGGTGGTCTCGCGTAAGGGAATCGAGACGTCGGTGGAACTGGTCAAACGCCTCAACCCGGAAAAGGCATCGCTGGTCATCACCCACAAGTCCGGCGACGAGGGCCACGAGTACCTCATGCGCATCCAGGAATTCGTGGATTTCATCGGCGTGGACCTGCGCGTGGTCTCGGACCGCATCGGCATCACGCGGGGACGCGACGAACAGGGGCGCAAGGTCTACACCCTGGCCGACGCCTACCTCAATGCCGACCTGGTGGCCTATCCCTCGCTCTACGAGGGGTACGGCAACGCCTTCGTCGAGACCATCTACTACCGCAGGCCCATCGTCATCAACCGCTACCCCATCTTCGTGGCTGACATCGAGCCCAAAGGGTTTGACGTCGTCTCCATCAACGGGTATTTAACCAACCAGACCGTCAAGCGCATCAAGGAACTGATGCGCGATCCCGACCGCCTGGAGCAGATGGTGGAAACCAACTACATGCTGGGCTGGCGCTACCTTTCCTATGAAATGCTGGAAGAAAAATTCGAACAGCTGCTGCTCAACATCTTCGGCGCCTGACCACGCGCCGACGGCCGCCTCCGGATGCCGCTGCCCCCGCAGGGACGTGACATGACCGCCGCCGCTCCTTCCCGGGGACCTTCCCCCATCGCCCGGCTGATCCGCTGGGTGCGCCGGGACTTCGTGGGGCTGGTGCGCGAAATGCGCCTGAGCTACCTGCCGCCGCTGATGGTCTATTCGGCCGCCGGCATCTCGGGCTTCACCGGCATCGTGGAGTCCTTCTTCGTCAAGAAGAGCCTGGGCCTGTCGCCGGCCTTCCTGGCGGACCTGGCCTTCTGGGCCGGGTTGCCCTGGGCCATGAAGATGCCCCTGGGGCACCTGGTGGACCTCTTCTGGCGCCGCAAGTCTTTCTTCGTCTATGCCGGCGCGGTCCTGATGGCCGTCAGCCTGCTGATCATGGTGGGCCTGACCGGCTACACGGACTGGATGCGCACCTTTCTGCCGGTGGAGACCTGGTACATCATTTCGGTGTTGGTTTCCCCCGTGGGGTACGTCATGCAGGACGTGGTGGCCGACGCCATGACCGTGGAGGCCGTGCCCACCCGCGACGAGGACGGCAACCCCATCCCCGAAAAAGAGCTCCAGCGCATGCACGTCACCATGCAGACGCTGGGACGCATCGCCATCGTGGGCGGCAGCGCCCTGGTGGCCGGCGCCGGCGGCTGGCTGGCCGAGACCTTCTCCTATGCCACCATGTACAAGATCTCGCTGGTGATCCCGGTGATCTCGGTGATGGGCGTGGTCCTGGCGGCCGTCCTGCGCTGGAAACGGCGGCGGCGGGAGCGGCGCCGGGACTACCCGCCTGCTCCGGAGACGGAAGCGGTGGAAAAGACGCGCGTCGACTGGACCATCCTGGGCGGGGGAGCGGCCTTCGTGATCGTCTCGCTGATCCTGGGCCTGACCAACGTGCCGCTCAAGGAGGAGATCATCTTCTCGGCCTCCATGGGCATCATCGTGTTTCTCATGGCCCAGGTGCTTAAAGACATTTCGGCCGAGAAGCGGCGCGAGATCGTGTCCATCGCCGTCATCATCTTCGTTTTCCGCGCCATGCCGACTTACGGCGCCGGTGCCTCCTGGTGGCAAATCGACGTGCTGGGTTTCGATGAGGCCTTTTTCGGCACCATGCGCCAGGTGGCCTCCATCCTGGCCATCGTGGGCATGTTCATCCTGCGCGGGTGGATGGCGCGGCGCTCGGTGCCTTACCTGGTGGCCTTCCTGGCCATCTACAACACTGTCATGACGCTGCCCTTCATTGGCATGTACTACGGCTTGCACCACTGGACCGAGGCCCACTTCGGCTTCGGCGCCCGCACCATCGCCATCATCGACACCATGGCCGACTCACCCCTGGGGCAGGTGGCCATGATCCCCATGCTTGCGTGGATCGCCCGCGAGGCGCCCCAGCGGCAGAAAGCCACCTACTTTGCGGTCATGGCGGCCTTCACCAATCTGGCCCTTTCGGCCAGCCAGCTGGGCACCACCTACCTCAACGAGATCTTCCACATCGCCCGCGGCCAGTACGCCGAACTGGGCCACCTGATGATCACCGTGACGGTCATCAGCTTCGTGCTGCCGGTGGCGGCCGTGGCGATCTTCACCCCCCACCGCCGGAAACGGGCATCGGAAAGCGGTCCTCCCTCGGTGGTCGGCGGCTAACCGGTCCGGGCGGCGGGCGCGCCTGCCGGTTCAACCCTTCTTTTTCATCCCCAGGATGCGCATGCGCGAGTACAGGCTGGTGCGCTTGAGGCCCAGGATTTCGGCTGCGCCGCCCGGCCCGGCGATGCGGCCGTCGGTGCGCGCCAGCACGTGGCGGATGTAGCGGCGCTGGATTTCATCGAGGGTGGGCAGGTCGGCGAAGGGGTTTTCGGATTTCATCTGGATCTCGGCGGGCAGTTGAATCTCCAGCTGGTGATCGCTGGACAGCAGTACGGCCCTTTCCATGATGTTCTGCAGTTCGCGTACGTTGCCCGGCCAGCGATACCGGCGCAGCATTTTTTCCTGGGCACGGGCCAATATCAGCCCGCGGCGCTGGTACTTGCGCGCGTAGCGATCGAGAAAGTACTTCGCCAGCAGGGCGATGTCCTCCCGGCGTTCGCGCAGGGGCGGCAGGTGAATGGGAATCACGTTGAGCCGGAAATAGAGGTCTTCACGGAAGCGTCCATGTTTGACTTCGCGGGCCAGGTCCCGGTTGGTGGCGGCCACCAGGCGGAAATTGGAAGAAATCTGGCGCGTGCCGCCCACGCGGTTGAATTCCTTCTCCTGCAGCGCGCGCAGCAGCTTGGCCTGCGCCGAAAGGGGAAGCTCGCCGATTTCGTCCATGAACAGGGTTCCCTGGTGGGCCAGTTCGATGCGTCCGATCTTGCGCTTTTCGGCGCCGGTGAAAGCGCCCTTCTCGTGGCCGAAGAGTTCGCTTTCCAGCAGGTTTTCGGGGATCGTGGTGGAGTCCACCACGATGAAAGGGCCCTTGGCGCGCAGGCTCCTGGCGTGGATGCGCCGGGCCAGCAGTTCCTTGCCGGTGCCGGTCTCGCCGGTCACGATGACGGTGGACTCGGTGCGGGCGATCTGGTCGACTTGGGCCAGCACGCGGGCCATGACGGCCGAGCGCGCCATGATGCCGGCCTTCTCGTTTTCCAGGTGGATGGATTTTTCCGAGACCAGCAGGTTGCGTTCCTCCTTGACCCGAAGGTAGTCGAAGCGGCGTTCGACCACCAGGTTGGTGTGCCGCGCCAGCTGTTTCATGAGAGCCGGGTCCAGGAAATCGAATGCGTCGTCGAGGTAGGAGTTGTCGTAGTAGAGCACGCCGTGGACGCGGTCGCGCACCTCGATGGGGATGCACAGAACCGAACGGATGCCGTGGTCGCCGGTCTCTTCAGCGGTGTGCAGGCGCCCCATGCGGGACTGGCGCGTGCGGTGGGTCTTGAGGATCATTTCCATGCTCTCGCGGAAAACGTCAGCCTGCACTTCCTTGCGGCTCAGGTTGCAGGCGGCCCTGAGTTCGGGCGTGGGGGTGAAACGGCCCTCCCGGAACCAGAACAGGCCGCTGCGTTCGGCACCGAACATGCCGCTGGTGGCGGTGAGCACCTTTGCCAGGATCTCGTGCCGGTCCTCGCTGGGGTAGAGGGACTCGAGCATGGAGAGGTAGCTCTGCAGGAAACCCTCGTTGCGCAACTGCGAGCCGTTACGGGGATCCTGTTCTCCCACCAGGTGATTGAATTCGTTGGGGAAGAACTCTTCGACGTATCCGCCCAGCAGCTTGCGGGCGCGTCGCACGAGCTGCCGGGCGGCGCCCCGGTTGCGATCCCGCAGCTCAATGCGGGCCATCTCAAAAAGGGTCATGGCCCGCTGGATGCGTCCGCCCGACAGATCCAGCAGCCGATCGCTTTCGGCCAGATCCCGCATGATGACTTCACGTCCCTTTCCCGCGGCGGCGTTGTCCATGGCGCGCAGGCGCAGGGCCACTCCGTGCAGGTACACGTTGACCCCCTCGAGGATGCGTTCGGCCAGCACGGGATACTCGAAATCCGGCAGGGGTTTGAAGCCCAGGCGGTGCAGCTCGTGCACCATCTCCAGGATCCAGGGAGAGGAGAACTGGCGCACCAGGCCGGCGCGGGAACCCGCTTCGACAGTCCGGCGCAGCACCTCGTAGGCCGCTTCCATTTGACCGTCGAGAAAGCTCAGCAGGGCCAGGCCGCCGCCGGCGAAATAGGAAGCCAGGGCGTTCTGGCTGCGCTGCGCCTCGTCCCGGGCCGCATTCAGGTGCCAGGACGCCTCGCGGCTTTTGCGCATCAGCGCCAGCACGGTGCCCAGCACGGAACGGATGGTCGCCGCCATGGAGGGGTTGGCCTGGTCGACCGCCAGGCGCCAATAGTAGTCCAGCCGCCCGATGGCGCGGTGGAACTGGCCCAGATAGATGGCGCAGTAGCCCAGGAAAAGCGGGGCCGAGGGGGTGGTCAGGATGGTGGTCTTGCCGCTCTCCAGGATCTGTTCGGCCTTTTCGAAATGCTTGATGGCTTCCTTGAAGAGCCCCTTGATGAAATAGAAGATTCCCAGGAAGACGGCCGACTGTCCCAGGATGTCCTCATCGTCCAGTTCCTGGATCTCTTCGTGGCCCAGGGCCAGTGCCACCAGGGCATCGTCGCGGCGGTCGGTGAAGTAGTAGAGGCGGCCCAGGTGCAGGTTGGCCAGGGCGTGGGATCGCTGGTCGCCGTACCGGGCGGCCAGCGCCTGTGCCCGCAGCAGAAAGCGGTCGATGTCTTGGAAACCCGTGCCCAGCGAAAAACACAGGTTGGAAAGCTCCAGTGCCGATGAGATCAGCAGCGCGCCGCTGTCGCGGTTCCGGCAGCGGCCGTACAGGCGCCGGACCGCCTTCTCCAGGTACACGCGGGCCCCCTCCAGGTCGTTGGCCGACACGGCCCGGCGGGCGATCTCGATCTCGTATTCGGCCGCTTCGCGATGGCAGCCCGCCCGGTCGAGCAGGTTGCGCATGCCGGGAGGGCCGATGGGAACTTCCAGCTTTTCGGCGTGCACGCGTGCCACGATACGGGCCAGCCGCTCGCGGCTGTTGCGCCGATGGAGTTCCTCCCGCGCCGCCGGCGGCAAGTCCCGGCCGATGGCAAAGCGCCCCCTGGCGGGTTTCCGGATCCAGCCCGCTGGTTCCGCCTTTTCCAACAGGTCCATCAGAGGGCCCGGCATCAAGGGTGCCAGGACGCCGACGGCCTCGATGGGGACGGGTGTCCGGAAGGCTTCCAACAGGGCCAGAAAATCCCACTGTTCGTCGTTCAGGTTGAGCAACGATTCTTGCATGCGCGCACCTCCCGACTGGGGTTTTTCCCATGGTAACAGATATTGCACTTTGTGCCAAGGTGGATGACTTTATACGGACGGCTTGTGTCGTAATAGAAACATGTTGGGTGGCGGCACGATTTGCGTTTTGATTATTATCCCGGAAATACAGGATAAATAGAATATTCCTGTTCTGGTATGGGTTTTGCTCACTAGAATCGTGAGCGCCAGAAACACCCCGTTAACCCGTAAACAGGGAGGTTGCCGTGGATATCGCAGGCCTGCAGTCCCAGATCACCGCCTTGAAGGCCGAAGTGGAGGCCCTGAAAAAGGAAGCCCCCGAGAACAAGGTCAGCATCGCCCTGCTCAGCGGCGAACTGGACAAAGTCATCTC
>CAYZCL010000136.1:0-7552 GCA_964476595.1 uncultured Desulfobacteraceae bacterium
TGCGCCACCCGGCGGATGTTTTCAGCCACGACTTTCACGATACCGTCCATGGAGACGTCGGTGGAGCCGGCGATGTGCGGCGTGGCCAGCACGTTGTACCGGAAAACGGGGTCGTCCGGATCGGGCGGTTCCTCCCAGAAGACATCGAGCCCGGCTCCCGCGATCTCCCCGGCGGCAAGAGCCTCTTCCAGTGCATCGCGGTCGACCAGGCCGCCGCGGGCGAGGTTGATCAGGAAAGCTTCACGGCGCATGACGGACAGGGCGCGGCGGTCGATGATGTGGCGGCTCTCGTCCGTCACCGGCAGGCACAGTACTACGAAATCGGACCGGGAGAGCAGGACATCGAGGTCGGCCGGTCCGCCGGCCCAGTCCAGCCCCAGTTCGGCCCGGGCGGATTGCGGGTCACGGCGCTTGATGCCCATGAGGCGCACGCCGAAGGGCTTCAGCCGTTTCACCAGGGCGCGGCCGATACCGCCCAGGCCGACCAGTCCCACGGTGCGTCCGGACAGCGCCCGGCCCTGGGGCTGGCCCATGCGCCGTGCGGCCAGGCTGCGGCGCATTTCGCGCACATCACGGGAGAGCCCGATGATCATGTAGACGCCCAGTTCGGCCACCGAGTCGGCGTTCCCGGAGATATCGGTGGGCACGTTGGCGACTTTGATCCCACATTGCCGTGCGGCGGCCACATCCACCATCTCGAGACCCGAACCGCACTGCTGGATCAGGCGCAGCCGGTCCGCGCTTTCCAGCAGCTGCCGGGTCACCGGGCTCATGGTGGGGATCAGCACGTCGAAGCCCTGCAGCGAGTCGATGGTGAACCCTCCGGTGGCCTCGAAACGGTGCTCGGGAAGCCGGTCACGGACAATATCCAGAAACCCGCCCCACGCCTTCTCCGGGGCGGCAAACAGAATTTTCATGGGGCACCTCGAGATTGGCTGGCGGGAGGCCGGCCGGTCTCTGCCGGCATGCTTCCCGCAGATGTTCGATATCATACCCTTTTACAGCTCAGCCGCCGGAATTCAACTGTTTTTTGATTTTTCTCCGGATTTTATGAGTGAAAAAAAGGGGAAGAAGGGATGCAGAAGGCAGAACACTTGAACCGATCGCCGGGGGGATATCGGGGCCGATGAAGTGATGCGTTGATCCCGGTGGGCAGGCGTGGTAATTTTATAAAAGGCTGGGTTGCGAAACGGAGCAAAAAGGGTTTTTCATCGGCGGGGTGTACGCGCCATGGCGGGCAGACAGAGGGCGCTGCGGGAACTAGCCAATATGCTGGCTTACATGCTGGGACGACGTCCGGATGAATTCGGGCTGGTGCCGGACCCGGAGGGCTTCGTGCGCATCAAGGATCTGCTCAAAGCGCTCCAGGAGGAGCCGGGCTGGAAGCACGTCCGGCGGGCCGGGATCGATGAACTGGTCATCAGCCTGCCGAACGCCCCCGTGGAGATCGCCGAAAACCGCATCCGGGCAGTGGACCGTCGGCACCTGCCGACCCCTGAGGCGGTCCGGGATCTTCCCAGGCTGCTGTACATCTGTGTGCGTCGCCGGGCCCACCCGGTGGTCGTCAGCAAAGGCATGAGAAGCGCTGAAGGGGGCTGGCTGGTGCTGTCCGACGATCGTGTCCTGGCGTTGCGCCTGGGCAAACGCATCGACGCCTCGCCGGTGCTGCTCACCGTGCACACGGGCAGCCGGGCGGCCCGCAGCGTGATTTTTTTCAGTTCCGGAGAGCACCTCTTCCTGGCGCGCTCGCTGCCGCCGGATTGCCTCAGCGGACCGCCGCTGCCCAAAGAAAAAAAGACGGAGCCCAAAGGGCCGGCCAAACCTCTTGCACCCAAAGAGCCGGGCAGCTTTTACCTGGATCCGACGCGCTCCCGTCCGGGCGGCCGACCGCAGCCGGACCCGGCTGGCCGTTCCCGTGGCAAGAGCCGCAAGAAGGGCCGCAAGCCGCGACGCGAGCGTCCGCCCTGGCGCTCCTGAAAGTCCTGGCCCCGCAGAACGGGAACTGCAAAGATTCTTTGCAGTTTTTTAGCCGCTTGGGTACCTTCTTGACATCGGGTCTCACCCACGGACCTTTTCCTGATCTCGCCGGAGCTTTTTTCAAGCTTTCAATATGACGCCAAGCGGCATCTGTCGCGGGTTTGCCGGTGTCTCCGTTAATGCCGGGCCTCGGAAAAACAGAGCCGGAATGCATTTTGCAGAAACGCCTGCGTGAGCTGGCGGCCGTCGTGTACTAACCCCGAAAAGCGGTGCCTTTCCGACGGTCTTTGGATGGCGGACAACACCAGAGAAGAAAGGAGCAGCCACATGACGGAAGAGACCTACATCGTACTGCAGCATGTCAATCCGGTGGTGCCCGAGACCGGCGCCCTGGGAACCCGCATGGGCGCCTTCGGGCCGGAACCCGCCTCTTTCTCCCTGCACGAGGCGACCCTCACCAAACGCGAAAGGGATGATCTCCGGCGGGACCCGCGAACCCGCGCCATGGCCCCTCCCATGCCCATGAAACTCATCGAGCCGGTCGTTTCCGATGCCGGCAGCGAGAGTGCCCCCGGCGCCGCGGAACTGACCTGGGGGGTCGAGGCCGTCGGTGCCCACCTATCGGCGTTGGACGGCCGTGGCGTCACCGTGGCCGTGCTGGACACCGGCATCGATCCCGGACATGCGGCTTTTGCCGGTGTGGAACTGTTCCGCCGGAACTTCACACAGGAATCCGACGATGACACCCACGGTCACGGGACCCACTGCGCGGGAACCATTTTCGGCCGCCAAGTCGACGGCAAGCGAATCGGCGTGGCGCCGGGCGTCACCCGCGTCCTGATCGGCAAGGTGCTGGGGAAGGGTGGCGGGTCTTCGGCGACCATCGCCGGGGCTATCGACTGGGCCGTGCAGCAGGGGGCCCACGTCATCTCCATGTCCCTGGGCATCGATTTCCCCGGATATGTCGAGTACCTGGTGCGCGAAAGAGATCTCGAGATACCCGCGGCCACTTCCATGGCGCTGGAAGGTTACCGCGCCAACCTGAACCTCTTTAAGGAACTGGCCGACTACGTGCTGGCGCGGGCCGGTTTCGCCCAGGGCACGGTCATCGTGGCTGCGTCCGGCAACGAAAGCCGCCGGCCGAGGTACGAAATTGCCGTAGCGCCGCCGGCGTCGGCCACCGGTATCATAGCGGTCGGTGCTTTGGCGAAAAAAAGCGATGGCCTGCACATAGCCTATTTTTCCAACACCCAGGTCAACATCGCCGCGCCGGGGGTCGACATCGAATCCGCCAGGCTCGGCGGCGGCCTGGTCACCATGAGCGGCACCAGCATGGCCACGCCCCACGCCGCCGGCGTGGCGGCCCTGCATGCCCAGCACCTCATCGAAAACTTCGGTCGCGTGGATGCCCCCACGCTGCAGGCGCGCCTGATCGCCGGCGCCACCACGGAACCCCTGGCACCGGGACAGCGGGAGTTTGAAGACGTGGGCACCGGCATCGTACAGGCCCCGCTGGCTTAGCTGCGGGGAAGGGGTGCGAAAAGGGTGGTTTCCCTTTCGGCCGCCGGGTTTGATCGGACCGACCGTGAGAAGCGGGATCCGGTCGATAAACAATTTGACAAGCTCGCGTTAAACTGATACACAGCGTACCCGGTTTTGGAAAAAAGCCATCGGGCCGTTAGCTCAACTAGGCAGAGCAACTGACTCTTAATCAGTAGGTTGAAGGTTCGATTCCTTCACGGCCCACCAACGAAAACAGGGGGTTGCGCCAGTTGGGCGGAACCCTTTTTTTTCTCTGGTGAAGAACGTTGCCCGCCACGATCCCACCCTGGTTCCTCGCAGTCGGTTTCGCTAAAGATTTTTCGCGGAAATGCCGATCTTGATAACAGGTTCTCCGGATTTACAGCAAACACGGGAGGGAACGTCATGGATTTTGGGGGGATCGTGTCCGGCATCGGAAACCTGTTTCAGGCGCACACCATTATTGCCGTCGCCATTGTCGTGGGAATCGGGCTCCTGTTCTATTTTCGGCCGAAACCCATGCTCAAACTGGTCGCTACTCTGCTGGTTTTTGTCTGCCTGGCATACGCTTTTACTCTTTTCGGCGATATGACCGCCACCGGATATTCCCAGAAAGCGAAGATGGTGAACGATATCCCGGACCAGGGGGAAGATGCCGTGTCCCCATCCGGGCGCTGACGCCCATGGCTCCGAAGGCCGTTTTTTCCGCTGTTTTGTCCCCATCCGACAACACCCCATGATAGCCTCCGATCGAATCTAAAAAGGAGAAAACACCATGGAAGCCCTCAGACTGTACCTGGAAAGAACCCGTCTGGCCTGCAAGCAGACCTTTGAGAACCCGACTCTTTTCCCCTTTTGGCACCCGAAGACCCGCAACCCCACAACCTGACCCTGGAACAGGCGCTGGTTCTCATCTCGGAACTCGACGACGGCGCAGAGGTGCCGGAACTCAAGCTGGTCAACCGGGGAGACCGGTCCGGCGAATTCACCGGCGGACGGCGCCATCCTTCCCCGGGGATGGGAGAAAATATCACCTTCGCTTCGCCTACTGTTTCGGATGCCGCCTTGGTCGAAAAAGAGCGTGTGCTGTGCACCTTTCGGTATTCAAAAAAAACCCCAAAGGGTCACCAAGGGTCAAATATAGTCGCTATTCGCGGCGCAGAAACCGGAGAATTGATTGATGCCGGCGGGCGCCGTGGTTTCAACTTGCCTGAAGGGGTGAAATGGCCGATAATTGGGGCCAAAATCATTTACGGCATACAGGAGCAGTCCCATGCGCGGTGACCAGCTTTCCCGTCAGTGGCGTATTCTGAGGCAGATTGAGGCCAGCAAGTACGGCCTCACCGCCGCCGAGATTGCGGAAATCGGCGGCGTTTCGCTGAAAACCGGCTACCGCGACCTGAACGACCTGCAAATGGCCGGTTTCCCGCTGTACGCCGAAAAAGGAGAGAACGCCCGGCGCTGGAAATTCATCGACACGTACCGTTTTGAAACGCCCCAGCCCTTCACCTTCACGGAACTCATGTCCCTGCACCTGAGCCGGGATCTGTTCAGGATATTCCAGGGCACGGTTTTTTACGAGGCCGTCGAGTCCCTGTTCGAAAAGGTGCAGGCTACGCTTCCGCCGGAGACCCGCCGCTATCTGGACCGCCTGCGGTCCGCCTTTCAGATGGGCATACGCCCCTACAAGGACTACCAGGGCTTCCGGGGTATCATCGAGCAGATCAACCAGGCCGTCGTGGAGCGTCGGCGTGTCGAGATGGCCTACCGCGCCCTCAACGCCCGCAACGAGACCCTGCGTCGCTTCGACCCGTACCGCGTCTGGTTTTTCGACGGCACGATCTACATCATCGGCCGCTGCCACCTGAGACAGGAAGTGCGCACCTTCGTGCTGGACCGCATCAAGATGCTGCGGCTGCTCGACGAGACTTTCACGATACCGGAAGATTTCGACCTGCAGGACTACCTGCGCCACAGTTTCCGGGTCATGAAAGACGAACTCTACACGGTGAAGATCTGCATATCGCCGGCCTGGTCGCGGTACGTGGGCGAAAAGATCTGGCACGAGAGCCAGCAGGCGCGCAAGCGGCCCGACGGATCCCTCGAGATGACTTTTCGCGTGGCTGGCCTGGAGGAGATCAAGCAATGGGTGCTGGGCATGGGCGCCGAGGCCCGCGTGCTGGCGCCCGAGAGCCTCGTCCAGCTGGTGCGGAACGAACTGCGCGACGCCCTCTCCCAGTACAACGGCCGGCGCAACCGGCGATCCACCGCCCAGGGACTGCTGGGCTACGCTTCCTGAAGTCGCCTGCAGGCTAGTACGGCTCCATCGTCAGCCACCTCCTGAAAAACGGATCGTGGATTTTCCAGGTCTTGTTCCTGTCCAGGATGCCGATCTTCCGGATGCCGGCCAGCGCCGCCGTGACCTGCGAGGCCGTTCTGAAGCCGGTGCGGGCCAGGTTTTCGGCGGCAAAAAGGTTTTTCCCGCCGGTCAGCGCGACGAGCTTGAGCACCCGTCGCTGGTTCAGGGTCAGGGAATCCCACAGGTAGGCGTATTCCGGTATGCGCTTTTCCACCAGCTCGTGCTTGACCCGCTCGATGGATTCGAAGGACGGTTGCGGCACCTCCCACAGGTTGAAGAAAAACTCCTGGACATACATGGGGTGGTTTTCGCACAACCCCACGGCTTCCTCTACAAGAGATCGGTCGATGCTGCGGCCGGCCATGCGGTACAGCCGCCGGACCCATTTGACATACTCGGGCGTTGCAATCTTTCCCAACGGCAGGCGTGCGGCCAGCATGTAAAAAGCGCGCTTGCGGTCGGTGAACATCTCCGTGATCAGGTGCTTCTGGCTGCCGGCGAAGATGTAGGCAATGCGGGCGTGGCGCTGGATGTGTCTGCGGAGGACTTTTTCGAAGGCCTCGCCGCCGTAGGCCGCCACTTCCTGGAACTCATCGAAAGCCACTGCCAGTCTTTTTTTGCCGGAAAGCGCATCGAGCAGTGCGAACAGCTCGTCGATGGTCTTGTCCTGCAGGGGGCGGCTGACGACCGGTGACGCGGTGGGCATGCCGGTGACCGGGTCGATGCTGAAGTTCAGCCCGATGCTGCGGATGCCCTCACGCAACAACTTCATGAGACGCTCCATGCGCGACTCCAGTGCGCTGATGCCTTTCAGAAAGGCCGCGATGAATTCCGGGATGTCCGTGGTGCCGTACAGGTCGATGTAAACCGGCGCGATGTTCTTCACTTCGCCGAACACTTTCATGATGAGCGAACTCTTTCCGTAACGCCGGTGAGAGTACAGCAGCACGTTCTGAGAGCTCTCGATATAGCCCCTCATCGCCCTGCGCTCTTTCACCCTGTCGCAGAAAGCCGGCGCTGATACAATGCCTGAAAATCGAAACGGATTCGGCATGTCCTTGCCTTCGATATAAAAGACTCGTAAATAAAGTAAATATATTACGTTTTTACCGTAATGTCAACACATGTCCGTGAAGTGGGTCTCTGACGATCGCCGGAACCGGGTTACTCCCCGGGGCTGTTGCCGGGCAACCTGCACCCGCGGGTGTCGCCGCGAAGGAGTGGGGAAAGGCGGGCGCTGATCGAAATCCTGCGGGCCGAAACCAGCGTGGAGGTTTACGAGATCATCAATCGGATACTTTCCTGTCGACAAGACTCCAACCCAGATTTTGCATTGGCCTCGTAAATCGACGCAGCCGAGACCCATTTTCACTATAATTCGATAAGCATTTCAGTCAACAGCACGTTGGAGGCCGTTTGTCAGCAGAAGATCACGACTTTTTTCATTTTCAGAATGATCCTATGCACAGCTGAGTGAACGTCGGGCATAGCTGTCCCATGATTTTTTCAGCCAGGTCGCATCCGGTGCTCAGGCGGCTGTCAGGGCCGCAAACGCACGATAGAAGATCAATCGCAGAGGGTAGTGTTTATCGATTTTAACCCACAGCCCGCGTGAACGGCGAACCACGTTGGCGCCGATCTGGAAAAACAGAAATGAAAGCCGTTTGATCCGGGCGCTCCGGTAGGTCCTGGGCA
>CAYZCL010000137.1:0-2363 GCA_964476595.1 uncultured Desulfobacteraceae bacterium
CCTCTTGCAAGTCCTGGTCGCTCAATTCTTCCGGCGGGATGCCGGTATACTCCTGGATGCGATCCGCATCTCGCTGGGCCAGCTTCACACCGGCATAGGCCGCGCCCCCGGCGGCCAGCACGACCGCGCCGCCGACCAGGATGCGCCGCCGCCGTCGGCGACGACGATAGACTCGCCGCGCCCGCCTCCGTGCCGGACCGGCCACTACTGCCCGCCGCCGCACTGTGCGCCGCGCCGTCCGGCGTGCCGTCCTTCTAGCAACTCGTCTTCCTCGCATAGGTTTGTCCTCCTTCACACATAATTAGCGACGTCCTCGCCCGGCCAGACGAAGATAATACAGCAAAGTGAGAATGGCCGTGACCGCAGCGGCCACGTAGGTCATGGCCGCTGCTCGCAAAACCTGACGTGCCCCCTGTCGGTCGGCGTCGGAGCGCATCAGGCCCGCTTGTTCCAACAGTCGCAACCCGCGTCGGCTGGCGTCGAATTCGACCGGCAGGGTGATCAAGGTAAAGACCACCATCACCGCGTAGAACAAGATGCCCAACGAAACCAGGCCGGCCAGGTTGAATAGAAAACCGAACAGGATGCAGATATAAGCCAGAGGGGAGGAAAAGTTGACGGCAGGGACCAGCAGGCTGCGCAGGGTGATCAGAGGGGAGTGGTTTTCATGCTGCTGGGCATGGCCCAATTCATGGGCGACGATGGCCATGGCCGCGACGGAGGGACGTGTGGCGACTCCATCCGACATGCGGACGGTGTGGCTGCGGGGGTCATAGTGATCGGTCATCTGGCCTGGGACGCGCTCCAGTTTGATACGGGAAACGGCCACGTCGCGGCTCTGTGCTCCTACGATCTGCCGCCGTTTGGCCTCGTATTCCTCCGGGGTGATGATCCCTTTCTCCCGCAGGGCGGCCAGTTTGGTCAGTTCTGGCGTCTTTTCGATGCGCACCGGGGCCTGGCGGTTCACTCCCAGGCCGGTCTTTTGGATGATGCGCCGCCCCACCTGCCCGCCGGTCAGTCCGGAGCTGTTTTTCACAGCGCTCCATTTGTGGTAGGCCGAACTGACCATGACCTGCGCCCCGGCAGAGATTAGAAAAGTCACGACAAACAACAAAAAGTACAGAGGGTCAATGTACCAACCCCAAAACATCATGGGCTATTTCCTCCCAGGCAATCACTATAACTGCGGATACCCTCTCGGGCAAGAACCGGGGTTACGGATCCCGGCAGGGGCAGGCCCTGAGACCTGCCCCCTACAGTTGACCGGTTTTGGGGTGATTATTTCTCCGTCAGCGATTCGCCGACGCTGTCCATGGCAACCGCCGCACCGACCTCGGCTGCGCCCTTGACCGCCTGACCAACGCCATCCGCCACCAGATCCTGCGCTACTTCAGAGGCAGCTCCGGCGGCGGCCATCCTGGCTGCCCCCCGGACGGCCAAGCCGACGCTGGCATCGGCCAGTTCGTCGCTGCGTTCGGCCATGGCCTGAGAGGCTGCCGCCCGCACGACACCTTCGGCCACTTCACCGGCACCTAGATCGGCCACCTTCTCTCCGGCCTCGCCGAGCACCCGGGAGAGCGCCCGCGTCGTCGAAAAGCGGAGGATGATCTCCACGGCCAATTCTTGCAGCGATTCGCCGCGATCTTCCAAAAAGGCGGCCAGGACCGGCATTTCCAGCAGTTCGACCACGTCGCTGACGGCCCACAGTTCCCCGGCGGTACGGGCGATTTCAAGACCGATGTCCAGGTCCTCGGCGTTCATCAAGCCCATGATGGCACTGATGGCCTGGATGTCATCGGAAGCGGATAGCAGTTCTGCACCCTGGGCCACGTCGGAGATGCCCGCGGCAGCGACGATTTCGCTCAGCTGGCCCATCCGTTGAGACACGACGGCGGCATCCTCTGCGCGTGTCAGGTCCGCAGCGCCAGCAGCCCCGGCAACGGCAGCCAGGTCGGCAGCATCCTGAGCGGCTTCTAAAGTTTCGGCAGCCTGGGCCATCTCGGCCAGGCCCTCTTCTGCGGCCGTCTCGGCCAGATCTTGCATATCCTCAGCCTGAAGCATATCGGTTTCTTGGGTCATAATGGTTCTTCCTTTCCTGTCCCTCGGTCCGGCGGCTTCTCGCTGGAAAGCCGCCGGACCGAAAATTCTATTCTTCGGCAGCGCCAAAGGCAGCTTTGAGCTTGGCTTCATCCTCTTTGGAGAGGGATGTTTGGAGCACAGTCGCGCCCATGTCCTTGATCTCATCCAGCACCTTGTCCTCGGTCCAGCGCTCCACCAGTAGGAAGAGGGCCGAGTGTCCTGGTTCGATGGTGCTGCCCACCTCTTTGATGAATTTGTCGTCCACACCTACATCGCTGAGAGCA
>CAYZCL010000138.1:0-63855 GCA_964476595.1 uncultured Desulfobacteraceae bacterium
GGTTCTGGTAGGTAACGGAAAGGCGGGCATAGGAGTAGGACGTCAGCAGGGCCACCAGCCCGGCCAAGAAAAAAGCCACCGCGGTGGCGCCGTGGGCCATGGAGACGGCCTCGCCCAGCACCGCGAAGATCCCGCCCCCCACCATGCCCCCGATGCCGATGGAGACGGCGCCCAGCAATCCTACACCCCTGTCTTTTCGATCCATACGGTCGATACGCCTTCCGTCTTCAGGTCTTTCAGTCCGAGAGGTAATATTCCACCGTAGACACCACGCGAATCTTCTTGATGTGAGGATTGTTCTTGTCCCTCGGCGTGATGCTGAACTGGCCCTGGTAGGCCCGCTTGATCTTTCCAAGCCTGCTGCGCGAATCGGCGGCGAATTTTTCGGCCACGGCACGGGCCTTGCGGGTGGCGTCCTCGATCATCTCGGGTTTGACCTCGTTGAGGTGGGTGAACAAATACTCGGTTTGGTTCTGGTAGTTGCCGCCGGTAAAAGCGATACCGGTCTTTCCCAGCTCCGACAGCGAGCCCATGACCTCGCGGACCCGGTTCACGTTGCGCGAGTAGACGGTCACCGTCTGAACCCCGGTGTAGCGGAACTGGGCCCTGGCGTTACCGCCGTATGCCTGGGCGGACTTGTCGGTGACGGTCGGCGGCGAGACCGATACCTCTTCGGCGGCGATGCCCCTGTTTTCCAGGAAACGCCGGATCCTGGCGGCACCGGCATCGATGGCGTCGTAGAGCCCGGTCAGGTCGTTGCCGGTTTCGGTGAACTGGATGGGCCAGATGACGATGTCGGCCGGGACCTCGCGCTCGGACAGGCCCTTTACCGTCACCGTGCGCTCGTATTCCTTGAAGCGGATGGCCGCACTTCCCAGCAGGTACCCCAGCACGGCCATGCCGGCCAAAATGAAAACCCCCAATATGAACGCGCTCACGCTGTTGTTCTGCATCGAAAATCCTGTCTGTGATGGTGTGATCGCGGCGATGGCCGGAACCCCCACGGCCCCCGGTGCCCACCGCCCCTCGGCGGGCGGTGCCCGCCTGACCGGCGCCACCCGCCACGCCATCTTTAGCACGCCGCCCCCTTACAAGCAACTTCGGTGACGATCCGGGCCGGGGACCTGACCCGCCGGTGCGGGCCGACCACGAAGGGCCCCGGCCTCAATCATGCCGGTCGTTGCCTGGGACCTCCCCGCGATCCAGGCGCTCCCGGCCCCCCATATCCGCCTCGAAAGTGGCGTCCAAGATCTTTTCGGGACAGACCGTCGTGCAGGTCAGGCAAAGAATGCACTCCGTGGACAGGACCCGCTCGCCATGGGTGATGTAATCCATGACCGCGATATTCATGGGGCACGCCCGGCTGCATGCCCCGCACCGGGTGCAGTTTTCCCGGTTCCCGCCGACCTTCAGCAGGGAGGGTCTGCAGGTCACCTTGAACAGCACCGTGATCGGGCAGAGATACTTGCAGAAAGCCCGGTTGTCCTTCAGGACGAACGCCAGGGCAATGCCGGCGGCGAAATACAGGACGTTGCCGGCCACGAGCCACGCCAGGGCGTGCCTTCCCTCCAGGGGATCGCGATACCCGATGACGAACCACAATCCGAGAACCAGCGCCAGGCTGAGGCCGAAGTGGACGCCCCGGAGCGTTTCCCATGCGGCACGCAGCCGACCCTCCGACGGCCGTTTGTAGGGAAGCAGGTCCAGCACCATGGCCGTCCAGCACGCCCAGCTGCAGAACCCTCTACCGAAAAGAACCGGGCCCGCCACCTTGGCGACCAGGTAATGAATAACGGCGCCTGAAAACGACCCCGCCAGCAGGTAGAAAAAAAATCCCTCCAATTGCATGTTCTCATGTTCGTAAAGTCCCAGGAAGCCCAGCATGTAAATTCCGACCAGCAGCTGGGACAGGCGCCTGGCCGCGGGCTTTTGTTTTCTGGGCAGAATGACGTAGAGGCCCAGGCCGACCCCGATGGCGGACCCGATATAGCCGAAATTGAACAGGTAGAAGATGTTGTCCCGTGTTCGCCACAAAAGGACGCCCACACACCCGAAAATCGTTATGATGAGGATGGGGATCGAAAGTTTCTTCATGGATTTAAAAAAAGCTTGACGGCGCGCCTCTGCAAGGTGTATATGGATTTCACGAAAATGAGCTGCATAACTATTTGTTTTTATTGAATCCAAAAAGATGTGCGGCCGTTTTCGCCGACACGCGCGCCTGTGCCGCCGCAAGTGTCGCGTGAATCGCCGAGGTAGCTCAGTCGGTAGAGCAGGGGACTGAAAATCCCCGTGTCGGCAGTTCGATTCTGTCCCTCGGCACCAATGGAATTAAAGGGTTGCGGAAACATCCGCGGCCCTTTAATTTTTTCCCTTTCGGCCCCACGCCCGCTGCTTCCGCTTTTCCAACAGAAGAAGGACACCATCCGCAGCGACCGCGTCGCACACCGCTTCGATCTCCCGGTTTGCGCGGCATGCCCGGCACCTGCATCTTCTGGGAACAGGCCGGCATCCAAAGAGCGGCACCACTTTTCCGGAGCTTCCGGTGGCCGCTGCACTGGATGAGCTGCGCCTTCGGCGTGCGCCCGGGGACGCCGGCGGCTTCAAGCGTCAGCGCGGTCCTGCCCGCAGCCACCGGGCGCAGCGCCGCGAAAAAATCGACGGAAGCCCCGCCCCCCTATAATCTGTTGACTTCAAACAGCTTTCCGGCATAATAAGCAGTGTTGCAATCATTTTTCCCACAGGCCGCTGCGGCCCTGCACGAGGGGGCCGTCGAAGCCGCGGCCGGAAACACCAGGAAAGGAGGAGCACCATGCCGCACAAGTTCGAGGTCTACAAGGACGCCAGGGGCGAATTTCGCTTCCGCTTCAAGGCCCCCAACGGCCAGACCATGTTCTCCGGGGAGGGCTATAAGAAAAAACAGAGCGTCCTGAAAGCCATCGAGTCCATCAAAAAGAACGTCGCAGACGCCAAGATCGACGACCAGGTCTAGTCCAGAAAAAAGTGTGCCAGCCGTGAGCGGTGCCATCGCCGACGACATGCTCGGGGCCCCTTTCGGGGGCCATCCCGCCAAGCGTACGGATCTGGCCCTCATTCCCCCGAACGGTTTCTACACCGGCGACACGGTGCTCACGCTGGTCGCGGCCCCCACCATCCTGCTCCATGAGGACGAGGCCTTCCTGCGCCGCCGGAGCTTCTGGACATCCTGGAGGCCTTCAACACGCGCTTCGGCTGCGTGTACCGAACGCCGCCCGGTTCACCGGCGACCGCCCTTTTTGAAAACCAGCGGCAGCTCGGGCTGCAGCCACTTCTGGTAGGGCCGGCAGTTCTTCCACCGGCAGCGGCGGCAGACGTTGACGTGCTTGCGCGGGTGGCCCTTCCTGGGGCAGGTGATATAGGCGTCCGCGGGGGCGCTCCTGCCGATGGTGATGATGCCCATGGTAACCGTTATCCGATGGCTGCGGTCTGAAAAATACGGCGGTTGCGCGCCAGCATACCGCCGTCCATGAGATCCGCCATGGCCTGCTGGTAGTGGGCCTCCTCCAGCTTCGGTATCAGTGCCCGGCGGTGGAGGCAGGCCAGCACGACCATGTTCTGCATGCGGGCGTCGGGCAGGTCGTCGACCCGCACCCGCAGCGGGGTCACCCGCCGTTGCCGGCAGGCCTCCTCGACGGCCGCCGCCGGGATCTCCTCATCCTGCCCCAGCCGCACCGGCAGGGGCTGCCAGGCGGTGTCGTAGTAGACCAGTGTGCCCACGGGGCGGGCCATGCGCGCCACCGCCCGCAGAGTCTCGTGGCGTTCCAGGGCGACAACCAGGTGGGCCTCGCCCGTGCGGATCAGCGGGGAGTGGGCCCCGTCCCCCAGGCGGATCTGGGAGACCACACTGCCGCCGCGTTGGGCCAGCCCGTGAGTGTCCACGGCGCGCACCGGGTGGCCGGCGTGGTCCGCGGCGCGCAAAACGATTTCGCTCAGCAGGCCGATGCCTTGGCCGCCGACCCCGATCAGATATATGTTGAAGACGGACATGTCAAACGATTCTCCCCGTCTCACGAGGACTTTGCAGGCGAAATGGCTTTGACCGGGCAGGTCTGCACGCAGGAACCGTCCCCGATGCACAGGTCGGCATTCACCGTGACGCTGCCGTCCGGCCCGCGGCTGAAGGTGGGGCACCCGAACTGCGCGATGCAGACGTGGCGCCGGTCGCAGGACTGCGGGTCGACGGCCACCCTTCTGGGCCGGTAGTCCGGCCTGTGTCGCTGCCCACGGGTGAACTGGAGCATGCAGGGGTGCCGGACGATAACCACGCTGAAGGTGCCGTCGGCCACGGCGCGGCGCACCAGGTCAACGAGTTCCGCCTGGCGGTAAGCGTCGGTTTCGTAAATCTTTTTAACGCCCAGCCCCTCGAGCACCTGCCGCACCGGGAGGGTCTCGGTGACTTCGTCGAAGTTGCGCCCCGAAGCGGGGTGGTTCTGGTTTCCGGTCATGGCCATGGTGCCGTTTTCCATGAGAATCAGCGTGATGTCGTGCCGGTTGAACAGGGCGTTGACGATGCCGGGCAGGCCGGCGTGGAAGAAGGTGGAATCTCCCAGGAAGGCCACCACCGACCGGCGGTCGTTGAATAGGGCCAGGCCGGACCCGACGGCCGTGGACGCCCCCATGCAAACCAGCACCTGGCCGATCTCAAAGGGCGGCAGGTAGCCCAGGGTGTGGCAGCCGATGTCGGCCACCGTGATGTCGTCCTGCGACAGGGCCTGCCTGACGGCGAAAAAGGCGCTGCGGTGACCGCAGCCCGGGCACAGCTGCGGCGACCGCTCGGGAACCCGGATCCCGGGGGGCGCCGCCGGCGCCGGGTCGGGCACGAAGTCCGGCCATACGGCCGCCATCACGGCGGCGGTCTTGTCCGGCGTGTATTCCCCGATCCACTCCCCGGCATCGCCCTTGCCGATGATCTCGACGTCGATCTTCTCGTCGAAGGCCAGGGCCTTGATCTCGTTTTCCAGCAGGTCGTCCAGTTCCTCCAGGATCTTGACCCGTCGGTGGGACCGGAGAAAATCGGCCACCTGCCGCCGCGGCAAGGGGTAGACCAGGACGAGCTTGAGGATGTCCGGTTTCCGCGCCGCGTCCCCGACACCGGCCCGCCCCTCCCGTACGCGGATGGCCTCGGATCACACGGGGGGCGCGCAACACGCATGCCGGCCGCCGCCTGGAATCGCCCTGTGGTCGGGGCCGATTGCACTTGCAATCCCCCGGCGCCTCGGCTATCTGTGGGACAAACGTTCACCCCGAACCACAGCGGTTCCGATCCATCCACCTGCAACTTTTTATTTCGATACGGAAAGGAGTCGACCATGAGCGAAACCGTGGGATTCATCGGCCTGGGAATCATGGGCAGGGGCATGGCCGCCAACCTGCTCAAGGCCGGCTTCGAACTTTTCGTCTGGAACCGTACCGCCGAAAAGATGGAACCCCTGGTGGCCGCCGGCGCCAAAGCCGCGGAGAGCCCTGCCGACCTGGCCGCCAGGTGCGACGTGATCGTCACGTGCGTCAGCGACACGCCCGACGTGGAAGCCGTGATCCTGGGGGAAAACGGCGTGATCCACGGCGTCGGCGAGGGCAAACTGGTCATCGACATGAGCACCATCAGTCCCCAGGCCACGCGCCGCATCGCCGCCCGGCTGGCCGAAAAGGGTGTCGCCATGCTGGACGCCCCCATGAGCGGCAGCAGCGAGGGCGCCGAGCAGGGTACCCTGAGCATCATGGTGGGCGGCGCGGCCGGCGATGTTGAACGGGCCATGCCCATCTTCCGCGCCATGGGCAAGACCATCGCCCATATCGGCGGCCAGGGTGACGGCCAGTCCGCCAAGATCGTCAACCAGATCCTGGTGGTGGGCAACACCCTGGCCATGGGCGAAGCCCTGCTCTTCGGACAGGCCGCGGGACTGGACCTGGAAAAAACCTTGGCGGCCGTCACCCAGGGCGCGGCCGGCAGCTGGATGCTGAGCAACCGCGGCCCCCAGATCCTCAAACGCGACTGGCGACCGGGGTTCACCATCGACCTGCAGCAGAAGGATCTGCGACTGGCCCTGAGCGCCGCCGACCAGCTGGGCACCCCGCTGATGGGCACCGCCATCGTCTTCAACCTCTACCGTACCCTGCAGGCCCGTGGTCTGGGCAAACAGGGCAACCACGCTCTCATCAAGGCGCTCGAATTCCTGGCGGACATCCAGATCGACCCGCACAAATAGCCGCCTGCACAGGATCGACGGCGCCATCGAGATCCCCCTGTCATTGCGGAGAACCCGCGCCGGCAGCCTGACGTTCCGGTGCGGGCAGATCTCTGCCGCCATCCGGGGTGAAAGGCGATTTTCGCTTGACAAGAAATTGTCTATTGTATACAAAACAGCCCATTGCGGCATCGGACGCGAGCGGTGACCGAACCGACCGCTTCGTCCCCGAAACAGGAAGGCAACACGTGGCCCTTCTGGAGACCCAAGGCATCACCAAAAAATTCGGCGGGCTGACGGCTGTCGACCATGTTTCGCTGAAGCTGGCGGACGCGGAGTTGCGCTGCATCATCGGACCCAACGGGTGCGGCAAGACCACCCTCTTCAACCTGATCACCGGCCACTACAAGCCGACGACGGGACGCATTCTTTTCCAGGGGCGGGACATCACCGGCCTGGCTGTTCACCGTATCAGCCGCATGGGCATCGGGCGCAAATTCCAGGTGCCCGGTGTGTTCGATGCGCTGAGTGTCTATGAAAACATCCGGGTCCCCTTTTTCTCGGGTCAGCGGCAGCCCATGCTGTTGCACGGCCGGATGAATACGGCCGCCCACGAGGAGATCATGGCACACCTGGAAGGCATCGACCTGGCCGACAGGGCCGCTGAACCGGCCCGGAACCTCTCCCACGGCCAGCGCCAGTGGCTGGAAATCGGCATGGTGCTGGCCAGCCGGCCCAGGCTCATGCTGCTTGACGAACCCACGGCCGGCATGACCGTCGGCGAGACCCGCAAGACGGCGCGCCTGATCCGTGACATATCGGCGCAAACCGGGATCGCCATCTTGGTCATCGAGCACGACATCGGTTTCATCCGGGAAATCGGGGGACACATCACGGTGATGTACAAGGGGGCCATCTTCCGCGAGGGCAGTTACCGGCAGATCCAGGACGACCCGGCGGTGCGCGAAATCTATCTGGGGAGGCGTCGGTGATCCTGTCGATTGAGAACCTGCACGCCTCCTACGGGGGCAGCCAGATCCTGCAGGGCGTCGACCTGTCCGTGCAGCGGGGCGAGATCAAAGCCCTCATGGGCCGCAACGGCATGGGCAAAACCACCCTGCTCAAGGCCATCATGGGCCTGCTGCCGCCCCGTTCGGGCCGTATCGTCTTCGACGGCCGCCCCGTCCACGGACTGGACACCCACCGCATCGCCGCGCGCGGCATCGGCTATGTGCCCCAGGGTCGCGAGATCTTTGACGATTTCACGGTGATGGAGAACCTGCGACTGGGCGTCCTGCGCAACCCGCGCGGACGGCGCGACATTCCACCGGAGATCTTCGACTTCTTTCCGATCCTGGACGAACGGCGGCACCAGCGGGCAGGCTCCTTTTCGGGCGGCGAACAGCAAATGCTGGCCATTGCGCGGGCCCTGGCGGGGCGTCCCCGGCTGCTGCTGCTGGACGAACCGTCCGAGGGGATCCAACCCTCCATCGTCGACCAGATCGCCGCAACCCTGAAAACCATCTGCACGCGCACCGGACTGACCATCCTGGTCGTGGAGCAGAACGTGGACATGATCCTGGACCTGGCGGCCAGCTGCGCCTTCATGGAGGGCGGCCGCATCGTGCAAACCTGCGGTGTGGACGACTTGCGGGCCGACGAGTCCATCATGGCCTGCCACATGAGTGTATGAAACCACGGGCGGGGGAATAGGGGAATACGTGTATGTGGGACATCGGCATCCAACTGCTGCACAGTCTCAACTACGTCCTGGTGCTGATCCTGGTGGCCATGGGGCTGGTGATCATTTTCGGGCTGATGCGCGTCATCAACATGGCCCACGGCGAGTTTTTCCTGCTGGGCGCCTACACCGTGGTGCTGACCAACCAGTGGGGCATTGGCTTCTGGCCGGGCCTGCTGCTGGCGCCGGTGGTGGTGGGGCTGGTAGGCATGGTCATCGAGCGGTTGGTCATCCGGCACCTGTACCACCGCCTGCTGGACTCCATCCTGGCCACGTGGGGCATTTCCATCGCCATCAAACAGCTGATCATCATCTTCTTCGGGCCGGCCGGCCTGATGATCAAACCCCCGCTGCCCCAGTCGGTTCACATTCTGGGACTGGCATATCCCGTCTACCGGCTGTTCATCATGGGGGTTTCGGTGGCGGTCATCGCGCTGACCTTCTACCTGTTTCTGCGCACGGACTTCGGCCTGGGCGCACGCGCGGTCATCGCCAACCGCGACATGGCCGCCGCCCTGGGCATCAACACGCGCCGCATGAACCGGATCACCTTCACTTTCGGCTCGGCTCTGGCCGGACTGGCCGGCGCCGTGATGGCCCCCCTGATGAGCTGCGATCCCCAGATGGGCCTTGGTTTTTTCATCCCCGCCTTCCTCTCCATCCTGGTAGGCGGGGCCGGTTCCCTTTCCGGCGTGCTGGTCGGCGGTGCGGTGGTGGGCGGCGGCGACTCGCTGATTAGTTTCCTGTTCTCTCCGGTGACCGCCCAGATCGTGGTATTCTCCCTGGCCATCGTGCTGATCCGCATCCGTCCACAGGGCCTGGTGGGAGGCCGACGCCATGAGTAGCGCCGCCGCCCGCACCCTGCGTGCCCACCCACTGGCCCTCCAGCTGGCGATCCTGGCCGCTTTTGCGCTGTTTCCGATGGTGGGCGACGACTATCGCGTGGTCGAGCTGACCCAGTACATGGTCTACGGCATCTTCGCCATGGGACTGTCCCTGGTGTGGGGGTACGCCGGTATCCTGTGCTTCGGCCACGCCGTTTTTTTCGGACTGGGCGCCTACGTCATGGCCCTGGTCAGCAAGGGTATGGTGCCGGGAATCGGCGGTGCGCTCGCATCGGGCTGGGCGGCCATGGCCCTGGCAGTGGCCGTGGTGGCGCTGTTTGCCGTACTGCTGGGCTACTTCCTGTTTTACGGGCGTCTGTCGGGTCCCTACCTGGGCATTGTCACCCTGGCCATCTCGGTGATCGCCGAGCGCGTGGCTATCAAATGGTACTATATCGGCGGCTACAACGGTCTGACCGGCATACCGCCCCTTTCGGTGGCGGGACACCGGATCGTCGACATTGTGCCCCTGTACTACCTGATGGTGTTCTTTGCGGCCGGCGTCTACCTGGTCTGCCGTCGCATCGTGGCCTCACCCTTCGGTACCATCGTGGCCGCCGTACGCGACAACGAGAACCGGGCCGAGTTCTTCGGGTACAATGTCGCCTACTACAAAATCGTCATCTTCGCCGTGGGGGCCGCCGTGGCCGGACTGGCCGGGGCGCTGTTCGCCGTGGTCACGGAGTTTGTCTCCCCTACCATGATCGGCTTCGGCATGTCCACCGAAGTGCTCATATGGGTGGCCCTGGGCGGGAAGGAAGTACTATTGGCTTCCTTTCTGGGCGCCCTGCTGGTGCGCGTCATGGAGTCGTTCCTGTCGGACCTCCTGACCTATTACTGGTTCCTGATACTGGGACTCTTCTTCGTGGCCTGCGTCATGTTCTTTCCTAGGGGGGTCTTCGGCCGGTTGTTCGATGCCCGCCCGGCCGCCGCACCGAAGGACGCGGCGCCCCCCGAGGGCCTATAAAAACTGTGACCCCCCGTAACCGGGAGAAGTGAGCCGGGGACGGCTTTCGCACCCGCAAACGACAGAGAAGGAGGATCGTCATGGAAAACAAAACCAAATGGTTCGTCGTTGCAGCCCTGTTCGCCTGTATTGTTCTGGTTCTCGGCCCACCGGCCGCCGCCGGCAAGAAGCCCGTCAAGATCGGTGTGGTTCTGCCCCTTTCGGGCGGTTTCGAGATCTACGGCAACCTCGGGGTGCGTGGTGCCAAGATGGCCGTGGCCGAGATCAATGCGGCCGGCGGCGTCCTGGGCGGAAGGCCTCTGGAGCTGATCATCGAAGACAACAAGACCGACCCCAAGACATCGGTGGAAAAGGCCAAGAAGCTCATCCTGCGCGACAAGGTGGCGGCCGTCATGGGGCCTGTCAGCAGCGCCGCGCGCGACGCCATGACCCCGGTAGCCGTTAAGTACAAGACGCCCCTGCTCTACGGCATCGACTACGAGGGCGGCGTCTGCAACCGCTACGTGTTCCTGTACAGCGCCATCCCGGATCACGATATGGACAAGATGGTGCCCTACATGGGCAAAAAATACGGCAAGACCTTTTACATCTTCGGCTATGACTACGTATGGCCCCACAAGATGACCGAGGCCATCCAGCGCAACGTCGACAAGATCGGCGGCAAGGTGGTGGGTGTCGAATACACCCCCTTCGGTGTGAAAGACTTCACCCCCACCATCCAGAAAATCGCCAAGTCCGGCGCCAAGGTGCTCATGCTGATCGTGCCGGGCGCCGACGGATTCACCTTCATCAAGCAGTTCACCGAGTTCGGCCTCAAAGACAAGATCAAGATCGTGGCCCTGGCTTCGGATGAAAACTACCTCACCGCCCTGACGCCACAGCAGTCCGAAGGCATTTTCACGGCCCTGCCCTTCCTGGCCAGCCTGGACAAGCCCGAGGCCCGGGATTTCGTCGCCCGCCAGAAGAAGATGTTCGGCGACGACGTGGTCGTCACCTGGGCCACCTGCAGCCACTATGGCCTGGTGATGCTGCTCAAGGAAGCCATCGAAAAAGCCGGTACCGACGACCGCGAGAAGATCATCGACAACATGGGTGACCTGACCATCACGGTGGGCAACGGTCCGGAGACCATGCGCGCCAGGGATCACCACATGATCCTGAACATGCTGATCGGCAAGTTCACCGGCGGGAAGCTGGTGGTGGAAAAGGACCTGGGTCGCATCGTGCCGTCCGACCAGTGCAAAGGCAAGGACCTGCAATAAAAGAAAGGCGAGCCATGAACTGGTATATCGTGCTGGCCCACCCCAACCCCGCTTCTTTCACCCACGCCGTAGGCCGGGCCTTCGTGCAAGGGTTGGCGGCGGCCGGGGCCGACTGGGAGCTGAATGATCTGTACGCAACGGGCTTCAACCCGGTCATGGCCGGCGACGATTTCAACCAGTTCGGCGGCGCGGGACCCCTTCCGCAGGATGTCCTGGCCGAACAGGCCCGCCTGGAGCGGGCCGAGGCCCTGGCCCTGATCTACCCCGTCTGGTGGAATGAAGCGCCGGCCATGCTCAAGGGATGGATCGACCGGGTGTTGGCCAAGGGATTTGCCTACGACGTCACCGACGAGGGGAATTTCCGGCCGCTCCTGAAGCTGGAGAAAGTACTCATCTTCAACACGGCCGACAACCCCGACGAAATACTGGAATCCACGGGGCTCAACGCCGCCGCCCGGCTGACCAAGGCCGAGGGGACCTTTCGTTTCTGCGGTGTACCGGAGATCGAGCACCGCATCCTGGGGTCCGTGGCTTCGGATGAGGCCGGGCGCAGACGTTTTCTGGAGGAGGCGGTCCGCTGCGGCCGACAGGGGTGATCCCCCCGGCGGCCCGCCAAGCGTCAAAGGAGAACCGACATGCAGCAACCATCGTTCGACCCTGCGCAAACCGCCGTCATCGTGGTGGACCTGCAGGCCGACTTCACCGAGGAGCGTTCCGGCAGCCTGGCGGTGCCCGGCACGGACGACGAGTACCTGGAGGCCGTTGCCATCACCACCCGTGACCTGTCGGCCCGCGGCTTCCCGCTTTTTTTCACCCAGGACTGGCACCCCCGGGACCACATCAGCTTCTATACCAACCACCCGGGAGCCGAACCGTTCCAAAGCATTGAGATCGACGGCCGCAGCCAGATCCTGTGGCCCCCCCACTGCGTCCAGGAGACGCCGGGGGCCGAAATCCTGGTCCCCCCGGGTTCCGCCGACCGCGTCGTCCGTAAGGGCACCGACCCGCGTTTCGACTCGTACTCGGGATTCGCCGACGACGGCGGCCACCCCACCGGACTGGACGCCCTGCTCCGGCAAGCCGGCATCCGTCAGGTGATCGTCTACGGGCTGGCCACGGATTTCTGCGTGCGGGCCACGGTGGTCGACGCCGTGGAGAACGGCTTTGCCGCCGTCTTGCTTCCGGATCTGTGCCGCGGGGTGGCCCCCGACAGCACTGAAGCGGCGCTGGCCGAACTGCGCCGGCGCGGTGTGGTCTTTGGAAAGACTGAAGATTTCTCATGAAAACCGAGTCGCTGGTCGACCTGGCCAAACGCACCCTGCAGTTATGGATCGTCAAGGGTGAGTACCGGCCCAGCCAGAAGCTTAAGGAAGAGGAGATCGCCACGCGCCTGGGCATCAGCCGCCCACCGGTGCGCGAGGCGTTCAAGGCCCTGGAGGTGGAGGGCCTGGTGGTGCGCAAGCCCCGCCGCGGCGTCTTCGTCACCGAGATGAGCGGCAAGGACGTCTGGGAGGCTTACACACTCAAGGCCAGCCTCTACGAACTGTCCGCCGAGCTGGCCGTGGGCCGCATCCCGGCGCAGGGCATGCGGTCGCTGGAACGCATCGTGGCGCAGATGGAGGAGACCGTCCGTTCGCAGCCCGTGGACCTGCTGCGCTACCAGCAGCTGCACGAGCGGTTTCACCGCATCATCATGGAAGCGGCCGGAAACGAGCGTCTGAAGAAGTTCTCGGACAGTCTGCACAACCAGGTGAGCCGCTTCAGCTACCGCTCGCTGCAGAACCGGGCGCATCTGGCCGCCTCGGTGGACTATCACCGCCGCATCGTGGCGGCCCTGGCGCGGTGCGACCGGGAACAGGCCTGCCGGCTGATGAAACAGCATGTACTGGAGGCCCTGGAAGTACTGGTCAAAATGCTGGACCTGGATCACGGCGATCCACAGCAGTCCCGAGGCCCGGAGACGCAAAGCAGCCGGGGACCGTAACCCGTCCTGTTTCCCACATGGCAGTGGACGACACCCACGTAACGACGAAACCAAGGAGAAAATAAATGGCTGTGTTACCGGAAGTCCAGAAACACTATGGCAAACTGAAACTCTACATCGACGGCCGGTGGGTGGAATCGGCCTCCGACCGCGTCTACGAGAGCGTCAACCCGGCCACCGGCGAAGTGATCGCCGAATTTCCCTCGGCCACCGACGCCGAGGTCGAAGCCGCCATACAAGCCGCGCAACAGGGGCTGGCCACCTGGGCCGAGGTGCCCCTGCGGGACCGGGCGCGCTATCTTTTCGACCTGCGCGGCCGGTTCGACGCGCACTTCGACCGCCTGGTGCGCGTGCTGGTCCAGGACCACGGCCGCACCCTGGGCGAAGCCCGCGGCACCATCCGGCGCTGCATCGAGAACATCGAGTCGGCCTGCTCGGCCCTGCTGCTGCTGACCAAGGGGGAGTATGTCTTCGATCTCGCCCAGGGCCTGGACCAGGCCCTGGTGTGGGAGCCGCGCGGCGTCTTCCTGATCATCACGCCCAGCAATATCCCCATGCACGCATGGTCTTCCTTCGTGCCCTACGCCATCGCCAGCGGCTGTCCGGTGGTGGTCAGCCCCAGCAAGTACGATCCCGTGTGCCTGGACGCGGTTTTCCGGGTAACGGCCGAGGTGGAGGGTTTCCCGCCGGGACTGGTCAACCTGCTTTACGGCGGCAGCGACATCAACCAGAAGATCCTGGACCATCCCCTGATCAAGGGGGTCGGATTCATCGGGTCCACCCCCGTGGGCCAGAAGCTGTTCGCCCAGGCCGGGCAGCTGGGCAAAGAGGCCTCCATCAACGGCAACGGCAAGAACCACGTGGTCATCATGCCGGACGCCGACGTGGACGCCGTGGTCACCGGCCTGCTCAGCGGGTGCTACGGCATGGCCGGCCAGCGCTGCCTGGGCACCGACAACCTGCTTTTCGTGGGGGACGCCTACGACAAGGTCAAGGACCGTTTCATCGAGGCTTCCGCGGCCCGCAGGCTGGGCTACGGCCTGAACGAGGCCACGCAGCTGGGGCCCATGGTGTCCGAAAGGGGCCGGCAAAAAGTGCTGGACTTTATCGAAAAGGGCATCGCCGAAGGCGCCAAAATCCTCCTGGACGGCCGTTCGGTGAAGGTTCCGGGCTGTGAAAAGGGCTTTTTCCTGGCGCCTACTATTTTCGACGAGGTACACCCCGACATGACCATCGCCCGGGTGGAAGCCTTCGGGCCGGTGGCCAACCTCATGCGGCCCAGGGACCTCGACGAGGCCCTGGACTGGATCAACAACAAGGACGACTACGGCCACTCGGCCTGCATATTCACCGGCGACGGCGCCGTGGCGCGGCGATTCACCAAGGAGGCCGACGTGGGCAACATCGGCATCAACGTGCCGGTGCCCCAGCCCTACGCCTTTTTTCCGCTGGGCTCCAAGAACGCCTCCGCCCTGGGTGTGGCCAAATCCAGGATCGACTCCATGCGCCTGTTCCTGGACCAGAAGACCGTCACCGAGCGCTGGCGCCATTAGAAAAGGAGGTACCCCATGACCGACGCAAAACCCCGCATCCGCAAAATCTACACTTTCCTGGACGAAACCCACCGGGAGGGCACGGTGGACCTGGACCGTCCCTGCCGCAAGGCGGCCGCCGCCGTGGTTTTCCAGAACCCCTTTGCCGGCACCTTCCAGGAAGATCTCGGCCGGCTGATCGACTGGAGTGTCGACCTGGGCGAGATGCTCACCCGCCGCGCCGTGGGCGCCCTGGGCATCGCCCCGGACAAGGTCCACAGTTACGGCAAGGCCGCCATCGCCGGCGCAGACGGCGAGCTGGAGCACTGTGCCGCCATCATGCACCCGGCCCTGGGAAAGCCCATGCGCGACAACGTCGGCGGCGGCAAGGCCATCATCCCCTCGGCCAAGAAACTGGGCCACCCCGGCGTGTCCATCGACGTGCCCCTGCACTACAAGGACGCGGCCTTCGTGCGCTCGCACTTCGACGCCATGGAGGTGCGCCTGCCCGACGCGCCACGCGCCGACGAACTGGTGCTCATCGTGGCCGTCACCGATTCCGGGCGTCCCCTGGCACGCGTGGGCGGCCTCAAGGTCGAAGAGGTCAAGGGCCAAGACGGCCTGCGATAGGAAAGATCATGGAACACGAAACGGTCACCATTCGATTCACGTTAAACGGCGAACCCACGACGGTGGAAGTGGCGGCGGACGCCTCGGTGCTGCACCTGCTGCGCGAGCGGCTCGGCCTCAGGGGCACCAAGGAGGGCTGCGGCATGGGCGAGTGCGGCGCCTGCACCATCGTGGTGGACGGCCGCGCCGTCAACGCCTGCCTGATGTTCGCCCCCCAGCTGGACGGCCGCGAGGTACTCACCGTGGAGGGGCTGCACGGCACAGGCGGCCTGCACCCCCTGCAACAGGCCTTCGTGGACCACCACGGGGTTCAGTGCGGGTTCTGCACCCCGGGCGTGCTGATGAGCGCCCACGCCCTGCTGCGGGAAAACCCGCAGGCCGGTCGGGACGACATCGTGGCGGCCATTTCGGGCAACCTGTGCCGCTGCACGGGATACCGCAACATGGTGACGGCCATCGAGGCGGCCCGCGACCGGCCGCGCATCGACGAGGATTGACAGGAGCTGCAAAACCATGCCAACCGAATACATCCGACCACGGGATCTGGACGAAGCGCTGGGCTTTCTGCGGAATCGACGGGACGTCACTATCCTGGCCGGGGGCACCGACCTCATGGTCGACCGGCGCAGCGGCAAGATCCACCCCCGCTGCCTGCTGGACGTCAGCCGGCTGCCGGAACTGCGGCAGATCCGCCACCGCGGCGACGTGCTGGAGATCGGCGCCGCCGTCACCGTCTCGGAACTCCTGGCCTCCAGGACCGTCGCCCGCCTGGCCCCGGCGCTGGCCGGGTGCGCCCGGCGCTTCGGCAGCCGCCAGATCCGCAACGTAGCCACCATCGGCGGCAACGTGGCACACTGCGCCCCGTGCGGCGACACCCTCGCCCCGCTGCTGATCCATGAGGCCGAGGCCGTGGTGGCCGCATCGGACGGGACCCGCACCGTGGGCATCGAAGAGATGGCCGGCGGCCCCTATCAGTGCATCCTGGCGCCCGGCGAACTGATCCTTCGCTTCCGTTTGAAACCTTGTCCCGCCGACGTTCGGCTGGCCGAGTTCCAGAAAATCGGGCGCCGCCGGGAGCTGGCCATCTCGCGGATCAGCATGGCGTCCATGGTGCGGCTGGCCGCCGACGGCACCGTCGCGTTCATGCGTTTCGCCGTCGGCGCCTGCACGCCCACGCCCCACCGCTTCCGGGAAGTGGAAGACTTCCTGCTGGGCCGACGCCTCGACGAAGGCCTGCTGTGGCAGGCCGGGCGGCTGGCCGCCGACACGATCATCGCCATCACCGGCAGGCGGCCCTCGGCCGCCTACAAGCAACCTGCCGTGCAGGGTCTCTTCCTGCGCATGATGTCACCGCTGCTGCGGCCCGGGAGGGAAAACCATGCCTGACACCTGCCGAACCGTGGGAACCAGCATCGCCCGAATCGGCGCCGTAGAGCGCCTGCAGGGACGTCCGGTTTTCAGCGCCGATTTTTACCCGGACGACGCGCTGGTGTTGAAAGTGCTGCGTAGCGGCCGCCCCCACGCCGTCATCAAAAACATCGACACGTCCGAAGCGCTGGCCGTCGACGGCGTGGTGCGCGTCTTCACGGAAGCCGACATTCCCGGCGAAAACCGCATGGGCATCATCAACCGCGATCAGCCGCTGCTGGCCGACGGTCGCGTGCGCAGCCCGGCCGACCCCGTGGCCCTGGTGGCCGCGCGCAGCGAGGAGGCCGCCGAGCAGGCCGTGGCGGCCCTCCGTGTGACCTATGAGGACCTGCCGGCGGTGTTCACCCCCGACGAGGCCCTGGCCCCGGGAGCCCCCGCCATCCACCCCGACGGCAACCTGCTGTTCACCCGCCGCATCCGCCGCGGCGACGTGGAGGAGGCCCTTTCCCGCTGCGCCGTGGTGGTGGAACACACCTACCGCACGCCGTTCATCGAACACGCCTACCTGGAACCCGACGCCGGCGCCGGCTTCGTGGATGACGACGGCACCCTGGTGATCTACGCCTCCACCCAGAACCCGCACTACGACCGGACCGAAGTCACACGCCTGCTGGGGGTCGAAAAGGAACGTGTGCGCATCATCCAGGCCGCCACCGGCGGCGGCTTCGGCTCCAAGCTGGACCTGAACGTGCAGGGTTTCATCGGTCTGGCCCTCTATCATCTCGAGCAGCCGGTGCGCATGGTCTACAGCCGCGAGGAAGCCTTCCTGGCCACGGCCAAGCGCCACCCGCTGGAGATGCATTTCACCACCGGCGCCGACAAAAACGGGCGGCTGCTGGCCACACGGGTTTCGATCACGTGCAACACCGGCGCCTATGGCTCTTACGGCATCGCCGTGGCCTCGCGCTCGGCGGTGCACGCTACGGGTCCCTACGAGATCGAAAACGTGGAGATCGAGAGCCGCTGCGTCTACACCAACCAGCCCTTCTGCGGTGCCATGCGCGGCTTCGGCACACCCCAGGCGGCCATCGGCCACGAGGGCCAGATGGACCTGCTGGCCGAGCAGCTGGGAATCGATCCGCTGGAAATCCGGCGCATCAACGCTTTCAGGACCGGCTCGGTGACCGCCACCGGGCAGGAGCTGTCCGCCAGCGTGGGTATCGGCGATTGCCTGGAGGCCCTTGCGCCGCACTACGCGCAAGCCCGGCGCGAATGGGTGCAGGCGTCCGCCCCACCCTACATCCGCCGGGGCGTGGGCATCGGCTGCATGTGGTACGGCATCGGCAACACGGGCGCCAAAAACCCCGCCACGGCGCACGTAGCCGTGGATGAAAAGGGCCGCGTGACGCTTTACACGGGGTGCGCCGACATCGGGCAGGGATCTTCTACCGTACTCACCCAGATCTGCGCCGAGGTGCTGGGCCTGGCGCCCGCGCAGATCGGCCTGGTGGCGGCCGACACCGGCCGTACCTCCAACGCCGGTGCCACCTCGGCCAGCCGCCAGACCTACATCTCGGGAAACGCCGTCCGAACGGCCGCCGGCAAACTGGCCGCCGCACTGCTCGAGGCGGCCGCCGATCGGCTGCAGGTGCCGAAGACAACCCTCGTGCTGTCCAACGGAGAAGTGATCGCCAGGGGCGGGAAACCGGAAGGCGTCTCCTTTGCCCGGCTGGCGAGAACCCTGCAGGAAAAGGGTGCCCCCCTGCGCTACGAGGGCTATTTCGACCCGCCCACCACGGCCCTGGACCCGGAGACCGGCCAAGGCGTTCCCTACGCCACCTATGCATTTGCCGGGCAACTGGCCCTGGTGGAAGTCGACACGCTCACCGGCGAGGTACGCGTGGCGCGCATCGTGGCGGCCCACGACGTGGGCCGCGCCATCCACCCGGAAAACGTGCGGGGTCAGATCTGCGGCGGCGTGGCCATGGGACTGGGGTTCGCCCTGATGGAGGAATTCGTTCCCGGCCGTACCTTGTCGCTCAAGGATTACCACATTCCCACCTGTGCCGACATGCCCCAGATCGTGCCCATCATCGTGGAATCTGAAGAGCCCAGCGGCCCTTACGGTGCCAAGGGCGTGGGTGAACCGGCCTTGATCCCCACGGCACCGGCCATTTTAAACGCCCTGGCCGACGCCCTGGGAAAACGCATCGACACGCTTCCGGCCAGCCTGGAAAGCGTTCTCGAAACCAGTATCGCAATGGGCCATTTCGGGCCCAGGGAGGTGTGACATGTCCACTGTTCTTCTGAAAAACATCGGAACCCTCATCAGCGGCGACATCAACGAACCCGTCCTGGCGGCCGATGCCGTGCGCATCGAAGACGGCCTCATCGCCCAAGTGGGCCGCGAAGGCGACATGCAAAGCGCCGACACGGTCATCGACTGCGGCGAAACCACGGTGACGCCGGGACTTTTCGACTCCCATTGTCACAATGTCCTGGGCGACTATACACCGCGCCAGAAACAGAGCGGTTTCATGGAAAGCGAGGTCCACGGTGGCGTGACCACCTTCATCTCGGCGGGCGAGGTCCATCTTCCGGGGCGTCCCAAGGATCCCGCCGGCACCAAGGCCCTGGCCATCCTGGCGGCCAAGTCCTTCGCCGCCTTCCGTCCCGGAGGGGCCAAGGTGGTGGGCGGGGCCGTGATCCTGGAAAAGGGACTCACCCGCGAGGACTTCCAGGAAATGGCGGCCCAGGGCGTGCGCACGGTGGGGGAAATCGGCCTGGGCTCGGTCAAGGACCCGGCCGACGCGGCGCCCATGGTCAAGTGGGCCAGGGAGGCCGGCATGACGGTCATGATGCACACCGGCGGCACCTCCATTCCAGGCAGCAGCACGGTTACTGCCGAGATGGTCATCCGGACCGACCCGGACATCGTCTCGCACATCAACGGCGGCCCCACGGCGGTGGCCCCCGGGGAGGTGCGGCGCCTGATTGCGGAAACCGGCTACGCCATTGAAATCGTGCACTGCGGCAACCCCAAAATGACCGTCGAGGCCGCCCGACTGTGTGCCGAACACGGCGCCCTGGACCGCGTCATCATCGGCAACGACGCCCCCTCGGGAACCGGCGTGGTGCCCCTGGGCGTGCTGCGCGTGGTGTGTCACATCGCCAGCCTGGCGCCGGTCAAGCCCGAGCAGGCCCTGTGCATGGCCACCGGCAACACGGCGCGCGTTCACAAACTGAACAGAGGTGTCGTGGCCCCGGGCCGCGAGGCCGACCTGGTGATCATGGATGCGCCCATGGGTTCGGTGGGCGACGACGCCCTTTCGGCCATCGCCGCCGGCGACGTGCCCGGCGTGGCCATGGTGCTGGTGGACGGCAAGGTGGTGGTCGCCAAGAGCCGCAACACGCCGCCACCGGTCCGAAAACCGCAGGTGCTGTAACCTAAAATCCCCAACAGCCGATTAGATGGGTGATCGGGAAAACGCCCGGCGTGGGGCCGCCGGAATGTCTTGAGAACATGTAACGACCCGCGGAAGGTATCGAGACCATGAGCGTAAACATCTCTGCAGACGACTGCGTGGGCTGCGGTTACTGCGTGCGGGACTGCCCGCTGGAAGCGGTGCGCCTGGTGAAGAAAAAGGCCGTCGTCGACGCGGGCCGCTGCACGGATTGCGGGGTCTGCCTGCGGGTGTGCGAGCATGGGGCCGTCACGCCCCCCAAAGCGCCGGCCCCGGACGCAGTGGTGTGCGAAGCCTGTCCCATCCGCTGCCGCATCCGCCCCGGCTACGAGGGGGCCTGCCGCCGCTATGCCAATGCGTCGGGGCGGCTGGTGCGCACCACGCCGCTGAAGACTTACGCCGACGTGGCCGACACGGTGGGGCCCGACCCGGCCGAGCCCATCCGGCGACCGCTGGTGACAGCCATCGGCGCCGGCACCACCTACCCGGACTGCAAACCGGCACCGCGCATCGTCAGCGGCCGTCAGGCGGGCGTGGATGTGGTCACGGTAGTCACCGAGGTGCCGCTGAGCTACAGCTCGGTGATCGTCAAGGTGGACACCGACATCGACATGGGCCGGGAGGGAGACCGCGTCTTCGCCGGTAAACGCGAGATCGGCATGCTTGAGACCGAGCAGTACGGCTCCAAGATGCTGCACATCGGCGGCGTCAACCGGCTGACGGGCCCAAACGGCTTTGCGGCCGCCCGCGCCGTCACGGACATCGCCAACCGCCGGCGCGTGCGCCTCCGGATCGAGAAACACACGCGGCTGGAGATCCAGGTGGGCCGCCCGCCGGTGATCAACGGCCGCGAGGCCGCCCGCATGCGCGTGGGCTGCGGCAGCGCCACCATGGGCCTGTTCGCCCCGCTGCTGGTGCAGGCCGCCGACGAGGTGATCATCATCGATTCGCACATCACGGGCCAGATGAGCCGCCACGTGGCGGGGCAATACGCCGGCGCCCGGCCCTCGGGGGTACGCCTGGTGTTTCCCGAGAGCACGCCCGGCCGCTGTTTCGGCGATCACGGTGACGGCTGGGGCGGCACCTCCATCACCGACCCGGCGGACATCATCGCCGGCATCGACATGACGGTGGCCCGGCCGGGCATGACCGTTCTGGTCACCGAGACCACCGGCCAGCAGGGTCGCCTGTTCCGGGTGACCGGGGGCGGCGGACTGGAACCGGTTCCGCTGACCCCGGCGGCACGCCGGGCGCTGGCCGCCATCTCGGAGGCCTGCGAACCCTCGCTGGTGTCGGCCGTTTACACCGGCGGCGCCGGTGGCAGCGCCCGGGCCGGGGTCACACGCCAGCCGGTGAAGCTCACACATGCCGTGCATGCCGGAAAGGCCCACCTGACGGTGGGCGGCGCACCGGGATTCATATGGCCCGGCGGCGGTATCACCTTCATGGTGGACGTGCAGCGCGTCGCGGCGGGCGCCTTCTACTGGACCCCCACGCCGGCCACCATCTGTCCGCTGGAGTACACCATGACGCGGGAGGACTACGAGGCCATGGGCGGCCACGTGGAGGCCATGAAGCCCTTTCGTGCGAGACAGCCGAAGGATGAGACCTGACAGCGGATGGCCGGGGTCTCCGGCACATATCCCAGCCGCAGGGTGCGGGCAGGGTCTGGATTGGACACCCGGCGGAAAACAGGTGCGCAGCCCGGCAGTGCCCGGACACTCCTGCCCATTGATACGACCCGCTGCCGAAATTGCGGGAAAGGAGAATAAAGACAGGAAACAGGCCATGCAGGACCGCCGGATCATCACAGACCCGGCCGGCGTGTCGGTCACAGCCGTGTGGGGTCCCATGCACATGGTGATAAAGGCCGAGCAAGACGGGCGGCCGCGGATCGACGCCGCGCGGGAGGCCGCACAGACGGCCTTCGACTGCCTGGCGCGCGCTGCCGCCTGGCGGCGGGCCTTCCGCAGGCCGGCGCTGGATTTCACCCCGCCGCCGGACGACCCGCTGGCCGCGGCCATGGTGGCGGCCGCCGCGGCCGTGGGGGCGGCGGACCTGACCCCCATGTCCGCCGTGGCCGGCGCCATCGCTGACGCGGTGGCCGACCGGCTGGCGGCGATGGGCATGCACAGGGTGGTGGTGGACAACGGCGGCGATATCGCCATACGCCTGGCGGACGGAGAATCGGTACGCGTGGGTTTGCGTCCCGCCATCGATAAGCCCGACATCGCCTGGGTACTGACACTCGATGGCCGGACACCCTCGTGGGGGGTGGCCACCAGCGGGCTGGGCGGCCGCAGTTTCACCCGCGGCATTGCCTCGGCCGTCACAGTGGTCGCCGAACGCACGGCGGCGGCCGACGCCGCCGCCACGGCCGTTGCCAACGCCTGTGACGTCGAGGATGCCAACATCATCCGCCGGCCGGCCGAAGCGCTCGACCCGGACACCGATATCGCCGGCCTGGCGGTTACCGTGGGGGTGGACCGGCTGCGACCCGCCCAGCAGCGGCGGGCCCTGGCAAGAGCCGAGGCAAAAGCGGAGTCGCTGTGCGCATCCGAGCTTATCACGGGGGCCATCATCGCTCTGGATGGGCTGAGCGCCATGGCCGGCAGAATCGAAGCGCTGATGACACAACCGTGAGGAATCCGTGCCGCAAACGAGCCGGCACTGGACCCGATACCGAAAACCCTAAACGACCAAGGAGGAGACCCATGCGTAAAAACCGACCATCGGCCCTATTGCTACTGTTTGCCGCCCTGATGATGCTCGTGCCCACCGCCACGGCAACAGCCGGCGACACCATCAAGATCGGGGAGATCAACACCTACAGCAAGCTGACCAACTTCACCTTTCCCTACCGCAACGGCTGGCAGCTGGCCCTGGCCGAGATCAATGCCGCCGGCGGTGTGATGGGGAAGAAGATCGAGGTCATTTCCCGCGACGACGCCGGTAAACCCGGCGAAGCCGTCAAGATCGCCGAGGAACTGGTGCGCAAGGAAAAGGTGGCCCTCATCATGGGATCCTTTTTCTCCCACGTGGGACTAGCGCTGACGGATTTTTCCAAACGCAACAAGGTGCTCTACGTAGCGGCCGAGCCGCTCTCGGACGCCCTGGTGTGGGCCAAGGGCAACCGTTACACCTTCCGGCTGCGCCCCTCGACTTACATGCAGGCCGCCATGCTGGCGGTAGAGGCCGCCAGGAAACCCGCCAGGCGCTGGGCGACCATCGCGCCCAATTACGCCTACGGCAAGGACGCCGTCAAGTCGTTTAAAAAAGTCCTTTCGGCCAGGAACCCTGACGTCAAGTTCGTGGCCGAGCAGTGGCCGGCACTGTTCAAGATCAACGCCGGTTCCGAGATCCAGGCGCTCACCGAGGCCAAGCCCGAGGCCGTCTACAACGTCACTTTCGGCGGTGACCTGGCCAAGTTCGTGCGCGAAGGCAAGTTGCGCGGCTTTTTCAAGGACCGTTTCGTGGTCAGCCTGCTGACCGGCGAGCCCGAATACCTCGATCCGCTCAAAGCCGAGGCGCCCGTGGGATGGCTGGTGACTGGATACCCCTGGTACGCCATCAAGACCCCGTCGCACACCCAGTTTCTGGACGCCTACCGCAAGAAGTACAACGACTACCCGCGCACCGGGTCGCTGGTGGGCTACTGCACCATGATGTCCGTCTACCACATGCTCAAGAAGGCCGGCAGCACCGACACCGAGAAGATGGTGGATGCCATGGAGGGCCTGACCTTCGCATCGCCGGTGGGTCCCATCACATTCCGCAAGATCGATCACCAGTCCACCATGGGCGCCTACGTGGGCTACACGGCTCTAAAGGACGGCAAGGGCATCATGGTCGACTGGAAGTACATGGACGGCAAGGACTTCCTGCCTCCCGACGCCGAGGTGAAAAAGCTGCGCCCGGCCAAGTAGAGGAAAAAACGCCTTGGGATTCTATATCGTTCAATTCCTGACCGGCTGGGCCGACGCCTCGGGGCTCTTCATGGTGGCCTGCGGACTGACCCTGATCTTCGGGGTGTCGCGCATCGTCAACTTCGCCCACGGCTCCTTTTACATGGTGGGCGCCTACGTGGCCTACACGCTCATCACCCACCTGCCTGCCACCGGCATGTCCTTCTGGGGCAGCATTCTGCTGGCGGCGCTGGTGGTGGGCGTCATCGGCATCATCGTGGAAGTACTGCTGCTGCGCCGGCTCTACCACGCACCGGAGTTGTTCCTGCTCATGGGCACCTTCGGCATCATCCTGATCATCCAGGACCTGTCGCGCTGGCTGTTCGGTGCCGAGGACCTGCTGGGGCCGCAGTGCCCGGGCCTGAGCGGCAGCATCCGCATCATGGGCTCTCTGATGCCCCAGTACGACCTGGTGCTGATCGCGGTGGCCCTGCTGATCCTGGGTCTCATCTGGCTGCTGCTCAACCGCACTCGCTGGGGGATCCTGGTGCGCGCGGCCACCGAAGACCGCGAAATGCTGGCCGCGCTGGGGGTCAACCAGAGCCGCTTGTTCACCAGCGTCTTCTTCCTGGGTTCGTTTCTCACCGGCCTAGGCGGGGCGCTGCAGCTGCCCAAGGGAGGGGCCGACCTGCTCATGGACCTGAACGTGATCGCGGCAGCCTTCGTGGTGGTTGTTGTGGGCGGTATGGGCAGCATCCAGGGCGCTTACCTGGCGGCCCTGATCATCGCCGAACTCAGCTCCTTCGGCATCCTGGTGCTGCCCCAGAGCACCCTGGTGATGATGTTCCTGGTGATGGCCGTGGTGCTGGTCATCCGGCCCTACGGCCTGTTCGGCAAGCCCGAAGCCATGGTGCACGAAGCCGCCGGTGAGCCGTCGGCCACACTGCGGCCGGCATCGACGCGCCTGAAGATGCTGGGTCTGGTGCTGCTGGCGGTCATCGCCTTGGTGCCGCTGGCGGCCGGCGAATTCCAGCTGGTGCTGCTCATCGAGATCGCCGTCCTGTCGCTGGCCAGCATGAGCCTGTACTTCATGATGGGGCCCGGCGGTATGGTGTCCTTCGGCCACGCAGCTTTCTTCGGGGGCGGCGCCTACGCCGCGGCCCTGCTGGTGCACTACCTGCAGACCCCCATGGAACTGGCTCTGGCGCTGGCCCCCTTGGCCACCGGGCTGCTGGCCCTGATCATCGGCTGGTTCTGCGTGCGCCTGACCGGGGTCTACCTGGCCATGCTGACGCTGGCCTTCGCCCAGATCTGCTGGTCCATCGTCTTTCAATGGGGAAGCTTCACCGGCGGCGACGACGGCATCCTGAGCATTTGGCCTTCGGCCTGGGCCGACGACAAGATCGTATTCTACTACCTGACCATGGTCATCTGCATCGGGGGCATCCTGGCGCTTCGGAGCATCGTTTTCACCCCCTTCGGCTACACCATGCGCGCCTGCCGCGACTCGCCCCTGCGGGTGGACGCCATCGGCATCGACCTGCGCCGCCACCAGTGGCTGACCTTCGCGCTGGCCGGTGCCTTCGCCGGGCTGGCCGGGGGGCTGTACGTCTTCTCCAAGGGCAGCGTCTTTCCCGACGAGATGGCCATCCCACGGTCCTTCGACTTTCTGCTCATGGTGCTGCTGGGCGGCGTGGAAACCCTCTTCGGACCCGTGGCCGGTTCGGCGGCCTTCACCTGGCTGCACGACCAGATCTCGCGCCTGGCCTTCTGGCAGCTGATCCTGGGATCGATCTTCATCGTGCTGGTAGTGGCCTTTCCCCAGGGAATTGCCGGCTTTTTCAACAACCGTTTCGGCCGTTACTTCGACACTGACACCCCGGAAGGAGGATAGCACCGCGTCATGCCCAAAATCTTGGAAGTGCAGCACCTGTGCAAGTCCTTCGGCGGCGTGCGGGCCGTCGACGACGTCAGTTTCGACCTGGCCGCCGGACGCCTGCTGGCCATGATCGGCCCCAACGGCGCCGGCAAGTCCACCTGCTTCAACCTGATCAACGGTCAGCTGAAGCCGGACAGCGGCTGCGTGCGGATCCTGGGCCGCGAGAGCAGCGGGCGCCGGCCGCGCGAGGTCTGGAAAATGGGCGTGGGCCGCACCTTCCAGATCACGGCCACCTTCGCCTCCATGACCGTCCTGGAAAACGTCCAGATGGTCAAGCTCTCGCACCACGGCCGCACGCGCTCACTGACCCGCAGGATGGGCCGTATGTACGCGGAGGAGTCCATGGAACTGCTGAAACAGGTGGGCATCGAGGAACAGTGGAACCGTCCGGCCGGCGTGCTGGCCTACGGGGATCTGAAGCGCGTGGAACTGGCCATGGCCCTGGCCAACGACCCGCGGCTGCTGCTGATGGACGAGCCCACCGCCGGCATGGGGGCCATGGAACGCACCCAGTTGATGCAGCTGACGGCCGACATCGTGCGCTCACGCGACATCGGGGTGCTGTTCACCGAGCACGACATGGACGTGGTGTTCACCCACGCCGACGAGATCATCGTGCTCAACCGCGGCTGCCTGGTGGCCCGCGGCGCGCCCGACCAGGTGCGGGTTGACCGGCAGGTGCAGGAAATCTACCTGGGAACCGAAGAGGCCGCCCGGCTCCGGAAAAACGGGAACGAGACCCATGACTGACCCCAACCGCGAAACCATGCTGGAGGTGACTGGACTGGCGTCTTTCTACGGCAAGGCGCAGATCCTGTTCGACATGAACCTTGCCGTCCGCCGCGGGGAAATCGTGGTGCTGCTGGGGCGTAACGGCGCCGGCAAGACCACCACCTTTAAAAGCATCATCGGAATCCTGCCGCCCGCCGCCGGCGAAATCCGCTTCAAGGGGTGGGACATCACCCGCCTACCGCCCCACAAGACCTGCAACCTGGGCCTGGGGTACGTGCCCGAGGACCGGCGCATTTTCACCCGGCTGACCATCCTGGAGAACCTGGAGGTGGGTCGGCAGCCGCCCCGCGAGGGCTTCGTGCCCTGGACGTTCGAGCGGTTGTTTGAACTGTTTCCGAACCTGGCCGAGCGGCGCAACCAGGATGCCGGCACCCTGAGCGGCGGTGAGCAGCAGATGCTGACCATCGCCCGCACCCTGATGGGCAACCCGGAGATGATCATCCTGGACGAACCTTCCGAGGGGCTGGCCCCGGTGATCGTGCAGCAGCTGGCCGAGACCATCCGTCGACTGAAGCGCGAGGGCGTGTCGGTCTTCCTGGCCGAACAGAACCTGAACTTCTCGCGCTTCATCTGCGACCGGGCCTACATCATCCACCAAGGCCGCGTCTGCCACCACAGCCGCATCGAAGAATTGTCCGATGCCGAATACGAGCGCTACTGCGCCATCTGACCAGCGAGGGACGGGCGTGCCCCAGGGGAATATATACTTTTTTTCACAGTTTGCGCCGAACATCCGCTGTGACAGGACAAACATTTTCTCAATCTCATCCGGAGGCGTATGTGCATATTTTTGGAAAACCGTATATTTTCAGTAGGCAAGCACACAAAACGGACGGCGGCACAATTCTTGCTTCTCGCAGGGGATGGTTTTCAACGATTGCACGGGAGAAGACATGCAGACATCCTCACCGGGAAGGCGCAGAACGGATCGGTTGCCGCTGGATGACAAACTGCGGCTGGTTCGCGGCATGATCATGGGTTTCGAGGGACAGATCAGTTTCGACAGCGGCGACGGCTTGATCGACGGGCGTTTCGAGAGCATCGAGAGCGCCCGCAAGGTCTTCGAACTGTTGCGCAGCCTGATCTTCAACCTGGCGGTCGACCTGATCGACGAACGCATCGTGTCGGTGCGCTTGGCCCCCTCGTCCAACCACCGCGGATCCGGCTGACCAAGGAGGCGGGTATGCCGATGCTGAAACAAAGACTGAAGGACGGCGAGGTACTGGTGGGCACCCTGGTGGGCATGGGGTCGCCCGAGGTGGCCGAAGCGCTCTGCCTGAGCGGCATGCAGTGGCTCTTCGTGGATATGGAGCACAGCGCCACGGGGATCGGTGCGGTGCAGTCCATTCTGCAGGCGGCTGCTCCCGCCGTTCCCTGCCTGGTGCGGCCGCCGGCCGCCGACGAGGGCTGGCTGAAAAAGAGCCTGGACATCGGTCCGTCCGGACTGATCATCCCCCACGTCAACTCCGCCGAGGAGGCCCGGCGGATCATGCACCTAACCAGGTATCCCCCGCAGGGCGGGCGCAGCATCGGCATCGCCAGAGCCCAGGGATACGGGCTGCACTTCGAGTCTTACCTGCGGCAGGCCAACGACGAAGTCGCCATCGTGCTGCAGATCGAACACCGCGACGCGGTGGACAACATTGAATCCATCGTGGCCGTAGAGGGCATCGACGGGCTTTATATCGGCCCCTACGACCTGTCGGCCAGCATGGGAAAACCCGGGGCCGTGAACGACGCGGATGTCCAGGCGGCCATCGGGCGGGTGGAGGCCTGCGCCCGCGGGGCAGGCATTCCACTGGGGATCTTCGTGGCCGACCCCGAGACCGCCGGTGCGTACATCCGCCGGGGCTACCAGCTGATCACGGTGGGCGTGGACGCCCTGATGCTGGCCCAGGCCGCCAAAAGCATCCTGTCGGCCGTGGAGAGATGACGGCCCACGGCGACGGCCCGCCTCAGCGCAGCGGACCCACCTGGTCCTCCACGGCGCGGATGATGCGGCCGTCAGCCATGAGGCCTTCGAGGGTGTCGATGTCCGGCGCCAGGCGACGATCCCTTTCCAACGGGGGCACGGCCCCGCGGATGACCGCGTAGGCCGCCCGCGTCCCCACGCCTGCCTTTAAATTGGTAAAGAGATCCATGGCCTGGGCGCCGCACAGCAGTTCGATGGCGATGACGTGGCGCACGTTCTCGGTCACGTCGCGGCACTTGCGCGCGGCAATGGTCCCCATGGAGACGTGGTCTTCCTTGTTGGCCGAGGTGGGGATGGAGTCCACCGAGGCGGGATGGGCCAGCACCTTGTTTTCGGAGACCAGGGCGGCGGCGGTGTACTGGGCGATCATGAAACCGGAGTTGAGGCCGCCGTCGCTGACCAGGAAGGCCGGCAGGCCGCTGAGCTTGGGGTTGACCAGGCGCTCGATGCGGCGCTCCGAGATGTTGGCCAGCTCGGCCAGCCCCATGGCCAGGAAGTCCATGGCCAGGGCTACGGGCTGCCCGTGAAAGTTGCCGCCCAGCAGGAAGGTGTCGGCATCGGAGAAAATCAGCGGGTTGCCGGTGGAGGCGTTCATCTCGGTCTCCAGCACCCGGCGGGCGTGGGCGATCACGTCCCGGCTGGCGCCGTGAACCTGGGGGGAACACCGCAGCGTGTAAGCGTCCTGCACCCGCGAACAGTCCTTGTGGGAGGAGATGATCTCGCTGTTGCGAGTGATGCGGTCCATGTTGTCGGCGGTGGCGATCTGCCCGGGGTGGGGGCGTACCTGGTGGATGCGGGCGTCGAACTCGGTGCGGCTGCCCAGCAGCACCTCCAGACTCATGGTGGCGGCGATGTCGGCGTGCTTGGCCAGCTGGATGGCGTCGTGGACGCACAGCCCGCCCACGGCGGTCATCACCTGGGTGCCGTTCACCAGCGCCAGCCCCTCGGCGGCCTCCAAGCGTACGGGTTTCAGGCCGCAGGCTTCCAGGGCCGCGGCGGCCGGCACGCGCCGATCCCGGTAAAACACCTCCCCCTCGCCGATGAGCGCCAGGGCCAGATGCGCCAAGGGCGCCAGGTCGCCGCTGGCACCCACCGATCCCTGGCGGGGCACCACCGGGCAGATGTCGGCGTTGAGCATGTCCGCCAGCAGCTGGACGGTCTCCGCCCGAATGCCCGAGTGCCCACGGCAGAGGTCCTTGATGCGCAGCGCCATGATGGCCCGCACCGTCTCCCGGTCGAAGGGTTCGCCCACCCCGGCGGCGTGGCTGCGCAGGATGTTCTCCTGCAGCCGACGGGCGTCTCCGCGGGAGATATTGACGTTGCTCAGCGCCCCGAAGCCGGTGGTGATGCCGTAGACGGTTCGCTCCTGCCGCACCCACTCCTCGATCAGCCTCCGGCTCTTATGCATCCGATCCAGGGAACCCGCGCTCAGGCGCACCCGGCTCCCCTGCCTGGCGATGGCCACCAGTTCCCGAAGGCCGAAACCGTCCCAGCCGATGGTCACAACATCCATATCCACGAGCCCTCCCTCTGCTTTGTGGTGATTCGGGCGCAAAGCACGGACGCCTTTCCGGCAAAACCGCCCGGCTTCCCGGTGTTCTCCCTTCATACGCCAAAGCGGGATCGGATTCAAGCCGCAGCGCCGGCAGGCACGGGGCCGAAGAGGCCGCCCCGTCGGAACCCGCTCCACTCTTCCGCGTGCATGAACCCGGATCCGGAAGGGGGCTTGCGGCGGCTTGCGATGATCCGGTGCCGGCGGATGGCCCTTCTTGACAAAAGGCGCGGATTGTCCGACCCTGAAATCGGGCGGCGCCGGGAACGGTCCCGGCGGCAACGGATCACCGCGGAGCTGAAGGGAGGCAGACCATGGGAAAGCCGAAATGGAAAGAACGACTGGTCGGTTTCGTGTGCGGCGCACTGGCCGTGCTGGGTGTGCTGACGCTCACCGGGATGGCGGACGCGCCCCAGGTGGGCCGCTACCAGATATCGGCCTGGACGCGCGGCCAGTTCGTGGGCGCCATGATCGTGGACACGGTCACCGGGGTGGTCAAATACGTGGACAGCACCACCGAAAACGTGCCTTTCGACAAACTGAAATGAACATCTCCGGTGTCCCGGAACCCGAAACGGGGAGCCGGCATTTTGAATATTTTGCTTGACAGCGTCCCGGAGAAAAGATAGAGGATTTCATTTTTCGAGTCGGCCGTTTTGCGGCAGGTCCGCACGGCCCGATCCTTGCTCTGGTCGCACCAGGGCTTTTATACCCACAAGGAGGTTCGATGCGAAGGTACGAAACCATTTTCATTCTGGAGCCCGACGTTTCAGAGGAGCAGCGCAAACCGCTCTACGATAAGCTCGATGAGCTCTTCGAGAAATACAAGGGGCTTCTGATCAAACGCGACGAGTGGGGTGTCAAGCACCTGGCCTACAGTATCCGCAAGCTCAACCGCGGTTTTTACACCCGCATGGAATACTGCGGCGACGGCGCCCTCGTCGATGAGATGGAGCGATTTTTCAGGATTAACGACCGGTTCATGCGATACCTCACGGTGCTCCTGGACAGAGATGCGGACATCGAGAAGGTGAAAGAGGAAATCGCCCAGGCAGAGGCCGATGCCGCGGCCAGAAAGAAATCAGCCGAAGAGGCGGCCGCCAAGGCGGCTGCGGCTGCGGCCGAAAAGGCGGCTGAAAAAGCCGAAGCGGCCCCTGCCGAGACGCCTGCGCCCCCGGACGAAAAGGCCGCAGCGCCCGCCGAAAAGGCCCCGGAAGCCGCCGAGAGCCCGAGTGCTCCGAAGACCGAAGCTTCCACCGGCGAGAATCCTGAAGAAAACGAAACCGGATCATCTGAATAAGGAGCTGACACCATGGCCCCAGCGCCTCGTCATACCAAACGCCGCCCCGGCTACAAGAGAAGAAGAGTCTACCACCGCCGCAAAGTCTGCCGTTTCTGCGCCGACACCAGCCTGAAGATCGACTACAAAGATCCCAAAGCGCTGAAATACTACATCACCGAACGCGGCAAAATCATTCCGCGGCGCATCTCGGGAACCTGTGCCAAGCACCAGCGCGAACTGACCCTGGCCATCAAGCGCGCGCGCATCATCGCGCTGCTGCCCTTCGTGGGATCGCTGGATTACCGATAGCCCGGTCCAGGCAGTCCCGCATGGGGGCCGGTACAGGGAGAGCCGCCCGTGCCACCGGTAACCACCGCAAATGCCGTCAGAGACATCGCCAGGGGCGTCGCCATCACCGGCGGAGTGTTCGCGCTGGCGGCCTTCATTCCCATCGTCGGCTTCACAGGGGCGATTTTCATTCCGCTGCCGGTGCTGTTCTACCGCCTGAAACTGGGACGCCACGGCGGGCTCGCGGTGGCCCTGCTTTCGGCCCTGCTGATGCTGCTGGTGATCGGCGGCATGTCCATCGACCTGTGGTTCTTCTTCGAACTGCTGGTGATCGGCCTCGTGCTGGGCGAAATGTTCGAGCTCGATATGCCGCTGGAACCCACCGTGCTCTTCACGGCCGGCACGGCCTTTCTCTGCGGCCTGGCCGTGCTGATGGTCAGCAGCCTGGTTTCCGGCACCGGCGTCGTCGACCTGGTGACCGGTTACGTCGGACGCAACCTGGAGCTGACCCTGGCGCTTTACAAACGCATGGGGGTGGCTCCGGAGAACGTGGACCTGCTGGCGCGCTCGCTGGACCGCATCCGGTACGTGCTGGTGCGCCTGCTCCCGTCACTGGCCATCATGTCGACCCTGCTGGTGGTGTGGGCCAACCTGCTGCTGGCGCGCCCCCTGCTGGCGGCCCGCCGGCTGCCCATCCCGGCCTACGGCCCCCTGAACCGCTGGCGGGCCCCGGAGCACCTGGTGTGGGGCCTCATCGTCTGCGGGGCCATGGTGGCCTTTGCCGGCGGGGCGCTGAAGCTGCTGGGACTCAACGGCCTGCTCGTCCTGCTGGTGGTCTACTTTTTTCAGGGAATCGCCATCGTGGCCTTTTTTTTCGAGAAAAAGGGCTTCCCGCGGCTGCTGCGGGTGTTCATCTACAGCCTGGTGGCGGTGCAGCAGATGCTGGTGCTGGTGGTCATCGCCCTGGGGCTGTTCGACACCTGGTTCAATTTCCGGAAACTCGGATCACAGGATTCCGGCACCGCGTGAGGCCCGTAACCCAAACGAAATACTTTTGATTGCAGCTAACGACGATTTGACGAAGTGACCCTCCGGTCACAACCGCTATAATAAACATGGAGGCCAGTATGAAAGTCATTCTCAAGGAGACCATCCAGTCCCTGGGCATCATCGGCAGCGAGGTGAACGTGGCCGACGGCTACGCCCGCAACTACCTGCTGCCCCAGGGCAAGGCGGTGGAAGCCACCGATCAGAACCGCAAGATCATCGAGCAGCAGCGCGCCAAGTTCGAGCTGCAGATCGCCAAGGAAAAGAGCCTGGCCCAGGAAATGGCGGCCAAGCTGGAGGGCGTGTCCTGCCAGATTCCGGCCAAGGTGCACGAGGGCGAACGGCTGTACGGATCGATCACCGTGCGCGACATCGTCACGGCCCTCAAGAAGCAGGGCATCGAGGTGGAAAAGCGCCAGGTGCTGCTGAGCGCGCCCATCAAGACCGTCGGCACCCACAAGGTGCCCATCCGGGTCTACAAGGAAGTCGAACCCGAAATCACCGTGGAAATCGTACCGGAATGATGGCCCTCGCCGGCAGCAGGGATGCCCGCGGCGACCGGCGGCGACCCTTCCGCCACAACCGGAGGCGATCGGTATGAACCGCCCGGAGGAATCCGCCGCACCCGGCCGGGACCCCTCCCTGGCCCACGTACTGCCCCAGGCCGTGGAGGCGGAGGAGCGCCTGCTGAGCGCCCTGATGCTCGACAACGGCCTGCTGTTCGACGTGCTGGAGGTCCTGCGGCCCGAAGATTTCTACCGGCCGGCGCACCAGAAGATCTTCGACGCCGTGGTGGACCTCTTCGAGAAAAGCGAACCGGTCGACCTGATCACCCTGACCCAGGCCCTCAAGGAAAAGGGGAACCTGGAAAAGGCCGGCGGCGCCAGCTACCTCTCCAAGCTGATCGAGACCGTGCCGGCGGCGGCCAACGCCCGCCAGTACGCCAAGATCATCCACGACAAGGCCGCTCTGCGGCGTCTCATCCAGAAGGCCGGCGCCATCACCCAGCGCTGCTACGAGGACATGGGCAGCGTCGACGAGATCATCGACTTCGCCGAGAGCGCCATCTTCGAGATCTCCGAGAACAAATCGCGCCAGGATTTCTCGCCCATCAGCAAGATCATCCTGCGCAACATCGATACCCTGGAGGAGCGTCAGAAACAGCGGGCCTTGATCACGGGGGTGGCCTCGGGCTTCACCCGGCTCGACGCCCTGACGGCCGGTTTCCAGAAAAGCGACCTGATCATCCTGGCGGCGCGCCCCAGCATGGGCAAGACGGCCCTGGCGCTGAACATCGCCCGGCACGCGGCCGTGGTGGAGGGCGTCCCGGTGGCCATCTTCTCGCTGGAGATGTCCAAGGAGCAGCTGTCCCTGCGCATGCTGTGCGCCGAGGCCAGCGTCGACTCCATGCAGCTGCGCGGCGGGCTCTTCAGCGACGAAGAGTGGAACCTGATCACCGACGCCGCCAGCACCCTGTCCGAGGCCCCCATCTACATCGACGACACGCCCAACATTTCCGTTCTGGAAATCCGCACCAAGGCCCGGCGCCTCAAGATGGACAAGGGCCTGGGCTTGATCATCATCGACTACCTGCAGCTCATGCAGTCCCGGCGCACGTCGGAGCGGCGCGAACTGGAAGTCTCCGAGATCTCCCGCGCCCTGAAAGCCCTGGCCAAGGAACTGGACGTGCCGGTGATCGCCCTGTCGCAGCTCAACCGCATGCTCGAACAGCGCAGCGACAAGCGCCCCCAGCTCTCGGACCTGCGCGAGTCGGGCGCCCTGGAGCAGGACGCCGACGTGGTGGCCTTCATCTACCGTGACGAGGTCTACAACAAGGACGAGAACAATCCCAAGCGGGGAACCGCGGAAATCCTGCTCAAGAAACAGCGCAACGGCCCTACCGGCGAAGTGACCCTGGCCTTTCTGGGGGCCTACACCCGTTTCGAGAACCTGGAGGAGTTCCATCAGCCCTGATCGTTGTGCCAGGACAGGGGTGTCGCCCGGGGCCGCCTCGCGGCGGCGCCCCCGAGATTCCGCCACGGCTTCGCCCGCCGTCGCAAGCGCGCCCGTCGAAGGGCCGGCTGCGCGCCGCGGAGGGGTCGTGCGATGAAGAAGATCTTCGGCCACACGGCGGGCCTCAAACCCAGCCGGCTGCGCCGCCTGGAGCGGTTGTACCGCCGGCGCACGCCGCCCGAGTACCTGGCCACCGGCGAACTGGTACGCGAGCTGGCGGACCTTTCGCACAGCATCCGCCGCCAGGTGGCCGTGCTGATCAACCGCCAGGGGCGCGTCACCCATGTCATCGCCGGCGACCAGCACAAGGTGGTCATCCCGGACACCCGGGAATACCGCGCCGCACCCGGTCGGCTGCGGGGGCTGCGCTGCGTGCACACCCACCTGAAGGGGGAACCCCTGTCCTCCGACGACCTCACCGACCTGGCCCTGCTGCGCCTGGACCTCATGGCGGCCGTGGCCGTGGACGGCGCCGGCAGGCCGCTGCGCGTCCACGCCGCCCACGTCCTGCCGCGGCCGCAGCCCGGCAGGGCCTGCCAGGAACTGGACCCCTTGCCTCCTCACGGACTGGACATCGGATGCCTGCAGCTGATCCGTGCCCTGGAAGACGAGATGGCCTTCGTGCGGCCGTCGCAGCCCGGGGGCGGCACGGCGTCCGAGCGCGCCCTGCTGGTGAGCGTGGCCACCGGCCCGGCCCGGGCCGCCCGCCAGTCCCTGGCGGAGCTGCGGGAGCTGGCGGCATCGGGCGGCATCGAGGTGGTCGGCAGCGTGCTGCAGCAGCGCCGCAAGACCGACCCGCGCTTCCTGGTGGGGCGCGGCAAGCTCCAGGAAATCACCCTCGAGGCCCTGCAGAAGGGGGCCTCGCTGATCATCTTCGACCAGGAGCTCAACCCCTCCCAGATCCGCTCCATCACCAACAGCACCGAGTTGAAGGTCATCGACCGCACCCAGATGATCCTGGATATCTTCGCCCAGCGCGCCCAGAGCCGCGAGGGCAAACTGCAGGTGGAACTGGCCCAGCTCAAGTACCTGCTGCCGCGCCTGGTCACCAAGAACACCGCCATGTCGCGGCTCACCGGCGGCATCGGCGGCCGGGGACCCGGCGAGACCAAGCTGGAGATCAACCGGCGCCGCGCCCGGCAGCGCATCCGCCAGCTGGAAGAGGCCCTGCAGCGGGTGCGCCAGTACCGCGGACGGCAGAAGGCCCTGCGCCGCCGCCAGGGACTGCCGGTGATCTCCATCGTGGGCTACACCAACGCCGGCAAGTCCACCCTGCTCAATACCCTGACCCACAGCCGCGTGACCGTCGAGAACCGCCTCTTCGCCACCCTGGACCCCGCCAGCCGCCGCCTGCGCTTTCCCCGCGACATGGAGGTCATCATCACCGACACGGTGGGATTCATCCAGGATCTGCCCGAAGACCTGCTGGTGGCCTTCCGCGCCACCCTGGAGGAACTCGAGGGCGCCGACCTGCTGCTGCACGTCATCGACATCAGCAACCCGCGTCACGAAGACCACATCCGCTCGGTGGAAAAGACGCTGGCCGACCTGCAGCTGGACCACATCGCGCTGCTGCGCGTCCTCAACAAGAAAGACCGGCTGGCCCCGGAGGCCGTGGCGCAGCTGCAGCAACGGCTGAACGGCATTGCCGTGTCGGCCCTGGAACGGGCCTCGCTCAGACCGCTGATCCGTGAAATGGCGCGCCGCATCTCGGAAATCGCGGCCGAACCGCCGCACGGGGGCCCCTCCGGCCCTACCCCGCAGGCCCCCCACGGGGAACTTGACACGCAGCCGCGTTGGGGCTAAAACACAAGCCGCATGGACCTGGAACGTATCATGGAGGTGGCCACCGACGCGGCCTACAGGAGCGCCCACCTGCTGCAATCCTATTTCCGGGGGCGCTGCGACGTCAGCCGCAAGGGCACCCGCGACCTGGTCACCGAAGCCGATACGGCTTCCGAGGACGTCATCTCAGAAACCATCGCCAGGGCCTTCCCGGAGCACAGCATCTTGGCCGAAGAGGGCGGCCTGAGCCGCGGCGAGAGCGGGTGCCGCTGGCTGGTCGATCCGCTGGACGGCACCATCAACTTCGCCCACGGATTGAACTACTTCGCGGTTTCCATCGCCTTCGAGCTGGAGGGCCGCATCGTCGCCGGTGTCGTGCTGAACCCGGCCACCGGCGAGTTCTTCAGCGCCGTCTCCGGCAGGGGTGCACGCCTCAACGAGCACCCCATCGGCGTGTCGGCGGTCGAGCGGCTGCAGGACAGTTTCCTGGCGACGGGGTTGATCTACGCCAGCACCGGGGAGCTGGACCGACTGCTGGCCCGCTTCAGGGCCTGTTCCTTGGCCGCCCTGGGCGTGCGCCGCTTGGGGTCCGCCGCGCTGGATCTGTGCCAGCTGGCTTGCGGTCGCTTCGACGGTTACTGGGAGGAAAACCTGAAACCCTGGGACACGGCCGCCGGCGCCCTGATCGCCGCCGAGGCCGGCGCCGTGGTAAGCGACTTCGCCGACGGGGCGTACCACGTCGAGAAGAAGGAAATACTGGCTACCAACGGACGAATCCACCGTCAATTGATGTCAATACTGCAGATCTGAGGGGTTTTTTATGGAAATCAATCTCAACTACCCCATGTTCGGCACCGGTCCGGACAGCTGTTTCGGCGCCTACAACCGCCAGGAGAGAGTTTGCACCAGGCTGTGCGCGCTGCGCCTGCGCTGCGCCATCGAGTATGAGCGCAACAGTCGGATGGAACTGCTCGAAGAGCTGATCTCCGCCGATGAACCTTTCTCCACCACCCAGTAACGGTCCGAACAGCGGTCACACGCCGATCGACCCAGAAAAAGCCCGCCCCTTCCGGTGGCGGGCTTTTTCTGTATACGCCCGGCCGGAAAGTTTCATTTGACACATGTCAAGTGACACGAGTTTTTACAGAGCCCCTGGTTAATGTTTGGTCTCCGGTGGGGAGGTCGTTTCGGCCCGCAAGGGCGTGGGAACTTTCCGCATCGACATCGAGGGCCGGGCGGCCCATGCCGGCAAAGACTACGCCCGGGGCGTCAACCCCAACCTGGAGGCCGCCCACAAGCTCATCGCTATCCAGAACCTCACGGACCTGTCGGCGAGCACCACGGTCAACGTAGGCCGGATGGGCGGCCGACACACGCACTTTCGTGGGAGACACCGAGGTGGAGCTGCCGGACTATGTGCGGCGGCACCGCGAATCGCTGGTGATGAAACCCAAAACCGACCATGGCGGACGCGACGTGTACATCGGCGCTGAGGTGGACGCCGACAGTTGGGAGGAAGTCATCGATGAGGCGCTGAGCGGCGACTGGGTGGTTCGCAGTGCGTCACGATCCCCGAGGGGCCTTTTCCGGTGATCACCGAATCCGGGCTGACCTTCGAGTACCGCAAGGTGAACATCAACCCTTTCGCCCCCGGGAGGCCATTACGGCGGCTGCATCAGCCGGCTGTCCACTGAGTCCATCATCAACGTGCGGGTGGGAGGCGGGGCCGTGCCGCTATTCATGGTGGGGCATAGCCTCCGCCTCCACTCACGGGTCGTTGCGGCGATCGGCGGCAGGCACCCCGCGGTTTAGAAGTCTCCCGTTTCCAGCTTCTTCTGCAGGTACTCCACCTGTTTGCGGACCGCACCGTTCTGGCGCATGCCCTTTTCCACGGCCGCGATAGCGTGCATGGCGGTGGCGTGGTAGCGGTTGAAGCTCTTGCCGATCACCTGCAGCGGGGAGTCCGTGTAGCGCCGGGAAAGGTACATGGCGATCTGGCGCGGCCGCACGACGGCTTGGCGGCGCGAGCGCGACACGATGTCGGCCAGAGTGATGTTGTACTGGGCGCACACCAGTTTCTTGATGGCGTCGATGGTGATGCGTTTGCGCTGGCGGATGATGTTGCGCACCACGCTCTCGGCCAAGTCGCGATCGATGGGAATGCCCATCAGGGAGGACTTGGCGCTGACCCCCACCAGCCCGCTCTCCAGCTGACGGACATCTTCGGTGAGCTCCGACGCCAGGTAACTGATGACATCGACGGGCACCTGGCTGCCGTAGGCCGAAGCTTTTTTCTTGAGGATGCGTACGCGGGTCTTGAAGTCCGGCGGTTCGATGATGGACGTCAGGCCGTAGGAAAGGCGGGAGCGCAGCTTGTCGTTGAGCTTGGGGATGTCCGACAGGCGGTAGCAGCTGGAAAAAATGATCTTCTTGTCGGATTCCAGCAGAAAGTCAAGGGTCATAGCCAGCTCGACCTGCGTGCGGTCTTTTCCGCTCAGGTAGTGGATGTCCTCCAGCAGCAGCACGTCACAGTTGCGCCGGTATTTTTCCTTGAAACGTTCCACGCTGTCTTCCCGGAAGGCGCTGACCATCTCGGCGCTGAAGTCCTCGGCCGTCATGTAGTAGACGCTCTCGTTGGGATACTCGGAGAGAATGTAGTGGCCGACGGCCTGGGACAGGTGGCTCTTGCCCATGCCGGGTTTCGACAGCAGGAAGAGGGCGTTCTCGCAACCGTTCTTACGCTTCCTGCGGGAGGCCAAGGCCAGGGAGGCGGTGTAGGCGAAGTCGTTGTTGCCCCCCACCACGAACTGGTCGAAGGTGAAGTCGCGCCGCAACAGCCGACCGCTGTGGGGCCGGATGCCCATGTTGGGCAGGCTGCGCTGCCGGCGGGGGGCCAATTCGCTGGATGCCGTACCGCCTGCACGCCTGCCGGTCTCGATGACCAGGAACACCTTCTTCCCGAGGGCATCGCAGAGTTGGTCGCGAATCAGTTCCGCATAGTGGGTCTTGACGCGGTTTCTCGAGAAAAAGTTGGGACTGTAGAGAACAAAAGTCTTCTGATCGAATCCACCGAATTTCAAAGGAGCAATCCACATGTTGAAAGTGTGCCCCGGCACTCTTTCCTTGATTGCGGATTTCACCTTCTCCCAAACGGCTTCCATCAGGCGTAACGATCTCCCCTCGGCAACGTTTCTTTCAGAATACAGGTGCTCCGGAAACAGGCTGAAAACAGGCTCAGGAGCAGGACTTACGAACGATTTCCAAGAGTTTAGAGGAAATAGACTGGAAATAGCCGAAGTGACTTCAGCAGGTGGGAAATTATAGAATCGCCCCCGAGATGTCAATCCTGAAGAAAGGCGTTTTTAAAATAAATCAGGGGCCGGTTTTAAACATTGTACAACACATTGTTTTAGCGACAGATAATAAGCACTGCGGCCTCAACCGGCCATAAATACAATGATTTTCAAGCGCTTCATTTTGGTAAGGATTTTAAGCAGATCGACTGTTTTCGACAAGTTATGAACACACCACTCCACTCCTGAAATCTTCATTTTTCTTTGGATTTCTTTAAATTTTAAAAAATATGAAACCGCTTTCGGTGGCCGGTTTTTCGGTTTTCCAACGGGAGGGATCCGGACGATTCAACCCTTTGGCGACTCCCGCAGCAGGCGCTCGATGACGGTTTCGAAGTAATTCAGCCGTCGGACGCCGACCACTACCACCCCGTTGATCACGAAGGTGGGCGTGGATGTGAAACCGTGCTTGCGGGCCTGCCGTCGGTCGTCGTCGATCTGCCGCGCGATCTGTTTGGATTCCCGGTCCCGGTTAAAACGCGCCATGTCCAGTTGCAGCTGCCGGGCGATGGTGGTGAACAGCTCGGGGCTCAGGTTGTCGTAATTGTCGAAAAGCAGTTCGTAGTACGGCCAGAACTTTCCCTGCCGGTGGGCGGCCAGTGCCGCGCGGGCCGCCGCCACGGCCTGCTTGTGGAACTTGAGCGGGTTGTTCTTGAAAACCAGCCGCAATTTGCCGGGATACTTTTCAAACAGGTCGTCCATCACGCCAGCCCCGCGCGCGCAGTAGGGGCACTGGAAATCGGTGAACTCGATGATGGTCACGGGCGCGTCCGCCGGCCCCTTGACGGGGTCCGAAGGGCTCACCGTGATGTCGACCCGCTCCGCAAAGCTGCGTTCCAGTTCCCGCCGGCGCGCCTCGGCTTTCAGCTGGTCGGCACGCCTGCGAACCGCCTCGTAAACCACGTCGGGGTTGTCCCGAATGACCTCCAGTACCAGCCGGCGTACGGCCGGCTCATCCATGGCGACGGTTTTGGACGCCGGTGTGCCGGCGGCGCAGCCCAATCCGGTGATGACCCACAAACAGATGAACAGTCCCGCGATTTTTTTCAAAACGGCCTCCTCCCTGGAAATACATTGTAGAAACGGCGATTGTGTCCGATAATAAGGGGCAGCATCACGCAAGGCGCAGACCGCATCGGGGCCGGTCCCGGCGGGCTGCTCCGGCGACGGGCGAAACCCCGAAAAAGCGGCTAAGTAACCGACAATTCGTCTTTTTGCTTGACAGTCTTTCGACCTTTATTTAGTCTGATCATCGAGGATCTAAAATAACCCCCCGAGTGTAAAGGAGATTCAGATGACCAAACTGGGAAAACGCACCATCGTCCTTCTGACCGTGGCCTCACTGGTGCTGCTGCCGGCAGGTGCGGCGCTGGCGCAGGGGCAGAAGCTCCTGGACGACACCCAGCCGGAAGCCGGCGCCATGATCGCCGACGTCATCCTGGTCAGGCCCCTGGGCATCGCTTCCATGATTCTGGGAGCGACGGCTTTTATCGTGTCCATCCCCTTCACCGCTTCGGGCCGTAATGTGGATGAAGCCTGGGATACACTGGTCAAAAAACCGGCCAAGTTCACTTTCCAGCGGCCGCTGGGACAGTTCGATTAACCGATTCCCTTTTTTCCTGTCTCCGGAACGCACAACACACCGACCGTTGCCGGACGGGCGTCTCACAGGGGGCCAGGGGACGTACCCGCTTTTGCGCCGTCCGGCCGGGCGGGCATCGCAAAGCGCCTGCGGGCTGCACCGGGCCGCCCCCCCCTTTCACACGGGGGTCTATCCGTCGGCATTCCAACCGATCCAGCACCGGGCGGCGCGGCCGCCCGCCCCTACGTCAGATACAGCAAAGGCCCGTAAGATGCAAGACCGATGCGGCAACGGGTGCCGGCGGCCCGCCCGGCAGCCAAGTGCGCCGGAGCGACACCGCGGACCCGTTTCGACATCTTTCAGGAAAGAATACCCGATTGCCCGATGCACCGCATTCTCATCATAGACCGCAGTAAAAAGGCGCGCCAGCAGCTGGCGGAAGCCCTTTCCGGCTCTTACGAGATCGAGGCCCACCCTCCCGGTGACGACGTCTTCGAGCACCTCAAGAAGATCCAGTACAACGTATTGCTGTTGGACTGGGGGGTGAGTAACGGCGGCAGCCTGGACCTGCTCAAGTGGGTCAAAACCCACGCCTCGGGAACCGTGGTCATCATGACCGGCCGGGTGGACGATGCCGAGAACGTGGTCAACGCCATCAAGCGCGGCGCCTCCGATTTCCTGAGCAAACCGTTTCGCGACGAGCGGGTGCGCCTGGCCGTCCGGCAGGCCCTCAACGAACGCAGCCTCAAGAACGAGATCGACTACCTGCGCCGGCAGCAGGACATCGTCTACGATTTCAGCCAGATCATCGCCGCGAGTCCCTCCATGCAGCGGGTCATCAAGGCGCTGAAGAAGTTCGCCCGGACGGACGCCACCCTGCTGGTCACCGGCGAAACCGGTACCGGCAAGAGCTTCCTGTCGGGCACCATCCATTTCAACAGCCATCGCCGCCGCAAACCGTTCATCAAGGTCAACTGCGCCAACATCCCTGAAACGCTGCTGGAAAGCGAGCTGTTCGGACACGAAAAGGGTTCCTTCACCGGGGCCACCAAGCAACGCATCGGCCGCTTCGAGCAGGCCGACGGCGGAACGCTCTTCTTAGATGAAATCGGTGAGATGAGCCTCGCCCTGCAGGCCAAGATGCTGCGATTCCTGGAGGAAAAATGCTTCGAGCGCGTGGGCGGCAACAGCACCATCCACACCGATGCCCGGGTGATCGCCGCCACCAACCGCAACTTGGAGAAGCTGACCGAAACGGGCCAGTTCCGGGAGGATCTCTACTACCGCATCAATGTCCTGTCGGTGAACCTGCCGCCGCTGCGGGAGCGACGGGAGTGCATCGAACCGCTGGCCCGCGCCATCCTGCAGAAAGTGTCGCGCAACCTCAAGAAAAAGGTGGAGGATTTTTCACCCGCCATCGTGGAGTGGTTCAAATCCTACGACTGGCCGGGCAACATCCGCCAGCTGTCCAACACCATCGAACGCGCCGTCATCCTGACCGACGACCCCGTCATCCGCGAAGAGCACGTGGCCATGCTGGAGCCCATGCTTCACAAGCAGCCGCGGACGCAGGAGGCCGCCCCGACGGCCACGGCGCCCGCCAAGGCCCCCAAGTCTCTCAAGGACGCCGAGAAGGAGATGATCCTCGAGGCCCTCGAAAAAAGCCTTTGGATCCAGAAAGACGCCGCCAAGCTCCTGGGCATCAGTCCGCGCGCCCTCATTTACAAGATCAAGAAATTCGGCATCACCCATCCCCGCTGGCGCAAGAACCGCTGAGCGCGCGGCGTAGCGGGCAAAAAAAAAGGCGCATGCCGTGCCGGCATGCGCCCGTGGTGAGGTCTGTCGTCAATGCAGGCGAATCATCCGCCGAGAAGCTTGGCGATGGCTTCGGCCTGCGGGTGGGCGTAGATCAAGATGAGTGAAATGACCAGCGCGTAGATACAGAGCGACTCGATCATTGCCAGGCCGATGAGCAGGGTAACGGTCACCTTGCCGGAAGACTCCGGGTTTCTGGCAATACCTTCCACAGCGGACTTGACACCCATCCCCTGTCCGAGACCGCACCCGAAGGCGGCGATGGCGATTCCAAAACCTGCGGCCGTGACACACGCGATGAAGAACTGTAATCCTTCCATACCAGCCTCTACCTCCTTTGTTGAGAATTAATAAGGGCTTCTTCCATCTCCCATTAACATCATTCGAAAAAGCTTCCGGGGTGCCCGGTCATCAGTGAGCGTGCTCCATGGCACCGGTGAAGTACATGACCGAAAGCAGGAAAAACACCAGCGCCTGCACCAGGGCCACGAAGATACCCAGCGCCATGATGGGCAGCGGGGCGAAGAAAGCGCCCGCCAGGAAAAACAGAATGGCCAACACCAGTTCGTGACCCATCATGTTGCCGAAAAGACGGAAGGACAACGACAGGATGCGGGCCAGATGCCCAATGATCTCGATGGGAAAAATAATGGGCACCATCCACCACACCGGCCCCAGGAAGTGCTTGATGTACTTGGCGCCGTGGTACTTGATACCGATGATGTGGGTGAAAATAACCGCCACCAGGGCGCACGACAGGGTGGTGTTGAGGTTGGCCGTGGGCGGCATGAATCCCGGAATCAGGCCCAGCAGGTTGCAGGTCAGGATGTAGATGAAGATGGTGCCCGCCAGCGGAAACAGCCAGCGCCCCTCCTCGCCGGTCACGTCGACCATGAACTCTTCCAACCCGGAGATGATCATCTCGAAGACGTTCTGCCCCTTGCCGGGAATCAGCGTCACGCTGCGGGCCGCCAAGCCGCCCAGCACGATGAGGATGATCATCACAACCCACGTGTAAATGACATGGGGATAGGCGTGGGCGAAATGCCCCAGCCCGATCAGCTCAAACAACTTGACGAAAAAAAGGTAGGGATGTTCCATCCTTAGGCCGCCTCCTTGATGATGAGTTTTGTCAGTTCACACAGGGTTGCCAGCATGATGCTGCCGACGACCACCGAAAGGCCGACCAGCAGTCCGAGGGGATTGACGAAACGGGTGGATATCAGGAAAAAAATAATGACACCGCTGATGATGAAGCGGATGTAATACTTGGCGAGCACCGACCCGGTGGATGCCAGGTGGGGCGGGGTGAGGGCGCGCTTGAGGGTGCGGGCCAAAAGGTGGAAGTTGACGAGGACCAGCAGTCCGCCGCAGACGACGCCGCGGGTGAAGGCGGGCGAGCTGAGCCATACCGCAAGCAGACTCAGGGATAGAAACAAAATCCAGTTGGTGCGAATCACGAAGGCCAGTAGGCGCTGTTGGATTTTCACGTTTGCTTCTGCCCGATTTTAAAGGTCGGTTCTGAACGTTACTCTGGAAACAGGCTCAAAATTTTCTGGCTTTCTTAATGGCAAGTCCTATGTTGCGATATCCGGCTGCGATTCCCAATACGAGTCCGGTGAACATCAGCCACGGCGAGGTGTCGAAACGCCTGTCCAGATACACACCGATCCCCACGCCGATGAAAATGGCCAAGGCCACCGACAGCCCCAGGCTGCTGTAATAGGCCAGCTCCCGCAAGGTGCGCCTGGTTTCCCGGGACTTTCGCAATGCCTACCTCATCTGCCCGCTGGCATCGGGAACACCGCCGACGGCACCCCGCAATACCGGGGCTTGTAGTTTTAAGGGATCAACTTTTATCACAGCACCCCCTGAAAGTCAATCCCAAAGAACGCCCGCAGGGGCAGCCACCAGTAGCCGGCGGCATCCCCCCTGTTGCGCCGGGTCCATCCGCGCAGGCGGTCACAGGCGCAGGCGGTCGGCATCGAACACCGGGCCGTCGGTACAGGCGTGCAGGTACACGCCGGGCTCGGCACTCTGCAGGGCGCACCCCAGGCAGGCGCCCATGCCGCAGGCCATCATGGTTTCCACGCTGACCTGGCAGGCGATGCGGTGCTCTGCCGCCAGCTGCGCCACGCACCGCAGCATGGGCGTCGGCCCGCAGGCGTACAGCATATCCGGGCGGTGCCGTGCAAGGTGGGCCGTCAACGGCTCAGTGACCCGGCACTGCAATCCGCAGCTGCCGTCGTCGGTGGTGACCACCGGCTCGATGCCCAGAGCACGGAAATCCTCGACACCGATGATCTCGTCCCCGCATCCCGCACCGATAAAAACGCGTACCCCCTCGGCCCCGCCCCGCCGACGGACCAGCCGGTGGGCCAGGAACACCAGAGGAGCCACACCGACGCCGCCGCCCGCGATGACGACGTGCCCGGTGGGTTCGGCCAGCCGGAATCCCCGCCCCAGCGGCCCCACCACATCCAGGCGGGCGCCGCGGGCGCAGGCCGCCATCCGGGTGGTGCCCGGACCCACCACGCGGTAGAGAATCTCGATTCCGGCGGGCCCCGAAGGGCCTTCGACCAGGCCGTGCACCGAGAACGGCCGCCGCAACAGCGGTTCCCCCGGGCCGGGCACACGCACCATGACGAAGCTCCCCGGCACGGCGGCGCCGGCCATGGCCGGCGTTTCGAGCCCCAGGCGGTAGAGGCCGGGGGCGGTTTCCCGGTTCCAGAGGATATTGACCTCCTGCCGACAGGCGCGCATCGCTCAGGCCCTCCCACCGGGGCCGCCACCGAAGACGGGTTTCGCCGCGGGGGCCGGCGACGGCCGGGCCGCAGCGGCGCAAAGTGCATGGCCGCGCAAGCCGCCTACCGCCCCGCGGCACCCCATTTTTACGAAAGCTTTCAACTTTTCGCCTTTTCCCGTGAGAACGGCGGGCGGGCATGGCCGCCCCCCTATTTCAAACCGATCACCACCGCGAATCGCCCCGTGCGGTGACCGGCCCGGTAGGAGTAGTACGCCTCGCTGCGGCAGCGGGTGCAGATGCCGCTGTTGACGATGAACCCGGGCCGCATACCGGCGGCCGTCAACTGATCGCGGCTGATGGCCCAGAAATCGAAACGCCGGTGTTGGTCCCGGTAGGGCCAGAATTCCCGCGGCAATTCACGCCGGTAGTGGACGAACTCGGCGCAGCAGGGGCCCAGCGAGGGGGCGATGGCGGCCCGCAGGTCGTCCGCACGGCAACCGAAACGCCCCACCATGACCTCCACGGTCTTGCCCAAGATGTTGCGCACGCTGCCGCGCCAGCCGCTGTGCACGTTGGCGACCACCCGGCGCCGGGGATCGAAGAGCAGCACCGCCTGGCAGTCGGCCACCTGGATCACCAGCAGCCGCCCCCGGACATCGGTCACCACGGCATCGGCCGTGGCCGGCGCATGCCCTGCGGCCGTATCCCGGGTGACGACCCGGACCGTGTCTCCGTGCACCTGGTTGAGGTAAACCGCCTCCCGCAGGCCGGACCAGCGGGCGATGCGGGCCCGGTTGCGCACCACGTTTTCCGGCAAATCACCGCAGCCGAAAGCCACATTCAGGCTGGCGAAGGGACCTTCGCTGACCCCGCCCCGGCGGCCGAACACGCCGTGGCACAGCCCGTCGAAGGCCGCCAGGTGCGCAAACCGCCGGGCGACCAGCCCGTTCTTTTCCAGTTTGGTGAGCACCATCTGGTCGTCACCCCATGGCCCTTGTCAGCGTCAGCACGTCCACCCGCCGGGCGCCGGCGGCCCGCAGCACCTGCGCACACGCGTCGGCCGTGGTGCCGGTGGTCATGACATCGTCGACCAGCAGCACCGTCCGGCCGTCCACCGATCTCCCCGGCGCCAGTGCGAAAGCCCCCTTCAGATTGGACAGGCGCTCCTCGCGCCCCAGGCCGGTCTGGGGTCGCGTCGGGCGGCGGCGCACCAGTGCGTTGTGGACAAAAAGCGGGCCCGAATGCCCACCGCCCGGGGCCTCGGCAAAGCCCGTCCAGTGGCGCACCAGCAGCCAGGCCTGGTTGAAGCCGCGCCGACGCAGTCGCCGTCCGTGCAGGGGCACGGGCATCACCAGTTCCACCTCCCCCGGCGGCCAGACCTGCCGGAAAAACGTATCCATCAGCCAACCCAGGGGGCGCGCCAGCCCCACACGGCCGCCGTACTTGAGGTGGTGGACCATGTCCCTGAGCGGCCCTTCGTGGATGCCGACCGCCCTGGCGGTGGCAAACCAGTGGCCCGAGACGGCGCAGCGCCCGCAGAGGTGATCGTCGCCCCGGCGGCTGGGGAACATGATGCCGCAGCACGGACACAGCGGCGAGGTCACCGCCTGGAAAGCGGCGCGGCAGGCGGCGCACAGCATTTCGCCCAGCAACCCATCGAAAACGCGGCGTATGTCGGTTTCGTCCTCCGCCGGCCGCCGCGGGCGCCGAATCGGAGGAGGCAGGAAAACGTCGCAGGCCGCGCAGCGTGGAGGGAACAGGGCGTCCGCCAGCGCGCGTGCCAGCACCCGTCCGGCGGCGCTAAAGCGCATCGATGTTGTCGGCGATGGCCCGGGCGAAGTCCGAGCAGGAGACCTCTGTGGCCCCCTCGATCTGGCGTGCCAAGTCGTAAGTCACGCGCCCCTGCTCGATGGCCTGCTGCAGCGCCCGCCGGATGCGCTCGGCGGCTTCCTTCCAACCCATGTGATCGAGCATCATGGCCCCCGACAGGATCAGGGACCCCGGGTTGACCTTGTCTTGCCCGGCGTACTTGGGCGCCGTACCGTGGGTGGCTTCGAACACGGCGCAGTCATCGCCGATGTTGGCGCCCGGGGCCATCCCCAGCCCCCCCACCTGGGCCGCCAGGGCGTCGGAGATGTAATCGCCGTTGAGATTGGGCGTGGCGATCACACTGTACTCCTCGGGCCGCAGCAGCACCTGCTGAAAGAGCATGTCGGCGATGCGGTCCTTGATCACCACCCGACCCTGCGGCCGGCGTCCCCCGAACTCCTCGAAAAGCGCCTTCTCGGTGATCACCCGGTCGGCGAATCGCTCCTCGGCGACCTCGTAGCCCCAGGCGCGAAAGGCCCCTTCGGTGTACTTCATGATGTTGCCCTTGTGCATCAGCGTCACGCTGGGCAGGTCGTGTTCGACGGCGTGGGCGATGGCACGGGTCACCAGGCGCTTGGTGTTGACGGCGCTGATGGGCTTGATGCCGATGCCCGCCTCCGGCGGCAGGCGCACTCCCATCTCCCCGGTTAGAAAGTCCGCCACGCGGCGGGCCTCGCTGGTGCCGGCGGCCCACTCGATGCCCGCGTAGAGGTCCTCGGTGTTTTCCCGAAAAACGACCATGTCGATCTTCTCGGGATGCTTCAGCGGGCTGGGCACCGGGGGAATGTAGCGCACCGGCCGGACGCAGGCGTACAGGTCCAACCGCTGGCGGATGGCCACGTTGACGCTGCGGATGCCCTTGCCCACCGGGGTGGTCAGGGGGCCTTTAATGGCCACCACGTACCGCCGGATGGCATCCAGGGTCTGGTTCGGCAGGTAGTTGCCGGTCTGTTCGAACCCCTTCTGGCCGGCGAAGATCTCCCGCCAGGCGATCCGGCGCCGGTCGCGGTAAGCCGCGGCCACGGCGGTATCCAGCACCAGCCGGGCGGCCCGCCAGATGTCCGGCCCGATGCCGTCACCCTCGATAAAGGGAATGATGGGGATATCGGGTACGTCGAGTCTACCGTTTTCGATCTTTTTGATGGCTCTGGCATCTGCCATGATCTGCGTTCCTCTCCGAAAAAAGCCGTCGGGCGTCAGGCAAAACGGGAAACCACTGTATCTGGGATCCTGGCGCGGGCCGGCAAGACCGTCGGACGTCTTTTCGACCCGCTCTCGGATTGCCGATACCTGACGGCTGGGTTGCCCCGTCAATCGGGGGTGCTTTTAGTCCTCCGTTGCCGGACGGACTCGAACAGGGCCACCGCCCCGGCGGCCGAGGCGTTCAATGAATCCAGCGGCCCCTGCTGGGGAATGGCCGCCAGCAGATCGCAATGCCGCCGGACCAGCGGCCGGATGCCCTTGTGCTCAGCGCCAATCACCAGCGCCAGCGGCCCGGTCAGGTCGACGTCGAAAACCGTGCGCTCCGCCCGGCCGTCGAGGCCCGCGATCCAGAAACCGGCGGCTTTCAACGCCTTGACGGCCTCGGTCATGTTGGCCACCCGGGCTACCGCCATGTGCTCCAGGGCGCCGGCCGAGGCCCTGCACGCGGCCGGTCCGGGCTGGGCCGCCCTTCGCCGGGGAATCACCACTCCCCTGACCCCGGCGCACAGCGCCGTGCGCACCAGGCTGCCGAAATTCTGCACATCCACGATCTGGTCCAGCAGGAGCAGCAGCGGTTCACCGGCGCCGTCCAGCAGCGCGTCGAGGTCGGCCGGCGGGTAAGGCCCCACCCGGGCGCAGACGTCCTGGTGCAGCTCAGCCCCGGCCAGCCGCCGGATTTCTTCACGGGTGCGCCGGCGAACCGGCACGCCCCGTTCCTGCGCCAGTGACAGCAGGGCCTCGACCCGCTTTCCGCGGGCCCGCCGCGCCAGGGCGATCTCCCGCACCTGCCGGCGGCCGGCCCGCAGGCACTCGGCCACCGGGTGAAACCCGTAGAGAATTTCGCCGACGCTGGTCAACGGTCAAACACCCGCCGGTTCATCTCAGCCACCCACCGCAACATTTTCGCAAAGCCCCCTCGGCCACCGCCCCCAGTTCCCCACTTCAAACTTCACACTTCAAACTTCAAACTCCCCCCGGTGCTTTTCGATCACGCCCGCCAGGGCCTCGACGGCGTCCTCCAGCCGGTCGTTGACGATGCGGTAATCGTAGCAGTCCCGCCGCTGCATCTCGCGGCGGGCGTTTTCCATGCGTAGTTCGATGACCTCGGGACTGTCGGTGCCCCGGGATTCGATGCGCCGTCGCAGCACCTCCATCGAAGGCGGCAGGATGAAGATGGTCACCGCCCCGGGGAACCTGTCGACGATCTGGCAGGCCCCCTGCACGTCGATGTCCAGCAGCACGTCTTTGCCGGACGACAGGGCCTCTTCCAGGAAACGCGCACTGGTGCCGTAATAATTCCCGTGCACCTCGGCCCACTCGGCCCACAGGCCGGCGGCGATGCCCTTCCGAAATTCATCCGTCGAAATGAAAAAGTAGTCCACCCCGTGGACTTCCCCCGGCCGCGGCGGACGGGTGGTGTGGGAAATCGAGTAAACCAGGTCCGGGAAACGGCTGCGCATGGCCCGCACCAGCGTCGTCTTGCCGGCGCCCGAGGGTGCCGAGAGGACGAACAGCGTGCCCCGCCCCGGGGACTTGCCGGAACCGTTATCTGCGCCGCTTTTCCGCGCCACTTCCGCGGTCTCCGTTTCTGAGCATCTCGAAACGCTGGGCGATGGTCTCCACCTGGATGGAGGACAGGATCACGTGGTTGCTGTCCATGACGATCACCGAGCGCGTGCGCCGCCCCTGGGTGGCGTCCACCAAGCGCTTCTCGTCGCGCGCCTCGTCCTTCAGGCGCTTGATGGGAGACGAATGGGGGGAGACGATGGAAACGATGCGTTCGGCCACCACCGTGTTGCCGAATCCAATGTTGAGCAGCTTCTGTTCCATGACGGTCCTCACTCCACGTTCTGTATCTGCTCCCTGATTTTTTCCAGTTCGGCCTTCATTTCGACCACCATGTGGGCCACGGCGGCGCTTTCCGTCTTGGAGCCGATGGTGTTCAGCTCGCGGTTCATCTCCTGGAGCAGGAAATTGAGTCGCCGCCCTGCCGCCTCGGGGCCGTCCATGAGGTGCCGAAACTGATCGATGTGGCTGCGCAGACGCACGATCTCCTCGGAAATGTCGCTGCGGTCGGCCAGAAAAGCGGCCTCCTGGGCGATGCGCGCCGGGTCGATCTCCACCACGCCCTGGGTCAGTTCGCCGATGCGGGTCTCCAGGCGTCGGCGGTAGAGGACGGGCAGATCCCGGGAGGCCCGGGCGACCTTTTCAAGGCGGGCCTCCAGGAAGGCCAGCCGCCGCTCGAAGTCCTCGGCCAGGAAACGCCCCTCGCGGGCGCGCATGTCGGCCAGGCCTTCCAGTGCCTGCTGCAGGCAGGGTTGCAGTTCCCGCCAGCAGGCATCCGGGTCGGCCGGCGCTTCGGCCGCTTGGATCACCCCGTCCAGCCGCGCCACCAGTTCCAGGGGGACGGCCTGCTGAACGCCGACGGCGTCGCACAGGCGCCCCAGGGCCTCGGCGTAGGCGCGCGCGCGGTCCGTGTCGACGTCGAAGCGTTCGGCCGCTGCGGACACGTCCCGGATGTCCACGCGGACCTCCACACGACCGCGCACCAGGCGGTCGCTGACGGCCGCCTTGATGCGGCTCTCCAGTGCCTGCCAGGCGTGGGGCAGCCGCAGCACCGTGTCCAGGTGTCGGCTGTTGACGGAACGGATCTCCACCGAGACGGAGAACGTTTCCCCCTCTGCGGCGGCGGCGGCATAACCGGTCATGCTGTTGATCATCTGCGATTCCTCCGCGGTTGCTGTGCGGCCTGCCGCGTTTCGGGCCGCCGACGGTCCGGCAGCGGCCACGGGCCGCGCAGGTCGGCAATGTACTTGCGGCGCACCCGGTGCAGAAAGGCCAGCATCTCGGGCCGGGTGTAGTCCGGGTAAGTCCACGGCAGGGGCCGGAAATCCCCCTTGCGGTACACCAGCGTGAGATCGGCGTAGATGCCCTCGTCGAGGTAGATGCGATGGGTAAAATTCTTGCCGCTGGCGAGCACGAAACGTTCTCTCACCAGGTAACCCGGGTCGATGTTGACCCGCCGCCGCTCCTCCCTCGCGAACCGCGCCTCGAGGGCGTTGGTGGCCCGCTTGACCGCCGCCAGGTCTCCCTGGTCCACCGGGTCCCTGAAGGCCAGCATGCGCCGGTACAGGGGTTCGCCGAACTCGGTCCGGTAGTAGCGCGTGAAGTCGAAATCGAACCAGGGCCCCACGAGGTCCAGCGCACCGAAGCGCGCCGTCAGCGCCTCGGCCAGGGGCGTCAGCAAGGCGCGCCGCTTGAGGAAAATCCCCACCACGAGTTTGGCCGGCACGGGTGCTTCGGGCCGGCTCATCTTCAGTCCGACTTCTCCAGCGGCCTGGCTTCGTCGATGAGCATGATGGGAATGTCGTCCCGGATCTCGTAAAGCAGCCGGCAGGCCTCGCACACCAAGCCGTCCCCGCTGTCGTTGAGGTGAACCTCCCCCTTGCACTTGGGGCAGGCCAGTATTTCCAGAAGCTCTTTGGAAATCGCCATGGTTTACCGTTTCTCCCGTTTGTTTTGGCCGTCGGCCGCCAAGATCCGCCGCGTGATGTCCGTGGTGCTGTATCCCGCCAGCAGGGGCACCAGCCGGACTCGGCCGCCGTAACTCTCCACCACGTCGCCGCCCACCACGTCCTCGCGCCGGTAGTCGGCGCCCTTGACCAGGATGTCCGGCCGAATGGCGCGGATCAGGTTCAGCGGCGTGTCTTCATCGAACAGCAGCACCAGGTCCACGCTTCCCAGCGCGCTGAGCAGGGCGGAACGGTCCTGCTGGGACAGGATGGGGCGCTGCGGCCCCTTGAGGCGCCGCACCGAGGCATCCGTGTTGAGCCCCACCACCAGGCGGTCCCCCAGGGACCGGGCCCGGTGCAGCAGGTTGATGTGCCCCGGGTGCAGCAGATCGAAGCAGCCATTGGTAAAAACGATGCGATGCCCCGCCGCCCGCCAGGCTTTGACCTGCATCAGGGCCGCATCCAGGCTCAACTCCTTGGCCGGCATGGTGCCGTCGCGGTCGGCCTCCAGCCGCAGTGCGGCTTCCAGTTCTCCGGAAGTCGCCGGCTGGGTGCCCAGCTTGCCCACCACCAGGCCGGCCGCCAGGTTGGCCAGGCGGGCGGACTCTTCGTATCCCAGGCCGACGGCCAGCCCGGCCGCCATCACGGCCACCACTGTGTCGCCGGCACCGGAGACGTCGAAAACCTCGCGTGCCCGGGCGCGGATGATGCGCGGCTCTCCCCGGCCGTCCACCAGGCACATCCCCCGGGCACCTCGCGTGAGCAGCAGCCGCTCCAGCGCCAGCCGGCGGCAGACGTCGTCGGCCGCGGCCAGCAGCCGGTCCCGGTCGGCGCTTTCGGTCAGGCCGGTCGCCAGCCGCAGCTCCGCGGTGTTGGGCGTGATGCAGGAAGCACCCCGATAACGCCGCCAGTCGGGCCCCTTGGGGTCGACCAGCACATGAATGTCTCGCTGCCGGGCCATCCCGATGAGCCGCGGACACACCTCCGGCGCCCCCAGGACGCCCTTGCCGTAATCCGACAGGATCAGGGCCCGGCAGTCGTCCAGCCGCTCTTCCACCCGGGCCAGCAGTTCACGGCGCACCCCGTCGCCGATGAGGCCGGTGTCCTCCTCGTCCAGGCGCAGCAGCTGCTGGGCGCCGGCGATCACGCGGGTCTTGGTGACTGTGGGCCGGTCGGGGTCGGTCAGCAGGCAGGCGTCGATACCCCGGTCGGCCGCCAGGGCGGCCAGGCGCCGGCCGGCCCCGTCGTCACCGCGCACCGCCAGCAGGGTGACCGGGCTCCCCAGGGCGGCCAGGTTGGCGGCTACGTTGCCGCCCCCGCCCAGGGTCTCGGAGCGCTCCCGGAGCCGCACCACCGGCACGGGGCCCTCGGGGGAGATGCGGCGCACCTCGCCCCACAGGTAGCGGTCCAGCATGCAGTCGCCGACCACCAGCACGCGGGCCCGTCCGAAAGGCGGCAGCGCGGAGGGGCTCACCGGGCGTCCTCCTCGCAGATGGCCGCCGCCAGCAGCGGGATCATGATCTCGTGGTGACCGGTCAGGGCGTAGCCGCGTCCGCCGGGGGCCACCGGCCGCCGCACCACGTTGGTCACGGGACGGTAGTGCTGAATCATGTCGAAATTGGCGGTGGTGAAATCCACCACGCGGCGGCCCAGGTTGCGGGCCAGCGAGAGGGCTTTCAGGAAGACTTCGGGCATGATCACGGCGCTGCCAAAGTTGAGCACCACCCCACCGCCCCCCAGGCGGGCCACGGTGGCCGTGAAGATGCGGAAATCGCGCAGCGAGGCCTCGCCGATGGCGGCGCCGTCGGCGGACGGGTGCTGGTGCACGATGTCGGTTCCCAAGGCCACGTGCAGGGTGTAGGGCACTTTCAGCCGGTAGCAGCGGACGATCAGGGCGCGTTCGACGAAAGGCGGCTCTTCCGCCAGCAGCAGGCGCCCGACGGCTTCGCCGAAGCCCTCGCCGCTCTGCACGGCTTCACGGGCCGCGTCGTTGACCAGACGTGCGGTGTCCGCCGCCATGCCGAAAGATCCGTCCGTCAGGGCGGCGGACACGTCTTCGCTGGTGTGGCCGAAGCGGGCCAGTTCGGTGTCGTGAATGGCGGCGGCGCCGTTGGAGGCCAGGTGGGTGACGAAGCCGCGCGACACCAGGTCGGCCAGCACGGGACTGCAGCCCGTCTTGATGACGTGGCCGCCGATCATGGCGATAACCGGCCTGCCCGCGCGGCGGGCCGTCACCACGGACCGCGCCACGGCCTTCAGGTCCTCCGCCTTGAGAATGCCCGGCAGCCCTTCAAGGAACTCGCGCACGCGCATCCCCGCGCGCGGCGGCACGGCCTCGGCGGTTGTCTCGACCTTCGACTGCCGGTCGGCGGCCGAATAGGTCCTGACCCCGGCCGGGTCTATTTCCTCATAGCGCCCCATGGATTCGGTTCACCCCCCGTTTTTCTGCCGTTTCAGCCAGATCTTCTACCCCACAAAGGTCCAAAAAACAATGGATAAAAGAGGCGCTCATTCCGCCTCCCCGTATCGCTGCAGTTCGTACAGCTTGGCGTATTTCAGGAAAGAACCGCCGGCATTCAGCGCCGCGATCATGAAACCGTCGAACCCCTCCAGCACCCCAAGCTGCAGCACGTAGGTGGTGAAAAACATCCAGCCCCCGTGGGCCGGCGCCGACCACCAGCGGGCCCTGTCGCCGGCGGCCCGCATCTCACGGGCGCTGAGGGTCGAGTAACGCTGCATCTTGGTCACCAGGTCGGCGTAACCGTTGAAACTGCGGTGCTCCAGGCTGACCTCCAGGGGCTGGACCGGACCGTCGGCCAGCCACTGCTCGTGCACCAGGCGGGTACTGAAACGGCCGCGCCGTCGGTCCACCAGGCGCGTCACGCGGTCCGGCCACCAGCCGCAGCGCCGGATCCAGCGCCCGTGGAAAACGTTGCGCCGGGTAAAACTGTATGCCGCCGCCGGTGCGGCGCCGTCCAGCGGCAGCCGCCCGATGCGGGCCGCGGTGTCCGGCGGCACCCGCTCGTCGGCGTCCAGGATGAGCACCCAGTCGTGGCGGCAAAGGTTCACGGCCAGCTGCTTCTGACGCGCAAACCCCAGCCAGGGCTGCTCGTGAACGCGGCAGCCGAAATTCCTGGCGATCGCCACGGTGCGGTCCCGGCTGCCGGCGTCCACCACCACGATTTCATCGGCGAAGGCGGCGCTGCGCAGGCAGGCCGGCAGCCGTTGCTCCTCGTCGCGGGTGATGACGGCAATGGAGAGGGACAGCGTCACGCCGCACCTCCGGACCGGCCGCGCGGCCCGGCGCCGCTCACCAGGCCGTTGGGGCAGTAATAGCTCTCCGAGGTCAGGGCCGCCTCCAGCAGCCGGTCGTTGCGCGCCAGACTGCGGCGGTCGTGCTCGGCGTGCCACAGGTGATAGCAGACGGCCATGAAGGGGTGCTCCAGGCGTTTGAGCCCCAAGCGGTAGAGCCGCACCACCAGTTCGGTGTCTTCCCGCCCCCAGCCCTCGAAGTCCTGGTTGAAACCGTTGACCGCCGCCAGGTCGCGGCGGAAGATGCCCATGTTGCAGCTGCGCACGCCGCCCAGACGCCGGGTGCGCACGGGCTTGACCAGCGGCACGCGCAGCAGGTGGTGCCAGTTGCCCAGTTGTCCGCGCAGGACCTGGAAGACCAGTTTCCACGGACGCCGGGCGTCTTCGGCCGTGAAACGCGGTGACAAGCGGGGCCCTACCAGCACGCGTTTTCCCTGGAAGAAATACCCGGGGCGGGCCAGCCGCAGGTGATCCTCCACGAAATGACGCCCGGGAATGCAGTCCCCGTCCAGTAGGATGATATATGCCTCGGGGCAGACGGCGATGGCCCGGTTGCGGATACGCGCCGCGCGGAACCCGCGGTCCCGCTGCCAGACGTGGCGCAGCGGATAGGGGGCCGCGTCGCCGGCCCGCGCCACCACCGCCGCGGTTTCCGGCCCGGAGCCGTCGTCGGCCACGGCCACCCGGTCCGGCGGGCGCGTCTGCCGGCCGAGCGCCCGCAGCACCTCCGCCAGTGCCCGCGGCCGATTGTAGGTGGTGACGATTACCGCAGTGTCCATGCTCCCGTCATCCTCGTCTGCCGCCATTCCGCATAGAATCGCGGTGCCGCCTGCGCGGCACGGTTCGCTTCTGCCTTCCGACACCGCCCGGCGCGCACCTGCTAAGGCCGCTGCCGGGGCTCGCGCGGCCAGGGTTGGTAGGGCCGGGTCTTCCAGCGGCGGTGCACCCACATCCACTGGTCGGGTCGACGGCGGATGAAATCCTCCAGCACCCGGTTGAAGCGCCGGGTGTTCTCCTCGACGTCCTTGATCTTATCGCCGCTGCGGACCAGCGGAATCTCCTGACCGAACTCGATGGTGAAGCCGCCGTCGACCCGTGACATGCAGACCGGCACCACCGGCGCCCCGGTGCGCAGCGCCAGCAGCGCCAGGCCCGTGTTGGTGCAGGCACGGTGCCCGAAAAAATCGACGAACACGCCCTCGTACCAGTCCACGTTCTGGTCGAACAGAATGGCCACCGCGTCCCCGGCCCGCAGGCGGCGCAGGATGGACCGCATGGCGTGCGCCTTGCGGATCATGCGGGCCCCCAGCCGGGAACGGTACTCCAGGAAAAAGCGGTCCAGTGGCCTGAAGTCCAGGCGCCGGTAGATGACGCTGACGGGGTGGTTGGTGACGGCCGCAGTGTAGATCAGCAGTTCCCAGTTGCCGTAGTGCGCCGTCATCATCAGCACCCCCCGCCCCTTGGCGATGGCCCGCCGATAATTGTCCAGGTGGATCATGGTGGTATGGCGCTTGAACTTCTTGAGATCGATCCCGGTGGACCAGCCCACCTCGAAAATGATGCGCCCCAGGTTGCGGAACACACGGCGCGCCAGCTGCTCGATTTCCTGCCCGGATTTTTCGTCGCCGAAGGCCCGCTGCAGGTTGTCCAGGGCCACCTGCCGCCGCTGGCGGTCCAAGGCCCACCACAGGTCGCCGCACAGGTTGCCGGCGCGCACCGTCCAGGAAAGCGGCATCAGGCCCATGGTCCGGAACACGCCGCGGATCAGGTGGAAGACGATATTTTCAGGATCGAGCGCTCTGGCTGCCATGGTGCGCCGTGACCGAAAGTTTGCGATTGACGGTTGCCCGCTAAAAATGGAATAGAGAGGGTCTGTTTCCGATTACTAAGGACCAGGGGGTTGCACAACCCTTTTTGTTCACCGGCGGAGCGTGACCCGCCGCCCGCAAAGTGCCCCCCCTTTCGGCGGCTCGGCTCCCGCAACCCGTTGAAACCACCGTGACGGCCCGTATGCGAACCGCTCTCAAACTCTACGACCTGGCCTGGCGGGCGGCACTGCCGCTGCTGCGGCGCAACCGCCGCCTGGCCGAGGGGTTCGACCAGCGCGTACTCGCGCGGCCCCTGCCCCGCGCGGACGTCTGGATCCAGGCCGCCTCGGCCGGCGAAGCCTACCTAGCCTGGTCACTGGTCGGCCGGCTGCTGGAGGCCGGCAGCCCTCCGGCCGTGCTGTTGACGTCGACCACCCGCCAGGGGCTGGACATCCTGGCGCAGGCGGCCGACGCGATCCGGGGCGCGTCGCCGCGCGCGCGCATCAGCGCCGCCTGTTTCCCTTTCGACCGCCCGTCTTTCATGCGGCGCGCCCTGGCCCAGGTACGGCCGCGGGTGCTGGTGCTGCTGGAGGCCGAAATCTGGCCCGGCCTGCTGCGCGCGGCGCGCAGGGCGGGATCGCGCATTCTTATCATAAACGGCCGCCTGCGGGCAACCAGCCTGCGCCACTACCGGCTGCTGCCCGGCTTCTGGCGGGAACTGGCGCCCGATCGCGTGGCGGCCGTCTCCGCGGCGGACGCCGCCCGTTTCCGCCGCCTGTTTCCCGCCTGCCCCGTGGAGGTGATGCCCAACATCAAGTTCGACTGCATCGACACCGACCTGGAAGCCCCCGGAAGGCCCAATCCCCTCCGTCCGCTGCTGGCGCCGGGCGCCAAACTCCTGGTGCTGGGTTCCGTGCGTGGGGCGGAAGAGCCGGATGTCGTCCGTCTGATGACAGCCGTCCTGTCGCAGCACCCGCAGACGGTAATCGGGCTTTTTCCCCGGCACATGCATCGGCTGGCGGCGTGGCAGCGGCGGCTGGACCGTCTCGGGACGCCCTGGCGGCTGCGGTCGCAGGTCGCGGCTCCCCAAGCGGGACCGGTCGTGGTGCTGTGGGACGTTTTCGGTGAACTGAAGCAGGCCTATGCCCTGGCCGCGGCGGCTTTCGTGGGCGGCAGCCTCGAGCCGCTGAGGGGCCAGAATTTCCTCGAAGCCCTGGTGTCCGGCGTGCGGCCGGTCATGGGCCCCTTCTGGGATGATTTCCACTGGGTGGGGTCCGCCGTGGTCACGCAGGGCCTGGTTCGCACGGTGCCCGACTGGCGCAGCGCCGCACGCCGTCTGGCCGCCGACCTGACGGACCCGCCGCCGCGCGAGGCCGTGCGCTCCGAGGCCCTGGACTACATCCGGCAACGCCGCGGGGGCAGCCGCCTTGCATCCGGGCTGATCCGGCATTATCTTGTCGAGACGCCGGCACAACGCCGTGCGCTGCGGCAGCCGCCGGGCCGTTAGGCGGCCGGGCCCGTCCCGCATTTTCGTTCCTTACACCAGAAAAGGAGATCCAGACCCATGGACATGGACGTCTATTTCCCGGGCAATCTGCGGGTGAACGCCGATTTCGCAGGGTTCACCATCGAGACCGACCAGGCCAAACAGGAGGGCGGTGACGCCAGCGCGCCGGAACCCTTCACGCTTTTCCTGGCCTCTATCGGAACCTGTGCCGGTGTGTACGTGCTCTACTTCTGCCGGGAGCGCAACATCGACCCCGAGGGGATCCGCCTGCGGCTTTCCTTCACCCGCAACGAAAAAAAGCACATGATCGAAAAAATCGACATCCGCATCCTGCTACCGGACGGCTTTCCCGAGAAGTACCGCGACACGCTGGTGCGCGTTGCCGGCATGTGCAGCGTCAAGAAGCACCTCTTTGACCCGCCGGAATTCGACATTCGGGCCGTACCGGCGGACTCCGTGTAAGGCGAATCAAACGCCGCTCCTGCCGAGGCACTCATCGAGCAGTTGCAGGAGCCGCGCCTCGCCCGTCAGCAGGCGCATCTCAACGCCCATCACCAGCAACGGCAACGGCCATGCAAAGCGGCCGGCGAAGCGCACGTAGTCCTTTTCGGTGGTGACCAGCAACTCCGCCCCCAGGCGTCGGGCGGCTTCGGAGAGGGCGGTGCGGTCCGGCTCGGCATAGCGATGATGGTCCGCGAAAGCCATGCGTCCGGCCAGGCGGTATCCCGCCCCGGACAGGCCCTGGAAAAAGCGGTCGTTGTGAGCGATGCCCGAAAAGGCCAGTGCGCGAAGGCGCGCCAAGCCGGTGGTGGACCGGCCGGGTGTGATTTCGCGCCTTCCCACCGGGACCACGCCGCACACCCGGCTGGCGTGGGCGGCCGTGAAAACCGGCGCCGGGGCGGCGCGCTGCGCCACCGTGGCGATGCGGCGCGACAGCACCGCCGCGTCCAGGCCGTCGGCGCGGGTGAGCACCACCGCGTGGGCCCGTCCCAGGGCCGAAAGCGGCTCGCGCAGGGTGCCGCGCGGCAGGAGCCGCCCGTTTCCGAAAGGACGGGCGGCGTCCATGAGCACCAGGTTGAAGTCCCTCTCCAGGGCCAGGTGCTGGAAGGCGTCGTCGAGCACGAGCACCGCCGCGCCCAGCCGCACCGCCAGCATGCCGGCGCGGTAGCGGTCGGCCCCCACCACCACGGGGACGCCGGGCAGGCTGCGGGCCATCAGGTAGGGTTCGTCGCCGGCGGCGGCGGCCCCCATCCGCACACGCCGCCCGTCGCTGACCACGCCGCCGTGCTTTTCGGCCCGCCCCCCGTACCCCCGGCTGACCACCGCGACGCGCAACCCCCGCCGTTGCAAACGGCGGGCCAGCCAGACGGCCATGGGCGTCTTTCCGGTGCCGCCGGTCGTCAGGTTGCCCACGCAGATGACGGCGGCCGGCAGACAGCGTGATTTCACCAGCCGTTGCCGGGCGTAGCAGTCGGCGCGCAACGCCATGACGCCGCCGTAAACGTGGGAGAAAAGCGTCAGCACGACGGACGCCGCCCCCCGGCGGCTCCCCTCGTTCATCAGCGCAACGAACCGCCGTCTCAGCCTGTCCACGCCGGTGTGCGGCGGCGCCGCTGTCTCTCTGTCCGCTTTTCGATCAGACACTTTTCACTCCGCGTTGAGCAGCGTGAACAATCCCAGGCAGGAAAAGATGACGTTGGCCAGCCACACGGCCACCACCGGGGGCAGCATCTCGCCGTACCCCAGGGACACGCAGAAGCTGTAGAACACCCAGTAGAGGAAGGAGAGCCCCAGCCCCACGGCGATGATGATCGCCAAACTCTCCTTGCGGCTGCCGCGCGTTCCCAGCGAAATCCCGGTCCCGATGAGGCACAGCACGATGCACACCAGCGGAAAGGCGATCTTGGCCTGCAGGTCCACACGGTACTTTGTGCTGTCGTAGCCTTCCGCATCCAGCTTGCGCACGTAGGCCCGCAGTTCCAGGTATCCCATCTCCTCCACCGGCTTGACGATACGCCGCAGGTCGGCGGGAACGAAGCTGAGCTTCTCCGCCTGGCGTCGGTGGTACTTGGCCCTGTATGTACCCGTGGTTTGGTCCAGGCGTTGGTCCAGCACGTCCTTGAGAATCCAGCGGTCCCCCTTGTAAACGGCGCTCTTGGCGTCAATACGGCGCACCAGGTTGAACCACTTGTCGAAATAGTTAACCTTCAAGGTGTAGATGGTGTTGCTCACGGGGTTGAAGTAGACGATGTGCGAAATCTGCCCCTTGTCGCGCAGCCAGATATTCTTCTTCTCGGCCTTAGCGGGCAGCTTCTTGCGCACCTCGCCAAGCCAGATACGGTTAGACTTGGCAATGGTGATGGGCACCACCACCTCGGAGAGCACAAACAGGATCAGGCTGCCCGTCAGGCCCACCAGCGCCACGATGCGAACCAAGTAGAACGCGCTCAGACCGCTGGCCTTGAGCGCCACGATCTCGTTGTTGCGCTTCATGATGCCGAAGACCACCAGCACCGACAGCAGCACGCCCACCGGCAGTATCTGCGCCACGATGAAGGGAATCTTGTAGAGGAAATAAGGAACCGAGCGGATCAGCGGGACGCCGGACTCCATGAAGTTGTCGATGCGCTCGAAAAAATCCACCATCAGGTAAATGCCCACCACAGCCAGCAGGATCAGCGAGAAATAGCGCAGGATTTCGCGGACGATATATCGGGAGATGATGGACATGACGATCAGCAGCTCCTGCGCCGCCGCATCCGGCGCGTCACCCGGTAGAGGAAGTCGAAACTCACCGGCCGCTCGTTCAGGGTGCGCACGAACAGCCACAACCCGATGGCGCCCACCACCAGGTTGGGCATCCACATGCCGATGATGGGCGGATACTTGCCGGCTTCCCCGAAAACCTGCCCGGCAGAAAGAAGCAGGTAGTAGAACAGGAAGGCCAGCAGCCCCAGGGCCAATCCAAAGGACCGTTTGGCAAAGCGGGTCTGCACACCCAGCGGAATGGCCAGCAGCCCCAGGGCAAAGCAGGCGAAGGGCATGGAAAATTTCTTGTAGTACTGCATGAGCGCCAGGTAGTAGCGGGCGTCGTGAGAGGAGTGGGACAGGAAATCCCGCAGTTCCGAAAGGCTCATCTCGATATCGTCTTTTTCCTCCCTGGCACTGGCCTGGGAAGCCGCCCGCGGAATGTCCAGGTTGACGTCGTAGCGCTCGAAATGGACCGTGTTCACCGAACGGCTGTCGATGTCCACCTGGTAGATGATACCGTCGTAAAGACGCAGCTGCACCCGCAGCCTGCGCGGATCGCGCAACAGACGGCCGCGCGGCGCCACCAGCGTCTGGGCCGAAGATTCGTTGCGGTGGTCTTCGATGAACACGTCCTTGAGCAGCTTGCTCTGCCGATCAAAGCCGCTGACGTACATGGTGATGCCGCTGAAACTATCGTTGAAGGTGCCCGGCTTGAGCCCCACGTCGAAATGCTGGGCGGCCACCTGGTAGGTGAGTTTCTTGAGCGAGAGCTGGCCCCAGGGCAGCGCGTAGATACCCATAAAAGCCGTCAACAGACTGCCCGCCAGGCAGAAGACGAACACCGGCGGCACCAGCTGCAGGATGCTCACGCCACCGGCCTTGAGCGCCAGGATCTCCCGGTCGTTGGATAACCGCAGGAAGGTGAGCAGCACGCCCATCATGACCGACATGGGCATCACGAAAACCAGGAAGTAGGGCATGGAGTACATCAGCATCTTGAAGAGGATGAAAACACTGATGCGGTAGTTGACGATCAGGTTGGTGATCTCCAGGATCTGCGTCATCAGGAAGACGAAGGTGAAAAAGATCATGTTGAGCGCCGACGGCGCCAGCATCTCTTTGAGCAGGTAGCGATTGATGGTGGTGTTCAGGCGCATCCGGCGTCCCCTTTACACACCGTTGTCGAACTGCATCCTGTAAAGCTTGCAGTACTCCCCATTTTCGCAGAGCAGTTCCTGATGCCGGCCCTGCTCCACGATGCGCCCGTCGACAATCACCAGGATGCGGTCGGCGTAGGCGGTCGTGGAGAGACGGTGGGCGATGACGAAGGTGGTGCGTCCCTGCATGAGGTTCTGAAGGGCTTTCTGCACCAGCATCTCCGACTCGCTGTCCAGTGAGGAGGTGGCCTCGTCCAGGATCAGGATGGGCGCATCCTTGAGCAGGGCGCGGGCAATGCACAGCCGCTGTTTCTCGCCCCCGGACAGGCGTCCGCCCAGTTCGCCGATATTGGTCTCGAACCCCTTGGGGAACTGCTGGATGAAGTCGTAGGCGTAGGCCGCCCGCGCGGCCGCCTCGATGTCCTGCATCCGGGCGTCGGGGTTGCCGTAGGCGATGTTGTTGCGCACGCTGTCGTTGAACAGGATGGGCTCCTGGGTCACGATGGCGATCTGGCTGCGCAGCGACTGCACCGCCAGGTCGCGCACGTCGATGCCGTCCACGCACACCCGTCCACCGGTGACATCGTAGAAGCGCGGGATCAGGTTGAC
>CAYZCL010000139.1:0-31222 GCA_964476595.1 uncultured Desulfobacteraceae bacterium
GTCTACCGGGTGAAAAGCGGCGACAGCCTCTCGATCATCGCCGAGCGCTTCAACGTGCGCCTTTCGGACCTGTTGCGCTGGAACGGGCTGGATGCCAGGAAGGTGATCGTGCCGGGCCAGACCCTGATCATCTACGGGGGCAAAATTCCCTAGGCGCAGGTCTCGCCAGTGTCGCCCGGAAGCGCGTCCGGGTCCGGGAGGCGGCGGGGGTGGCCGTGCACAGCGTAAATCAGCGCCCGAAGATGGCGTTGAGTAGGAACGCGAACGTCCCGATGCCGAAGAGCAGCAGGAAAAGGGGCATGCTGACCAAGTAGTCGGCGGTGTGCCGCAGCAGCGCCCAGCTGAGGGTGTCGATCCAGCCGAACCAGGAGGGGTCGAAGATGTCCAGCAGGGATATCTGCTTCCAGGCGGCGCCTTCGGTTTCCATGAGGGTGGAAATGGCCTGAAACCCCAGCAGCACCCCGCCGCCCAGGAATGCCGCAATGCCCGCGATGGTAAACTTGTTCACCTTGCCGATCTCCCTTGATGATGAAGCCTGCCGGCGATGCGCACCCTCCGGTGCCGCACCACGGCATGGCATGGTCGTTTACCCTCTGTTATCGGACCGCGGGCGGCGGAACTTTAACCGCGGACGGAGGCCGGTTCAGGAAGACGCGGGTTTGCCCTTCCCGCCCCCGGCGTCGACACCCAGGGTTTTGTCGACGGCCTCGTCGGAGGTCACCCAGATGTAATCGCCGTAGGAGCGCTCCGCGCTGCTGCCGGCCGGCGCCAGGTAAACCGTCCGGTAGGCGGCGCCGGTGCGCTTGAAGGCCCTTTCAGGCACCCCGAATTTGTAGATGATGTGGCCGTCTCCCAGCAGCACCACCATGGGCCGCCCGTCCAGGTGCGCGGCAATGGCCTCGGCCATACCGTCTTCCCACACGCACTGGGCCTCGTAGAAATTCTCGAAGCTGTTGCGCCCCGGGATGCGGTGCCCCTCGAAAACTTTCCTGACGTAGTCGCGGTGGGCCTGGTTGGTCAGATCGATATCGGCCGGCAGCTGCTTTTTCTCGTAGTCATTCAGGCTGTCGATACCGCCGATGGAGATCTTCGGGGGGATGTTGAAGGGCACGTTGAGCCCGATGAGGGGCAGGTGCCGGGACTTGATGAACTTCAGGATCTGCTCGTAGAGCGAGGCGGGGTAGCGCCAGTTGGCGTACCAGTGGGTCTCTTCGAGGAATTTCCGCCAGTCGAGCTTTCCCCTGGACCAGCGGTCCAACACCGGCTGGTAGGTGTGGTCGAACATCTCCATACCCACCTGCAGGTCGCCGTGCGCGGCGGACAGGCGACGCAGGATCTCCAACTGAATGCGGTGGTGCACCGGGTCGGTGTGCCGCTCGCCGACGTAGACCACCTGCACGGACTGCAGATCGGACATCATCTCGTCGAAAGAAACCGCCTCGCCGGTGCGGGCGGAAATGATCTGTCCGGCGGAAAAGGCGCGTTTCATGTCTTTCATCCACAGCGTTTTGGGGGCGACGGCGCAGCCCCAGACCAGTGTAGCGGCCAGCGCACCGGCGGCCAGAAAACGAATATAGGATCGCATGGCTTGATTTTTTCCGTGTAGCGTTTAAGAATGAATGGAAAACGACACCCGACACCGCGAGACCAATGAAAACCAGCGACTCCTACCCCTTCCACAACCGGCAGATCACGCCGTGGTATGCTGCGTCGGCCATCTGCTGGACGCTGATGATCGTCATGCTGGGGATCTTCTGTTTCTCCCTGGTGGGCATCTCGGTGGCGCGTTCGGAGGCCGCCTACCACGGCTATCTCTGGGTGCCCGCCACCCTATGCACCGTCAGCGGCGCGGTGGCCCTGCTGATGGCCTGGCGCCTGATCCGGCGACGGTTCCGCCGTAAAGGCGGGCAGGCCATCGACTAGGCGCCGGCGGCGGAGCGGACGGAGGGGAGGCCGCGTGGCGGCGTGCAGGGCCGGTCGGGGGCCGTCGCGGGGCTACATCTTCTTCAGGTACTGCTGGAAGGTCATCGTTTTATAACTGTCGGAGCCGACAAACCCCAGGATCTTCAGCATCATCTTGGCCGGAATGTAGCCGGGCAGGTTCCCGATGGCCTCGCCGTCCGCGGCCAGGAACCAGGTCGAGGGCAATCCCTGCACGTTGTACTTGCGCGCCAAGTCCTGCTGCCGGTCGGAGTTCACGCGGGTCGAGATGAAATACTTGTTGAGGTAGGCCACCACCTCGGGGTCCCTGAAGGTTTCCTTCTCCATCTTCACGCAATAGGTGCACCAGTCGGCGTAGAAATTGAGAAAGATCTTCTTCCCCTCCTGCTTGCCGATTTTCAGGGAGTCCTGGTAGGAATACCACTTGATGGCGGTGGCGGAGGCCGTCTTGACCGCCTCCTGGGCGCGGCTCTCGCCGGACTGCAGCGCAAATAGCCCTGCCGTGAACGCCGCAGCCGCCGCCACGATCCCCAGGCGGCGCAGCGTTTTCCTGAAATAACGCGTCCTCATATCACTCATCCTCGGAAAAGCTTCGAATCATCATTTCCCCCAGCTCCCTGGAGCGCTGGGTGGCGGCCTCCACGGCATTGATCAGCGTGGTGCGCAGCCCGCCCTTCTCCAAGGTGTGCAGTCCGGCGATGGCCGTCCCACCGGGAGAGGTCACACGGTCTTTGAGCTGGCCGGGGTGTTCGCCGGTCTTCATCAGCAGTTTGGCGGCACCCAGTACGGTCTGCGCCGAAAGGAACAGGGCGTCGTTGCGGGACAGCCCCATCTTGACGCCGGCATCGGCGAGCGCATCGATGATCAGGAAGATATAAGCCGGACCGGAACCGCTGAGGCCCGTGATGGCGTCCATGAGCACGTTCTCCTCGATGAAGATGCTCTTGCCCACCGAATCGAAAATCGCCTTGGCGATCTGGATGTCGCCCTCCAGTACGTGGCCGCCGGAAGCGATGGCGGTGGCACCCTGCTTGACCGAGGCCGCGATGTTGGGCATCACCCGGATCAGGCGCAGCTTCTTGTTGAGGCAGGCTTCGATGGCGGCCAGGGGCACACCCGCGGCGATGGAGATGATCAGCTTGTTCATGTCCAGGCAATCCGCGGTCTGCCGCAGCACCGAGGCCAGGATCTGGGGTTTGGTGGCGTAGATGACGATCTCGGATTCGGAGACCGCCCGGCAGTTGTCCGTGGAGGTGCGAACCCCGAACCGTTCTTTGATTTCCGTCAGTTTTTCCTCCCGAATGTCCGTACAGACGATATCTTCGGGCTTTGCACTGTGCGATCCCACCAGTCCGCTGATGAGGGCCTCTCCCATATTGCCGGTTCCGATGACGGCGATCTTCCTGCCATTCAACATTTGCGTCCGTCAGCTCCCTTCCGTGCCGATGATTTCGTAAAAAAGGCCCCGCGGAAAGGGGCCCATCGGCCATCGCACCGCCACCGCGGCGGCTGCGAGGCACTGAACGACTATATTCAAACTTAGGTATTCGGCCGCTGCAAGTCAAGAAAAAACGAGCCCCGGCGACCGGCGCCCGCGGTCCGCCGCAACCGCCGGGGGGCGTCGGGCACGACGCCGCCGCCCGGGGAAAAGCCTTGACTTCCGGGGGGAAATGTCTTTACTTTTGAAGAAAAAAATGCAGATCACGTTGCCGGTGCGCTCGGGCCGGCACAGGAAAGGTTTACGGCGGAATGTATATCCTGGGTTATTTTTTTCTGGCGCTCGCCAAGGTCCTCGATGTGGTCCTGGTGCTCTACATGTGGGTGATCATTGCCCGGGCGGTCCTGTCCTGGGTCAGCCCGGACCCCTACAACCCCATCGTACGGTTCATCACCTCGGTGACCGAACCGGTCATGTACCGCATCCGCAAGGTGCTCCCGGTGAGCTTCGGCGGCCTGGATTTTTCACCCATCCTGGTCATCCTGGCAATCATCTTCTGCCGCACCTTCGTCGTCAACAGCTTGCTGCGCCTCTCACAGTCGATGTTCTAGCGGCAGGCGCAGGCCCATTCAGGGAGGTCCGATCATGACGCAAGAGTCCAAAGACGCCATCATCAAATATGAATGGTCGGCCGGTCCCGATGCCGTTGGGGGGATCTCTCCGCTGGACATCCGGGAACGCCAGTTCCGGCTGCGCTTCCGGGGCTTCGACGTGCGCGAGGTGGATGAGTTTCTCGAGGAAATCGCCGAGGAGGTCGCTTCCCTGACGACCCGCAACGCGACCCTCGAGAGCGAGATCCGCAAGCTCAGGGCCGAACTGAAAGAACGGCGGGAGCGGGAATCGGCGCTGACCCGCGCCCTGAAGGAGTCCCACGGCACCATCGAGAAGATGAAGAGCAACGCCCAGCGTTCGGCCGAGCTGATCGTCTCGGAAGCCGAGGTGCGCGCCGAGCGAATCCTCAACCGGGCCCACAACCGGCTGGCCCAACTGCACGAAGACATCGCCGGCCTCAAGCGCCAGCGGGTACAGATCGAATCGCAGATCCGCGCCATCCTCGAAGCCCACGGTAAGCTGCTGGACGTCTCTGCCGAGGAGATGGCGGCCGCCGAGGAGGATTTCGCCAAGCTCAAATTCCTCAAAAAAGTTCCCTGACCCCGCCTCCGCCGCCGGCGCCCTCGGCCTGCGCACGCCTTCCCCGGCAGGGCGCCGCCCCCGCTCCCGGGCCGGCCTGAACCCGGCCGTGACCGCCCCCGCCCCAGCGCCATTTTTCCTAAAGATTGGCATCGTCCATCCGAAAATGAAGTTGTGAAGGGGCTTGCGCAGCAAACACCCCACGCACCTCAGATCCATTCCAACAGGAGTTTCGAATGGCCAAAATCGATGCCTTTTTTAAACTGATGCATGACCAGGGGGCTTCCGACCTCCACCTGGTGGCCGGTCAGCCGCCCGCACTGCGCATCAACGGTGAGATGGAGCGCGTGAAGTACAAGGTCCTCGACAGCGACGACCTGCGGGAGATGCTCTACGAGATCGCCCCGGAGGAGAAGATCAAGATCTTCGAGGAAAAGGGCGACCTGGACTTCGGCTATGAAATCCCCAACGTGGCCCGCTACCGTGCCAACTTCTTCATGCAGCGCAACGGCGTGGCGGCCGTCTTCCGCGAAATTCCCAGCGCGATCCTGACCCCTGAGCAGCTGGGGCTGCCGCCGGTGATGACCAAACTGGCCATGCTCCCCCGCGGGCTGGTGCTGGTCACCGGCCCCACCGGCAGCGGCAAGTCGACCACCCTGGCGGCCATCATCGACGTGGCCAACCGGCGCCGCAAGGACCATATCATCACCATCGAAGACCCCATCGAGTTCGTGCACCAGAGCAAGGGTTGCATCGTCAACCACCGCGAGGTCGGGGTGCACACCAAGTCTTTTTCAGCGGCCCTGCGCGGCGCCCTGCGCGAAGACCCGGACATCATCCTGGTGGGTGAAATGCGTGACCTGGAAACCATCTCCCTGGCCATCGAGGCGGCCTCCACCGGCCACTTGGTTTTCAGCACGGTGCACACCACCAGCGCCGCCAAGACCCTGGACCGTATCATCGAGGTTTTTCCCTCCCATGAGCAGGCCCAGATCCGCTCCACCCTGGCCGACGGCATCCGGGCCGTCATCGGGCAGACCCTCATGAAGCGCATCGACAAACGCGGCCGGGTGGCGGCCTTCGAGATCCTGATCGGCACGCCGGCGGTGCGTAACCTGGTTCGCGAAGCCAAGACCCACCAGATCAACTCCATGATCCAAACCGGCAAGAAGTACGGCATGCAGTTGCTCGACGACGCCATCATGGATCTGTGCAAGCAGGGCAAGATCAGCCCCGACGACGCCTACACACGGGCCAACGAGAAAGCGCGCTTCCGCCCCCTGCTCACTGCGCCGCCGGCCGATTTCACCGAGGTGTAGCCGCGAAACCACCCCAATGGAAGAGATATCGTCATGAAAAAGCAGGAAGTCGACCAGATTCTGACCAACATGCTGGACGCCTACGAAAACGTGTCGGACCTCAACTTCACGGTGGGCAAATCCCTGCAGGTGGAAAGCGCGGGAGTCCTGCAGCCCGTGAAAATGAAGCCCCCCTTTTCGGAGTTGACCCCCTTTCAGACCGAGCGCATCGCCCTGAACCTGCTCAACGGCGACCGCCGCCTGACCGAATCACTGCTCGGCCAGGGCTCCTGCGACCTGTCCTACACGCTGCCGGGCAAGGCCCGCTTCCGGGTCAACATCTTCTCCCAGAGCGGGCGTTACTCCATTGTGCTGCGTAAACTGGAGTCCAAGATCCCCACCATCAAGGACCGCGGGCTGCCCGAGAGCTTCTACGAAATCGCCGAGGAGAAAAACGGCATCGTGCTGGTCACCGGCGCCACCGGTTCGGGTAAAACGACCTCACTAGCGGCGATTCTGGACCAGATCAACGAGACCAAGTCGGTGCACGTGGTCACCCTGGAAGACCCGGTGGAATACCAGCACCCCCACAAGAACTCCACCTTCAACCAGCGGGAGCTGGGCATCGACTTCGACACCTACGCCAACGGCCTGCGCGCCGCGCTGCGCCAAGCGCCCAAGGTCATCCTGGTGGGCGAGATGCGCGACCGCGAGACCGTGGAAATCGGGCTCACGGCCGCCGAGACCGGACACCTGGTCTTCAGCACCCTGCACACCTCCGACGCCGGCCAGACCATCAACCGCATCCTGGGCATGTTCTCCACCGAGGAAGAACGCCAGGTCCGCATCCGGCTGGCCGACTCGGTGCGCTGGATCGTGGGCCAGCGCCTGCTGCCCAAGGTGGGCGGCGGCCGCGTGGCGGCTTTCGAGATCCTGCGCTCCAACATCCGCGTACGGGACTCCATCCTGCACGGCGAGTCGGAGGGCAAGACCTTCTACGAAATCATGCAGGCCGGGCGCCCCTTCGGCATGACGACCTTCGATGACTACATCGTGGGCCTCTTCGAGCGCGGCCTGATCACCGAGAAGACGGCCATGGCCTACGCCTCGCGCAAGGCCATCGTGGGCCGCGGCATCGACACCGTCAAGAGTGCGCGGGGCGAGTCGACCTCCGATATCGAGAACCTGGCCATCGACCGCGAATACGACCGAAACCACATCTGACGGGCCGGAGGAAAAACAAGCCATGGAAATCGTCTGTACCAGCTGCAAGAGCAAACTGCGCATTCCGGACCTCAAGCTGCCGCCGGGCAAATCGGCGTCCCTGCGCTGCCCCAAGTGCAGGACACGGCTGCAGATCAAGGCCGGAGAGACGCAGGCCTCACCGCTGTCCGCCGACGCCGGGGACCCGCCCGCGGACCGGGTGCTCACGGCCGAGGAACTCATGCAGGAGGCCCTGGCCGACGAGCCCGCCTCCTCCGAAGACCTCATGCGCGAGTCCTTCGAGATGGCGCGCCTGGGCGGCAAGACCGCCCTGCTGTGCGAACCCCACACCGCCGCGCGCGACAGCCTCAAGGCTACCCTGGAAGCCATGAACTACTTCACGGTGGAGGCCGAAGACACGCGCCACGCCCTGCGGCGCATGCGCTACCATCTCTTCGACCTGGTGGTCATCAACGAAAATTTCGACGCCACCGACCCCGACGCCAACGGCGTCCTGATCTACCTGCGATACGCCGAGATGAACGTGCGCCGCCACATGTTCGTAGTCATGCTCACCAAGCGCTTCCGCACCCTGGACCAGTTGACGGCCCTGAGCAAAAGCGTTAACCTAATCATCAACACGCGCCACATCGACAACCTGCAGGACATCCTGTCGCGCAGCATGGACGACAACGAACGCTTCTACGACGTCTACACGACGTCCATGAAAAAACTGGGCAAGGTCTGAAAAACAAGATGGGAAAAGACGGGATCGGCACCGGCGGCAGGTACACCTGCGCGCAGTACCGCGAAGAGATGCTGCTGCTGAGCCTGGAGCGGCGCCTGGCCGACCCCGGCCTGTCCGAAGAGGAGCGCGCAGAACTGGCCGCCGAGATCGAGCGCCTGCGGCGGCGGATGAACATGGCGTAACGACCCGTCGGCCCCCCGTCAGTCGAGCATTTCCGCGGCGATGATCCGCAGCCCTTCCAACGTCAGATCAGGTTCCACCGCCTCGATGGTTTCCGAGACGCGATGCATGAGTCCCGCCAGCCCACCGGTGGCGATGACGCCGGGATCACCCCCCATTTCCGCCCGCATGCGGCGAACCATGCCGTCCACCAGGCCGGCGTAACCGAAGATGACCCCCGACTGGATACTGGCGTGGGTGTCGCGTCCCACCACGGCCTTCGGAGCCTGGAAAATCTCCACCCTGGGCAGCTTGGAGGCCTTCATGAAAAGCGCCTCGGCGGCGATCATGATCCCCGGGCTGATGGCCCCGCCCAGGTAGGCGCCTTCGGCGGAGATGGCGTCGAAGGTGGTGGCCGTGCCGAAATCGATGACGATCAGGCTGCGCCGGTAGCGATGGTAAGCGCCCACGGCGTTGACGATGCGGTCGGCCCCTACTTCGGCGGGGTTGACCGTGTCGATGACGATACCGGTGAAGCTGCGCGGGTCCACCCAGAAGGGGGCGTGGCCCAGGTACTTGCGGCAGAAGGCGTCCAGGCTGGGGACCAGGGGCGGCACCACACAGGAGATGACCGTGCGGTCGATGTCCTGCGGATCGATGGCGCCGGCGGCCAGCAGGCTTCCGGCCACCACGCTGAACTCGTCGGCGGTGGTGTTGCGCTGGGTGTGGATGCGCCAGTCGCGCACCAGCTCCTCCCCGTCGTAAACCCCCATGACGATGTTGGTGTTGCCCACGTCGATGACCAGCAGCATGCCTTCCTCCCTGTGGTGTGGTTTTCGCAGGTGCTCCGCCGCCCGAAGGCGCAACCGTCGCTGCGCGCCGTGTCGCTCCGGCCTCATCTGGCGCGCAGGGTGACCGTGAACAGCCCGGGAGCGGCACTGAGCAGCTCGACCTCCGGCGGCAGGTCGATCACCGCGCGCCGCACGTAGACGCCGGCCTTGACCCCGGACAGGTCGAGATACACCCGCGACGGCAGATCGCCGCGCAGGGTTTCCAGCAGGTTCTCGGGCCCCCGGATCTGGAGCGTCGCCGTTTTCGGCGAGACCGTCCAGCGCATCCGCGTGCCGCGTACGCCGATGGTCACCCGCTCGAAGACGCGCGTCACCACCCGCCGGGCCAGTGTGACGTGCGCCACCACGCGCCCCTCGGGTACCAGCGGCGCGATGCCGGCGGGCAGATCCAGGCGTGTTTCGCGCGCAAAGGACGCCGCGGCGCCGGTCACGTCCACCGGCCGGGTGAAAACCCGTGTCAGGGGGTCGAGAAGCGAGCGGGCCCCCTGCAGCGCCACCGCCGTAGGCTCCGGCCGGGCGTCGTCAACGGTGAAACCGGGCGCCGGCCGGCCTTCGAGGGAAACCACCACGGGAACCCGTTTGTAGACCTCTTTTTCGAGACGGAAGACGAAACGGCCGGGGACGATGGCCACCACCGTGACGCCGGCCGGCAGGCGGATGCACCGTTCTTCTATGTTCAATGTGTGAACACCGGCCGACAGTCCGTCCAGTGAGGGTTCACATACCGGCGGCGGGGAAGCCGCCAGGTTCGAGAGCTGTTGCCGCGGCCCCCTCACCCGAACGCGGGCGTGGACCTCCGGCGCAGAGGCCAGCGCCAACCCCCGGGGCGGCCGCCCCCACCTCACGGTCAGCGGCAGGTCCACTTCCCGGGGCGGGTCTGCCGGCCACGCCACCGGTGCCGGCATCATGACCGCGGCGCCGGCGACCAGCACCGCAACGGCCCTGCGCAGACGTCCCCAGAGAGCAGCTTGGTTCATGGCAGTCGAAAATCGCCGCCCGACACGGTGCGGCGGCGAAGGGACCGTACCGCCGGAAGGCTTCAGTCTCCGCCCGCCCTCTTGACGGCATCGATCATTTTCAGGGTCAGGCGCGTGGCGGCCACGTCGTGCACCCGCAGGATGTGGGCGCCGTTGAAAGCGCAGGCGGCCACCACCGCCTGGGTGCCGGTCTCCACGTCGGGGTGGTCCGGCGGCAGCGCCTCGTCGGGCCGGTCGCTGAGCAATTTACGGATGAAGGTTTTACGCGACGGGCCCACCAGCAGTGGAACGTCCAGCCCGGCGAATTCGGCCAGCCGCGCGATGAGTTCCAGGTTGTGGTCGACGGTCTTGCCGAACCCGATGCCGGGATCGACGATGATGCGCTCCCGGGCGATGCCGGCGTCCTGGGCGCGCCGCACGGCTTCGGCCAGGAAGGCGACGATCTCGGACACCACGTCCTCGTAGACCGGGTCGACCTGCATGGTGCGCGGCGTGCCGCGCATATGCATCAGGATCACGGGAACGCCGCGCTCGGCGGCCAACGGCGCCATCTGCGCGTCGGCCTGCAGCGCGCTGATGTCGTTGATCATCGCCGCCCCGGCCTCTAGGGCCCGGCGGGCGACTCCGGCCTTGGTGGTGTCGATAGAGATGGGCACCGGGATGCGCCCGGCCAGGGCTTCGATGACCGGCAGCACGCGGCGCATCTCCTCCTCGACGGGCACCTCGGGTGCGAAGGGCCGTGTGGACTCCCCGCCCACGTCCAGGATGTCGGCGCCGGCCGCCACCAGGGCCTCCCCCTGACGCAGGGCCGCCTCGGGGTCCAGGTAGCGGCCGCCGTCGGAAAAGGAGTCCGGCGTGACGTTGAGAATCCCCATGATACGGGTGCGCGGTCCCAGCGCCAGCGTGTTGCGCCCCCAGCGGATGATGTACGCCTTCTTCATCGCATCACTCTTCCCGCCGCGGCGGGTCCTCGGGCGGCACCGGTTCATCGGAGGCCTCGTCGCCCGGTGCGGGGGGCGGTTCGGCCGTGTCCGCGGTTTCACCGGAAGGCGCGGCCTCGTCCCGGGGCGGTGCCTCTTCGTCCGGCTCGGGGGAAGGCGCTTCCTGCGCCTCGGCCTCGTCCTCGCCGCCGGGGAACTCGAAGTCCGGGCGCATGGAACGGATCAGGTCGTCGAGTTCCTTGCCCAGCACGGTCTCTTTCTCCAGCAGCAGCTCGGCCAGCTTGTGCAGAATGTCCATGTTGTCCTGCAGCACGGTCTTGGCCCGGTTGTACGCCGTGTTCACCAGCTGGGTCACCTCGGCGTCGATGCGCTGGGCCGTGGCCTCGGAGTAGTCCCGGTGCTGGGCGATCTCGCGTCCCAGGAAGATCTGCTCCTCGCCGGCGTCGTAGGACAGCGGCCCCAGGTTTTCGCTCATACCCCAGGAGCGCACCATTTTCCGGGCCAGTTCGGTGGCCTGTTTGATGTCGTTGGCCGCACCGGTGCTGATGCGCTTGAACACCAGCTCCTCGGCCACGCGGCCGCCGAAGGCAACGGACAGTTCGCTCTGCAGCTGGTCCTTGTATTTGAAGTCCCGCTCTTCCGGCAGAAACCAGGTAATGCCGGCCGCCCGCCCGCGCGGGATGATGGTGATCTTGTTGACCTTGTCGGTGCCGGGCAGGAAACGCGCCACCAAGGCGTGGCCGCCCTCGTGGTAGGCGGTGGTCTTGCGGTCTTCCTCGCGGATCACCTTGGACTTGCGTTCCAGGCCCATGTAGACCTTGTCCTTGGCGTCCTCGAAGTCGCTCATGTCGACCCTTTCCTTGTTGCGCTTGGCGGCCAGCAGGGCGGCCTCGTTGACCAGGTTTTCCAGATCAGCGCCCGAAAAGCCGGGCGTGCCCTTGGCCAGCACCGTGGTGTCCACGTCGTCGGCGATGGGGGTGCGTTTCATGTGCACCTGCAGGATCTTCTCGCGGCCACGGATATCGGGCAGCGGCACCACCACCTGGCGGTCGAACCGCCCGGGCCGCAGCAGGGCCGGGTCGAGCACGTCGGGCCGGTTGGTGGCCGAAATCAGGATGACGCCCTCGTTGGACTCGAACCCGTCCATCTCCACCAGCAGCTGGTTGAGGGTCTGCTCGCGTTCGTCGTGACCGCCGCCCAGGCCGGCGCCGCGGTGGCGGCCGACGGCGTCGATCTCGTCGATGAAGATGATGCAGGGGGCGTTCTTCTTGCCCTGCACGAAGAGGTCGCGCACCCGCGAGGCGCCCACGCCCACGAACATCTCCACGAAATCCGAGCCGCTGATGCTGAAAAAGGGCACACCGGCCTCACCGGCGATGGCACGCGCCAGCAAGGTCTTTCCGGTGCCCGGCGAACCCATCAGCAGCACGCCCTTGGGGATGCGGCCGCCCAGCCGGGTGAACTTTTTGGGCTCGCGCAGGAACTCGACGATCTCTCCCAGTTCCTCCTTGGCCTCGTCGATGCCGGCCACGTCGTCGAAAGTTACCTTCTCCTGCTGGTCCGAGAGCAGGCGCGCCCGGCTCTTGCCGAAGGAAAGCGCCTTGCCGCCGCCGGACTGCATCTGGCGCATGAAGAAGATCCAGATGCCGATGAGCACGATCATGGGGAACCACGACACCAGCAGCGACATGTACCACGGCGACTCGGCCGGCGGCTTGGCCTTGATAGTCACGCCGCGCTCACGCAGGATCTTAATCAGTTCGGGGTCACGGGGGGCATAAATCTTGAATCGGTTGCGGTTGACGTCGGTGACGTACAGTTCCTGGCCCTGGATGACGACCTCGGCCACGCGGTCCTCGTTGACCATGGACAGAAAATCGGTGTAGCTGACGGTGGTCTCGGAAAGGTTCTGCTGATTGAACAGGTTGTAGAGCATGATCATCATCAGCGTGATCACGAGCCACAGCGCCATGTTTTTATAAAAAGGATTCAACGGGGACGTCCTCCTCTAAAAACAGCATTGATGGGGGTCTTTAAAAAAATCGCCGTCCGCCGCCGCGGACGGTGAAGGTCAATTTTATAAAATAAGCATGATCGACGATCAGGCAAGCACGAGTTCCCCCCGCACCGCCGCGCGGCTGCGCCCGGTCAGCCGGGCGCGCTGATCGATACGCCAGCCGGCGACCCATATAATACGGCCGCCGCTGATCACCAAGGGGATCCGACGGCGGCGGGAAGCCGGAATTTTGCAGTCGCTGAAAAAACGGGCCACTTTCTTGCTGCCCCGCATGCCCAGCGGGACAAACCGGTCACCCGGCCGGATATTGCGCACGACCAGCGGAAATTTCACGCTGTCTATATCAAAAAAGGCCACGCACTGTCCAGTTCCATATCCCACCGGCACCTTTTCGACGGCCAGGGGCGAAAAACGCAGCTCGACGCCCGCCTCCGGGACATACACACGTCCGAAATCGTCCAACCGACGGCTAAAATCCGGCACGCTCCCGGCGTTTTCCCGGGGGCGCCCCCCGGCGGCGGGCCGCAGACGCAACGCGAGCACCTCCCCGCGCCGCCGGGCGATCACCCCGCCGGGAAGGTGCAGCCGCCCCCCGGGGTCGGCCGCCTCCAGCAGCGCCAGCACCTGCTGCACATGCGCGAAATCGATGCGCCGCAGGTCCCCGCGGAGGCGTTCGAGGGCCAGGCGCACCACGCGTCGCCGGGCGGCCGGGTGCAGCGCCCCCAGAGGACCGGCCGCCAGCATCACTTCCGTGTCGTCGACGGCCACGGCCACCTCCCGGAAAAGCGCACCGGCGCGCTGCCGGGCCCAGTCCTCTTCGTCGGCCAGGATCCGCCGGGTCCGGTTGAGGGCCCGCACCACGCGCGGGTTGAAGGCGCTCCTGAGCAGCGGCAGCAGCACGTGGCGCACGCGGTTGCGCACAAAGCGGGGGTCCAGGTTGCTGCGGTCGGTAATGTACGCGCAGCCCAGCGCCGCCAGGAAGCGGTGAATGTCGGCCCGCGTGACATCGATCAGGGGCCGTACGAAGCGCCCCGCGCGCACCGGCGCCATGGCGGACAGGCCCGCGGGGCCGCTGCCCCGCAGCAGCGCCAGCAGCACCTGTTCGGCATTGTCGTCCATGTGGTGCCCCAGGGCGATGCGCCCGCAGCCGCGCTGCCGGGCCAGGTCTTCGAAAAAGGCGTATCGCGCCCGGCGTCCGGCCTCTTCCAGGCAGAGCCCCTCGCGCCGGCCCAGGGCGCGCACATCGCAGGTTTCCACACGGCAGTCGATCCCCAGCTCCGACGCCAGGCGGCGCACGAATGCGGCGTCGCGTTCGGCCTCCGGCCGGAGGCCGTGGTTCAGATGGGCCGCCGTCAGCCGAAGCCTCAGCTCGGGCGCCAGCAGGTGCAGCACCCGCAGCAGGGCCACCGAGTCGGCACCGCCGGAGACCGCCACCAGCACTCCGTCGCCGGCCGTAAACATGCGGTGGGCCGCGATGGATCGGCGGATCCGCTCTGTAAAATCATGCGCTTCCATGTCGGGAGGATTATAGCGCATCAGCGCGACGCGATGCAAAAATTCTTTTTGCGGTTGAAAAACGCGGATGAACCCTTATAATGTCGGTGTTGGTTGCGCTAGGCGGGGAGCTAGCGGTGCCCTGTACCCGAAATCCGCTTCATGCGGGGCTGAATACCCCGTAGAGGATCGCCCCGGCCAGTGCGCGGGTCATTCTGACCGGCCGCCATGCAACAGACGATCACGAACCTCGTCAGGTCCGGAAGGAAGCAGCGATAAGTGAGCCCGGCTGTGTCATGGATCGATCCCGGTCAGCAAGATGGCCCGCCGTTGCCGGTTTTCCGATACGGGGTGCGCAACCAACATCTTTTCCTCCGTGCCCAGCTTTTCTCCACCTTCGGCCGGCACGCCGCCGGCGGTGCGCCGACCCCGTCCGGCACCGGACCCGCCGTCCTTGCGGATGATTGTTCCTAGCCGCTTTTATCGCCTTGACATCGTTAGATATAGTATTATTTTCTGTCAAAACTCGAAACAGTAATATCAAACCGGTTTCAAGCCGGGAAGCCCGCTTCCGGCGGCGGCCAAGCCGCCGGAGCCGCGGCACGGAAACCCAAAACCGTTCAGGAGATGATAACGGCAGATGACTGCTCAGCAGAACACCAAAACCAGAGAAAAACGCAAGACGGAAACCACCGCCGACCATCAGAAAAAGGGCCGGCCGGCCGCCGGCCACAAGACGAATACCGGCGGCAAAACCGACAAGGCGCTCAAGGAGCTCGAGGCCCGCTGCGAAGCGCTTGAGAAGGAAGCGCGGGAGAACTACGACCGCTACGTGCGCGTGGCGGCCGAATTCGAGAACTACAAGAAGCGCGCCGCCCGGGAGATGGCCGATTTCAGGAAGTACGCCAACGAGTCCCTGATCAAGGAACTGCTGCCCGTGGTGGACAACCTGGAAAGGGCGCTGGAGGCCTGCAAGGTCGGAGACGGGGCCGACTCCCGGTTGACCGAAGGGGTCGAGATGACCCTGCAGGGGATCCTCAAGGTGCTGGAGAAGTTCGTGGTCAAACCCATCGACTCCCTGGGCAAGCCCTTCGATCCCGGGGTGCACCAGGCCGTCATGCAGCGCGAGCACAACGACAAGCCGGAGAACACGGTCGTAGAGGAACTGCAGCGCGGCTACACCATACACGACCGCCTGCTGCGGCCGGCCATGGTGGTGGTTTCCAAATCCGGCGCGGGACAGGACAACCCGCCCAATTGAAGCGGGATCACCCGGCCGGCGGGGTAGTCAACCGGTTTTTCAGTTATCAGCGTCAGAAGTATATATATATTTTCCTTAAGGAGGCAAGCAGATGAGTAAAGTTATCGGAATCGATCTTGGAACCACAAATTCATGCGTGGCGGTGATGGAGGGTGGTGAAGCCAAAGTCATCACCAACCCTGAGGGCGGACGCACCACACCTTCCATCGTGGCCATCGCAGAAAACGGCGAGCGGCTGGTCGGCCAGATCGCCAAGCGTCAGGCCATCACCAACCCCGAGCACACCGTGTTCGGCGTCAAGCGGCTCATCGGCCGCAAGTTCTCTTCCCCGGAAGTACAGAAAGATATCAAAGTACTTCCGTACAAACTGGAACCGGCGCCCAACGACGATGTGCGCATCGTGCTGCGCGGCAAGCAGTACAGCCCGGCCGAGATTTCATCCTTCATCCTGTCCAACATCAAGAAGACGGCCGAGGAGTACCTGGGCGAGACTGTCACCGACGCCGTGATCACGGTTCCGGCCTACTTCGACGACAGCCAGCGCCAGGCCACCAAGGACGCCGGCAAGATCGCCGGCCTGAACGTGCTGCGCATCATCAACGAGCCCACCGCCGCGTCCCTGGCCTACGGCCTGGACAAGAAGGGCGAGGAGAAGGTCGTGGTGTTCGACCTGGGCGGCGGCACCTTCGACGTGTCGGTGCTGGAGATCGGTGAGGGTGTCTTCGAGGTCAAGGCCACCAACGGCGACACGCACCTGGGCGGCGAGGACTTCGACCTGCGCATCATCGACTACCTGGCGGACGAATTCCGCAAGGACCAGGGTATCGATATCCGCAACGACAAGATGGCCCTGCAGCGTCTCAAGGAAGCCGCCGAAAAGGCCAAGATGGAGCTGTCCTCCTCGCTGGAGACGGACGTCAATCTGCCTTTCATCACGGCCGACGCCAGCGGTCCCAAGCACATGAACATCAAGATCACGCGGGCCAAACTGGAAGCCCTGGTGTCCGATCTGCTCGACAAGCTTGAAGGCCCCTGCCACACCGCGCTCAAGGACGCCGGACTGAGCGCCGGGGACATCGACGAGGTCATCCTGGTGGGCGGCATGACGCGCATGCCCGCCGTCCAGGAGCGCGTCAAGAAGATCTTCGGCAAAGAGCCCAACAAGAGCGTCAACCCGGACGAGGTGGTAGCCATCGGCGCCGCCATCCAGGGCGGCGTGCTCATGGGCGACGTCAAGGACGTGCTGCTGCTGGACGTCACCCCACTTTCGCTGGGCATCGAGACACTGGGCGGCGTGATGACCAAGCTCATCGAGAAGAACACCACCATCCCAACCAAAAAGAGCCAGATTTTCTCGACGGCGGCCGACAACCAGCCGGCGGTGTCCATCCACGTGCTGCAGGGCGAGCGTGAAATGGCGGCCGACAACAAGACCCTGGGCCGTTTCGAACTGGTCGGCATTCCGCCCGCACCGCGGGGCGTGCCCCAGATCGAGGTGACCTTTGACATTGACGCCAACGGCATCGTCAACGTGTCGGCCAAGGACCTGGCCACCGGCAAGGAGCAGTCCATCCGCATCACGGCCTCCAGCGGCCTGAGCAAGGAAGAGATTGAAAAGCTGGTCAAGGACGCCGAGATGCACGCCGAGGAGGACCGCAAGAAGAAAGAGCTGGTTGAGGCCCGCAATGCGGCCGACGCCCTGATCTACCAAACCGAGAAGTCCATCAAGGACCTGGGCGACAAGATCGACGCTTCCACCAAAAGCCAGGTGGAGGCCGCCATCGAACCGCTCAGGAAAGCCATCGAGGGCGATGACGCCGAGGAGATCAAGCGGCTCAGCGAAGCTCTCACCCAGGCGTCCCACAAGCTGGCCGAGGCCATGTACCAGCAGGCCTCCCAGTCGACCGGCGCGGGTCCCGGCGCACAGCCCGGAGCCGGTGCCGGTGCCGCGGGCGGCCAGGCCGGTGCCGAACAGGCGGCGGGCGGTGCGTCCGCCGGCGCCGACGACGACGTGGTCGACGCCGACTTCGAAGAGGTCAAGGACAACAAGTAAACCGCATCGCATCACGCCCCGGCGGGCCGTCCGCCGGGGCGTTTTTTTCTTCCAGGTGTCCGGTAGTCGTCAGGACAGGAATCAAATGTCTGGTAACGGCCCTTCCCGACTGGACGAGGCCGTCGCGGCCTGCTTTCGCGACGGCCTGCGCATCGATGCGCACACCGCGCAGCAGATCGACTCGACGCTGGGCCCGCTTTCGCCGCAGGAACTGCTGCGGCGCCTGGTGGACACGGCCGAATGCGAGAACGGCACCCTGGTGCACCTGGTCTTCTCCCCGGGGCGCGCCGCCCAGATCCGCCTGGAACCGGTGCTGGGATCCGCAGCGCGGTCGCCCGAAGAGATCGCCGCCCTGGCACGCGGGCTGCTGGCGCGCGGGCTGCACACCACGCTGCACTTTGCCGACGGTCGCGGGGCGGTCCAGACCCCCGTTCCCCCCGAGGGTCTGGCGGTGTTCCTGGACGGTCTGCACCTGGACCGCGGCCTGCCCGAGGCGGTCTTGCACGCCATCGACCGGCACCTGCCCGAAGACGTCCGCCTGGCGACACGCGTGCTGCTGCGCAATACGGGCATCACCGCCCACCCGGCGGTGGTCGCATTCCTGTGCCGCCTCATGCGGCACGCCGCGATGCTGCAGCCCAATCTGCAGGACTGCCTGGCCCTGGCCGCGTCCCTGGCCGCGTCGGCCGACGCGCATACCGACCTGTTCGGAAGCCTGGAAAGGCTCAAGCTGGCCCACGCCCGGCGGCTGCGGCAGACCAAGGAGTCGGAGAACGCACTGCGGGGCGGCAACGCGGAGTCCGTCATGATGAGCGGCCGCCGCATCTTTCAGATCGATCCGCACGAAGAACTGGGGCGCATGGCCTGTATCGACGCCGTGGCGCTGGCCGCTTTCGGCCGCCGGCCCGCCGGCATCGGGCACATCCGGAACCTGGAAATCGACGGCGGCCGGGACGCCGCCGACGCCCTGCGGCGCATCGGAGATTTGTTCCGCTGACGGAATCCTGCTATAAAAAGCCGCAAAGCGGAGCTGCGGCCGAAACGCAACACGACAGACGGGGAAAACATGGGATGATGTCGATCGGAAAAAAAACGAGACATACACTGCGGCGCGCGGCGGGCGTCGCCGCGCTGCTGCTGCTGGCGGCGGCCGCACAGGCGGCGGATTTTTCGGCCTCGGAGGTCCTGTCGCGGGTCGAGAACCGCTACACCGGCAGGAATTTCACGGCCCGTTTCTCGCAGGAGTCCCTGCTCAAGGCCATGGACATCACCGACACGGCCGAGGGCCGCGTGTTCGTGAAATACCCGGGAAAGATGCGCTGGGAGTACGAAAAGCCCGAAAAGCAGGTCATGATCACCGACGGCCGACGCCTGTGGATCTACCGTCCGGCGGAAAACCAGGTCATGACCGGCAAGGCGCCGGAGATCATCGGCGACGGCCGCGGCGCCAGCTTCCTCTCGGACCTCAAGCTGCTGCGCAGCAAGTTCCGCATCACCATGGCGCCCCGCCAGCAGGCCGCCACCTACACCCTGATGCTGCACCCCCTGCAGGCCTCCGCCGAGCTGGCCTCCATCGCGCTGAAAATCGACCGCAGCAGTTTCGACATCCGCCAGATCACCACCCTCAACGCCTACGGCGACCGCACGATCATCGATTTTCACGATATCCGCTTTGTCTCCGACCTGGACGACGACCTGTTTTCGTTCACCATCCCCAAGGGCGCCGACGTGGTACAGCTCGACGAGGCGCAGTAGCTGCCGGCGGCCCGGGACTTACGCCATGCGCTCCACGACGTCGTCCGGGATGTCGGCATTGGTGTAAACTTTCTGGACGTCGTCGCAGTCCTCCAGGGCCTCCATCAGCCGGATCATCTGTTCGGCCTGCTTGCCGGCCAGGCTGGTGGTGGACTGCGGCAGCATGGTTACTTCGGCGTCGATGTATGGGATGGCGGCCTCCTCGATGGCCGTCTTGACGGCCTCGAAGTCTTCCGGAGCGCAGATCACCTCGAAGTTGCGGCCGTCTTCGCGCACGTCCTCGGCACCGGCCTCCAGGGCCACCTCCAGCAGGGCCTCCTCATCCACCTTGTCGCCCTCGATCACCAGGTAGCCCTTCTTGTCAAACATCCAGGCCACGCAGCCGTTCTCGCCCAGGTTTCCGCCGTTCTTGGCGAAGATGTGACGGATGTCGGCCACCGCGCGGTTCTTGTTGTCGGTCAGCGACTCGACCATCACCGCAGCCCCGCCCGGCCCGTAGCCCTCGTAGACGGCTTCTTCGTAGTGGGCACCCTCCAGCTCGCCGGTGCCCTTCTTGATGGCCCGCTCGATGCGGTCCTTGGGCAGGTTCTCCCCCTTGGCGGTCTGAATGGCCGAGCGCAGGCGCGGGTTGGCGTTGGGGTCTCCCCCGCCCATGCGGGCGGCTACCGTGATTTCCTTGATCAGCCGGGTGAAGATCTTGCCGCGCTTGGCGTCCTGGGCGCCTTTCTTGTGCTTTATGGTTGACCACTTGCTGTGTCCGGACATGTCTCCTCCTGTCGTTTTCCCAGCCCGATGAGGTAAATTTCCCGGCTGGCCTTGCGACTGCTGCGGGGCTTGAAGATCCTGCAGCTGTCAAAACAGCGCTGCACCTGCGCCCTGAAGGCGTCGAAATCCCCCCCCTGAAAGATCTTGCACACGAACGCCCCGCCGGGCCGCAGCACCCGGCGTGCGGTGTCGAGGGCCATCTCGCACAACTGGTACGAACGCGCCGCGTCCACGATGCGGTTGCCTGTGGTAGCCGGCGCCATGTCGCTCAGCACCACGTGAAACCCTCCGCCCAGGGCGGCCTGCATGGCGTCGTCGAGGGCGTTGATGTCGCCGGTCAGGGACCGGGCCTGGGGCGGCAGCGAGCGGGTCACCGGCCGCAGGTCGAGCCCCACCACCTCCCCACCGGGGCCCACCACCCGGGCGGCGTACTGCAGCCACGACCCCGGCGCGCACCCCAAGTCCAGCACCCGCTGTCCCGGGCGCATGAGGCCGTACTTCTTCTGGATCTCCTGGAGCTTGAAGACCGAGCGCGCCGCGTAGTGCTCCCTCCGCGCCCGGCGGGTGTAGTGATCCGCCCAAGGATTGGGGTTTCGGCCTCTCTTTTTGCCAGCCGTTTTCATATACGCTGGTCCCCCTGAAGTCAAGGCATCGGGGCCTGCCCGGCCGGGGCGCCCCCCGCAGAAGAGGTCGCGAACAGCCGCGGTTCAGAAAAGCGCCTCGATGACGTCCGAGACCGTGGCGGCGCCCTCCACGCGCAGCTCCGCCACCCGCCCGGCCTGGCGCAGGTTGCCGCGGGGCACGATGCAGCGCGTGAAGCCCATCTTGGCCGCCTCGGCCAGGCGGCTGTCCAGCTGCCCCACGGCGCGCACCTCTCCGGTCAGCCCCACCTCGCCGCACACCAGGGTGTGTTCCTGCACGGGGTGGTCCAGGAAGCTCGAGGCCACCGCCGAGACGATGCCCATGTCCACCGCCGGCTCGTCGACCCGCATGCCGCCGGCCACGTTCATGAAGATGTCGTGCCCCATGAGGTGCATGCCCAGTTTCTTCTCCATCACGGCCACCAGCAGGGCCACGCGGTTGGCGTCCAGTCCCAGGATGGTGCGCCGCGGCGTGCCGAAAGTGGTGCTGCTCACCAGGGCCTGCAGCTCCACCAGGATGGGGCGCGTACCCTCCATGCAGGTGGTCACCACCGACCCGGGGGCGTTGATGGAGCGTTCGGACAGGAAGATGGCCGAGGGGTTGGCCACCGGCGTGAGCCCCTTTTCGCCCATCTCGAACACGCCGATCTCGTTGGTGGAGCCGAAGCGGTTCTTGACGGCCCGCAGGATGCGGAAGAGGTGCTGCCGGTCGCCTTCGAAGTACAGCACCGTGTCCACCATGTGCTCCAGCAGGCGCGGTCCGGCGATGGCGCCCTCCTTGGTGACGTGCCCCACCAGGAAAGTGGGGATGCCGGTCTTCTTGGCCACCATCATCAGGCGCATGGCGGCCTCGCGCACCTGGCTGACGCTGCCCGGCACCGAGGAGAGCCCCTCGTTGAACATGGTCTGGATAGAATCGACCACCAGCACGCCGGGTTTGACCCGCTCCAGCATGGGCATGATGCTGTCCAGGTCGGTCTCGGCCACCACCAGCAGGTCGGAACTGAGCGTCTCCAGCCGGCGGCTGCGCAGGCTGATCTGCTGCACGGACTCCTCGCCGGACACGTAGAGCACCCGGCGCCCCCGGGCGGCCAGGCCGTGGAGCACCTGCAGCATGAGGGTGGACTTGCCGATGCCGGGATCGCCGCCGATGAGCACCAGCGAACCGGGCACCAGGCCGCCGCCCAGCACGCGGTCGAATTCCCCGATGCCGGTGGTGAAACGATCCTCTTCGTCACGCCTGACGCGGTCGATGGGCACCGGGTCGTTCCGCGCCGCGCTCGCGCCCGTCCCGTCCCCCGCGCGGGCAACGCGCTCTTCCACCAGCGAGTCCCACTGCCCGCACTCCGGGCACTTGCCCATCCAGCGGGGCACCTGGCAGCCGCAGGCCTGGCAGACGAAGGCGGTTTTGGGTGACTTGGCCATGCCGGCAGCTATAACACGCCCCCCGGACGGGATCAAGGCGACCGCCGGCGCGGCAACGGGCCACCGCCTTGAAAAAGAGACTGGATCCGGGCGCCATGCCTGTGCTATAGGCTGAGGTCTGCGTAACCCCAACATGCCAGCCGCGAAAGGACTCGGCCAGTGAACCCCAGTTCGGCAGCCCATGCGTCGGCCTCCGGCCGGCGGCCGTTTTTCCGTGTTGTGCCCGTGGTGGCGGGCATCTTCTTGCTGATTTCGGCGGCGATCCTCGCTGCACCGGTTGCTGCCCGGACCGGCGATGATTTCGCGGGCCTCAAGGAACGCCTGGAAAAGGACGGCTACGACGCCAAACTGCTGGACGCTGTCTACAGCCAGCCCGAAATCCACTTCGACGTCAAAAGCGTCTCGCTGTTTTTCATCCACAGCGAGGCACGCCTGAACTACGACCAGTTCACCACCCCGCAGCGCATCCAGACCGCCCGCCAGTACATGCAGCAGCACATGCAGGAACTCGCGGCGGCCCAGAAAGCCTACGGCGTGGACAAGGAAGTGATCACCGCCATCATCCTGGTGGAAACCAAGCTGGGCACCTACCTGGGGGCCAGCCGTATCATCAACACCCTGTCGACCATGGCCGCCATCTCCGACCCCGCGCTGCGGGAAAAACTGTGGAAGGCCATCCCCGAATCCCGTCGCCTGTCGCGCCAGGCGTTCCTCAAAAAGGCCAAGCGCAAGTCCAAGTGGGCCTATACCGAACTCAAGGCCCTGCTGACGCATGCCAGCCGCGAGGGCATCGACCCGGCCGCCATCCGCGGCTCCTACGCCGGGGCCATGGGCATCGCCCAGTTCATGCCCAGCAACGTGCTCAGCCTGGCCCAGGACGGCAACAACGACGGCCGCATCGACCTGTTCAACCACGCCGACGCCATCATGAGCGTGGCCAGCTACCTGAGCCACTACGGCTGGCGCCCGGGCATCGACCGCAAGGCGGCCTACCGCGTCCTGCTGCGCTACAACTACAGCAAGCCTTACGCCAACACGGTTCTAAAGATCGCGGATCTGCTGAAGAACGCCAAAAAAAGCTGAGCGGGTATGGATCTGAAAACCATAATGGTGGTGGTGGCCCTCAGCATTCCCTTCGTGGGGGGTACGGTGTGGGCCGTCGTGGATGCGGCCCGGCGGGAGTTCGGTTCCCTGGCGGAAAAGGCGATCTGGATAATGGTGGCGGCCGTGCCCTTCGTCGGGTTCCTGGTCTACCTGCTGCTGGGGCTGCGCCGGGGCGTCAGGCCGAGCACAGCGCGCTGACCGCCTTCAGCCCGTCTGCCCTTCCCTTCGCTTCTTGCGCGCCTCGGCGCGCTTCTCGCCCAGGCGGTGCAGGATGTCCTCTATCTTTTCCCGGCGGTCCGCATCTTCGGTGACCGCCAGGGCCCGCTCCAGCTGGAACATGGCGTTCTTCAGGTCCCGTTGCTGGGCGTAGTATAGGCCCAGGTAATAGAAGGCGTCGGCCTGGTTGCCGGTGGCGTCGGAAGCCTTTCCCAGCAGCATGAGGGTCTTGCGGTACCCCTTGCCGTGGCGCTGTTTGAGAATGGCCTTGAAATTGTCGATGGCTTGGGGCGCGTGGCCGCTTTCCAGGTTCAGGCGGCCGAGGGTATAGAGGCCCTCGAGGTGACGCGGCGCGATGCTGGCAACGCCCCTGAGGATCCGCATGGCCTGGTCCAGGTCGCCCATGTCCATGTAATTCTTGGCCATGGACACCAGGATGTCGGGATCGAAGGCCTTTTTGTCCAGGGCGCGGCGGAAGTGTTCGGTGGCGGCCCTGCGGTTGCCGGCGCGGGCCAGCACCAAGGCGTAGCCGTACTGGGCCGCGGCGTCGTCGGGATGGGCTTCCACCTGCCGCCTGAAATCCGCCAGAGCCGTGTCGGGGTCGCCGTAGAGCGCTTCCAGGCGTGCGTGCATCATGCGGAAACGGTCGTTGTCGACTGGGGGCCGGTGAAGCTGCTTGTGACTGGCCAGCCAGCCCCCCAGATACATCAGCCGGTCCTCGGAAGCCGGGTGGGTCATCAGGTAGCTGGGAACCTGGTTGCTGCCGAACCACTGCCGGGCACGGATCTTGCGCAGCATGGTGATCATGCCGCGCCCGTCGTAGCCGGCCTTGGTCATGTACAGGATGCCCAGCTGGTCGGCCTGGATCTCGTCGCCCCGGCTGAAGGAGAGCATGGCCGACTGGCCGGCCGCCTGGGTGCCCATGGTCACGGCGCTGCCCAGGGCCGAAGATCCCGCCACGGCCCCCAAAAAAACGCCGGCCACCATCCCCGCCAGGCTGGCCATGCTGATCTTTTTCTGCCGGCTCATGCGTTGGGCCAGGTGACGGCTGACCACGTGGCCGATTTCGTGGGCCAGGATGCCGGCCAGTTCATCCTCGTTTTCCATGGCCTGCAGCAGGCCGCTGTATATGAAAATCTGCCCGGCGGGACTGGCGAAGGCGTTGTAGACCTCCTCCTTGATGACGAAAAAGCCGAATTTGAACGGCTGCGGCGGGACCACCTTGAGAATGCGCCGCCCCACCGAGTTGACGTAATCGACGATGGCCGGGTCCTTGATCAGCTGAAAACGCCGGTCGACCATCTTCATGAACTCCCGGGACATCTCCTTTTCTTCCTTGATGGTCAATCCGGCAGCCGGGAGGGGGAAGGCCAAGCCGCCCACCAGCAGCGCGATGATCAGCAGCCTGCCGTGCAGCCGGCAAAGTCGGGTGAGTTTTCGGAGAGTCATGGTCTGGATCCGTGGCCCGGCGCCGCGGGGCGCCCGGCTCTTTGCGCCGATGGTCGATAATGGCTTTTAATTATATAAGCACTGTCGCGACCCGGGGCAAGGGGATTTTGCCGCCGCCGGCTGTCCGTCCCCGACACGACGACCGGCCGCACGTGGCGAAAGGCCGTTCAAGACGCTTTTATTGGCGCCTTTTTTGTGCTAAAGTTTAAAGGTTATGGCAAAGACGCTGTGCATCGCAAACCAGAAGGGCGGGGTGGGCAAGACCACCACGGCCATCAACCTGGCGGCGGCCCTGGCGGTTTCGGAGAAAAAGACCTTGCTGGTGGACTGCGACCCCCAGGGCAACGCCACCACCGGCGTGGGTATTGACAAGGCCGCCGTGGGCCTTTCGCTGTACCACGGCCTCATCGGCCGTGCCGCCCCGCAGGACCTGCTGGTGGACAGCGAGATCGAGACCCTCAAGGTGATCCCGGCGCGCACCGAGCTGACCGGCTTCGAGGTGGAAATGATGTCCCGGCCGCAACGCGAGCAGGTGCTCAAACAGCTGCTGGAGGACCTGAAGGCCGGGTTCGACTACATCATCATCGACTGCCCGCCGTCGCTGAGCCTGCTGACGGTCAACGCGCTGACCGCTTCGGACGCCATGCTGATCCCCCTGCAGTGCGAATTTTACGCCCTGGAGGGTCTCGGCCAGCTGCTCAAGACCGTGCGGCGCATCCGCAGCGGACTGAATCCCGGCCTGCGCATCGCCGGCATCCTGCTGACCATGTACGACCAGCGCACCAACCTCTCCCGGCAGGTGGCCGAGGAAGCCGAAAAATATTTCAAGCAGCTGGTGTTCAAGACCGTCGTTCCGCGGAACGTGCGCCTGGGCGAGGCCCCCAGCTTCGGCAAGCCCATCCTGCTCTACGACGCCGCCTCCACCGGCGCCCGGAGCTACTTCAAACTGGCGGCGGAGATCATCAGCCGCAACAACACCCCCCCGAAACAAGGTTGACCATGGCTGCCAAAAGCGCAAAGAAAACCCGCAAGGCCCCCGCCTCCCGGCCGGCCAAGAGCACCGCCCGCAAGCGGGCGCTGGGGCGGGGCATCGATGCCCTGATCCCCGATTTCGAGTCCCTGGCGACGCCGCCCGAGGGCGCGCCCTACCGCCTCTGCGACGTGTCGCTGATCCACCCCAACCGTTTCCAGCCCCGGCAGCGCTTCGATCCCGACGAACTGGAGGAGCTGGCCGCTTCGATCCGCGAAAAGGGCGTCATCCAACCCCTGCTGGTGCGGCCCGACGAGGTGGGATTCGAGCTGATCGCCGGCGAGCGGCGGCTGCGGGCCGCGCGCATGGCCGGCCTTTCGCGGGTGCCGGTGGTGGTACGCGAGATCTCGGACACGGAGCTGCTGGAGCTCTCCATCATCGAAAACATCCAGCGCCGGGACCTCAACGCCATGGAGGAGGCCGACGCCTACCAGCGGCTGATGGACGAGTTCGGGCTGACCCAGGAGCAGGTGGCCGCCCGGGTGGGCAAGAGCCGCCCGGCGGTGGCCAACATGCTGCGCCTGCGCCAGCTGCCGGCGCCCATCCGCGACAGCCTGCGCGACGGGGAGATCAGCATGGGGCACGCCCGCGCCCTGCTGGCCGCCGAGGGCGGCGCCCGGCAGACGGCGGCCTGGCGGATGGTGCGCCGCCGGGGACTGTCGGTGCGCCAGACCGAAGCACTGGTCAAACAGCTCAACGCCGGTCCGCCGGCCGACAAGCCGCCGAGCGAAAAGCCGGAGGACATCTACTTCCGGGACCTGGCCGACAGCCTCTCGCGCCGCCTGGGAACCCGGGTGGCCATCAAGCGGCGCGGCCGACGGGGGCGGCTGGAAATCGAGTTCTACGGCGACGACGACCTCAACCGCCTCATCGGGCTGCTGGAAAAAGTGCGGCTGTGAGCCCGCCGGATCGACCATGTCCCTGCACATCATCATCGACGGTTACAACCTGATCCGGCAGTCGGCGGAACTGAGCCGGCTGGACCGTCGCGATCTGGAACTGGGCCGCGAGGCGCTCATCGACCGCCTGGCCGAATACCGGCGTGTGCGCGGCCACGCCGTCACGGTGGTCTTCGACGCCGGCAACGGGATCCACCAGGGCCGCCAGAAAGCATTTGTCAAGGGCATCCGAATCGTCTACTCAGGACGGGGCGAACTGGCCGACACGGTCATCAAGCAGATGGCCGCCCGGGAGCGACAGCGCGCCACGGTGGTCAGCTCGGACAACGAGGTGGCGGCCCACTGCCGGGCCTGCGGCTGCGCTACCCTCACGTCGCCCGAATTCGAAGAGCGCCTCATGCTGGCGACCTTCGGCAAGGAAGAGGGGGACGACTCGGCGGCATCCGGCTGGGTGCCCACCACCCGCAAGAAAGGGCCTGCCCGCCGCCTGTCGAAAAGCGAGCGGCGCCGGCGGCGCACCATCGGAAAGCTATGAAACGAATCTGCGTCATCGACGGACAGGGGGGCGGCATCGGGGCCACCGTCATCAAGAAACTCAAGGAGCGCTTCGGAGAGAGCGTGGAGATCATCGCCCTGGGGACCAACGCCATCGCCACGGCCCAGATGCTCAAGGCACGGGCCAACCGCGGAGCCTCGGGGGAAAACGCCATCGCCCGCACGGTCCGGCAGGTGGACGTCGTCATCGGTCCCATCGGCATCATCATGGCCCACGCCATGATGGGCGAGGTCACGGTGAAAATCGCCGAGGCCATCTCCGCCTGCTCCGCCCGCAAGCTCCTGATCCCCCTGTCCCAGGAGAACGTCGAGATCGTGGGGGTGTGCATGATGCCCCTGCCGCGGCTGATCGACACGCTGATCGAAAAACATCTGGAACTTTAAGCCATCGGACGTCGGGCGTCGGCGGTCCGCGCCGCCGACCCCCGCAATCCGCGAGCGAGGAAGACGCAAAATGTGCGAAGCCAACGCCTACCTGCTGGAGGACAGCGGTGAAAAACTCATCATGAAAGCCGTCGACACCGTCGAACCCGAGGGCGACGGCCTGCTGCTGGTCAACATCTTCGGCGAACAGAAGGTCCTCAAGGCCCGCATCGTCTCGCTGGAGCTGGTCGACCACAAGATCTTCCTGGAAGCAACGGACTGACGGGTCTGCGACACCATGAAAATCGTCACCGCCAAGACCGCCGGGTTCTGCATGGGCGTGCGCCGGGCCGTTGAGTCGGCCCTGGACGCCCCCAGCAAGCAGGAGGGGCCCATCTACACCTACGGCCCCCTGATCCACAACCCGCAGATCATCGAACTGCTCAACCAGCGGGGCATCGCCATCCTGGAGGAGATCCCCGAAAATGGCCGCGGCACGGTGCTCATCCGCGCCCACGGCGTGCCCCCGGACGCGCGCAAGAAATTCGAGGCCGCCGGCTTCCGGGTCATCGACGCTACCTGCCCGCGGGTCATCCGCGTGCAGCGCATCATCACCAAATACACCCGCCGGGGGTACACACCCATCATCCTGGGAAACCGCTCGCACCCCGAAGTGGTGGGCCTCATGGGCCACACCGACGGCAAGGGGCGTGTAGTGGAGAGCATGGACGAGCTGCTGGCCCTGCCCGATTTCGACAAAGCCATCATCGTGGCCCAGACCACCCAGAACACCGATCTTTTCGAGCAGGTACGCCGCTGGGCCGAAGAGACGCACCCCAACTACAAGGTCTTTAACACCATCTGCGACTCCACCGACAAACGCCAAGCCGAGGTGCGTGAATTGGCCGGGCAAGTGGACGCCGTGGTGGTGGTGGGCGGCAGGGACAGCGGCAACACCAAACGTCTGGCCGAAATCGCCCGGCAGAGCGGCAAGCCCGCCTTTCACGTGGAAACCGAGGAAGACCTGGACCTGGAAGCCCTGCGCGGCACCCGTCGCGTGGGCATCACCGCCGGCGCCTCCACACCCAACTGGATCACGCGCCGGGTGCAGAACACCATCCGCGAGATCCCCTACCGCAACCTGACCGGTGTGCGGCGCATGCTGCGCGGTTTCCAGCGCACCCTGCTGCTCTCCAGCGTCTACTTGTCGCTGGGCGCGGCGGCCCTGGCCTACGCCTGCAGTCGGCTGCAGCACATCGACGGGAACTTTCCCCACGTGCTGATCGCCATGTTCTACGTGATGTCCATGCACATCCTCAACAACCTGACGGGCATCAAGGCCGACCTCTACAACGATCCCGACCGCGCCGCCTTCTACACCAACCACCGCAAGGGCCTCACCATCATGGCAGGGCTGGCAGGGCTGGCAGGGCTGGCGGCGGCCCTCTCCGCCGGGCGGGTGCCTTTCCTGCTGCTGCTGGTGATGACGCTGTTGGGCCTCTCCTACAAGCTGCGCATCATCCCGGCCTTCGTGTCCCGGGGGCGCTATCGGCGCCTGAGCGACATCCCCGGCTCCAAGACCACGCTGATCGCCGTGGCCTGGGGAGTGGTGACCGCCGTGCTACCGGCCCTGTCGGACTTCGGCACCATCCGTTTCAGTACTCTCCTGGTCTTTCTGTGGTGCGCGGCGTCGGTGTTCGTGCGGACCGTCTTCTTCGAGATTCTCGAGATCCACGGCGACCGCATCGTGGGCCGGGAAACCATCCCGCTGCTCATCGGCGAGAAGCGGTCGCTGGCGCTGCTCAAGAAACTGCTCAAGATCATCCCGCTCTTCCTGCTGGCCTGCGCGCTGCTGACCCTGGTCGCCTCGGTAGGTATTCCGCTGGCGGCCTGTTCGCTGTTCCTGTACCTGCTCATCGCGGCCTACCAGCGGGGCATGACGGCGCCGGGATTCCGCACCGAGCTGATCGTCGACTTCTACTTCATCCTGGTGGGCGTGGTGACCTTCGCCTGGAGCACGCTGGTGGCGGGGCCGTGACATGCACGATGCGCAACCCGTGAAAATCGACGTCACCGACACCCTGGACCTGCACACCTTCCGCCCCGCCGAGGTGGGCGACCTGCTGCCCGAGTATTTCCGGACCTGCCTGGAAAAGGGCATTTTCGAAGTGCGCGTCATCCACGGCAAGGGCGGCGGCATCCTCAAGAAGCGCGTGCGCGCCATCCTGGAACGCGACCCGCGCGTGGTTTCCTTCACCGACGCCCCGGCCGAGGCCGGCGGCTGGGGCGCCACGCGGGTGGTGCTGAAACCCGCAAACGATCCCCGGGAGCGGGACCCATGACCCAGACAGCCCCCCCCGACAGCCCCGGCGCCCTGGCCGGCATCAAGGTCGTCGACATGTCCCGGCTGCTGCCGGGCCCCTTCTGCTCCATGGTCCTGGCCGACCACGGCGCGCGCGTGATCGCCGTGGAGTCTCCCCGCTACGCAACGGAGGGGTTTTTCTTCGAGGCCGTCTACCGCAACAAGGAGCACATGACCCTGAACCTGAAAAGCGACGCCGGCCGCGAGGTCCTGCGGCGCCTGACGGCCGACGCCGACGTCTTCATCGAGGGGTTCCGGCCGGGGGTGGCCGACCGCCTGGGCATCGGCTACGCGGCGCTGTCGGCCGAAAACTCCGGCCTGGTCTACTGCTCCATCAGCGGTTTCGGACAGAGCGGCCCGCAGCGCGAACGCGCCGGCCACGACGTCAACTTCCTGGCCGCCGCCGGCGTGCTGGACCTCATCGGTGAAGCCGACCGGCCGCCGGTGATCCCCGCCGTCCAGTTCGGGGACATCGCCGGCGGCAGCATGAACGCGGTGGTGGGCATCCTGCTGGCGCTTTTCGAGCGCAGCCGCACGGGCCGCGGCCAGTACGTCGACATCTCCATGGCGGACGGCCTGCTGGGGTTCCTGATGCCGCCCCTGAGCCAGATGCGGTCCGACGGCCGACGCCCCCGGCGCGGGGACAGCTACTTCTCCCAGCGCTACGCTTTCTACAATGTCTACCGCACGGCCGACGACCGCTATGTCGCCGTGGGCGCCCTGGAACCGCAGTTCTGGGAGACCCTCTGCCGTCACCTGGGCGTGCCGGAGTACATCGACCTGCAGTTCGACGAGGCGCGCCGGCAGGAGATCATCGACCGCCTGCGGTCGATCTTCGCGGCCCGTCCCCTGGCCCACTGGAAGACGGAGTTCGACAGACTGGACATCTGCTGCAGCGCCGTGCAGACCCTGGAGGAGGTGCTGGAAGACCCGCTCTTCCGGGAACGCGACATGATCCTCGACACCCCCTCGGGACCCGCCGTCGGGGTGCCCGTCAAGCTGGGCCGCAGCCCGGGCGCCGTGCGCACGCCCCCGCCGGCCTTCGGCCGGCACACCCGCGGCATCCTGGAAGAACTGGGTTACGAC
>CAYZCL010000140.1:0-6786 GCA_964476595.1 uncultured Desulfobacteraceae bacterium
TCGAGCAGAACATGCGGCCGCAGCCGGAGGAGTACGCCAGAATCCGCGAGATCAACGCCGGCCTGCTGGAAGTCGACGAGGAAGAGGCCGACAACATGGACCTGGGCAAGAACGAGTGCGCCGCCTCCGCGGCGCAAACGACTTAGCACTTTCTTAGGGAGACGACTATGCCCATCCCCGGCAACCTGCTGACCACCGCCATGGCGGTGATGCCCCACACCGATCCGGACCGCGCACTGGAAGTGGCGCTGTCGGTAGATGTCCCCTTCTGGCCCCAGCTGCCCAACTATGACTACCACGAGGACATGTATGTCCAGGCCGCCGAGCACTTTCCGGGTATTCTTCTCGACCTGGAGGCGCGCACGCTGCGCTTTTCCATGGACAAGTTCATCGTCGAACTGGAAGAAGCATTGGGGCACTTCGACGATCCGGACTGGTTCGACATCACCCCGGAGTTCTCGGTGGTCTATCACCGCTTCCTGTCCCTGGACCTGTCCGACCGCCCCGCCATCCGGGGGCAGCTGGAGGGGCCTATCAGCTTCGGGTTCAACATCCTGGACCAGGACGACCGCCCGATCCTGTTCGACGACACGGTGCGGCCCTTCATGTTCGAGTTCATGGCCAAACGCATCAACGTGCAGCTCGAGCGGCTCAAAGCGCGCAACGACAACGCCTTTATGTTCGTCGACGAGCCCGGCCTGCAATTTCTTTTCTCGGCCCTGGCGGGTTACGGTGACCGCAAAGCCAAGGAGGACCTGGAGCTGTTTTTCTCCATGATCGAGCGCCCCCGCGGCATCCACCTGTGCGGCAATCCCGACTGGGATTTTCTGCTGGGCCTGGACATGGACGTGCTCTCCATGGACATTTACACCAATGCGGAAATCTTCCAGTCCTACGCCGGCTCCGTCAAGCGTTTCCTGGAGAAGGACAACGTCATCGTGTGGGGCATCGTGCCCACCGGCTTCGAGGCCTTCGAGAAAGAGGAGATCGGGTCGTTGACCGAACAACTGGAGAGCGTGTGGCGCGTGCTGTGGGACAAGGGGGTCGACCGTGAACACATGCTCGCGCGGAGCATGCTGTCGCCGGCCACCTGCTGCTTGGTCAATCCGGACCGTGAAAAGACCGTGGAAAAGGCCTTTGCCACGGTACAGAAGCTCTCCGAGAACCTGCGGCAAAAGTACGGCCTCTGAAACCCTTTCGCCTTTCCCGTGTACCAATGGGTCCGGATGATGCAGCGGGCACACCGGACAGACGCGACCGCTGCTTGCGATTGCCCCGGCTGCAGCGGACAACCCGGTTGACACTTCCCGGTGGAAAAAGGTAGATTGCGGACAGCAGGTGGACCGTATCCCGCCTCTTTGCCCATGCCGCCACCGAACCATTGCACAGCAGCGCAACCGGAGGGATCCCATCATGAGTTATTCACTATACTGGGCCGACAGCTATCCCAAAAAACTGTGCCCCGCCGCCAAGGCGATGGAGATCATCCGGCCGGGCCAACGGATTTTCATTGGTTCGGCCTGCGGTGAGCCCCAGGAGCTGGTGCGCGCCCTGTCCGCGGCGGCTTCGCGGCTGAGCGGGCTGGAGATCGTGCGCATGATGAGCCAGGAAACCACCTCGCTGACCGAAATTGCCAACCGCACCCGGGATTTCAACCTGAGCATACGCAACATCTACCTGGGGACCGCCGAAACCGAGAGCGTAGCCAAGAAAAAGCGCTTTATCACGCCGGTGAACATGTCCGAGGTTCCGAGCCTGTTCAAGGCGCGCAAACTGCCCATCGATGTGGCGCTGGTACAGGTCTCGCCTCCCGACGATTTCGGGTGGATGAGCCTGGGCATTTCGGTGGACGTCACCCTGGCGGCCGCTTCGGCGGCGCGGCACGTTATCGTGCAGGTCAACCCGCGTATGCCACGGGTGCTCGGCCAGAGTTTCATTCACGTCAGCGACGTGGCGTGCATCGTGGAGCACGAAGAGCCCCTGGTGGCCGTGACCCCGCGGGCGCCGGCGGGACAGTCCGCCGATGTGGCCGCCCAGATCGGTCGGCACATCGCCAGGCTTATCGAGGACGGCGCCACTCTCCAGATCGGCCTGGATGCCGCTTCCCAGGCCACCATGCAGGCCCTGGCGGAGAAAAATGACCTGGGCTTTCATTCCCAGTACATCACCGATGACGCCATGCACCTGTTCGCCAAAGGCGTCATCACCAACCGCCGTAAGGGCTTTAACGAGGGAAAACTGGTGGCCTCGGCGGGTATCGGGAGTCACCACCTTTACGAGTTTCTGGACGACAACCCGGCCGTGGAGTTTCGTCCGTCGGACTATGTCAATGACCCCTTCGTAATTTCCCGGCACTACCGTATGGTCTCCATGAACGTGGCGCGGCGCATCGACCTGACGGGGCAAGTGGCCTGTGAGGCTGATCCCCAGACCTTTTTTGCAGGCATCTCCGGTATTCCGGACTTCGTGCGCGGTGCCAAGAGCGCCCCGGGCGGCAAATCGATTCTCATGTTGCCGTCCACCACTCCGGACGGCAAGGCCAGCAATATCGTTCCCGTGTGCCGTGAGCTGGCGGTGGTGGTGCCCCGCGGGGACGTGCAGTTCGTGGTTACCGAGTACGGCGCCGCCAACCTTGCGGGCAAGAGTCTCCAGGAACGTGCGCTGGCCATGATCAGCATCGCCCATCCTGATTTCCGCGATGAGCTGTTCGAGGCGGCCAAGGATATGGAACTCATCGGCAGGGAGCGCAGCCTGGGCGAGGCGGTGCGGGCCGTGTACCCGGTCCAGCTGGAGGAAGTTTTTACCGTCGACGGTGAGCAGATCACCATTCGGCCGGCCAAACCCGTTGACGAGCGGCGTATCCAGGAGCATTATTACAATCTGGACAAGAACGACGTCTTCCTGCGTTTTTTCCATGACAAGACCAGCTTCAGCCGTTCCGAGATCGAACCCATGTCCCTGACGGACTATGTGCGCGACCTGACGCTTATCGCCGTGGTGGGTGAGTTCGGCTTCGACCGCGTAGTCGGTGTGGGTGAGTACCTGCTCATCGAACAGGACAACATGGCCGAGGTGGCCTTTTCGGTGGACAAGGAATACCGTCACAAGGGGCTGGCCAAACGCCTTTTGCACAAGCTGGCTGACGCGGCAAGGGAAAATCATATCTCCGGACTGATGGCCATCACGGCGGTCGACAACAAGGCCATGATCAACCTTTTCAAGAGCCTGCCTTACAAGGTCAAGACCACTTTCAGCGACGGCGACGTCATCCTGACCTGTCGCTTCGATGAGATGAAAGAGGCACCGGCCATCACCGGCTGATGCCACAACGGGAAAACATTATGCGACAGAGCCTTTATATCATGGCACAGGAACACCGCAGCGGCAAATCCGCCGTGGTGCTGGGCATCATGCATCTTCTGATGACCGGCATCCCCGAGGTCGCCTTTTTCCGGCCGGTGATCGAACCGGAGGCGGAAGGCCGCCGGGATCATGACATCGGTCTCGTGCTCAGCGAATTCAAGCTGGACATGCCTTACGAGGACACCTATGCCTGCACCATGGACGAAGCCATGAACCTGGTCTCTTCGGGCAGGGGTGACCAGTTGATCGAGAAAGTGCTGTCCAAGTTTTCGACGTTGCGTGCCAGGTATGATTTCGTGCTCTGCGAGGGCAGCGATTTTCAGGGGCCGGATCAGAATTTCGAGTACGATCTCAATCTGGAGATCGCCGGGGCCATGGGCACACCTGTGCTGGCGGTGACCAGTGGTTTCGGCAAGAGCCCCGGCGAAACCCTGGAGTCCACCCGACTGACCCTGGAAGCCATGCTCCAGGCGGAACTTGAGGTATTGGCGGTGATCATCAACCGTTTCAATGCCCCTGACGGTCAGGACGTTCCCCGGCAGCTGGAAGTCAAGAGCCCTTCCGGCACGGTGGCCATTCCCGCCTGGGTGATACCGGAAAAGCCGAACCTGGACAAGCCCACCTTGGCCGACCTGATCGACGGAATGGATGCCGAGCCGTTGTACGGGGCCGAGGGGCTCGACGCCCTGGTGGACAGCTACATCGTGGCCGCCATGAAGATGCACAACTTTCTCGAGTACTTGAAGCCCGGCGCGCTGGTGATCACGCCCGGCGATCGCTCGGACATCCTGCTGAGCAGCCTGGTCTCCCGCATTTCCGGCAACTACCCCGACATCTCCGGCATCCTGCTGACCGGCGGCCTGCTGCCGGAAAAGAGCATCCGGCGCCTGATTGAGGGCTGCATAGAGTTTCCCACTCCGGTGCTGACCGTCAAAACCCCCACTTACGAAACCGCTCGGCGTCTCGGACGGTTGCGAAGCCGAATCAACCCCGGGGATCAGCGGCGCATCGCTTCGGCCCTGGGGCTTTTCGAGGCCCACGTCGATGCCGAGGCACTGAAGCGGCAGTTCCAGGCCACCAAGCCTGAGAAAATCACCCCCAAGATGTTCGAATTCAGTCTGGTGCAGCGGGCGCGAAGCAACCGGCAGCGCGTGGTGCTGCCGGAGGGCACCGAGGACCGTATCCTGCGCGCCGCCGATATTCTGCTGCGGCGCGATGCCGCCGACCTGATCCTGCTGGGCGACGAGGATCGTATCCGCGTTCGTATATCCCAGATGGGACTGCGCCTGGACAAGGCGGTCATCATGGATCATCGCAAGTCCCCGCACCTGGACGAGTACATCGATACCTACCTGGCGCTGCGCCGTCACAAGGGCATCGTGCGCGATGACGCCCGGGACGCCATGAGCGACGCCACCTATTTTGCTACTATGATGGTGTATTTCGATCACGCCGACGCCATGGTTTCGGGATCCATCAACACCACGGCCCACACCATCCGGCCGGCCTTTGAGATCATCAAGACCCAGCCGGGCGCCACCATCGTCTCCAGCGTCTTTTTCATGTGCCTGCGCAGCCGCGTGCTGGTTTTCGGCGACTGCGCCGTCAATCCCAACCCCACGGCGCCCCAGCTGGCGGAGATCGCCATCCAGTCGGCCCGGACGGCCCGGACCTTCGGCATCGAACCGCTGGTGGCCATGGTCTCCTACTCGTCGGGGGCCTCCGGGCACGGCGAGGACGTGGACCGGGTGCGCGAAGCCGTGGCCATCGCCCGGGAAAAGGCGCCGGAACTGGCGCTGGAGGGCCCCATCCAGTACGACGCCGCCATCGACCCCACGGTGGCACGCACCAAGATGCCGGACAGCAAGGTGGCCGGCCGTGCCACGGTGTTCATCTTTCCGGACCTGAACACCGGCAACACCACTTACAAGGCGGTCCAGCGGGCGGCCCATGCCGTGGCCATCGGGCCGGTGCTGCAGGGCCTCAAGAAACCGGTCAACGACCTGTCGCGGGGCTGCACCGTGGCCGACATCGTCAACACCGTGGCCATCACGGCCATCCAGGCCCAGCAGGTCGACGCGCAATAGGCCGGCCGGAAGGCGGTCCCGCCCGTGGGGGCGGGTTCGCTGGAGTTCGTCCAGAAAACGCCTCTTTGGCCGAAGACATACGGAGGTATATCGTCCATGGTCACACTGCCGATCCACGGAAGCCGCGAGCACTACCCCGTCAATCCCACCAAGATCATCGCCCTGGGCCTGAACTACCGCGACCACATTGCCGAGAGCCACTCCGTCAAGGTGCAGGGGTTCACCGACGAGATTCCCGCGGAACCCATCCTGTTTCCCAAGACGCCCAACGTGCTCGTCGGCCCCGGCGAACCCATCGTGATCCCGCGTTTCCTGAAGGATTACGGCTTCGAGGAGCCCCGCGTGGACCACGAGGCCGAGCTGGCCCTGATCATCGCCGACCGCTGCAAGGACGTGCCCGTGGAAGACGCCCTGGCGCACGTCTTCGGCTACACCTGCATGAACGACGTCAGCCAGCGCAACCTGCAGACCGGCGACAAGTCCGGCTGGTTCCGGGGAAAATCGCTGGACACCTTCGGCCCCATCGGACCGCAGGTGGTGCTGCCCGCCGACATCGGCGACCCCCAGGCGCTGGACATCCGCTGCCGGCTGAACGGCAAAGTGACCCAGCAGTCCAACACGCGGCACATGATCTTTACCCTCCCCGAGATCATCGCCTTCGTGTCGCGCAACTTCACCCTCATGCCGGGGGACATCATCCTGACGGGAACCCCCAGCGGCGTGGGGCCGCTGCATCGCGGGGACGTGGTGCAGGTGGAGATCGAAAACATCGGCGTACTGGAAAACCCCGTCGTCGAAGAGTAGCGCCGCGGTCGGCGGAAAGGGGGGTGCCTTGGCGGGTATCGAGGTGGGTCGGGATGCGCTCGAGGGCGCCGGCCTCGGCGATGTGGACCTGCGCATCGACTTTCACATCCTGTGCGGGGACGTGGCGCACAGCCGCTTCCGGCCCGACCGGATCCAGTGCCGCTGGCTGGCGCAGCCCTTCGAGCCGGCCCACCCGGTGGGGGCGCTGGTCGAACGCCAGTGGCGGCGCAACCGGGCCACGGCCGCCGAAAGCGGCCTGCAGCTCTTCGACGGTGCGCTGGCGCGGCTGGTGGATTTCCGCCGGGAGGGAGACGGGCTCCACCTGACGCTGCAGCCCACCTCGTACCGTGTCTTCAGCACCACCAACCTGATGCTGGATATTCCCATGATCCCCTGCGGGGACGGCGGCCGGCAGTCCATCCGCCAGCTGGCCGGGGCGGATATCTTCCGGCCGTCCTCACCATACCTGGCCAACCCCTTGAACGTCATCGCCGCCATCGTGAGCCGCGACGGGGTGACCTTCGTGCCGCGC
>CAYZCL010000141.1:0-18807 GCA_964476595.1 uncultured Desulfobacteraceae bacterium
CAAAAGTCGATTCGGATGCCGTTATGTTCGCTTTGAACATACGGAACCACACTGGGATGCTCTCCGGATACCCTGGTGTCTGTCTTCGTCATTTTTTTGTTTTCAGAAAAATTGCGGGGGGAAATGGCCCAAAATACGGATACCGCCTTCTTTTGCCTATACTCTCTTTTTATGGCGGATGCAACAGGTAAGGGACGAGTCGGGGCCGTTTGCGCCCCGATGTCGGCCCGCGATGTCAGCGTATGGCCAAAATGCGCCAGCGGCCGTTTTTTCTGCGCAGGGTAAAAAACAGCACGCTTTTGTCCGGATCGTTTTTCAGCTTCATGTACACAAAGGCCTTTCTCCCCTGCACCGTAATCTCCGGAGGGCCGAAATCCCAGGCCATGGCCCTCATCTTTTGGGGCAATGCCTCGACAAAAGTCTGCTTGTCGACCACCCCGCCATCTGTTATGAAGGCAAAGGTGGCGTGCTTTTCCAGCAGCGCGGCGAAAGCGGCCACGTCCCGCCGGTTCCAGGCATCCTCGGCTTGGATCAGGAGGTCGCGGACGCCGACCTCTTGCGGCGAGTGTGGCGTGTAGTCTTCCAAGCTGGTGGCGCAGGCTGCCAGAAGCAGGAACCCAACCGCCAGGGAAAAGGCGGCATAAAGATTGTTCCGGTTGTGCTCGCTCTGCATCGTCACTCCTGTTCGCCATGGGAGCCGCACCCGTCCGGCGGGTACGGGCAACAGGGCTTCGGCGGAAGGAATCCGCCGCCGGGGTCATCGCATGGAATCGGATAGACCAGGTTACACCAAAAGCCGGCTTTTGTCATCTGTGCGTTTCGGCCCGGCAGGACGGACGCGGGCCGCCGGCGGGGCCTGTGCGTCGCCATGCGGGGTCGTCGGCGCCCGCAAGGCCGCTCGTCCTTCCCTCAAAGTGACATACCGCCCGCGGCGGCCGCGTTTCCTTCGCCGGAGCGGCCGATGTTTGAACGCCCCTGTATTTCTGCTATGGTGTACGTCATGCAGCAGCCCGTGGATGTCCTGAAATACACGCTTCCCGAAACGGCTCTCCTCATTCGGCGCCGGCGCCTGCTCAGCCGCCTGGACGCCATGTCCCGGCAGCCGGTCACGCTGATCTGCGGCCAGGCGGCCCAGGGGAAAACCGCCCTGGCGGCCGATTACCTGCGCCGTCGTGCCCTGCCGGCCGCCTGGATGCAGCTGGAGGCGGAAGAAACCGCCCCGGAGCGCCTCTACTCCCTGCTGCTATGCGCCCTGTCCGCGGCCCTGCAGAAGGAGGCGGGGGAAGGACCACGGCTCGGAAGCCGGACACCGGCTAACGCCCGCTCCACGACCGGCCTGGCGGATTGCCTGGCCCGCACGTGGCACCGCCTGCCGCCGGATCTGGTGCTGGTCGTCGACGGCCTCGAGAAACTGGGGCCCGCGGCGCCGTCCCTGGCGCTGATCCGCCGGATGGTTCACCTGTCGCGCGAACGCGTCCGCCTGATCCTGATTTCGCGGCAGTGCTTTGCGCCCGGTCTGCAGTCGGCCATCCTGCGCCGACAGGCAGCGGTCATCGACAACCCCTTGCTGGCCTTCACGCCGGCGGAAATCCGCACCTACTTCCGTCGGTTGCACGGGATCCGCCTTTCCCGGCCCGAGGCCGAACGGCTCCACTGTCTCACGGACGGCTGGGCCGGGGGCCTCGTGCTGATCTCTCAGATCCTGCAGCGGCACCCCCGCGGGCGACAGCGCCGCCTTGTATGCCGGGAAATCGACTGGCACCTCAAGCGGGAGAGCTGCGCCTTCTTCTCCGAGGAGATCTTCAACGCCCAGGATCCTGACCTGCAGGCCTTTCTGGTGCGCGCGGCCCTGCTGGACGTGGTCGACGCAGGACTGCTGCGCGCGGCGGTCGGCGGCCGCAATGCGGAGCTGAAAATGCGGCAGGTGGTGCGACAGAACCTGTTCGTCGAGGCCCTGCACGATCCGCACGATCGCACTCGCTACCGCTTCAACCCGTTGTTCCGGGATTTCCTGCGCTCCATCCGGCCGCTTTTCCTCACCGACCGGCAGTGCGACGCCTTTTACCTCGGCGTTGCCGAGGACTGTCGGCGTGCGGGGCGCACCGCCGAGGCCGTCGACTACTTCCTACGGGCCGGCGATTTCGAGCGGGCCGCCGCCGGCATGCGCCGAACGGGCATCGACCGGCTCATCCGCGGCCGCAGTGCGGAGCTGGCCGACCGCATCGGGGCCCTGCCCCCGGCCATGGTCCGCCAAGACCCCTGGCTGCGAATGCTCGCCACCCTCGGCCGCCGCATCCGGGGAGGCGCCCGCAACATCGAGGAATTGCGGTCCGCCCTGGCGGATTTCGGCCGGCGGAAAGATACCCGCGGACGGATGCTGGCGACGGCCTTTCTCATCGAGGCCCACGTTTTTTCGGGCAGTGACCCCGCCGCCTGCCGCCGGCGCATGGAAGAGGCCGAGCGACTGCTGGCGCAAAACAGCCGCCGGCCCCACTTCGCCTTCGCCAAATCCCTGCTCTGGCTGCAGCTGGGGCTGGGCCGCATCGCCGGCGGTTACGACCCGCAGCGGGGCCTGTCGGACTGCCGCCGGGCCGGGCTGCTGGCCAGGCAGATGGAAGAAGGCGCCCTGGTGACTGAAGTCGCCGTCGTAACGGCCCTGGGCCGCGTAGCTGCCGGCGACTTCACCGGTGCCGAAAAGGCGCTGCGGCGCCGCGGGCCTGCGGAGGACCCCGTCCCGAACGACTACCGCCTGCTGGGAAAACTGGCGCACGCCGGCCTGACCCTGGGCCGCGGCGACCTGAGGGGCGCCGAGCACCGCCTGGACGCCATGGGTGACGAAATCGAATCCCGCGGCCTGCTGATCCTTTACCCGCTTTACCTGGAACTGCGCGGTCGACTGGCGGTTTACCGCCGACGCTTCGCCGACGCGGAGGCCGCCGTCCGCCAACTGCTGGAAGCGGCGGGCTTCGCCGGCAACGGGATCTACCAGGGCATGGCCTACCACCTCAAGGCCCTCGGCCGCTACCACCAGGACCGCTATGCCGACGCCCGCGCCGCTGTCGAGTGTGCGGAAGCCGCCTTCGATATCGAAAATGCCACGCACCACCTCATGCGCGCGCGTCGGCTGAAGGGTCTCGTCCTGCTTCGCCTGGGACAGCCCGAAGCGGCCGCGGCGCTGTTCGAGCAGACGCTGTCCTATTATTCTGCCACGGGCGATCCGTGTTCAGCGGCGGAAACGCGCCTCGCCTGGGGACTCCTGGCGGGTCTGGCCGAACACCGCGCCGCGGCCCGCGAGCACCTGCAGTCCGGACTGTCGCTCGAGGCCCGGCTGCCGACGACCCGTTGGGTGCACCTCTCGCGCCGGGACCGCGAAGAGATCGCGGCGCTTTCCCGGCCGCAACGCCCCCCGGCCCCGGGACCGGCACCGCCTTTTCCGGGAAAACGCGCCACGGCGCACCGGTCCACAGCAGATCCGGCGCCGTTTCCGGGTCCCCTTGCCCCCGACACGCTGGTGATCCGCACCTTCGGCCGCTTTCTGGTCTCCATCGGCGACCGGCCGCCCATCGACGAAGCGCTCTGGGGCGGGCGGCGTCCGCGCCTGCTGCTCAAATCCATCGTGGTCCACGGCCCCGCGAACGTTCCCGCCGACGTTCTCATCGAAGATCTATGGCCGGACAGCGAGCCGGCCGCCGGACAGCGCAATCTGAAAGTCACCCTGCACCGCCTTCGCAAAGCGCTTGAACCTTCCCTGGCCAGGAATCGGAAATCGGCCTACGTGCAGATGCGCTGCGGGCGCGTGACGCTCGACCCGTCCCGCTGCCGCGTGGACGTGCACGCGTTTCAGGCCCTTTGCAGGGACCTGCGCGCACCGGCGGCCGCCGACGATGCCGACCGCGTGCTGGCGCTGGGCCGCAGCATTCGTGCCCTCTACCGGGGAGATTTCCTGCCCGAAGAGCCTTACGCCCCTTGGGTCGAGACCAAACGCTGGACCCTTCGCGAGGCCTACCTGGCGGTGCTCATGCAAATGGCCGCCGTCTGCGAGGCGCGCGGTCTCAACGAACAGGCCGCGGACTGCTGCCGCTGCGCGCTGGCCGCCGACCCCTGCCACGAAGAAGCCGGCCAGCGCCTCATGAAGCTGTACGCCGCCGCCGACCACCGCAGCGAAGCCGTCAAGGTCTACCGACAACTGTGCCGTTCCCTGCAGGATGAACTGGGGGTCTCCCCCGACCGGGCCACCACCCGCCTCTACCGACGCCTGATTCGCGCCTGAGATCCGCCCCGGCCGGGAATTGTAACTTTTTTTTAACCTCCGGGTTGTAGAATTTTTTGGTACACGAAGCATCCCGCCGAAACGGGAAACCGACCATCCAAAACCACATCGAGGAGGGAGACGCCATGAAGCTTGACCGTCGACAATTCCTACAGGTCAGCGGCGCCGCCGCCGCCGGGCTGGCCGTCAGCGGGCTGGGATTCGATCTCAGGCCGGTCAAGGCGCGGGCGCAAATGCTCAAAACCAGATACGCCCGGGAAACCGCCAGCATCTGCCCCTATTGCGCAGTGGGCTGCGGCATCATCGTGCACACCAGTCGCAAGGGAAGCGGCCGCGTCATGAACATCGAGGGCGACCCCGACCACGTCATCAACCGCGGGGCCCTGTGCTCCAAGGGATCGGCGCTCTCGCAGCTGGTGGAGAACGACACCCGCCTGACCGAACCGCTGTACCGGGCGCCTTACGCCAAGGAATGGAAAAAAGTCAGCTGGCAGTGGGCCCTGGACCAGATCGCCCGACGCGTGCAGAAAACCCGCGACGCCTCCTTCGAAACCCGAAACGCCGCCGGCCAGGTGGTCAACCGCACCACGGCCATCGCCTCGGTGGGCAGCGCGGCCCTGGACAACGAGGAGTGTTGGCTCCTGCAGGCCATGATGCGCGCCGTCGGCCTGGTCTACATCGAACACCAGGCCCGTATCTGACACAGCGCCACGGTTGCGGCTCTGGCAGAGTCGTTCGGACGCGGCGCGATGACCAATCACTGGATCGACATCCGAAACAGTGACTGCATTCTGATCATGGGCAGCAATGCTGCCGAAAACCACCCCATTTCCTTCCGCTACGTCACCGAGGCCATGCAGCGCGGCGCCAAGCTGATCAGCGTGGACCCCCGCTTCACACGCACGAGCGCCAAGGCCGACATCTACGCGCCGCTGCGCTCGGGGACCGACATCGCTTTCCTGGGCGGGATGATCAAGTACATCCTGGACAACGAGCTGTACTTCAGGGAATACGTGGCCTGGTACACCAACGCCCCCTTCCTGGTAAAGGACACATACGCCTTCAAGGACGGCCTCTTCTCCGGATATGACCCCAAGACCAGAAAGTACGACAAAAGCCGGTGGGGTTTCCAGCTCGACGACAAGGGCAACCCCAAACAGGACCGCAGTCTCAAGGATCCCCGCTGCGTGTTCCAGTTGCTCAAAAAGCACTTCAGCCGCTACACCACCGAGGTCGTTTCCAAGGTCACCGGCACCCCCGAAGCCGACCTGATCGAGATCTACAAAACTTACGCGGCCACCGGCGCCAGGGGAAAGGCCGGCACCATCATGTACGCCATGGGCTGGACGCAGCACACCGTGGGTGTGCAGAACATCCGCGCCATGTCCATCATCCAGCTGCTGCTGGGCAATATGGGCGTGTCCGGCGGCGGCGTCAACGCCCTGCGCGGCGAATCCAATGTCCAGGGTTCCACCGACCACTGCCTGCTGTGGCACATCTGGCCCGGATACCTCAAGACGCCGCGGGCCTCCAACACGGATCTCGCGGCCTACAACAAGAAGTGGACGCCGGTGAGCCACGACCCCATGAGCGCCAACTGGTGGCAGAACTATCCCAAGTACTCCGTCAGCCTGCTCAAGTCCTTCTTCGGCGACAGGGCCACGGCCGAAAACGAATTCGGCTACCAGTGGTTGCCCAAGGTGGACGACGGCAAGGCCTACTCCTGGATGGACATCTTCGACCAGATGTACCGCGGCACCATCAAGGGCTTTTTCGCCTGGGGCCAGAACCCGGCCTGCAGCGGCGCCAATGCCGCCAAGACGCGCAAGGCCCTGGAGAAGCTGGACTGGCTGGTCAACGTCAACATCTTCGACAACGAGACCGGTTCCTTCTGGCGCGCGCCAGGCGTCGATCCCGCCGGGATCAAGACCGAGGTCTTCATGCTGCCGGCCGCCGTATCGGTGGAGAAAGAGGGCAGCATCACCAACAGCGGCCGCTGGATGCAGTGGCGCTATCAGGGTCCCGCCCCCATGGGCAACAGCCGCCCCGACGGGGATATCATCATGGAGCTGGGCGCCCGCATCAAGGCTCTCTACGAAAAGGGCGGCACCTTCCCGGAACCGATCGTCAACCTCAAATGGGACTATCTCACGGGGGGAAAATACGACCCGCACAAGGTGGCGAAGGAGATCAACGGATACTTTCTCAAAGACGTCTCCATCAAGGGAAAGACCTTCAAGAAGGGCACCCTGGTCCCCAGCTTCGCCTTCCTGCAGGCCGACGGCTCCACCTCCTCGGGCAACTGGCTGTACTGCAACAGTTACACCGAAAAGGGCAACATGGCGGCCCGACGAAGCCGGAAGGACGCCGTCAACAAGATCGGGCTGTACCCCGAGTTCGCCTGGTGCTGGCCCGTCAACCGGCGCATCATCTACAACCGCGCCTCGGTGGACCTCAAGGGGCAGCCGTGGGACCGGGAGCAGTGGGTCATCAAGTTCGTCGGCGAGCAGAAAGACGGCAAGTGGACCACCAAGAAGTGGATCGGCGATGTGCCTGACGGCGGCTGGTACCCCCTGGAAAACCCCGACGGCAGCAAACGCAGCGACTCGCGCTACCCCTTCATCATGCGCAAGTACGGCCACGGACAGATCTACGGTCCCGGTCGCGCCGACGGCCCCTTCCCCGAGCACTACGAACCACTGGAGTGCCCGGTCTCCAAGAACCTGCTCAGCGGCCATCTCACCAACCCCACGGCCGTCACCTACAACACCGACGAGGACACCTACAAGAGCTGCGATCCCAAGTATCCTATCGTGGGCACCACCTACCGCGTTTCGGAGCATTGGCAGACCGGCGTCATGAGCCGCAACCAGCCCTGGCTGCTGGAACTGCAGCCCCAGGTCTTCGTGGAGATGAGCGAGGAACTGGCCAAGCTCAAGGGCATCGAGAACGGTCAGCGCGTCAGGGTATCGTCCAGCCGCGGCGCCCTGGAGGCCACGGCCGTCGTCACCCCGCGCCTGCGTCCGCTGAAGATCGAGGGCACCACCGTCCACCTGGTGGGCCTTCCCTGGCACTTCGGATGGACCATGCCCAGGAGCGGCGCCGAAAAGAGCGCCAACCTGCTGACACCGTCGGCGGGCGACCCCAACACCCGCATCCCGGAAACCAAGGCCTTCATGGTCAACGTGAGCCGGCTCTAACAGGAGGTGACCGACATGGGTAAATCGTTTCTCATCGACACGACACGCTGCATGGCCTGCCGGGGATGCCAGGTGGCCTGCAAGCAGTGGCACGGCCTGCCGGCGGAAAAGACCGAAAACCGGGGTTCCTACCAGAACCCGGCCGACCTTTCCTTCGACACCTACAAACTGGTGCGCATGAAGGAAGAGACGATCGACAACCGGCTGCGCTGGCTGTTTTTCCCGGAACAGTGCCGCCACTGCCTGGAGCCGCCCTGCCGCGACGAGGCCGGCGATCCCTCGGCCATCTTCTCCGACGACCGCACCGGGGCCGTCATCTACACCGTCCAGACCCGCAGCCTGGACGCCGACGCCATCCGCGAGGCCTGCCCCTACGACATCCCGCGGGCGGCCAAGGACGGCACCCTGGCCAAGTGCGACATGTGCATCGACCGGGTGGAAAACGGGCTCCTGCCGGCATGCGTGGAAACCTGCCCCACGGGTGCCATGAACTTCGGCGAACGCGACGAGATCCTGGCCCTGGCCAAGAAGCGGCTGGCCGAAGCCCAAAAAAAGTTTCCCAAGGCGGTGCTCATCGACCCGGACGACGTGCGCGTGATCTACCTGACGGCTTACGACCCGGCGCTGTACTACGAGAACGCCATGGCCGACGCGGGCCGCTTCGACATGTCCCGCAAGGTGGCCCTCAGGCGCATGGCGCGGCCGGTATCCCGCGGTCTCTCGCGCATGCTGCGGCTGTAACCCCCGCGACGAACCCGGCGGGCGCCGCAGCGGCGTCCGCCTGACCGCCCGCAAGGAGGAATCGCGCAATGGAGCCAGAGACCGAATCCACGTCCGACATCGACCGGGCGCTCCGGGTGCTCCGCGAACAGCGGCCGGGCTGGGAGGAACTGCTGGACTTCCACGGCAGGATGATCCGCGCCCAGCGCCGCGCCCTTGGCCGCACGCGGATCGCGCCCCTCGAACTGGACGCGCAGATGCTGACCCTCAAGGCCCGCGAGGCCATGCCGCTGGTGGGACTCGATCAGTTCGTGGTCAACGTCCCGGCGGCGGCCGAACTGCTGGACGAAATCTGTCGCCTGGCGGCCGCCGGCAACCCCGATCTCCGGGCCGCCGCGGACGGCATCCAGGCGGCGCTGTCCGGCGGCCGCGTGCGGGCCGCCGAGCTGTTCAACGCCGTCCTGTGCGACAACGGCAAGACCCTTTCGCGCCTGGCACGCAGCATGGCGGTGGACGACCGCGCGCTTTCGTTCTTCACCTACAACAGCATCAAGCCCTGCGTGGAACTGTGCGCCCGGCAGCTGGAGGCTCTCCTGGACCCGGACCAGGACTGGGAAAAGGGCTACTGCCCGGTGTGCGGCACCGCCCCGGTGATCGCCATCCTGGGCGCCGGCGGTGAACGGCAACTGGTGTGCGGATTCTGCTGGCACCGGTGGCGGGCGCAGCGTCTGGCCTGCCCCTTCTGCGGCAACAGCGACGCCAGGACACTCAGCTATTTTTTCAGCGATTCGGAGAAGGACTGCCGCGTGTACGTATGTGATGCGTGCCGCAAATACCTCAAGAGCGTGGACAGCCGCGAAATCCGGCGGCCGCTGATCCCCGAACTGGAGCACATGGCGACCCTGCACTTCGACGTCAAGGCCCTCGAAATGGGATACGAGAGCGGCATCGACCTGCACCTGGGCATCTGAGCCTTCAGGGAACGGGTTTCTCAGCGCCGATGAGCCGGAGAATCTTTTTCTCGAGGAAGGATTCGGAACGGCCGCCCAGTATTTTTTCCCGCACCCGGCCGTTCTTGACGATCCACAGCAGGGGAATGCCGCTGACGCCGTAGGACCGCACGCCGGCCTCCCCCATCCAATGACCGGAAAGCTAACCCGCAGGCTGTCGATGATCGGCTGCATGGCGCCGGGGCCCTCGAAATCCAGGCTGACGCCGATGTGGCCGCGCGCTATGGCCTGCCGCGCGGCGACGGCATCGCCGAACGGGCGCTTTTCGTTATCGACAAGCAAGGGGTCATCCGCGCCCTGCTGGTGTCCGACATCAACCGGCGCCCGGACCTGCAGTGGCTGGCCGACGCCCTGGAGAAGGTCGACCCGCCCTTACCGAAGAACAACCGCCGCCCCGGCGGTCCGCGGGCCAAAGCAAAGGGCCGGCCCCGAAACGGATTCGGCGGTCGGCCCGAGGTTCAGGGAGCGGCGGGATCAGACCACCAGGCAGTCGGCCACCAGTTCCCACAGGTACTTGACCTGCAGATCCGGCATGTCGAACTTCTTCTTCATGGCGTTGAACTGGCCGTGGCAGCTGTGGCAGGGAACCACCAGCATGTCAGCGCCGGTGGCCTTGATGGACTCGGCCTTCCAGCGCGAGTAGTGAAAACGCTCCTCGTGGTAGCCGGTGGGCGGCGTGCCCCCGCCTCCGCCGCAGCACAGCTGGTTTTCACGGGTGGGGTACATCTCCACCCAGTTGTCCAGGCACTGGTCCATGATCCAGCGCGGCTCTTCGTAGTAGGCGTGGCCGAACAGGCGCTGGGACTTGCGCCCGTAATTGCATGGGTCGTGGTAAGTGGCCTTGACGCCGGCAAAGCGGGTCTTGTCCAGCTGGATGCGGCCTTCCCGGATGTATCGGATCAGCAGATCGAAGACCGTCACGAACTCGAACTCGTTGAGCGCTTCCGGAAAATGTTTCTCGAACCCGAACCGGGTCGACATGTAGGCGTGCCCTCATTCAGGCCACAGCAGGGTTTTCACCTCCAACCGCCGCATGTTTTCCAGGATGCGCCCGGTCATGGTCTTCATGGCCTCGTCGTCGCCGGTGAAATACCCCCAGTTGGTGCCCTCCCAGTTATCCGAGGGAATGGTCCAGTCTTCGCCGGCGGCGTAGAAAATCTTCCACCAGTGCTTGAGGTCCTCGTTCTGGGTGTTGACCAGCTTGTTGTGGACCGTGGTCAGCACATTGGCGCCTTTCTTGTCGATGGGCACCTTGAAGTCCTCGAAGCCGGGCTCTTCGGCGATCTCCTCGCCCACATCTTCGAGAATGAAAACGAAGTCGTCCTTGGGCAGGCCCAGGTTGTTGCCCGTTTTCAGGGCGGCCTGCAGCCCCTTGTGCAGGGTGCCGGGCACCTTTTCGCGGTCCCGCAGACCGCGGATGTTGCGCACCAGGTCGGGGATGTCGATCTGCATGGGACAGACCTCTTCGCACTTGCCGCACATGGTGCAGATCCAGGGGAACTTGGAGTCCACCAGCTCCTGTTCGAGTCCCAGGGAGACCATGCGCACCACCTTGCGCGGATCGAAACCGTCGATACCGCTGGCCGGGCACGAACTGGCGCACAGGCCGCAGGTGATGCAGAAATCCTGCAGGAAATTCCAGGAACGGAACTTTTTGGGGTCCGCCTGGTTCAGATCGATGATTTTCTGGGCTTCTTTCATTTTACCATCCATATGGGTTGACGGTTGCGCCGTTTCGGCCCTCGCCGGCGGCAGAACGCTCAGGCGGTTCGACTGCCGACGGTACCGCCGGTCCGGGAGCCGAGTTTTTCGAGTTCGGCGGCGAAGGAGTCCACCAGGCGCGCAAACTCGGCGCCCATGTTGGAAGCCAGCGTGGTCGTCGCCAGCCGTTTTTCGTCGATGCCCACCAGGGGCAGCAGGGAGCAGATCTCGGCCACCCGCGAGCGGGCGTGACGGTTGCCGTTTTCCGAATGGCAGTTGCCCGTGTGGCAGGTGAGCACCATGACGCCGTCGGCGCCTCGGGTGAAGGCCTCCAGAATGAACTCCCTGGAAACGCTGCCGGCACAGGGCACCTCGATGATCTTCAATCGCGCCGGCAGGTGACGCCCCATCATGGATGCCAGCCGGGCGGCGGGCACCGCCGACCGGCCGCAGCAGAAGGCCACGATGTAAGGCGCTTGCGCCGCCGCGTCCGAAGACCGGCCTTCAGCGATGTCTTCCCCCACGCTCTCGCGCGTAAACCCCGGCAAGCGGATGGCCAGGGCCGGGCACTCGGCGGCACAGATGCCGCAGCGCTCGCACACCAGCGGGTCCACCACCGGCTGCTCGTCGCGCAGCACCACGGCACGGTATGGGCACAGCCGGTAGCAGGTCAGGCAGCGCACGCACTGGCCAGTGTCGATCTCGGCGGCGTCCCTGACCGGGGCCTTTCTGCCCAGCACGCCGCCCACCACCGCCGCGGCGGCATTGGCGGCATCCAGGCGCTGGTCGTGGCGTCCGGCGGCCAGGGCGCTGCGAACCGGACCGGCGGCCAGGATGCCGTGCCGGTTGGTGGCCACCGTGAAGCGGTGGACGTTGTCGCTCTGGGCGAACCCCTGCTCGTCGCGCTGAATCCGAAACACCCCGGCCAGCTCATCGAGGGCCGCGGGCGGTTTGAGTGTCTCGTCCACCACCGTCAGATCGGGACGCAGGCGGAAAGTCTCGTGGCTGATGTCGTCGATGCAGGTGATGACGGGCCTGCCGTCTTCGAACACGATCTCCGGCATGGACTGGCTGAATTTGACATAGATCACGCCGGCCATGCGCGTCTCGCGGTACAGGGCCTCCAGCCCCCAGGCCGCAACCTTCAGGTTGCGTGTGTAGATGAAAGTCTGCACCCCGTGTTCGGACTGCAGCTGCATCGCCAGGCGCATGACATCCTCGCACACCGCCGGGATCTTTTCCCGTGCGACGCCCGTCAGGAAAGCCGCCCGCTTCACGCCTTCCAGCCTGGCCGCCAGTTTCGCGCCATTTTCCGACAGCGACTGCAGTTCGGCGAGCGACACGACCGCATCGCCCGCGGGCAATCCGTAGGACGCGAAGTCGGGCTCGCGCTCGCCTTCACCGGTGAGGACGACGGCGGCCGCTTTGCGGCGCACGATGTCGCCCCCGACGCTCGCCAGCAGGGTCAGGTCTCCGGCCGACCCCGTACAGGCCAGCAGGCGATCGTACACGAAGCGCCCCGCAGCCGCCGCTTCGGGGGTGTCCGTCCCGCATTCTGCGTCCCGCTGCGGGACGGCCGTGGCCACCGGGCAGCCGAATGCGTCCAGCCGCCGCTTGATTTCGTCGGCGCAGAAACCCTGTCCGAAAATAATCGTTTCCTTGGTCAAATCGGTCACCTCGTCATTTCCGCTAACGCCCGCCCTGCGGGCGTCTGATCCGTGATGATACGCCTATTTCCCATCCGATTCGGTGTCCAGGTAGCCGCACACTTCCAGCGCGGCGCGTCCGGCGTCGGCCACGGAATCCGCAATCCCCATGGGGCCAGCGACGGTTCCGGCCAGAAAGACGCCTTCCGGCACAGCGGCTTCGCCGAAGGGGTTCTCCCAATCGGCGGTGCGCAGCTGCAGCAATCCGGCCACCTGCTGCGTTCCCTCGGCCGGCGTGAGCCCCACCGACAGCACCACCAGGTCGAAGTCCTCCTTGATGCTCTCTCCGCTGGCGGCATCCTGGTGGACCACCTTCAGCCCGCCCGCCTCGTTTTCGTAGATGTCACCCGGTATGGCGCGGACCAGCCGCATCTCCTCCCGGATGCTTCGGTAGACGTTCTCGAAATCCCGGCCGAAGGTCTGTATATCGATATAAAAGAAGGTGATCTCCAGCTCGGGATCGCGGTGCTTGAGCATGCGGGCCATGCGCAGCGAGGTGCCGCAGCAGATGCGTGAGCACCACAGGTGGCCCAGGCTGGCGTCGCGGCTGCCCACGCACTGGATGAAAGCCATTTTGCGAACCGCCTGCCCGTCGGTCGGCCGCACCGGCGCTCCATTTTCACGCAGGATGTCCTCCATCTCCAGGCTGGTCACCACGTTTTTGAAACGGCCGTAGCCGTATGGCTTGGAAACCGGCCGGAAGGCGTCGAAACCGGTGGCCACGACCACGGCATCGGCTTCGCAGGTGAGCTTCTGCGGCTCACCCGACAGCGAAATGGCCTGTTCGGGGCAGGCCTCGCGGCACTTCTGACAGGAGCCGTCCCTGAACTGCAGGCAGCGCTCTGCGTCGATGGCGTAAAAGGGCTGTGTGCTGGCCGAGTATCCGCGGCGCACGGCGCTTTCTGGGCATTCGCGGTAGCATATGCCGCAGGCGGTGCACTTTTCCGCGTCGATATAAGCCGGTCTGCGGGTCAGGTCGGCCCTGAAGCGCCCGTTGCGTTCGATGTTCTCGATGCGACAGCCGGTCAACAGGCGGATGGACGGGTCTGCCACCGCCTGTCCGAGCTTTTCCTCCACCATGCAGGCACCGCACTTGACGCACTGGTCGGTGGCCTTGCAGGCGAACCGGATGGCGTGCCCGCCGAGGAAATCACTCTTCTCCACCAGATCCACCCGGATGCCCAGGTCGGAGAGTGTCAGCGCGGTTGCCAGCCCGGCGATCCCGCCGCCGATGACCATCACGTTTTTTCTGGAGTGGGCCATGTCCAATGGGTTCTCCTCGATGCGGAAAAGGGCGCCGCCGTTTGAGGCCGGCGCCCCTCCCGAAATTGGGTTTTCCAGTTTTCCGGCGCTGCCGTGCGCCGGTGCACAGCACTACAGGCTGATGACGGTGGCGTCGTTGCAGGCCGCCTGGATCAGCTCGGTGGCCGGGGCCAGCCGGGCACCCTCGATGAGGTCCTCCTGTGCGATCCTGCGGGCCTGGGCGCAGGGGGTGCAGACCAGGATGGGCACCTCGTGGGCCTGCAGATAGGTCATCAGGTCGTCGGCAATGTCTCCCGTAGCCGCCCGCAGGTAGTCGATCATGCCCTCCTTGGCAAGGTTGACCGCCTCGTCCAGCAGGAAGACGGTGACGTTCTTGCCCTCCTTGTGGGCCACGGTGGCCAGGTGGATGCCCCGGGTTGAGCGGTTGGGATTGTCCGTGCCACAGGAAATTACGATGACAACGTTCTCGGTCATTACTCGTATCCTTTCAGAACGATAGCGGGTTGATATTCCGGGTCGAACCGTCGCGGCCGACCCATTCCGGTTCTCATATAAACAAAGTCACCTTGCTCTGGCCGGCCTCCTGCAGGAACTTGGCCGCCCCGCCCACGACCACGTTGGGGTAGTCGATCATCTCTTCGAGCTTGAAACCCATAAGGTCCATGGACATCTCGCAGATGACGATCTCCACACCGAAATCGGCGGCGTTCTGGATCAGGTCTTCGAGCGACAGGACGTTCTTCTTGGTCATGAGCGATTTCATCATCTTGGTCCCCATGCCGGCCATGTTCATGCTCGAGAGCTTGAGCCCCTTGGCACCGTTGGGCAGCATCATCCCGAACATGCGGGCCATCACGTCGTCCTTGGCCACTTTCTTCTTGGGATCCCGCAGGGCGCTGATGCCCCAGAAAGTGAAAAACATGACCACTCTTTCGAACATGGCGGCGGCCCCGACGGCGATGATGAAGGCCGCCAGCACCCGGTCCAGGTCTCCGGAAAACACCACCATGGACAGCTGATCCTCGGCCGTGTTGGTTTTCAGATCCTCGACCTGGGACTGCAGGGCCTCGATCTTCTTTTCGAGTTCTTCGATTCGTTTTTCCATGTTTCTTCTTCCTGATTTCTGTTTTCAATCCAGCTTGATTCGCTTGGCATCAGGTGGCGGCGACCGCAAAACCCGCCCGGGCCGCACACTTCCGAAACCACACCGGCGGTCGGAAACCGTCACGCGACGCCGCAGCGTTCATTCGGAATCCCGGCTGCCGGACGTAACTCGAAAAAGCGCTTTTCGAACTTCACGCCGGCGTCCACAAACTCACGGAACAGCAGGGAGAGACGCTGATTTGCGACCACCACCGCCCGGGCTCTCTCCCCGGCCTCTTCCTCGGTAGGAGAACACCCCAGGCAGCGCTGGTAGTGACCGGTGCGGACTCAGCACGGTGATGCCAAGATGGCGTGTGTCTATTTCCATCTCGCGCCCCCCCGCCCTTCGGCCCCATGACGCCAGTCGGCGAAGATGCACCCTGCCGCCTCACTGCCGCCGGGACCCTCTCAATAAGTAAAAACCGCGTCTGCTTCGAGCGAAATGACGGTGAGCTCTCCGGCGGCCACCGTCTTTGCGTTTTCCACCAGTTCGTCATCGCTGATGTTGCGAGTCTTCATGCAGGGCACGCACACACGCAGTTCGCCGCCCAGTTCGAGAAAATCCTTGACGAGCTTCTCCATGGCCGGGAACCCTCCCGGAGGGACCATCTTTTCGATGTATCCCTTCAGCGCCAGGTAGACCGCGGGGCCCTGCAGGGCGACAACGACTTCGATATCCATGGCCAGCGCCGCGTTGGCCATCACGAAAGGCATGGCCGCCTTTTCGGGGTTGTCGCTGGCATGCGTGCACATGTAGAGGATCTTTTCCTGTTTTTCCGCCATGATCTCGCTTCCTTTCTCCTTTTGTATTATTGTTGATTAGTACTCGGCCTTCAAAGCGCGTTCCCTTACGCGCATCAAGTACTGGATGAGCGGACGGTAGAGCTGGTGCGTCCACTTGGCGAAGGGGACTTCGATCACCAGCATGGGGACCGCGATCATCAGATGGATGACGTAAATGTAATAGGTGGCCAGCGGCATCCCCAGGATGCGGGTGAAGTGGATCAGGATACCGGTGAAGGTCGTCAGCCACAGCAGGATCAGAAACGCCCAATCCGATGAGTGGGAATGCTCGTAGACGGTTTTGCTTTTCTTCAGACGCCCCAGGATGGCGTAGGTCGTTCCGTACAGGATGGCGAATGTGGAGTAATAGCCCAGCAGCCGGATGGGGTTCCAGATGGGATAAATCTCGTCACGCTGAAACCAGCGGATGCCGACCACCACCAGTAAAAACACCGTGGTGTAGCCGGTCATGATCAGCAGATGGATGAGCCACTGCTTGCGCTGCTCGGCGGTACCGCAGGCGCCGAACTGCTTCTGGGTGAAGAAGTGCAGCACAAACTGTTTGAACTCGCTGATGTAGATCGGCGCCGGAATGCCCCGGATGAGACGGTTCTGGAACTGCTGCTTGGCGCTCTGGGAAAGAGGCGGATACTGTGCGGGGTCTCCCATGACGGCCAGGAACATGCGGTAGGCGTTGCTGAGCAGAAAGAAAGACAGCACCCCCAGCATGATGAGGTCCAGCACCTCGATGACGCGGTTGGACGCGAAAACGTTCAGCGCCACGCGGTCCGTGAGCATGGGGCCGTGATAGAAGTAGAATCCCAGGCCCACCAGGGCGGCCACGAAGAGGATCGCAAAGACCTCGAACACCTTTGAGGTGTAGAAGAGCCGGGAAATACCGGTCCAGTCGTAGAGCGATGTCAGGTAGCGCCGCAGCCCCATCATGACCTCGCCGGGGTTGGCCTGCCGCGGGCAGGTCTCTGAACAGTCTCCACAGTAGTAGCACAGCCACGGCTCCGGGCTGCGCAGGAGCTTGTCCTTGGCGCCGATCTGCAGGTAACGGATCACCTTGCGGGGAAACGGCGTGTCCTCGCTGGAAAGGGAACACACCGCCGTACAGTTGCCGCAGTTGAAACAGATACTGGCATCCTTGACGCCGAATTTCTTGAGGTTCAGCAAAAGATCCGGATTAACTGCTGTGCCCATGTTTCTTCTCCATAAAGATATTGGTCTGTATCACCGCTCCGCCCGGCTGCCGCCGTACGGCGGCGCTGCGTCCCGGAGATTACTTCGCGGCCAGTTCGTACTTGAAATAGTCCCCGTCCTTGGCCCCCTCGGCCACTTCCCCGTATTTTTTCAGGGTGGCCACGTACATCATCACCTGGGCCGTCGGCATGCCGGTGGCCTCCGCGATTTCGGGTACGGTCTTCCCGCCGTCTTTCATGGCGGCCCGTATGGCCTTGATGTCCTTGTTCTGCGTCTTGATGGCGTTACGGGCCCGCTCGATACTGGCTTTTCGTTCCTGGCGCAGGGCTTTCAGCGCTTCCTTGTCACCTTTTTTCTTGTCACTCATCGTTTTCACCCGTATCCGGCCGGCACATCCGTCCGGCCCGCTTGCAATCAGCCCCGGGGGCTGTTGATTGGCCTACATGGCCACGATGGCGTCCACCATGGCCTCGTACTGCTTCAGCGTCCATCCCTTGACGTCGATGGCGTTCTCCGGACAGACCGCCACGCACACGCCGCACCCGGTGCACAGCGCCGGGTTGACCTCACCGCGCTGCACCTGCTCGCCGTCGACCTCCACCGTGGTCATGCGGATGGCCTCCACCGGGCAGGCTTCCACGCAGGCGCCGTTGCCGCGGCATTTTTCCGGATCCACGGCGGCCACGAAGGGATCGAGTTCCACGTATCCGCGGGTCAGCAGGCTGGCCGCCTTGGCCGAGGCGGCCTGGGCGGCGTTGCAGGCCTCGGTGATGTCCATGGGGGCCTGGCAGGTGCCGGCCAGCATGACGCCGGTGTTGGCCAGCTCGACCGGCCGCAGCTTGGGGTGCACTTCCTGCAGGAACCGGTCGGCGCCCACGGGCAGCTTCATCATGTCCACCAGGTCGCTGATGTTGCTCGGAACCATGCCCACGGCCAGCACCACCAAATCGACGGCGGCGTCGACCTCCTCGCCGAAGGTCAGGGTGTCCTTGACCTTTACCTGCAGCGGGTATTCGCCCCCTTTGATGCGTTTGATCTGCGGCGGCTCTTCCGGTTCGTATCGGAAGAAGAGCACGTTTCGGTCCGAGGCTTCCTCGTAGTAGTCTTCCTGACCGCGGCCGTACGTCCGGATGTCTCTGAAGTAATCCAGCACGTGGGTGCCGGGGTGCCGTTTGCGGATCTCAATGGCGGCCTGCAGGGTGGCCGTGCAGCAGGTGCGCGAACAGTATTCATTGAGGTTGCCGTCGGCGTCAGGCTCGTGAATGCCGGGAATCTGCCGGCTGCCCACGCAGTGGATCATGGCTACGCGGCGGATGTTGCGGCCGTTGATGGTCAGCGTGTCGCGTTGCGATTCGTTCTCGGCCATCAATCGGATCAGCTCCGGCAGCGTGATCACCTCGGGGTTGTCCCCGAAGCCGAACTCGCCCTGGGCGGGGACATAGGTCTCAAAGCCGGTGGCAAAAACGATGACGCCGGTTTCCAACACGGTCTCCGCGGCGCTGGCCGGTACCTTGTGGGGGTAGAAGCCTGCAAAAGGCACGTAGCGGCCCTCGGTGGCGCCGCCGGCCGCCACCGCCTCCAGCTTTTTCAGTTCGGCTTCCGATTCGGGCGGCTGGCTCTTGACGGTGACCTTGAAGTTGCCGACGTACCCCTCCGATCCCACCACGCGGCTGCAGGTCAGCACCTGGATGTCGGGGTCCGCGACCACCTCTTTGGCCAGCTGTTCGATGAGGTCGCCGGCCTTCTCGCCGGTGGGAAAAATCTTGTCCAGGTTGGCCGCCTGTCCGCCCAGGAAGGGGCTTTTC
>CAYZCL010000142.1:0-22827 GCA_964476595.1 uncultured Desulfobacteraceae bacterium
CCAGCGTGACGAGAACATCCGCGGCCACGTGTTCTGCAGCTTTCTGGCCCTGGTCCTGCGCAAGGAACTGGAACGGCGCCTGAACAATGCCGGCCATGTGTTCGCGTGGTCCGACATCAAGCAGGATCTCGGGGCCCTTCAAACGGTGACCATCGAAGAGGATGGGAAGCGTTTCGCCATCCGCACCGAGTGCCGGGGAAACTGCGGAAAAATCTTTCAGGCGGTCGGCGTTGCCCTGCCACCGACGATCCGTGAGATCACATGAAAGAAAGTGCACCTCGAAATGGGTGCGGTAGTGCCAAGAGCATTTTGCGCCCTCGTAGTGCCCTGTTTTTACAGGGTTTTTAAAATTGAACTGTTAAAAATCAGTTTGAGTCTATGACGGCAGGAGAGAGGTCATTTTTAACCAATGGGTGCCCTCAAGGCAAATTTGGGGATCATGCAAAGGTTTCGTATATTCAATCAAGACATCAGCGTCAATCATTGTTCACTATTCAAGGTTTGACCCCCATATGCCCCTTTCCGGCACGTGCCACATTACCCGAGCTGTTATTTCTGCAGCGCTGCGGCGCCTGCGGTGGCTACTTCATGATCATTTTCCACCGAGCTTCCGCTGACACCTATGGCGCCGATGATATTCCCCTCTTTATCCTTCAGCGGCAATCCACCAGGGAAAGTGATCAGTCCGCCATTTGAAAACTCGATGTTGTACAAGGGCTGTCCAGGTTGCGACAACTCACCCAGTTTACCCGTCGGCATGTTGAAGTAACGAGCCGTTTTGGCTTTCTTGATGGATATATCAATACTACCGAGGAAAGCACCATCCATGCGAACAAACGCTTTCAGATTCGCCCCGGCGTCGACAACGGCGATGTTCATCAAGGTTCCCTGCTGTTGGGCCTTGGCCCTAGCTGCGGACACAACGGCCAGTGCCTGCTCCAGGGTGATGTCACCCGCTGCGGAAAGGGTTGCATCTGAGATAACAAAAACACCGGCCAGCAAAATGATAGCCAGAAAAAGATCGATTTTACCCCGCCCACAGATTGTTTTCCTGTACATGTTCGATTCCTCCCTTTTACTGTGAATTTCCGTTGACGGAACCACCCAGTGACTTCAGGTGATGACTCCAAACCACTCTCCTGGACTACCGGCCCCTATCACCCCCTTCCTCTTACCTGACGGCGGCTGCCAAAAGAAGTCGGAAAACACCGCTTCCCGACATCCATAGCCCATATCGCCGGATGTCCTCTCACACGAACACCGATTCTCCCTCAGACGCATTGAATATATTCGCCGATCTTTTTATCTTCTGACAGAATGTGGTCGCCGAGCCAACTCTCCAGAAAGGCTTTCATTTCATCGCAACTAATCTGTTTTCCCGACTTCAGCTTGAGCAGGATCTTCTTGACATCCTCGACCAGATCGGCATGAAGCGCCTTGTGGCGGCTCAAGTGCGGATAGGATATCTTTTCCATGATTTGCTCTTCGGCGGCAAAATGCTCGATCACATATTCCACCAAATTTTTGAGCACACGGCCGAGTTCGGCATGATCGGCTTCTGCCCGTTGCGTCCTTTCCACAATGCTGATCAGTTCGACCAGCCGCATATGCTGGTCGTCAATGTTTTTTACACCTACCTCGAAGTCTTTACGCCAGTCCATTGCGACCTCCCCCATATCGACCAGGCGAAAAAGTTCATTGGGTGCAACACATATGCCATTGGCACCGCAATTGTCGGTGCTATATTCCCCATGTGCAAATCAGCAGTACCTCCATCGGTCCATTTCGTCGCCGGTCTGTCCGCTAATAGAGGTTCGACCTTCTGGAATCTCCTCGCCTGTCGTTTCCAGCCGTTGCTGCTGTCGTCTCCCACCATGCGCATGATCCTGCATTGAGGCTGTTGGAGCAATCGGTCACAGTCCTCTTGCCGATGGAGGCATTTCGTCAGTCGCTAAATATTAAGACCGGCCACGGCTACGATCTCCTGGCGTCTGTGTCCTCCACTATGTGGTCCCAAACCGCCTTTATACAGAGATGGACCGACGATCAGCTTTAACCTATAATGGCGCCGATCTGTCAATGGGCAGCCACCCCGTTTTCCGGGCCAGGCAAACAATAAGATCGCGATTTCAAACCGGGCATTTCGGGAAATGCTATCCATTTCTGCGTCCCCTGCTCTGCTTGAAATCCAATTGTTAGACGGATACAATCGTTCCTGTGTTGGCCGGAAATCTCCGTACATTGATCGTCTTACGCCAATTTTCAGACAAACCGCGGAAAAAATTTATATTTGTCTTTTGGTTGACGACGCTTATGGCTACGATTGCTCAGCAACCCTGATGTTTTCGTAGCTTTTCTGTCAAAGCAGGCCATCGGCACCTGGTTTCTCATCCTACGGCCCGAGGTCAGCCGTTGTTCTACCCCTGATAATCAGGATGTACAGGTTCACGCCGGTCCGCTTTTTAACCGCTTGAAACAATTTAAGAATCTTTTTCTGTTGAGTGAAAATGCCAACCTGGATGGCCTACCGTTACGCGAGCGCTTTTTGACACGGGGTATGGGTAGAGAATATCGCCGCCGTCTTCTACGGCGTATTTCCTGAATATACTCACCAATTTTGACGCGAGATGTCAAGCAAAATCCCGATTCAGACAATTCCATTGCTTAAACCGGCGGCATGTATCCTGTGCAGGGGCGGTCGGCGCATGGTTGCGGGCGGAATACCCGCCGTCGTGCACCGGCATTCGAAAATTCGTCACGCGACGGCGGGCGGGTGAGGCAGATAGTGATCAGTGCGATTTTACGCGGGTCCAGGCTTCGTCCATGATGCGGTTGTCCTTGCCCAGGTCCTTGGTGAAGTGCAGGGTCTTCATGATTTCGGGAGTGGGCCACACGCTGGGGTTCTCCAGGTCCGCCTTGTTGAGGTAGGGAATGGCGGCCTCGTTGGGGGTGGCGTAGTGGTTGTAATTGGACAGCGAGGCGCCGACCTTGGGATCCAGGATCCAGTTGATCCACTTGTGGGCCGCGTCGGGGTTGGGCGCCTTGGCCGGGATGCACATGTTGTCCAGCCAGATCTCGCTGCCTTCCCTGGGAACGGTGAAGGACAGGCGCTTGGGGTCTTCGCCGATGGCCTGGATGGCGTCGCCGTTGTAGACGATGGCGGCCACGGCCGTGCCGGCCACCACGTCGTTCTTGCCGCCCACGCCGCCCTTGAAGCCCATGCAGGACTTGCGCTTCTTGGTTTTGACGAGGAGGTCGGCGGCGGCCTTGAGTTCCTTGGGATTGACGGAGTTGAAGTCATAGCCCAGGTACAGCAGGGTGATGCCCATCATCTCGCGCACCGAGTCGATCAGCGCAAAGGGGCCCGGGTCCTTCTTGGGGTCAAACAGGATGGACCACGAAGAGGCGTCGGCGTCCTTGACCTTGGTCTTGTCGTACATCAATCCCACGGTGCCCCACTGCCAGCCCACCGAATACTTGTTGCCGGGGTCGAAGCTGGCCTCCCGAAATTTCTTTCCAAGATTCTTGAGGTTGGGGATCTTGGAATGGTCCAGCGGCTGGATCAGCTTGAGGTTGATGAGGCTGGGCATGATGTAGTCCGATGGCACGATGATGTCGTACTGGCTGACACCGCCGGCCTGCAGCTTGGCCATCATTTCCTCGTTGGACTCGTAAAGGTCCAGCCGGACCTTGATGCCCGTTGCCTTCTCGAAGGCCTTGGGCATGTTCTCCTCGTCCATGTACTCCGACCAGATGAAGATCTTGAGCTCCTGGCCGGCGGCGAACACCACGCCCGCCCAGAAAACCGAAAGAGTCAGCAGGATAAAAGTCAGTTTGCGCATGTTCTCTCCTCCTTTGGGGTTTGACTGCCCGTCAACGGCATCTTCGTTGCCGGGCCGGTTTAACTTTCCTCTATACCCTGACGACCGTCCTTGGTCATCAACACACCGTAAGTCGACGGGCGCCGGTCCCGGAACAACCCCCAGGCACGGCGTTCTTCGTCCATGGCCGCCAGGTCCAGCCGCGCGGTGACGATTTCCGGATCCGTGCGGCCCGCCTGCGCCACGATCTCCCCGTGGTTGTCGGTGATGAACGACGATCCGTAGAAGGTGATCGAAGATTGTCCGAAGGATTCGGTGCCGACGCGGTTGGCGGCCACCACCGGCACCATGTTGGCGGCGGCATGTCCCTGCATACAGCGCCGCCAGTGGCGGCTGGAGTCCAGTGCGGGGTCCTGGGGCTCGGAGCCGATGGCGGTGGGAAAAAACAGCACCTCCGCCCCCATGAGCGCCATGGCGCGGGCCGTCTCCGGGAACCACTGGTCCCAGCAGATGCCGACGCCGATGACGCCGTGTCTTGTCCGCCAGGCGCGAAAGCCGGTGTCCCCGGGGGAGAAGTAGAACTTCTCCTCGTAGCCCGGACCGTCGGGAATGTGGGTCTTGCGGTAGCACCCCAGGTTGCTCCCGTCGGCGTCGATGACCGCCACGGTGTTGTAGAACACCTGGTTGCGGCGCTCGAAAAAGCTCACCGGGATGACCACGCCCAGTTCGCGGGCCAGGTGCGACATGCGCTCCACCGCCGGACTGTCCCGCACTTCCCTTGCCAGATCGAAAAAGCGCGGGTCCTCCACCTGGCAGAAGTACTGACTTTCGAAAAGCTCCTGCAGCAGGATGATGTCGGCGCCCCGGTCCGCGGCCCGGCGCACGGCCTCTTCGGCGCGGGCCAGGTTCTCCGCCCGGTCGGGCGTGCAGGCCATCTGGGCGGCGGCCACGTTGATTTCGGTCGAATGCTTCATGCCCTCCTCCCGGCCGGCTGTTGCTGGGTGATGCAGTGGATGTTGCCCCCGCCGATGAGGATCTCGCGCCCCGGCAGGCCGACGACCTCCCTTTCGGGAAGCAGCCGCCGCAGGGTCTCCAGAGCCGGCTCGTCATGGGGGTCGTCGAATCGGGGCACGATGGCGGCGCCATCGGCGAAGTAGAAGTTCACGTAGGACGCCGCCATGCGATCGCCGGGCCGGCGGCAGTACCCCTGCTCGCCGGCCTGCAGGTAGCGGCACTCCTCTTCGGTCAGGAAAAGCGGCCCCGGCTGGTGGATCCTGTGCACCGTGAGGCTTCTCCCGCGGGCGTCGCGCGCACTTTCCAGGACGGCCAGGGCCTGGCGCGAAATTTCGTACTGCGGGTCTTCGGGATCCTCGGTCCAGGTGAGCAGGACCTCTCCCGGCCGGATGAAGCAGCACAGGTTGTCCACGTGGCCGCCGGTCTCGTCCTCGCAGACGCCCCGCGGCAGCCAGACAACGGTTTCCACACCGAGGTAGGCTTTCAGGTGCGCGGCCACCTCCTCGCGCGTCAGCCCGGGATTGCGGTTGGGATTCACCAGGCAGCTCTCCACGGCCAGCAGGGTGCCCTGCCCGTCCACGTGCAGCGCACCGCCCTCGGTGACCAGGGGTGCGCGGTAGCGGTCCAGCCCCTCTATCTCCAGCACCTTGCGGGCCACCTGGTCGTCCAGGTCCCAGGGGAAATAGAGGCCATCGCTGAGCCCGCCGTAAGCATTGAAGCGCCAGTCCACACCGCGCACGGCGCCGGCGTCGTCGACCACGAAGGTGGGTCCCACGTCCCGCATCCAGGAGTCGTTGGCGGAGATCTCCACCACGCGGACGGCGTCGGGCAGCATGCGCCGGGCGTTACCGAAGTGGGCCGCCGGCGCCCCCACCGTGACCGGTTCGAAGCGCGCGATGGCCGCCGCCACCCCGGCGAAGGCCTCCTGGGCCGGGACGGCGCCGGCCGGCCAGGTGTCCAGGCGGAAGGGCCACAGCATCCAGCACCCGGCGTGGGGCTCGAACTCGGCCGGCATGCGGAATCCGTCCGCGGCCGGGGTGCTGTCAAGGGTTCGGGCCATGGAGGTTCCTCTCTTCGGAGACCGGCGATCGGCGGTTTTGCAGGATATCGGCCGACATGTTTCCCTTCACTTCTTGCGCGAAAAACGTTCGGTGCCGACCACCAGGATCACGGTGATCAGCAGCACCAGGGTGGACAGGGCGTGGATCTGCGGGGTGACCCCCCGGCGCACGGCCGCGAAAATGTACAACGGCAGGGTAACCGATTCCGGCCCGGCCGTAAAGAAGCTGATCACGAAATCGTCCAGCGACAGGGTGAAGGCCAGCATGCCGCCGGCCACGATACCCGGCAGCAGCAGCGGCAGGGTGACACGCCGCAGCAGGTAGCCGGTGCCGGCGAACAGGTCCCTCGCAGCCTCCTCGATCTCGCGCCCCAGGCTGACCAGCCGGCTTCTGACCACCAGCGCCACGAAGGCGATCTGGAAGGTGATGTGGCCGATGATCATGTTGAGCAGTCCCGGTTCGAACAGCGACGAGACCAGACGCAGCAGCCCGAAGGCCACCACCAGCGCGGCGGCCAGGATGATGTCCGGGATCACCACCGGCAGGTGCAGCACCATGTCCAGCGAGGTGTTGACGCGTTTCGACCACGGGAAGCGGTCCATGCCGATGGCCAGCACGGTGCCCAGCACGGTGGAGACCAGGGTGGAGACCACCGCCAGCACCAGCGTGTTCCAGGCGGCATTCAAGATGACCTCGTTGTGAATCAGCTTGAGGTACCAGTCCAGGGTGAAGCCGCGCCACACTAGGCCGTACTTGGTGGCGTTGACCGAAAAGACGGCCACCGCCATGAGCGGCAGGTAAAGAAACGCCATGGTGAACATGGCCAGGATCGTGATCAGCGGATGGGTGCGCCTCATACCAGCACCTCCGCGCCCTTGCTCTTGCGCCGGTAGAGGTACAGGCTGAACATGGTCAGCACCATGAGCCCCATGCTGATGGCCGCGCCGAAGGCCCAGTCGCGGCTGGCGCCGAACTGCTGCTGGATGAGGTTGCCCACCAGCATGTACTTGGCGCCGCCCAGCAGGTCGGGCACCACGAACATGCCCATGGCCGGCACGAAAGTCAGAATCACCCCCACCGACAGGCCCGGCAGGGTTTGCGGCAAAATCGCCTGGGTGAACACGCGCACCCGCGAGGCGTACAGGTCCTGGGCGGCCTCGACCAGCTCCCAGTCCATCCGCTCGACCGAAGAGTACAGCGGCAGCGCCACGAAGGGCAGGAACATGGAAACCATGCCCAGGTAGACGGCGAAGGCGCTGGGGTACAGCGGCGAGCCCGGCGAAACCAGGCCCAGCATGGCCGCCAGGCGCGCGAAGGGAAGCTCCGGCGCCAGGATCAGGAACCAGGCATAGGTGCGGATGACCATGTTGGTCCAGAAGGGAATGATGACCATGGTCAGCCACAGGTAGCGCGTGCGCTCGGGACGCCGCGCAATAAAAAAGCACAGGGGATAGGACAGCACCACCGAGAGCACGGTGGTCACCAGCGCCACCCATACCGAGCGCCACACGATCACCAGGTAGTCCGCCGACCAGCCGAAGATGCCGAAGCCGGCCAGGCGCTTGTAGTTCTCCAGGCTGAACTCCCACACCAGCTCGCCGTAGGCCCCCCGCGAGGCGAAGCTGACCACCACCAGCACCAGCCCCGGCAGCACCAGGAAAGCCAGCAGCCACAGCATGCCCGGTGACAGGAAGAGCAGCCCGCGCTTGACCAGGCTGCGCGTGGTGGTCAGTTCCCCGTACCAGACCAGCATTTTACGCTTCATGCAGGATCACCAGTTCATCGGGGGCGAGCTCGAGCCAGATCTCGTCTCCCGGTTTGAAGTGCTTGTAGGTGTGGCTGCGCACCCGCAGCGGCCCGGGCTCCATCCACAGATCGTAGTCCGTGCCGCGAAAGATCACCTCCCGTACACGGCCTCGAATGCCGTTCTGCGCCGGCGGATTTTCGTGCAGCCGGATCCACTCGGGCCGGATGGCCACCGTGCCCTCGGGCCAGGGCGGGGTTTCCGCCAGGTGCAGAAAGCCCAGCTCGGTCTGCAGACCGCCGTCGACGACTTTGCCGCTGATCAGGTTGGCGGCTCCCAGGAACTCGGCCACGAAGCGCGTGCGCGGCGTGTCGTAGACTTCCTCGGGCGTGCCGGACTGGATGACGGCGCCGTCGCGCATGACGGCGATGCGATCGGAGACCACCATGGCCTCGTCCTGATCGTGGGTCACCAGGATGAAGGTGCGCCCCAGTTTTTGCTGCAGCCGCCGCAGCTCCACCTGCACCTGGGCGCGCAGCTTGGCGTCCAGGGCGCTCATGGGTTCGTCGAGCAGCAGCACCTCGGGTTCGTTGACCAGGGCGCGGGCCAAGGCCACGCGCTGCTTCTGGCCGCCGGAGAGCTGGTCCGGCCGGCGCTGGGCCATCTCCTCGAGGCCCAGCATCTCCAGGCGCTTGCCGACGCGCTCGTTGATCTCGTCCTGGGGGAACTTGCGCGAGCGCAGGCCAAAGGCCACGTTCTCGAAAACCGTCAGGTGCGGGAACAGGGCGTAGCTCTGAAAGACCGTGTTGACCTGCCGGCGCGTGGCCGGCAGATCGGTGATGTCCTTTCCGCCCAGCAGCACCCTGCCCTCGTCGGGCATCTCCAGCCCGGCGATGATGCGCAGCAGGGTGGTCTTGCCGCACCCCGAGGGTCCCAGCAGGGTGAAAAACTCGCCCGCCGGCACCTCCAGGCTCACGTCGCGCACGGCGTGCACCCTGCCGAAATGCTTGTTCATGCCCTGGAGGACCAGTCCTCCACCGGTCTCTGAATCCATATCCAATCCTGTCCTGTGGGTCGGGCCCCGGTTCGTCCTCAGCCCATGTATCCGGTGGTGCGGGGCACCCGCACGGCGCTTTCCAGCACGGCCACGGCGAGGGCGTGGCGCCTGTCTTCGGCACTGCCCTCCCTGCTGCGCTGCTTCATCTGCTGGCCGCGCAGGCGACGCAGCACGGCGTCGGGTTCTTTGAAAACCAGGGCGCCGAAGTGGCACTCCGCCACGCAGGCCGGGTTGCCGCCGCAAAGATCGCATTTGTAGGCCGTGCCCGACCCGTACTGCTCGATCATGCCGTAGGGGCAGCCCGCCACGCAGTCGCCGCATCCGGTGCAGCGGGCGGCGTCGATGACCACCACGCCGCGCTCGTTCTTGAAGATGGCCCCCTCACCGCAGGCCTCCAGGCAGTCCGGCTTGGGGCAGTGGAAACACACGCTGGGCACCGAGTAGCCCTGCTGGGGAAAGTTGTTGACGCGCAGCCGCGCCTTGGACGGCATGAACATGCCCTCCTTGACCGCGCTGCAGGCATACACGCAGCGGTTGCACCCGGTGCAGCGGTTGGGAAACACGAGCAGATGTTTTTCCATGAGTTCGATTCCTCGTCCGATCGGGGTGGACTACAGGTTCTGGAGGCCCAGTTCCGCCAGCTTGGCCTCCTGCGGGCGGCCGTCGGCGTCCCAGCCGCGCAGGTGGTAGTAAAGCGCCTTCATCTCTTCGAGCTTTTCTCCTTCCAGGCGGCGGCCCTCGTGGGGACCGCTTTTCAGGGCCTGGCGGGTGATTTTCTCCGACAGCACGTCATCGGCCGCCGTGAACCCGGCGCGCAGGTTGAACAGGCGCACCAGGTTCCATATGCGCTCACCGGCTTTTTCCAGGTCCCGCGCCGATACCTGCCGGCCCAGGCCGGCGGTGAGCATCTCGGCCATCACGGCCGCGTCGGCCGACCCCCAGAAGTCGCACAGACACAGGCTCCACTTGGCGGCGTTGCGGTTCTGGCCGTCGATGACCGCGCGCGCGAGGTCGGTGACCTTGAAGGGGTCCTCGGCGTCGATGGTGAAGGCGCGCAGGTGGCAGGCGCCGCGTTCGCTGGTGGCGTAGGCCAGGCCCATGCCGTAGTTGCCGCGCGGGTCGTAGGCCGGCATCTCCAGGCCCTTGGCGTGGGCCGCGGCCTCGGGCCGCCCGTACTTTTGCGCCAGCCGGGCGGCGCCCAGGGCCAGGTCCCGGCCGCGCGCACTGGAGCGGCCGGCGATCTCGGGGAGCACCTCCAGGTAGTCTGCGGCCTGTCCGAAGCGCAGCCCGAAGTCGTGCACGCCCGCTTCGGTCAGTTCCATGGCCAGAGCGATGGTGCCGCCGGTGCTCATGGTGTCCAGGCCCAGGTCGTCGCACAACCGGTTGAAACGCATGACCTGCTCCAGGTCGTTGACCTCGCAGTTGGACCCGCCCAGGCACAGGGTCTCGTACTCCGGTCCCTCGACCTGCACGCCGTTGACCGAGGTGAAGTTGCCGCAGCCCATCGGGCAGGCGGCGCAGGCCCGGTCGCCGATCTTGACGGACTTGACTGATTCGGCGTCCAGCGCACGCCGGCCCGGGTTGGTGCCGCCGCTGAAGTTGCGCGTGGGGTGGATGCCCAGCTCGTTGGTCAGGTCCACCAGCACCGGCGTGCCGTCGCTCTGGGCCCACAGGTTGTCCTCGGTGAGCAGGCTGTTTTCCTTGGCGGCGGTGATCTTCTCCCAGAACACCCCCATGTCGGCCACCTGGATGCCACCGGTGCCACGGCAGCAGACGGCCTTGAGGTTCTTGCTGCCGAAGAGCGCCCCGGCGCCGCCGCGGCCCATCTGGCGGTAGGACTCGGAGCCCACGCAGGCGAAGGGCACCTGGTTTTCGCCGGCCGGGCCGATGGTCAGGCTCTTGGCACCGCGGCCCACGTTCTGCTCCAGCCACTTCTCGGTCTCGAAATTGCCCTTGCCCCAGACGGATTCGGCGTCCTCGATGCGCACGCGGTCGTCCTCGATGCGCAGGTAGACCGGGCGCTCGGCGCGGCCGGTGATGACGATACCGTCGTAACCCGCGAACTTGAGTTCCGGTCCGAAGGCGCCGCCGATGTTGGATTCGAAGATGGTGCCCGTGTGGGGCGACTTGGACACCAGGCAGGTGCGCGAGGAAGTGGGCGCCAGGGTGCCGCACAGCGGGCCGGTCATGATCACCAAGGCGTTTTCGGGCGAGAGCGGATCCACCTGCGGGTCTACCCGGTCGCAGAAGTAGCGCGCCGCCAGGCCCCAGCCGCCGATGTACTTCTCCATCCACTCCGGCCGCGTGGGCTCGGTGGCGACCGTGCCGGCGGTGAGGTCCACGTGCAGCATGCGTCCGGTGTAGAGGTAACTGGAAGCCGCCGTGCGCCGCGGCACCTCGATGGTCTTGAAGACGTCCTCGATGCGGTTCAGGGCCTCGTCGAGCAGCTCGCGCGGAATGTTGAGCGCCGGCTCGAAACGGATGTTCTTGGCGTTGGTCAGGGTGCCGGCGGTCAGCACGCCGCGCGAAAACAGGCCCGCGGCCACCTTGTAGCCGATGCCGTCGGTGACAAACTCCATGCCGATGAGCAGGCCCAGGCCGCGCACGTGGGCCAGCACGCCGGGGTAGCGTTCCTGCAGGCCGCGCAGCTGTTTTCGCACGTATTCCCCCTTCTCTTTGGCCTGGCCGGCCAGGTCCTCTTCAAGCAGCACCGTGATGGCGCCCAGGGCCGCGGCGCAGGCCAGGGGGTTTCCGCCGGTGGTGGTGGTGTGCATGAAGGGGTTGGGTTCCATGCACGACCAGATCTCGGCCGTGGACAGGAAGGCCGACATGGGCACCACGCCGCCGCCCAGGGCCTTTCCCAGGCACAGGATGTCCGGCGCCACGTTCCAGTTGTCCACCCCGAAAATCTCGCCGGTGCGGCCCATGCCGGTCTGCACCTCGTCGGCGATGAGCAGCACGCCGTAGTGGTTGCAGATCTCGCGCAGCCGCGGCCAGTACTCGTCGGGCGGCACCACGGCGCCGGCCTCGCCCTGCACGGGTTCGGCCACCACGGCGGCGATGTCGTCGCCCACGGCGCGGGCCGCGGCCAGCACCTGCTCCACGGCGCCGGCGTCGCCGAAGGGCACGTGGCGCACGCCGTCCAAGAGCGGCAGCAGGGGCTGGCGGTAGACCTTCTTGCCCATCAGCGAGAGCGCCCCTAAGGTCTTGCCGTGGAAGCCCTTGAGCATGGCCACGAAGCCCTTGCGGCCGGTGTAGAGCTTGGCCAGCTTCATGGCGCCCTCCACGGCCTCGGTGCCCGAGTTGGCGAAAAAGCCGTACTGGATCTTGCCAGGCGTCAGCAGCGCCAGCACCCGCGCCAGCTGGGCGCGCAGGGGATCGAGCAGTTCCTGGCTGTACTGGGGCGAGCGGTCCAGCTGGGCTTTTACGGCCGCGATGATGCGCGGGTGCCGGATGCCGTAAGAGTAAAGGCCGAACCCGCCCAGCAGGTCCAGGAACTCGCGGTCCAGGGCGTCGACCAGCACGGATCCCTGCCCGGTCCACTCGGTGAGCGCGAAGTTGGTGGCCTCGGTGACCGACTTGCGGTACTCCAGGAAACCGCGGTTGATGTGGTCGCGGAAATTGCGAACCGTGTTGACGGCAATCTCGCGCCGCGCCTCGATGGGCGTCTGGTCGGGGGGGGTGAGGATGACGTCTACCATCTGGCGGGCCTCGGCCAGGGCGGCCCCCACGTCACGTCCCCGGTAATCGGTTCGGTACTCCTCGTCAAAGTCGCGCATGATGGTCTCTCCCGTCTGTTATGATTCGGCGCCGTCCCTTCCGGAAGCCTCTGGACGTCGCGCGGTCCGCGGCCGTCCGTCCGCCGGCTGCAGCATTTCCAGGGCCACCTTGCGGGCCGCGTCGGCGAAAGCCTCGAAGGGCCGGCCCTCGGCCAGAAAATGGGCGTGAAATTCCAGTCCTTCCATGAGCACCACGATGGTGTCGGCCGCCGTTTTCACATCCTGCACCCCGATGACACCGGCGGAACGGTAGTACTCCAGTTCGCCCACTAAGTAGTCACGGAAACGGCGGATCATCTTCTCGAAGCGCCTGCGGATCTCGGGCTTGCGCATGCTCAGATAGTAAAATCCGAAGTGCAGTCCCGGGTCGACGGTCCGCGACCACGCCAGCGAAAAAATGGTTTTCATCAGAGCCTCAAGCCGGTCCCGGGGGTCGTCGATGTGTCCGAAGTCGAGAAACTCCGGCGCTTCGTACTTGTCGATGAGAAAATCGACCAGTTCCAGCGTCATGTTCTCTTTGTTCTTGAAGTAGTGGATGATGAGGCTGGGGTGAATATTCATGCGACCGGCGATCTTGCCGATGGAGGCGCCCTCGATGCCCTCTTCGATCATGACCTGGTAGTAGTTTTCCAGGATTTCGGGCTTTCGCAGTCTGGCGTTCTGGTTCTTGCGCATGAAAGGTCCCGTCGGGGAAAAAGGGATTCGGTGGACGAAAACCGCCGGCACGCCGTTATTAATTGAACATTCAGTTAATAATCCTACCGAAAAAACTTTGTCAAGAAAAAAAATATCGGGAGGTATCTGAATGCTATTCAGCACACCATCACCCCGTCCCTGACGCAGGCCTGGTTTGGCCTCTTCAAGGGAAGCCGCAAGCCACACGCCTCTTTGCACCAAAGCCACGCCCGCAGCCCGACCCTAGGGCGGTCATCGGCTGCGCTCGAACAGTTCGCCCTTCCCGACGCGCGGCCGGCCTGCGCATCATTTTCCCGCCGGTCCTCCAGCTGCGCACCGCCGAACCCCGCCCGCCCCTCCCGCGTGCATGAATACGAATAGCCGGACACGACTTCAGCGAACACGCCGGCAGCGGCTCCCGGTGATCCGGCGCGACGATCCCGAAGCGGTTGACTTGCCCAATGCGTTGTTGTCTGATGAGGATCGCGGCATATCGGAGACACATTTGCAAAGGAGCGCCCATGGGCACGGAAAAACCGGATGGCAACCGCACGCCGTCTTCCGGCGGCAATCGATGGGACCATGATTTTATTATCATCGGCTCCGGCTTCGGCGGGTCGGCGGCCGCCCTGCGGCTGGCGGAAAAGGGTTACCGAGTGCTGGTGCTGGAAAAGGGCCTGTGGAAAGGTGCTGCCGATTTCCCACGCACCAACTGGAACCTGAAGAAGTGGCTGTGGCTGCCGGCGCTGCGCTTTTCCGGCTTTTTCCAATTGACGTTTTTTCGCCACATCACGGCGCTGACCGGCGTGGGCGTGGGCGGCGGCTCGCTGGTCTACGCCAATACCCTGCCGGTGCCGGACAGCCCGTTCTTCCAGGCCCCCTCCTGGGCCCACCTGGCCGACTGGCAAGAGGAGTTGGCGCCCTTCTACGATCGGGCCCGGCGCATGATGGGCGCGGTCCCCAACCCACACCTGGCGGCCGGCGACCTGGCGCTCAAAACTCTGGCGCGCCAACTGGGCCGTGCGAACCACTTCCGGCCCAGCGACGTGGCGGTCTATTTCGGGGAGCCCGAGGTGGAGGTGCCCGATCCCTACTTCGACGGCGAGGGACCGCCGCGCAGCGGCTGCAACTTCTGCGGTGCCTGCATGACCGGCTGCCGCCACAACGCCAAGAACAGTCTGGACAAGAATTACCTCTACCTGGCCCGCCGCCGGGGCGCGCGCATCCGGGCGCGGGCCGAGGTGGTCGACGTCGCGCCCCTGGGGCGGCCGGACGGCGCCGAAGGCTACCGCGTCACCTGGCGCCGCAGCCTGTCGGGGGAAAAAGAAGAATCGCGGGTCACGTGCCGGGGGGTGGTGTTTTCCGGCGGGGTGCTGGGCACGGTGGAACTGCTGCTGAAGCTGAAAAAAAGCTCGCTGCCGGCGCTCTCGGACCGTGTGGGCACCGACATCCGCACCAACTCCGAGTGTCTTATCGGCGTGGTCACGCCGCGCAGCAAAGTCGACTTTTCCGAGGGCGTGGCCATCGGTTCCATCCTGCACACCGACGCCCACACGCACGTGGAACCGGTCCGTTACGGTTCGGGTTCGGGGTTCTGGCGCAGCCTGATGGTGCCCATGGCGCCCGGCGGGAACACGGCGGCGCGCGTACGGGCCATTCTGGCCGACCTGGCCCGCCGCCCGGCCGAAAACCTGCGGGCCTTCAGCGTGTCGAACTTCGCCGAGCGGACTCAGATCCTGCTGTTCATGCAGAGCCTCGACAGCCGCCTGCGCCTGTCCCTTGGCCGCCTGGGCCTGTCTTCGTGCCTGCAGAGCGGCACCGCCCCCACGCCCTTTATCCCCGAGGCCCTGAACCTGGCCCGGCGCTACGCCGCCCTCGTGGACGGCACGCCCATGGTGCTGCTGACCGAAACCCTGGCGGGCATCCCCACCACGGCCCACATGCTGGGCGGCGCGGTGATGGGCAGAAACGCGGACGAGGGCGTCATCGACGCCGACAACCGCGTCTTCGGCTACCGCAACATGTACGTCTGCGACGGGTCCATGATCTCGGCCAACCCGGGCGTCAACCCTTCGCTGACCATCCTGGCGCTCTCCGAACGCGCCATGAGCCGGGTTCCCCCCAGGCGGGAGGCATCCGGCGGCTGAGGCTATCCGGCAGCCACCGGGCGCCAGCGCCCTTCATGCAAGAACAGGCGTGAGAAGGGTTGCCCCGCGGGCAGGAAAGACTTCTTGAGAATCTCGGGGTCCAAGTGAAGCGTTTTTTCGCCAAACTGCGGGTCCCAGGGTTCCAGGATGACGCTGCCTTCTTCCAGGAAAAGCATGCGCGGCATCATGGCCGGTCCCCACTTTCGACCCAGGGCCTCGGACCGGAGTGCCGCCACGGACCGGAAAGGCAGCATCTGCTGCAGGGAGACCAGGTTGGGCGGGCTCAGGGGGACTTCACCGGCGTGGTTGGCCGCCAGGGCCTCGGCCGGTGTCATCCAGAGGCCACGGGTGGTTTCGCGTCCGTCCGGACGACAGTGCTGTCCCTCCGGCAGTTCGGCCAGGAAAAAGCGCGTGTCGTAGCGGCGCGGCAGGCCTTCGGGGGTGATCCAGTGGGACCAGGGAAAGAGCGCCGAGGCGCGCAGGACACAGTCCTCCTCGACGAGCCACTGCTTCAGCCAGTCGGCCGGCAGACCGCCCGCCAGGCGGCGGTCGCAAACCGCCGTCAGGGTGTCTGCGCCGCCGGCCGGGCAGGATGCCAGCAGGACGCCGGCCTCCTCGAAAGTCTCGCGGATGGCCGCCACGCAATACGGGGTCAGCTCCCGGGGCGGCGGTTCGGCGCCGAAACGTTCCGACAGCGCGCCGGGAGCTTCGTCCAGGCACCGTTGCCAGAAGGCTTCCCGGTCGCGGTCGTCCAGCACCCCGCCGGGAAAGACATAGAACCCGGCCATGTAGGCGCTGCGGGCGCTTCTGCGGAGGAGGTAGACCTGCGGCACACCGTCACCCTGGCGCACCAGGATGACAGTGGCGGCTTGTCGCGGTGCGGGTGCTGCGGATGGGGGCAAGCTTACTGCAGTTCCTGACCGGGGACGATGATGCGCGAGGAATCCTGCTGCTGGGACTTCTGGGCCGCGGCGATGATGTTCTCCACTTCTTTGTTGACGGCCTCGGGAAACTTGGCGATGGCCTCGGCCAGCGAACCGGCTTCGATCATGCAGTTGACCGGCAGGGGGCCCTCGGGCGACATCAACTGGGTCTGCCCCATGAAGATGGGGGTGCGGGTGTCGTCGTCCTCGCCTTCGGCCGTGACCGGCACGAGCCTGCGGATGGCGCCCACCTTCATGTCGGTGTAGTTCTCTTCGCGGTACATGGTTTTTTCGTCCATTTTCAGATCGATGTTCATGACGTTCTCCCTGGTTGAAAGGTGAAGAATATGGAAGGGGCTGCAAAATAAAAAAGCGTGCCCGTCTCTTTTTGGGCACGCCCGCGGAAAGGCCGCCCTCCCGGCCCGCCGCAGTTTACCACTCATGATTTTTTATCAACATAACCCACTTCGGTGCCAAATGCAACCGGATGGCCCCAAAAACAGCCAAAACCCTTGATTTTAAATGCATCCCGTGCCATTCTTAAGCATCGGGCTTCCGGGCCACCTTTCGACGAGGAGATCGGCAGATGAAATGGATTCTCTACGCCGCCAGCGTCCTCTGGATCGCCGCCGGCGCCTATGGCATCCTGTACACGGACCGCTGGAAAGCGCTGCTGCGCAGACTGCTGGAAAATACCGACCGCCGGATCCTGGAAGCCGTCACCGGGGTCGGAGGGGGCTTGCTGATGGTCGCGGCTTCCGCGAGCCGTGTGCCGGCGATGGTGGCCGTAATCGGGGCGCTGGCCGTGGCCAAAGCCGTGCTGCTGTATCTCAATCCGGCCGGCGTGTTTGAAAAGAGCCGGCACTGGTACCTGGACGAACTGACCGATCAGGCACACCGGCTGCTGGGCATCGTTTCGCTGGTTCTGGGAACGGCGCTGCTTTCCTGGGTTCGCTGAGCTCCGCGGGCGACCGACAACGGGGAGAGACGACGACTAGAAAATGCTCACCAAGATCATTTCAGGCGGACAGACCGGCGCCGACCGCGGCGCCTTGGATGCGGCCATCAAGCTCGGCATCCCCCACGGCGGGTGGGTCCCCAAGGGGCGCAAGACCGAATCCGGTCCGCTGCCCGAAAAATACCGGCTGACGGAGATGAAAACCGTCAGCTACGCGGCGCGCACTGAGCGCAACGTCATCGACTCGGACGGCACCCTGATCCTTTCCCACGGACGGCTCAAGGGCGGGTCGGCCCTGACCCGGCGCCTGGCCGCCAAGCACGGACGCCCCTGCCTGCACGTGGATCTGTCCATGACCCCCAAGTTCCAGGCGGCTCTCAAGATCGGCCAGTGGTTGACCGAGAACGACATCCGCGTCCTCAACGTGGCCGGGCCGCGCGCCAGCCACGACGCCGACATTTACGATGACACCCTGCAGATCATTGAAAGCGTCTACTTCTTGAACCTGGCCGCCGACAAGGGGCTCAACCTGCCCAGTGAACCGGCCGGGGAAGAAGCGCCCCAGAACGTGCAGCAGGCGGTCAACTACCTGGCCGAAAAACTCTCGCTCCAGGAACGCACCCGCATCGCCAACATGGCCGAAACCGAACTGGGCACGCTACGGGTTCCCCTGGGTGAGTACATCACCAACCATTTCGGCCTGTGGTACGGCAACCCGCGGCTGATGGCTTCCTGCCGTTTCCTGTCCAAAAACCCCCGCCTGAGCCCGGACATGGCCGTGGACTTCATTCTGCGTCAGCTGTGGCTCAAACTGCGCGACACCCATAAGATCCGGGTCGTCAAATAGCGTTCAGCGCCCGCTCATCCGGCGATCCGGCCGTCCATGTCGGCGGGTTCCCGCCCCGTCGCCGAACCGGCAGACACCCGCATCCGGCCACGTGCCCTCCCCTGCGCAGGGGACCGCATTTTCCCTTGAGAATCACGCTGCAATCGGATATAGTCCCATATATACTCCTCCGAACCGTAGCAACTGGACAACGGCTATGGCAATATTCATCCTGTCATGGATATGCGCGGCAAAGCTTTTTGGCCGGGCATCCCACCCACCTCACCGACAGGGGAGTGCGTCATGAAAATCAACATACTGGCTGTTTTCCTGAGTTTTTTCCTGTTCATCCTCCCCGGACCGCGCGGGTTGACGGCCCAGACCCTCTATGGCGCCGGGCAAGCCGCCCCGGGGCAGCCGGCGGTCTCCGGCACCCCGTCCGGCGGCAATCTGGAAGCCGTCACCCGAAAAGGGCTGATCTGCCTGCAGCAGGGAAATTACAGCGGCGCCTACCAGGCTTTCACGCGGGCGGCCCTGCAGGGCCATCCGGAGGCGCAGCTTCATCTGGGGGTGATGTTTTTCAACGGTGAGGGCGTGCCCCGCGACCCGGTCGAGGCCTATGCCTGGTACACGCTGGCCATGCAGGCGGGCAACCGGCAGGCCGCGGCGTACGCCCGCGATGCGGCCGGCATGCTCGGCCCGCAGGACCGCCTGCGGGCGCAACAACGGGTGCAGCTGCTGCTTTCCACCATCACGGCCGGACGAGGCCCGCAGTCCAGCATCCCACCGAATCCGCAAACCCAACCCGTTCCGGCCGCCGGGACCCGCGAACGGCGGCTGCCGCCGGCTTACCAGGCGGTGGACCCCTCCGGGCGTGTGATGACGGTAAAATACCCCGTCTCCTCCGCCCGTGCCCTGATGACAAAGGTTCTGGGGGATCTGTACGGATATTTCGGCGGCCACCTGAATCTTCTGGGCGCCTTCGATGACGACCTGGATCGTGACGCCCAATTCGCCTTCAGCGCCGGCCGCAACGGCGCCCGGATGAAGGGCGTCGTCTTTGCGCGGGTCGGTCCCGGGGAAAACGGGCGGGCGACCATCATCGTAGGGCCTTCCGAACGCTTCGATGGGGATTTCGAAGCGCTCTGCAAAACCTATCTCGGCGGGGAATCCGCCCAGGGCGGTCCGCCGCCCCCGCAGCAGGTGCGGTGGCGGCGGGTCTCCTACGGACAGGGCGCCATCCGCCTTCCGAGCGGCTGGCGCATCACCGGCACGAATGCCCAGGGGGCCGTCGACGCCGCCGGTCCTGACGGCAGCGGGGTGAGCCTGGGCATCTACTTCCCGGTGTTTTCCGCTTTGCAGGGGCCCTACCCCCTCAAAGCGCCGTACATGGGGCCGGTGCAGGCCGTAAAGGTATTGAGCCCCCGGATTCTCGCCCAATCCCATGTGGTCCTGAACGATCTGAGGATCCTGGAGGCGGCTCCCGCCGGCTGGTACACGCCGGTCCCGGGCGGGCAGGCGGCCATGATCGTCTGGCAGTCGGACGTCACCGCCGGCGGCAAGAGGCTTCGCTTCAAGGGCCTGGCGCTGGTGCTGACGGCCCCCATCGACTATTCCCAGTGGATGTACTACTATTCCACCGTGCATGCGCCTGTCGAAAGCTTCGACCGTATGCTGCCAGTCCTGATGGAAATCTGGTGTTCCTGGAAAATCGACGACGCCGTCTTTCGCCGCAGGCTCCGGTCGGCGGCGCAGAGCCTCCGGACGGTGCGCCGCATCTACCAGGAAGCCGCCGCCTATCGCAGCCGTGCCGGCAGCAATGTCAGCGCGGCGTGGAGCCACGTCATCCGCGGCACCTGGGAGATCCAAGACACCGCCGACGGCAGACGCGGATCCGTGTCCAGCGAGCGCATCCGCACCGTTATCGACAAGCTCAATGCCGCCGCCGGATACCCACGCTACCGTGAGGTTCCCCTGGCGGACCTGGCTCGCTGAGCCCGCCGCGCTCTTTTTTCAGGGCGTCGCGCCGGTCCGGTAGGTGACCAGCACGCGACCGGTTTCGACTTCCAGGTTGTGCCAGGCCAGGCGCATGGACACCAGCGCCAGGGCCAGGCGGGCCCGGGCGGCGGAGAGGTTGCGCTGGGCTTCGTTCAGGCGCACCAGCGACACCTGGCCGGCCTGGTATTCCTTTTCGGTAAGGTTGCGGTTCTGCTCCACCAGAGCCGTGTTGGAGCGCTGCAGGCTCAGCTGCTCCTGCGCCATTCTCAGTTCAGCCACGGCCTTGCGGATGTCGCCGGCCACGCGGTTCTTGAGATCCTCCAGTTGTTTCTCGGACTCCAGCCGGCGGCTGCGGGCCTTCCACACCCTGGCGCGCGTCGCCCCGCCGGCGAAAAGGTTGTAGGTCATCTGGACGCCGATGGTGTTGCCGAAGTCGTTGCTCTCGAACCAGGCGTTGTCGTAGCGCTGACCGTCCAGCGAGCCGCGCACGTCCAGCCACGGGAAGTACTCGGCCTGCGCGACTTTCCGCGACGATTCGGCCTCCCTGACGGCCAGCTCGGTGCGCAGGATGTCGGGCCGGTGCGCGTAGGCGTAGGCGATCAGCGCTTCCTCTTCCGGCGTAACCATTTCTCGCGGGGTTTCATCCTCCAGGCGCGCCAGCTCGAGCCTTGCGGGGAAGTCCGCCTGGGGAATTCCCATCAGGGCCGCCAGGCCGTAGAGGGCCGCCTTGTACGACTTTTCCTCCCGCAGGCGAATGTCGCGCGTGGCGTTGATCTGCACCTTGAAGTTGAGCACATCGCTCAGGGTGCCGGTGCCGGCCTTGAAGCGCGCCTGGGAATCCTCCACCTGCCGCCGGTTGAAAGCCTCGTCGGCCAGGGCGATGGCGATGTTGGCACGGGCCAGCAGCGCGCTGTAGTAGCTCAGGCCAACGGCCGACAGCAGCAGGCGACGGGCGTCGTTGAGCGCCTCGACGCTGCCCTGCTCGGCATAGCGCGCGGCGGCGTTGGAGAACTTGCGTGCAAAACCGTCGAAAACCCGCCAGGTGGCCGACAGCGATGCGAGGTAGGTGGTCTGGGTGTCCTCGAAGGGGATGAACGCGCTGCCCGGGTACAGCGGCTGGCTGAAAAGATTGTCGGCCAGGTCGGTGCGGGTGGCGGACGCCGAGAGGTCCAGCCGTGGCCAGTAGGCGGCCCGGGCCTCTTTCACCCGCGCACGGGCCTGCATCACCCGTGCCTCGGCCGCGGCGATGGAGGGGTTGCCGGAGACCGCGATCCGCTCGGCCGTCTGGAGGTCCAGCGTTTTGACCTGCCGCAGTTTCTGCAGCGCGGCCGTCGCCTGGTCCGACGGGGAAGAGACCGCAGGCTGCGTCGCTCCGGCGGAAACCACCACGGCGCCCAGCAGCAGTATGCCCGGAATCAAACCGGCCGTTGAAAACCATCTTCGCATGGCACGCTCCTTGAGGTATCGAAAAATATCCCGTCCGTCGTCCGTCCCGTGGGGACGCCGGCACTCAGGGGTCGGTCTGCGCCGGCCCATGGAGCCCGGCGGCCGTTTCGGTCGGCGGCGCCATGGTGCGGGCCGCATCGCGACGGCGGCTGGCCGGCTCCACCTGCTCACGGTTTTCGGGCCAGCGTCCCCTTTTAACCCGGAAAAACACGCAGCGCAAATCGTTTAATATCACCAGCAGGCTGGGGATCAGCACCAGCGTCAGCACGGTGGCGAAAGCCACCCCGGCGGCCATGGAGATGGCCATGGGAATCAGGAAACGCGCCTGCATATCGGTTTCCATAATCAGGGGGGCCAGTCCGCCCACAGTGGTGATGGTGGTCAGGATGATGGCCCGGAAGCGCCGCGCCCCGCCCCGGCGGATGGCGTAAAAAAAGGGAATGCCCTCGGCCAGGTTCTCGTTGATGCGCTCGATGAGCACGATGGCGTCGTTGACCACTACCCCGGTGAGCGCCACGATGCCGAAAACGCTCATCAGCGACAGGTCGTAGCCCAGCAGCAGATGCCCGAAAATGGCGCCGATGATACCGAAGGGGATGGTGAACATGATGATGAAGGGCTGCGCGTAGGAGCGGAACATGGTGGCCATGATGATGAAGATCCCCAGCAGCGCCAGGGGGTAGCCGATGTACAGGCTGTCGAAGGACTCGCGCATCTTCTTCTTCTCGCCCTGGGTGGAGACCTTCAGGCCGGGGTAGCGCCGGCGCAGCTCGGGAAAGTAACGCGCCGACAGCTCGGCGAAAATCTCGTTGGCGTTGGCCCGGTTGGTGTCCACGTCGGCGCTGACCGCCACGCGGCGCATGCCGTCGGTGCGCGTGATGGTGGCGTAGCCGGGCCCGAAGGAAAGATCAGCCACCGAAATGAGGGGCACCTCGCGTCCTCCGGGAGTGCGGATGCGAACCTGCTCGAGCTCCGAGAGCTGCCGCCGCTCGGCCTCGGTGTAGCGCACCTTGACGCGGATGTCGTCGCGGCCGCGCTGCAGGCGCAGTGCCTCCTGTCCGTAGTAGCCGGCGTGGATCTGGCGGGCCAGGTCGCTGACCGTCAGCCCCAGGGTGCGGGCTTCGGGCTTGAGGCGCAGGCGCAGTTCGTTCTTTCCCGGCGAGAAATCGGAGCGAATCTGGTAGACGCCGTCGAACTGGCCCAGCTTTTTCATCAGTTCGTCGGCGGCCGCCAGGATCTCGGGCATCTCGTGGCCCTGCAGCCAGACCTCGATGGGGGCGCCGGGGGGGCCGGCCTCCATCTCTTCGAAGGTCAGCGATTTGATGCCGGCGATGGGCCCCACCTCCTTTTCCCAGGCCACCAGGATGTCCTTGGAGTG
>CAYZCL010000143.1:0-15361 GCA_964476595.1 uncultured Desulfobacteraceae bacterium
AGACAGATTCAGAATTGTAATAAACAATACAGGACGGCGTGTCAAGTCGCTTGTCGAAAAAACGGGGGTGGGTGGGGTGTTGAGGGGGAAAAGCGGCCGCCAGACGAGCTCAGCCCAGCAGCCTGGCCGCCGAAGAGGCCAGCATGGCGAAGCACAGGGCGCACCAGAGGTAGCAGACGACGATGGCCATCCGGAACTTGAGGGGCGTCGGTCGCCGCTCGACCCAGCCCCGCATGTAGATCCTTCCGGTTTGCTGCCCCCGGAAGGCGTGGCAGGGCATGTACAGGGCCAGCCCCATGGAGACCAGGGCGGCCACCGCTGCCACGGCGGTGGAGTCGGTCTTCAAGGGCCCCAGGAAAAAGCCGCCGGCGAAGAGGCCGATCGCGGCCGCACAAATCGCTGCCAACAGGTGTGCCATGGTGGTGAATACGCATTGGGTTATTCCGGCGTCCCCTGGCGGGACCGGCCGGTGGTTGTACATGCATATCGGCTCTTTTCGGCAGCTTCTTGAGCGGGACGCACCGTCGCGGCGGCCCCGGGAAGGCGGGAGGGACCGTCCGGCGGGACGGGTGCCGCAACGGCCCCGGAGGATCTGTCCGCGCACCCCCGCGCAGGCAGTCGGGGGCCGGCGGCGCACGCATGCCGCTGCGTGTCCGCTCGTTCGTCGGCGTCACTTTCCGCGGACAGCAGGGTCCGATGCGGCGGCACGGGCCCTCAGGTGGATGCAGTGCGCCAGGCAGACGTTGTCGGCGCAGGCCGGCAGCAGTCCCCGGTCGATGCGGTGATGGCAGAGGTTGCACTTCCAGGCCACCCCGGCCTCGTCATCCAGGCAGATGGCATCGTAGGGGCAGGCCTCCAGGCAGGCGCCGCAGCCCGTGCACTGGTCCCGGTCCAGGATCACGATGCCGTCGGACCGGACCGTGATGGCCTCCACCGGGCAGGAATCGGCGCAGGGGGGATCTTCACAATGTCGGCAGACGGTGACGCTGAAGATCATCTGCATACGGCCGTCGATTTCGCGGGGAGCGTCTTCGTGAATGCGAATGAGCTTTACCCCGCTCGGCGCCCGGTTTTCCTGCTTGCAGGCCACCTCGCAGGTCTTGCATCCCCAGCAGTAGAACGCATCGATGCAAAGCGCTTTTTTTTGCGTCACGATGCCTCCTCTCCGGCCTCGGGGGCGATGCGGCACAGCAGTGTGCGCACGCTGGTGGCCCCCATGGCCGGGTCGCAGCTGTCATAGGCGTTGTCGGTGAGCAGGTTGATGTTGGACTCCTCCCATCCGTGGCCGGGGTCTTTCTTTTCCGGAAACCACCAGGCGTGCTGGGCGGAGACGATGCGCGGGTCCATGCCGGCAAAGAGCCGCGCCCGCTGGCGCACCCGGCCCCGAGGGGACTCGATGATCACCCAGTCCCCCTCGCGGATGCCCTCCCGCCGGGCGGTTTCCGGGTGGATCTGGACCTCCGGGTCGGGGTGCAGTTCGCGCAGCCAGGGGACCTGCCGGTTCTCGGTGTGAAAGAACCCGGGCTGGCGTGCGCCGGTAATCAGAATGTAGGGGTATTCTTTGGAGAGCTCCGGCGTGCTGACCGGGCTCTCGGGCGGTTCCCGGTAGGTGGGCAGCGGGTCGCAGCCCCACTTCTCCAGCATCGTGGAGTACAGCTCGAATTTGCCGGTGGGGGTGGAAAAACCGCGGGTCCTGTACTTGTGGTACTCGACCTCCCCGCGCACGTAGTCCATTTGCTTGAACTCCTGCCAGGTGATGCCCATGGGTTCCAGGATCCAGTCCAGGGCCTGCTCGAAGTCGTCCCACCAGTGCGCCCCCTGCCCCACCCGGTGGGCCAGGTCGTTTAGCATCTCGTGGTCCGAGCGGCACTCGCCCACCTGGATGATCTTGCGCCGCGGCAGCAGGTAGCCGTGGCGCTTCCAGAAGTCCCCGATGTAGTCCATCTCCAGCCAGGTGGCGGCCGGCAGCACGATGTCGGCCAGTTCGGCCGTCGGCGTGATGAAAAAGTCGCTCACCGCCATGAAGTCCACCTTTTCCAGCGCCCGGTAGACCTCGCGGGCGTTGGCGCGCGTGAGCAGCGGGTTGGAGCTGATGAAAAAGAGCATCTTGACGGGATAGGGCTCTTCTTCCAGGATGGCGTCCCAGACGCACTTGGGGTTGATGATGGCGAAATTGCCGGCCAGCCGGAAACGGTCCCCGCCCAGGCGCTTTTTACGCTGGCTTTCGGGCAGGTCCCTGTGCGCGCCGAACCGCCCAACGTTGCGGATCCTGGGCGTCCGGAAAAGCACCTGGCCGCCGGGAGCGTCGATGTTGCCGGTGAGCCCCATCAGAAACATCAGCAGGCGGTCGTTGTCGGCGCAGTTTACCTGCTGCTCGATGGCCACGCCCCACTGGATGGCGGCCGGCTTGGTGGTGGCGAAGAGCCGCGCCGCCCGGCGGATCTTCTCGGCCGGCACCCAGGTGATCGCCTCCACTTTCTCCGGTGGATATTGCTCCACCCGTCTGCAAAAAGGCTCCCAGCCGTGCACGTGGTTTTCCACGAACGCGCGGTCGTAGAGCTTTTCGGTGACGATCACGTGCAGCATGCCGTAGGCCAGGGCGGCGTCGGTGCCCGGCCGCAGGGGCAGCCAGACGTCGGCCCGCGAGGCGATGCGCGTCAGCCGCGGGTCCACGGCGATGAGCCTGGCGCCCCGGTTCAGACTCACGGAGAAGGGCTCGCCCTTGTAGCAGTCCGGGTTGCTGATCACCAGGTTGTTGCCCCATACCATGATGCAGCGGGGGTGGTTCTCGTAGTCCACGATGGGGTTGGTGCCGCAGGTGAGAATACTGGTGGCGATGCGCGGCCCGTAGCAGAAGTGGCCGGCCGTGAGCACATTGGGCGTCCCCAGGTAGTTGGCGAAGCGGTAGATGACGGCCTCGTTCTCGCGGCCGGTGCCGTACCCCATGACGATGGACTCGGCGCCGAAATCGGCCTTGTAGCGCAGCATACGCTCGGCGATGGTGTCCAGGGCCTGATCCCAGCTGATGCGTTCCCAGCGACCGCCGCCCTTGGGGCCGATGCGCCGCACCGGGTGGGTCAGCCGGTCCGGGTGATAGGCCAGCTGGGCCGAGGCCAGGCCCTTGCTGCACAGGGTGCCGTGGTTGATGGGGCAGTCCGGATCGCCGGCGATCTTCTCCACTTTTCCTTTGCGGGTGTAGACCAGCACGCCGCACCCGCCGTGACACATTCTGCAGTGACTTTTAACAACGGAATCATATCCGTAGGCCTTCATTTCCCCGGCAATATTGGAATACACGAATTCAGGCATCCTGTATTTCCCCTTTTGCTTGCGGCACTTCAAACCCATCGAGCTGCGCGCCCAGCCTTGCCGAAATTTCCCGGGCGACCCGCGCTACATGGCGGCCATGTTGGGCCATCATGGTTTCGGCAAAAGTGCCAATGACGATCAGGCAGCCAACGATCCTTTCCCCGGCGCCGAAAACAGGCGCACTGACGGCGTTGATCCCGGGCTGCAATCCCCCCTTGTCTTGGGCAAAACCGGACCTGCGGCACTCGGCAAGCTCTTCTTCCAGGAGTCTTTCATCCATTGCCGCCGGATCGCCATAAAAATAAAGCCTGTCTCTGCCCAGGATCTTCTTTCGTTCATCTTCAGGCAAAAAGGCCACGATCGCTTTTCCGTGGGCGCCGGAGGAGATGTGAAACCTGTGGCCGATCCGAATGGTGACCCCCACGGCCAGGTCGCCTTCGTGCTTGGCGACGATAAAGACCTGTTCGGCGCTGATCAAACCAAAGAGGGCCGTGCTGGAAGTGGCATCCGAGAGGCTCGCGAGGAAAGGCGACACGATTTGCTTCAGGTCGAGGTTATCGAGAACATTGCGCGCCAGAAACACCAGGCCCACTCCCAGGGAGTAGGTTTTGGTCGCGGGGTCTTTTTCAACAAAACCAAACCGCCCCAAGGTGTTCAAAATGGAGTAGCCCTTGCTCTTATGAATGCCCACCCGGTCACACACCTGCGTCAGGGTCAACCGGGCGCCGGGGCTTCTTGCCAGGCAGATGAGAATCCGCGAAGCCTGCTCGACCGCGGGAACCAGGGGTTTGTAGGCGGAACTGGTCTTGGGGGGACTTTCTGGATTCCGGTCTTTCATCGCTGTTCAAGCAAAATCCCGAAAGAGATGAATTCTATAGACAGAACCTATTTCTGTATATAGAACAACCCGTCTCCAATTGTCAAGGCAATTGTCGGCGGTGGACGAATTCGACGGCCTGCCGGGGGCGGTTCCGGGGTTTCAACGGACGGGAAGAAAAGCCGAAGAACCGTGTACCGCAAGGAATCCTGCGGCGGCGGAGGGATACCGGCGTCTCCCGTTGTGCCGCCTCCAGGGCCGCCGTCGACGTCCTCATCCGCGGCGCGGCCCGGAACGCGCGCGGAGCGGCACCGGCGTCACCGGGGTTGAACCCGGCTTCAGCGGGTGTTTCGATAGGCGATCCGGCCGTCGACCACGGTCATGCAGACCGCGGTCTCCAGCCACCGCTGCGGCGGCAGGCGGAAAAGGTCCTCTTCGAAAATCGTCAGGTCGGCCCTGCGGCCGGCCGCGAGGCACCCGAAATCGCCTTCCCTTCCCGACGTCCAGGCCGCCTGGCGCGAAAAACCGGACAGGGCCTCTTCCAGCGAGAGGCGCTGGTCCGCAAACCACCCGCCGGGGGGCTCGCCCCGCCGGTCGCACCGGGTGACGGCGCCGTAAAGCCCGAACATCGGGTTGATGGGTTCCACCGGCGTGTCGGAGCCGAACTGCATCGGGATGCCGGCGTCGGCGATGGTTTTCCAGGCGTAGGCGTTGCGGCAGCGTTCGCGGCCCCACTTCTCTTCGGCCGGCTTCCAGTCGGTGTCCACGAAAACGGGCTGCACCGAGGCCGTGATTCCCAGGCGCTGCATGCGCGCAAGGTCCTGCGGCCGGAAGAGCTGCACGTGTTCGACGCGGTCGCGGTGGGGTCCCGGAAAATCGCGCCTTGCATCCTCGACGGCGTCCAGCACGTGGGTGAGGGCGGCGTCGCCGATGGCGTGCACGGCCACGTCCCAGCCGGCGGCATAGGCCGCCCGGATGTGCTCCTGCAGGGCCTGCCGGTCCAGCACGGCGATGCCCCGGTTTTCGGGGTTGTCGGCATAGGGCTCGTGCGTGAGGGCCGTGGAGGCCCCCATGGAGCCGTCCGAGAAGAGCTTGACGTGGCCGAACCACAGCCGGTCGGAGCCGGTGCCCGGCGCCAGGCCCCGCTGGCGGGCCTCCGCCAGGTCCTCGGGGCGGATGAGGTGGTAGACGCGTATCTTCAGCCGCCCGCGGCGGTCCAGCCGATCGAGGACCTTCCAGTCGGCCAGGTGCTCACAGGTGTGCACACCGGTGAGACCGGCGGACAGGGCCGCCTGCTGGGCGGCCAGGGCGGCGTTCTCCAGCTCTTCGTCGGTGGGTTCGGGAATGTGGTCGCGGATGAGCTCGATGGCCTCCAGGATGAGTCCCGAGGGTTCCCCGTCGGCCAGCCGTTCGATGCGGCCGCCTGCGGGATCCGGCGTGTCGCGGTCGATGCCGGCCGCTTTGAGCGCCAGCGAGTTGACCCACACGCTGTGGCCGCAGGAGCGGATCATGGCGGCCGGGTTTTGCGGTGTGATGTCGTCCAGGTCGGCGCACGTCGGCTGGCGCGGCCGTTCCCACTTGTGGTGGTCCCACCCGCGCCCGATGACCCATTTGCCCGGCGGCAGTTCCCTCACCTTCCGGCCGATGGCCTCGCGGCAGGCCTCCAGCGAGGGCAGGTCGCGCAGGTCCACCCACTGGAAGGTGCGGCCCAGGCTGAGGAAGTGGGTGTGTCCGTCCACCAGGCCCGGCACGACCAGGCGTCCGGGAAGTGAAATGACCTGCCAGCTGCCGTCCGTGGCCGCCCGGACGTCGTCGTCGGTGCCCACGGCGGTGATGCGGTCGTTTTCCACGGCCAGGGCCTGGGCCCAGGGCCGCGCTGAATCGCCGGTGAATATGCGTGCGGAGAGAAAAGCGGTTTTCATGGATTTACTTCCCCTGACGCGTGAGGTGCGGATCGAGGATGTCCCGCAGGCCGTCCCCGAAGAGATTGAGCCCCATGACGGTGATGAAGATAGCCAGCCCCGGGAAAATGGAGATCCAGGGCGCCGTGAAGAGCTGCTCGCGGGCCGTGGCCAGCATGGCGCCCCAGCTGGGCGTGGGCGGCTGCGCTCCCAGCCCCAGGAAGGACAGCGAAGCCTCCAGCAGGATGGCGTAGGCCACGCCCAGCGTGGCGATCACCAGGATGGGGCCGGTGATGTTGGGCAGGATCTGGGTCAGCATGATGCGGCCCCGGCCGTAGCCCAGGGCGCGGGCCGCCGTCACGTAGTCCAGCGAGCGGCTGGAGAGCACCTGCGAGCGCGTGATGCGGCAGGTGTAGGACCAGTTGGTCAGCCCCAGGGCGATGAATACGTTGAGCAGCCCCGGCCCCAGCAGCGCCATGATGGCCAGGGCGAAGATCAGCGCCGGGATGGTCAGCATGATGTTGGTGACGCCCATCACCAGGTCGTCCCACCACTTGCCGAAGTAGCCGGCCGTGAGTCCCAGGATTACGCCGATGAAAGTGTTGATCAGCTGGCTGAGCAGGCCCACGGCCAGGGAGATGCGCGACCCGTAGATGACGCGCGAGAAGATGTCCCGCCCGTAGTTGTCGGTGCCGAACCAGAACTGCGCGCTGGGCGGCTCCTCGGAGACCATCAGGTCGGCGAAATCGATGGGGTCGTAAGGCGCCAGCCAAGGGGCGAAGACGGCCGTGGCGACCACCAGCAGGGTCAGCAGGCCCCCGATCAGCAGGCTCGGGCGACGGCGCAGTTTCTTGAAAAAATCACTCATTTGTACTCGATGCGCGGGTCGATGGCCGCGTAGAGCAGGTCGACCGCCAGGTTGACGACCAGAAAGACCACGATGATCACCAGGATGCATCCCTGGGTGACGGGAATGTCGCGCTGGAAGATGGAGTCCACCAGCAGCGACCCGATGCCCGGCCAGGAGAACAGTTTTTCCACGATGACGGTCTGGCCCATGAGGGCGCCGAACTGCAGGCCGGCGGTGGTCAGCACCAGCACCATGGTGTTGCGCAGCACGTGCTTGCGGTTGATACGCAGTTCGCTCAGCCCCTTGGCGCGGGCCGTGCGGATGTAGTCCGCCGTCAGGATTTCCACCACGGCGGCCCGCGTGGTGCGCGCCAGCAGCGCCATGTAGCCCACTCCCAGGGTCACGGCCGGCAGCAGCAGGTGTTTGAGGTCTCCGCCGCCGTATCCCGTGGTGGGCAGGATGCGCAGGTAGACCGAGAAAAAGTACATCAGCAGCAGCCCCAGCCAGAACTGCGGGATGGAGACCCCCGACACCGCCCCCACCATGGAGGCGGTGTCCAGCAACGACCCCTGCCGCAGGGCGGAAAAGAACCCCAGCGGAATACCCACCCCCACGGCGATGGCCATGGCCATGACGGCCAGTTTGAGGGTCGGCCAGATGCGCTGGCCCACCAGACGGTTGACCTTTTCGCGGCGCAGGAAAGACACCCCCAGGTTGCCGGTGACCAGGTCTTTCACGTAGAGCAGGTAGCGCTGGTACAGCGGCTTGTCCAGGCCGAACTGCCGGCGCATGGTCTCCATGACCTTGGCGTCGACCTCCTTGCGCAGACCGCCGGCCATCAGGGTGGCGTCTCCCGGAAGCACGTTGAGCAGCAGGAACATGACCAGCGTGATCACAAAGATGGTGGGAATGAACTGCAGCAGTCTTCGCAGGGCGTAGGCAAGCATGCGCGGGTCCGACGTCCGGGTCTATCGGGTTTTCGAAACCCGGTGGACGGCGCCGGCCGCCGTCCACCGGAGATACGGCCTATTTTTCATTGGCGCGCGGAGAGCTGTCGTCGATCCAGATGTCCATGAGGTCCTGGTACATCATCTCCACGGCCACCGGCTGCACACCGTGCACCCAGGGCTGGTAGGCCATGATGGCCTTGTTGTAGTTGAAGAACCACACCGGCGCGTCGTCGCAGAGCATGGCGTCGGCCTGGCGCAGCAGCGCCATCTTCTTTGCCGGGTCCCGCTGCCGCGCGGCTTCGGTCAGCAGCTTGTCGTAGGCCGGGTTGTGGTAGTTGGCGTAGTTGCCGGAACTGCGGGGGTTGCTCGAACTCCAGCGCATGAGCGCCACCAGCGGGTCCGGGCCGGAGTCCAGCGACCAGATCAGGGCCTGGAAATCGCCGGCCTTGGCGCGCGCGGCCATGGCGGCCCCCTCCATCTGCTGGATCTTGACGTTGATGTTGATCTTCTTGAGGTAGGGCATGACGGCCTCCACCACCCCCACGCCCCAGGACTTGTTGGCCGTACCGATGCACTCGAAGGTGAAGCCCTTCTCGTAACCGGCCTCCTTCATCAGCGCCTTGGCCTTGGCCGGGTCGTAGGTATAGGCCTTGGCGGTGGGCTTGAAGGCCGGCGGCAGGAAGCCCTTGCAGGGAAAGGCTTTGCCCTTGAGCAGCTTGCGGATGATCAGGTCCGAGTCGATGGCGTAGTTGATGGCCTGGCGCACCTTCTTGTTCTGGAAGGGCTTGTAGTCCAGGTTGAAGACCATCAGGCGGGTGTACATCTCGGCCACCTCGACCATGTGCTTGGAGATCACGGGGTCTTTCTGGTACTGCGGGTACTGGGCGGCCCCCACGATGGTCATGTCCAGCTCCTTGGCGCGGAAGGCGATGTCGCGCGCGGCGCCCTCACCCATGATCTTGATCACCAGCTTGTCGGTGTAGGGCCGGTCTTTTTCGTAGAAATCCGGGAATTTCTTGAGTACGATTTCGCTGCCCCGCACCCACTTGACGAACTGGTAGGGGCCGTTGCCCACCGGGTTGGTGCCGAAATCGTCGCCCATCTTCTCGACCACGTCACGCGGCAGGATGGCCACGTTGGGGTCGTAGAGCGAGTAAGGCAGGTCCACCGGCTCTGCCAGGGTGATCTGCAGGGTGTAGTCGTCGATCTTCTTGAGGCCCGATATACTCTTGGACTTGCCCTCTTCCACCTCCTTGGCCCCCTTGATGACGCGGATGTAGCGCGCGCCCGAAGCCGCCGTCTTGGGGTTCATGATGCGGTTGAGGCTCCAAATGACGTCGTCCACGGTCATGGTGCGGCCGTTGTGGAACTTGACGTTCTTGCGGAAGTGCAGCGTCCACACCAGGCCGTCGTCCGAGACATCCACCTTCTCGGCCAGGTCGGGGGTGGGCTTGTTTTCGGCCGGGTTCCACTTGTAGATGCTGCGGTGGATGTTCTTGATCACCAGCGCGTCCTGGGTGCGGGCGGTCTTGTGGGGGTCCAGGGTGCCGATGTCGCCGCCGTAAGGCGCCATGGACACCAGCGTGCCGCCGGAACGGGCCGCCGACGAGGGCCCCGCCGTCATGCCCGCCAGAACCAGCAGGCCCACACATAAAAAGCACAGTTTTTTCATGATGCTCCTCCTTTCTGCCTCCATGAGACAACTTCCACGGCCGCGGCCGCGGGAACCTCGGCAGGTCCCCCGCCGCGGCGAAAAGCGGGCCGCGCACGGCCCGCGTCAACAGCCTTTGCCACGCGTCGGCAGGGCGAGGTCGTCGATGACGATCTGGCCGCGCGTCAGGTCCGCCAGGGTTTCGCGCCGGCGGATGAGGTGCGCCCGGCCGTCGACCACCAGCACTTCCGCCGGCCGGTAGCGCGAGTTGTACTGCGACGACATGACGAAACCGTACCCCCCGGCATCCCGGATGCAGAGGATGTCCCCCTCACGGATCTCGGCGATGCGGCGGTCCATGGCGAAGGGGTCCTGCTCGCACAGGTTGCCGTAGACGTCGGTCAGCATCTCCTCGCCCTCCGGGTTGGAGAGGTTGACGATCTCGTGGTAGGCCCCGTAGAGCCGGGGCCGAATGAGATGGTTGAACCCCGAGTCGGTGCCGGCTACGCGCACGTGACCGTTGGTCTTTACGATCTCGGTCCGCACCAGCAGGCTGCCGGCCCGGGCCACCAGGTAGCGGCCCGGCTCGAACCACAGCTCCAGTTCGCGGCCGCCGCGGGTGAATTCACGGTGGAGCGGCACCAGGATCTCCGCCAGCCGCGCCAGGTTGGTCTCGGGCGCGTCGTGCTTCCCGGCGATGTTGTACCCGCCGCCGAAGTCCAGGCAGCGCAGGTCCGGGAATTCCCCGGCCAGTCGGAAAATGATGTCCGCGCCCCGCCGGAAGATCTCCGGGCTCATGATGACGTGGCTGGCGTGCATGTGAATCCCCGTCACCGGGATGCCGTATCGCCGCACGATGGCCTGCAGCCGGTCCCACTGGGACAGGGGAATGCCGAACTTGGAACGCTTCTGCCACTCCCGCCGCTGCAGGCTTTCGTGCTCGCCGATGAAGTCGGGCGACAGCCGCACGAAACACGCCACGTCGGATCCATAGGCGCGCCCCAGCTTCTCCAGGTTGGACAGGTTCTCGATGTTGACCCGGATGCCCAGTTCCACGGCCTCCCGGATTTCGTCGAAAGAGACCATATTGGGCGTATAGACCATCTGCCCGGGCGTGAAGCCGGCCATCAGGCCCATCTGGACCTCGGCCGGCGACACCGTGTCCAGGCCCGTGCCCAGGGCGTGCATCAGCTTGAGTACCGAGAGGCTGGTCAGCGCCTTGGCGGCGTAGAAGATGCGCACGGGCAGCGCCGCAAAAGCCCGCCGGAAAGCCTCGACCTGCTCGGCGATGACGTCGGCGTCGTAGACGTAGAGCGGCGTGCCAAATTGTTCGGCCAGGGCGAGCAGCCGCGCGTCGTGTTCGCTGTTTTGCGGTTTCATGTCGGAACCCTGCGCTCAGGTTTCGTTCAGCCACTGCCGGGCGCGCCCGGTCAGCTCGCGCATGCGTGCCTTCTGCCCCGGTTTGGGGGCCTCGCGGCAGTCGCCCAGGTGCCAGCAGGCCATCGCCAGGGCGGTCCAGGCGATGTAGGCGTGCAGGCAGTCACTTTCTTCCTGCGTCAGCGGCCGGCCGCGCTGGTAGGTGGCCAGGAAAAGCGCGATCTTCTCCCGGTCCGGCCGGTTGCCGGTCACGCAGAAGCCGTTGATGGTCATGCCGATGTCGAACATCAGGTGGTCGACAGCAAATTCCTCGAAATCCAGGATGGCGGCCAGCCGCCCGCGGTGAAACAGGGTGTTGTCGGGAAACAGGTCGGCGTGAATCAGTCCTGTCGGCAGGGAACGATCCAGGAACGTTTCGATTCGTGAAAAAGCGTCGCACCACATGCGCACCGTTTCGGCGTCCATGCAGCGTTCATCGACACCTCCCTCCGCCAGCGCCAGGCACCGCGCGGGGAAAAGGGCGTTGTCCTTGTCCGGCACCTTGGACGGCGATACGGCGTGCAGATCGGCCAGGGCCGCGGCGATCTGCGTGATGACACCCTCCTGCGGTTTCGGGTGGCTTCCCTCGATAAATTCGTAGACCACCACCGGGTAGGGTTCCGTCCGGCAGATCATCCGCCCGTCGGTGCGGGCCACGGGGTAGGCCGTGGGGAATGCGTGCTTTTTCAGTACCGCCATCAGCCGCATCTCTTTTTCGATGTTGGCCGGCGACTGCTTGCGGCACAGACGCGCCAGGAAGGGGCCGGCCTCCGTGTCCACCCGGAAATTGAGGTTGGCGAACCCCTGGCGGATGGGCACGACCCGCCGGACCCGGCCGACGGGGTACGCTTTCAAGACCTTTCGGACCAGGCGCTCGTTGTCTTCGGGCATGGGAATCGTTCCGGCCCCGGCGATACCGGGAAACGTTTTGGGAAACAGGCTGCCGCCGGTCACGGCCTCCTGAAACGGTGCTCGGGTTCTGTGGATGAAAGCATTTTACACGGAACACCCCCGGTGTCAACCTTCCGTCCGGCGCCAACGGTTCCGCCGGAAGACCGCTTTGCTGTTGACAACGGCCGTCAACTGTGGATCAGTAGACGGCGGACCCCGGCGTACACCCCAAACATTATCCCGCGCGGAAAATCGAACGAGGCCATGGACAGCACGGCAAGCCGACACCTGCTGGACGTGCAGGAGCTCAAGACGGTCTTTCACACCTTCGACGGCACGGCCCGCGCCGTGGACGGGGTCTCCTTCCATGCCGACCGCGGGGAGACCCTGGGCATCGTGGGCGAAAGCGGCTGCGGCAAGAGCGTCTCGGTGCTCTCGGTCATGCGCCTGATCCAGGAGCCGCCCGGCCGCATCGAGGGCGGCCGCATCCTGCTGGAGGGCACCGACCTGCTGTCCCTGTCGGAGCACGCCATGCGCACCATCCGGGGCCGCCGTATCTCCATAATCTTCCAGGAGCCCATGACATCTTTAAACCCGGTCTACACCGTCGGCGAGCAGATCGCCGAGATGTTCCTGGTCCACGAACACCTCGGCGCGGCCGAAAGCCGTCGCCGGGCCGTGGACATGCTGCGCAGGGTGCGCATGCCCTCGCCCGCCAAGCGGGCCCGCGAATACCCCCACCAGCTGTCGGGCGGCATGCGCCAGCGCGCCATGATCGCCATGGCGCTGGCCTGCAACCCGGAGATCCTGATCGCCGACGAGCCCACCACGGCGCTGGACGTCACCATCCAGGCCCAGATCCTGGACCTCATCCTGCAGCTCAAGGAAGACTACGGCGCCGCCGTGCTGATGATCACCCACGACCTGGGCGTGATCGCGCGCATCGCCCAGCGCGTGGTGGTCATGTACGCCGGCCGCGTGGTGGAGGAAGGCCCCACGCGGGACCTGTTCAAAGAACCGCTGCATCCGTACACCCGCGGGCTGCTCCAGTCGGTGCCCGTGCTGGGCCGACGCGCCCGGGAAGGGCGCCGTCGGCTGCGGGAGATCCGCGGCACGGTGCCCAGCCTGTACGAACTGCCGCCGGGCTGCAGCTTTCACGCGCGCTGCGACCGCGCCCTGCCGCTGTGCCGGCGCGAATCCCCCCGGCTCACCCGCATGGCAGCCGGACGCAGCGTGCGCTGTCACCTGTACCCCTGATCAAGGAGAATCACCCGGCGTGGAACCGCTTCTGACGGTCGAAAATCTCGAAGTGCACTTCCCGGTCAAGCGCGGCCTGCTGTCGCGCAAACGCGAAGTCGTGCATGCCGTTGACGGCGTCAGCCTGACCCTCGCACCGGGGGAAACCCTGGGCGTGGTGGGCGAAAGCGGGTGCGGCAAGACCACCATGGGCCTGGCCATCCTGGACCTGGTGGCACCCACCGGCGGGCGGGTCGCCTTCCGGGGGCGGGACGTCTCGCGGATGAACGACGCGCAGCGCAAACGACTGCGCCGGGAGATGCAGATCATCTTCCAGGACCCCTACGCCTCGCTGAACCCGCGCATGACGCTCAACCGCATCGTGGGCGACCCCATGAAGATCCACGGGCTCTGCCAGGGCCGGGAACTCGGAGAGCGCGTGGCCTACCTGCTGGAAAGGGTGGGGCTGACCCCCGAACAGGGGCACCGCTATCCCCACGAGTTCTCCGGCGGACAGCGCCAGCGGGTGGGCATCGCACGGGCACTGGCGCTCAACCCGCGGGTGATCATCGGCGACGAGCCGGTATCGGCCCTGGACGTCTCCATCCAGGCCCAGATCATCAACCTGCTGCTGGACCTGCAGCAGGAGTTCGATCTGTCCTACATCATCATCTCCCACGACCTGGCCGTGGTGGAGCACATCTGCGACCGTATCGCCGTCATGTACCTGGGCAAATTCGTGGAAACCGCCCCCTACCACGGGCTCTACAGCCGCCCGCGCCACCCCTACACCCAGGCCCTGCTCTCGGCCGTGCCGGTGCCGGACCCCGACCTGGCGGTGGAGCGCATCATCCTGGAGGGCGACGTACCCAGTCCGCTGCACCCGCCGGCCGGCTGCCGTTTTCACCCCCGCTGCGGCCGCTGCATGCCGCGCTGCCGCCAGGAGGAACCCCGGCTGCGTGAAGTCGAATCCGATCACGCGGTGGCATGCCATTTATACGACTGATGGGGATAGACTTTGAAACCCTATTTTTTTAATATGTTGCATAATACGCATTAAACCATGACCTGATCCCTGACACCACCAACATTCAAACATTCCGAGGCTCCCATGTTCGACATTCTCATCCGCCGGGCCGACATCGTCGACGGCACGGCCGCGCCGCGCCGGACCGCAGATGTCGGCATCACCGGCGACCGCATCGCGGCCCTGGCGCCGCACCTGGAGGGCGAAGCCCGCCGCACCATCGAGGCCCGCGGCCTGGTGCTGGCGCCGGGCTTCATCGACATTCACTGCCACTCGGACATCGCCCTGCTGGAAAATCCGCGGGCGGAGATCAAGCTCTTCCAGGGCGTGACCACCGAGGTGCTGGGCAACTGCGGCACGTCCCTGGCGCCGCTGACCCCCGAGTCCCGCGACCAGCTGGCCGGCAACACCCTGGTCAGCGCCGTCCCCTGGCGGGGCCCCGTGGACTGGCTCTCCTTCGGCGAGTACGCCGAGCGCCTGGAAGGCGGCGGGCTGTCCGTCAACGTGGCCGGCCTGGTGGGGCACGGCACCCTGCGCATGGCCGCCATGGGCATGGCCGACGGTGCGCCGGACAGCGCTCAGATGGCCCGCATGCGGGACCTGCTGGCCGAGGCCCTGTCCCAGGGCGCCTGCGGACTGTCTTCGGGGCTGATCTACGCCCCGGGCTGCTACGCCGACACACGGGAGCTGTCGGAGCTGGCGCAGGTATTGCACACCAGCGGCGGCTTTTACGCCACCCACATGCGCAACGAGGCACGCTACGTGCTGGAGGCCATCGAGGAGACCCTGGAGATCGGCCGCCGGGCCCGGGTGCCGGTGCACATCTCGCACCTCAAGGTGGCCGGCCGCGCCAACTGGCGCCTGGCCGACGCGGTGGTGGAAAAAATCGAATCCGCGCGCCGCGCCGGGGTGGACGTCACCTGCGACGTGTACCCCTACTTCTGCTCCTCCACCACCCTGCTGGCCGTCCTGCCGCCCTGGTGCCTGGAGGGCGGCATCCCGTCGCTGATGGCGCGCCTGGAAAAGCGGGAGGTGCGCCGGCGCATCATCGGACAGATCCGGGACGGCCTGCCGGGCTGGGAGAACATGTACCAGAACGCGGGCTGGGAGAAGATCACCATCGCCGCGGTGGGCAGTCGCGAGCGCCGGCACATGGAAGGGCGCACCATCGCGGCCCTGGCCGAAGCGGCCGGGCAGGACCCCTTCACCTTCGTGCTGGACCTCATCGCCGCCGAACAGGGGGCGGTGGCCATCATCTCCGAGTCCATGAACGAGGCCGTCATGGAACGTTTCCTGACCCTGCCCTTCGCGCG
>CAYZCL010000144.1:0-6261 GCA_964476595.1 uncultured Desulfobacteraceae bacterium
CCGCCGCCACAGGGCTTTTTGGAACACCGCGGATTGCCTGGGCGTTGGTAGCCATACAGATGGCGATCATCCTGGTGCTGGCGGCCGGACAGAAACCTTCTCCAACGTACCGTACGCTGTCTCTCCCTCCTCAAGCCGTCGAAGCCGCGCCTAGGCTGCAGGTGGTGTTTCAAGACCAGACTACCGAGATTCAGATGCGGAATGTACTGCTGAGCATCGGCGGCTCTATTGTCGCTGGGCCTAACCCGGAGGGGTTGTACACCCTGGTTTTATCAGACCCGTCCAGTATTCAGGAAGTCCTGGAAAAGCTGCAGCAAAACCCAGTCGTACGCTTTGTCCAGAAGGTGCCCTCATAATTTTTTCCAACAGTCAACCGTGGTGGACATTGTTTAGGCCAAAACGATGATTGTCATTCGAAATGTTTGAATATTGCCATTGAAATAGTCACAGATAGGTCACATATTGCAGCGCAATCCCCACAATCCGGCGGATAACGTAGATTCATCGCCACCGTGGCGCCTGGCACTAGGTCCAATCGCCAATAATCGCCTCGCTTTGAGAAGACGCCATGTCCGCAACCGACCCCCGGCGGTACAGTTGGTTCTGGTCCATCGCCGAAGCCGGCTTGACGGTACCATCTGATTTTGATATATTTTCAGAGAGTAATCTTTCCTCGAATACAGCCGACATTGCCGCCTCGTGAACTCTGGCAGGCCCATCGTCACCCGCACCCACAGGGAGAACGCCGGCCATGGGAAGCCGACAGGTATCCATCCACAAAATATCGCCACCGGAGCTGCCCAACGTCGTTTTAAGGAAGGATCTGTTTCGATTGCTTGACCACAGAGGCCATTACCGGATCACGTGGATTTCTTCCCTGGCCGGCTCGGGTAAAACCACTTTGGTGGCTAGCTATCTGACTTTTTACCAATATCCCTGCCTATGGTACCATATGGATGAGGGTGACAGCGATATCGCTTCGTTTTTCTATTACTTGGGGATGGCCGCCAAAAGGGCTACCCCGCGGAAGCGAAAGCCCCTGCCGCTGTTGACACCCGAATATCGGGCAGGGGTTGGCGTGTTTGCCCGGCGCTTTTTCGAAAACCTGTGCTTGCGTTTATCCCCACCGTTTACCATCGTTTTCGACAATTACCAGACCATCCCCCAGAGCGTTCCCTTTCATGACGTTTTCAAAGCCGCTCTGGCGGGGGTATCTCCCGAGATCCACGTCATCGTGCTGAGCCGGACCGATCCTCCTGGCACCTTTTCGGGTATGCTTGCCAACAACGACATGCGCATTATCGGTACCAATGACCTACTATTGAGCCTTGAGGAATCGACGGAGGTGGTAAGGATCGGCATTGGTCGGGAGCTGCCGGCACAAACCGTCAAACGTATTCATAAAAAGACACAGGGATGGGCTGCCGGTCTGATTCTTTTGGCCAAGAGTGCCGGAGCCGGCGACAATTTGTCCGGTATCGCCAGGGATTTTGTCCCGGAAACGGTTTTTGACTATTTCGCCAACGAACTTTTCAGCAAACTGGACGCCTCCCAGCAGGAATTCTTGCTCAAAACCGCTTTCCTGCCGAACATCACAGTGTCATTGGCCAGGGACTTGACCGGCCGGGCCGATGCCGGCCGGTTGTTATCCTCTCTTAGGCAGCATCACCTGTTTACCGGTCGATTGTCGACCCCTGCGGCCAGCTACCAGTACCATCCCCTCTTTCGTGCCTTTTTAATCGCCACCGCTGAGAAAAGCTTTGACACAGATAAACTCGCCATGCTGCAACAGCGGGCGGCCGGTCTCCTGCAGGAGGCTGGCCAGATGGAAGGAGCCGTTGACCTGTTTTCCCGGTGCGGCGACAATGGCCACCTGATCCAATTGATCTTAGAATACGCAGGAGAGCTTCTCGCCCAGGGGCGCCATAACACTCTTGAACAGTGGATCCGAAAATTGCCGTCGGACGTTGTCGAGCAGCAACCGTGGCTGCAATACTGGCTGGCGGTCAGCTGCCTGCACGTATCCGCCACCGAGGCCCGAAACTGTTTTGAAAAAGCGTTCAATGGCTTCGTGGACCGTCGGGATACAGTCGGACAGCACCTGGCATGGTCCGGTATCGTTGAAAGTATCGCCTACGAATGGAACGATTTCAACCTGCTCGACCCGTGGATCGACTGGTTCGACAAGCATGCTTCCAGACAACCGGTGTTTCCCTCCCTCGAGTTGGAAACCCGGGTATGCATCAGCCGGGTAGCCGCCCTGATCCTGCGAAGGCCGAATCATCCGGACTTGCTGTCGGAGATCGAAAGGGCCCTTTCCCTGTCAAGAACCACTGGCAACATTGCCCTGTACATACAAGCCCTTTACTGGTCGATCACCTATCATGCTTGGACCGGCAACTTTGCAAAGATAAGCAGTATACGCAGCGAGAACAGGAAACTGGAACAATCCCTTAAGACAGCTCCGGCCCGGCGGATTCACTGGCGGTGGATCGATATGTCGACCCGTATCTGCAACATGGACCAAATCGACTCCATTCCTGATGAGCTGACGCGTACCCTCGGCATGGTCAGGGAAACAGGCTTGCAGGGATGGGAACACGTTTTCTTGATGCCCGGTATCTTCGTCGCACTGCTCAATGGAAATCTGTCCGGTGCCGCCACCTTTCTGGAACGCTTCAAATCGATTCTCGATATATCTCACTATCACACTTATTCTGTTTTTCACTATTTCACGTCTCTTTATCTCTTGCACAAGGGGGAGTTGGTCCAAGCCCTGGCACATGCCGAAACAGCCTCCGTGATCGCCGATGAAACCGGATACGTGTTTCCGACGATGGTATGCCGCCTGCAGCTGGCCTATCTGCTGCACGAGACTGGTGCAACACAAAGAGGTAATCAGGAATTGGCGCGCACTCACGAACTATCCATCCAGACAAAAAGCCGCATCCTGGAGTTCATGTGCCTGATGTTGGGCGCCAAAGCGGCCCTGGACCAGGGCCAAGAGGAAAAGGGACTGCAGTTGCTGCAGAAGGCCATGTTGCTGGGCCGCCGGCAGAACTATTTGACCATGGCATGGTGGTGGCATCCACCCGCCATCGTAAGACTCTGCATGAAAGCTCTCATCGAAGGCATAGAGGTGGACTATGTCAAACGACTAATTCGGATCAACCGTTTGGTACCTGATGTCCCTCCCCTGCACATTGAAAACTGGCCGTGGACATTGAAAATATATACCTTGGGCGGTTTTCGGCTTGTTAAGAACGACAAACCGGTCCGCTTTTCCGGTAAGGTCCAGAAAAGACCCCTGGAATTGCTCAAGGTCGTGATCGCCTATGGCGGCATTAATGTCCATACCGACCGCGTTATCGACGCTCTGTGGCAGGAGTCCGATGGGGATATGGCCCAAAGCGCTTTCTCTACCACGTTGAATCGTCTCAGGAAGCTGCTCGGTACAAAGGATGCAATACAGTTGAGGGGGGGAAAAATCTCGCTGAATCAGTATTGCTGCCAAGTTGATACCTGGGTATTCGAGCGGCTATGCGCCCGAGCGCAAAGCCTATACAGCCGCGGTGCCGGTCCCAAAGCCGTTTTCGAATATGCAAGGGCCATCGACTGCTACGCAGGACATTTCCTGGCCGATGAGGGCCTCAAACCGTGGATGGCGCCATTGCGGGAACGTCTGAAAGAAAAGCTACTCAACGCTATCCTTGCCATAGGTGATCTGTTGGAGCGTGAAAACGCATTTGATGATGCAATGGCCTATTATCAAAGGGGACTTTCCGTAGACGAGCTTGAAGAGGCGCTTTACCGGCGCATGATGTCGTGCTGCCTGCACCTGGGCCGCAAAGCGCAGGCAATAAAGTTGTATCGGCGTTGCCGGATTGCGCTGCATCGTGGACTCGGCATCGGACCTTCCGATGAAACCGAGACAATTTATCGGTCCGTGGTGAACAAAAGATGACGTGGAATCGTTATGCATCCACGTGCGGTTGATGCATGGCGGAACCTGCCCGAGTCTCCTTCCTTTACCGGTTGCACTACCGCTTGCGAAACAGGCCCTCATGGGCTATTCAGTGGACAGATGCATGGTGCCGACCCTGGCGTTATATGGAGCCTGCCACCTGTATAGTATCCAAGGGGGAGTAAATGTGCAGAGGGAAAACCATCTCAACAACTGCCGTCAGTGGCAAACCGATTTATGATCTTATCGTCGCCATCAAGGGGGCCGGTGAAATGGCCAGTGCCGTGGCCTGGCGCCTCTACATGGCCAACATACGCAGAATCTTCATGCTGGAGGTCGAGCGGCCCGTGGCCGTGCGGCGGCTGGTGTCCTTCTGCGAAGCCGTGCACGACGGCCGCCAGACCGTGGAAGACGTGACCGCCGTGCGGGCGGACGGCGTGGCGGACATCCGGGCGGCCTGGTCACACGGCGAAATCGCCGTCATCGTGGACCCCGGCTGGTCAGCGCTTGCCGAAATCAAACCGGACGTCGCCGTCGACGCCATCATCGCCAAAAAGAACCTGGGCACCACGCCCGGCGAGGCGCCCCTGGTGATCGCCCTGGGGCCCGGTTTTTTCGCCGGTAAAGACGCCCACATCGTCATCGAGACCAACCGCGGCCACCACCTGGGGCGCATCATCACCGAGGGTCCCGCGGCCCCCAACACCGGCATCCCCGGCAACATCGCGGGCTACACCAAAGAGCGTGTGCTGCGCGCCCCGGCCGACGGGCGCTTCGACGCGCAGCGCACCATCGGCGACCCGGTGAAGGCCGGCGACATCATCGGCGCGGTGGACGGCCACGAGGTCCCGGCGCCCCTGGACGGCGTCCTGCGGGGGCTCATCCGCACGGGCACGCCCGTCACCCGGGGCCTGAAGATCGGCGACGTCGACCCCCGCGGGGACGTGGGCTATGCGCCCACCATCTCCGACAAGGCCCGCGCCGTGGCCGGGTCGGTGCTGGAGGCCATCCTGCGGGTCTATAACCACCCTCCGGGGGACAGCGGTAAAAAAAAAGCCCCGGCGGCGGGTGACGAACCCCTCCCGGACGACGACATCGAGCCCCTGGCCCGGGACATCCTCGGGGGCCGCGTGGCGGCGATTTCCCGGGCCATCACCCTGGTGGAGGAAGAAGACCCCTGCGCCGGGCGACTGCTGGAAAAGATCTGGCCGCAGACCTTCGCGGCCCACCGCATCGGCATCACCGGACCGCCGGGCGCCGGCAAGAGCACTTTCACCGCCCGGCTGGTCAGCCAGTTCCGCCGGGACGGCCTGACCGTGGGCGTGGTGGCCGTCGACCCCAGCAGCCCGTTCACGGGCGGGGCCTTCCTGGGCGACCGGCTGCGCATGAAGGACATCAGCCAGGACCCGGGCGTGTTCATCCGCTCCATGGCCACGCGCGGCAGCGGCGGGGGCCTGGCGCGCCAGGCCAGCGCCGTGGCCGACATCCTGGCCGCCGGCGGCAAGGACGCGATCATCTTCGAGACCGCGGGCGTGGGCCAGACCGAACTGGACATCCTGGCCGCGGCCGACACCATCGTGCTGCTGACCGTGCCCGACGCCGGCGACTTCATCCAGGCCATGAAGTCCGGCACCATGGAGGCCGCACACATCATCGTGGTCAACAAGTGCGACCTGCCGGGCGCCGAGCGCATGAAGAACGACATCCAGGCCATGCTGGCCATGCGGGTGTCCGAGGGACGCCACCCGGTGAAGGTGCGGCTGGCCGACTCCCGCCGGGGCGAAGGTATCGCCGAGATCTACGGCGACATCCGGGCGCACCTGGCTGAACTGAAAAACGAAGGCACCTACGTGCAGCGCCGCCGCCGTAGAACCGCGCAGCGGGTGCGCCTGCTGGTGGACCACCAGGTGACGCGGGCCTTCTGGACGGACGAACGCCGCCGGGCGCTGGCCGCGCTGCTCGACCGGCCCGGTCCCCTGCCCTCGCCCGACGCCGTGGCCCGCGAACTGCTGGGACGCAAGACGTGAGATCACCGCGCAACGGGCGCCGGGCGCTGTCATGGACGGCGGAACGCTTCCTTCACGCACAACAGGCGGAGGGCCCCTGACAACCGGCAACCGTCCCCTTGGAGAAAGGCGCGCCATGACGACCCTCATCGAAGCCCTGCAGCTGCAGCACGGCGGCGTGGTCAGCCTGGTGGGCGCGGGCGGCAAGACCAGCCTGATGTTCCGCCTGGCGGCCGAACTGGTGGACGCCGGCAAGCGCGTGATCACCACCACCACCACGAAGATCCTGTA
>CAYZCL010000145.1:0-19683 GCA_964476595.1 uncultured Desulfobacteraceae bacterium
ACGGCGAAAGGCTGCGTCGACACCATCATCACGGAACTGGCCGTCATACGCGTCACGCCCCGGGGTCTGGTGGTGACCGAAGTCGCCGCGGAAACCGACATCGAGGAGATCCGCTCCAAGACCGAAGCGCAACTGATCATCCCGGGGGAACCTCTGCCCCGATACTGACGTAGAGAGCGACATGTCCTGCAACCCGCAAGAACAAAAGATACTGGCCGCTGTCGATTCGCTGGCCGACGACCTGCTCGATTTCACCTGTCGTCTTGTCGCGCAGGAGAGCACGTTGGGCCGCGAGCACGCCGTGCTGGGCGTCATGGAAACCGAGTTGAACCGGCTGGGTTTCTCGCCGAAGCGCATCCCCATCGATCCCGACGCCCTGTCGACGCATCCCGGCTTCGCCCCCGTTCCGTGGGACTACACGGACCGTTACTGCCTCGTGGCCGTTCAACAGCCCGCGACAAGCGGCGGCCGAAGCGCCCTTTTCAACGGGCACCTGGACGTTGTCAGCGCAGAGCCCCGCTCGTTCTGGGATCACGATCCCTTCCACCCGGTCGTCAGGGACGGCTGGCTCCACGGCCGCGGCGCCGGGGACATGAAGTCCGGTGTGGCGGCAATGCTCTACGCCGTGCAAGCCGTCAAGAAAGCGGGGTTCGGTCTCACCGCACCGGTGACCATCGAAGCCGTCGTCGAAGAAGAATGCAGCGGCAACGGTGCCCTGGCCTGTCTTGCGGCCGGCTATGACGCCGACGCGGTTTTGATTCCGGAACCTTTCGGCCCCACCATTCTCACCAGTCAACTGGGCGTTTTCTGGTTCAAGGTCACCGTCAGCGGGGTGCCGCGCCACGTGTTGTCCGCCCAGGGAGGGGTCAACGCCATTGAGAAGTGTTTTCCCCTCATCGAAGCCCTGCGCCGTCTGGAAGATGAACTCAACCGGGACGAACGGCCTTCGGCTTTTCAGGACATGGCGCACCCCATCAACCTGAATATCGGCGTCATTCACGGCGGCGAGTGGCCGTCCACCGTGGCCGCCCGGGCGGAGTTTCACGCGCGCCTGAGCTTTTTCCCGGGCACCCCTTACGAAAACGCCTGCCGCCGGGTGAAGGGCATCATCGAAAAAGCGGCGGCCCGGGACGACTGGCTGCGCCGGAACCCGCCGGCAATCGAATTCTATGGTTTTCGATCCGAGGGACACAGCGTATCACCGGATCTGCCGGCCTTTGCCACCCTGCGGGCCTGCCACGGCGATCTCTCCGGCGGGGCAGCTCCCGAATACACGGCCACCTGCACCACGGATCTGCGCGCTTTTCACTTTTTCGGCCGCGGTCAGGCCACCTGCTTCGGCCCCGTGGCCCGCAACATTCATGCCGTCAACGAAGCGGTTCAGATCGATTCCGTTTTGCACACGGCCCGTACCTATGCACTCTTTCTTTCCCGCTGGTGCGGAATAACCGATGGAGCATGACGATCAGACAACCGAGAGCTCATGAAGGATAAACGCTGGAAAGTATGGGCCATGCTGGCCCCCTCGTTGAGTGCCGTTTTTTTGCTGATGGTGGTGCCGGTTTGCTTCGTCATCGTGTACAGCTTCTGGCTGCGGGCACCGTCCGGCGCCGACATTCCGGCTTTCCAGTTCGGTAATTACGCCAAGTTTTTCCAGGACTTTTTTTACCCCGGCATTATGCTGCGCACCATCCGGGTGGCGCTGGAGACCGTGGCCCTGTGCCTGGTGATGGGCTACATCCCGGCCTATTTTTTTTACCGCACCGAATCGCGCTTCAAACCGTTTCTGATCCTGCTGGTCATGCTGCCCTTCTGGATCAGCTTTATCATCCGCACCCTGAGCTGGATCAACATCCTGGGGGACACGGGGCTGATCAATCACGTGCTGATGCGCCTCGGAGTGATCTCCGAACCGCTGCCCATGCTCTACAACGAGGGGGCCGTGCTGCTGGGTCTCATCCAGTACCTGCTGCCGTTCATGATCCTGAATATCTACGTGACGCTGGAGGGCATCGACCGGAGCCTGGTGGAAGCGGCCAAAAGCCTGGGCTGCACCGAGTGGCAGGCCTTTCGCGAAGTGACCCTGCCGTTGAGCCTGCCCGGCGTCAGCGGCGGCTGCCTGCTGGTATTCGTTCTGACCGCGGGCACCTACCTGCCCCCCATGATCCTGGGAGGACCGCGCAACGAGATGATCGCAAACCTGATTTTCAAACGCGTCATCGGCACCCTGGACTGGCCTTTCGGCTCGGCCATCAGCGTGATCCTGCTGACGCTCCTGGTCATTATCATCTACACCTACAACCGCTACCTGGGCATCAACCAGCTGCTCAAGAACCTGAGATAGGAATCATGAAACCGCTTTCCGGCTGGTCTCTGATAAGACTTTACACCATCGCCGTTTACGTCTTCATGTTCGCGCCCATCGTGGCGGTGATCATCCTGTCGTTCAACCCGCAACAGTTCGGTTCTTTTCCCATGGAGAGCTTCAGCCTCCGCTGGTACGTGAAACTGGCGCACAACCGCCCTATCCTCTATGCCTTCAAAAACTCGCTGATCCTCGGGTCCCTGACGGCCATCGTGGTCACTGCCATCGGCATCCCGGCCTCGCTGGCGTTCGTCCGCTACGATTTCCCGGGCAAAAACGCCCTCAACACCCTGCTGCTGATGCCCATCATGGTTCCCGAAATCGTGCTGGGGGTGGCCCTGCTGCTGTTCATTCGCTGGCTGCAACAGCCCAAGAGTTTCGCCCTGCTGCTCATCGGCCACGTGGTGCTGACCCTGCCGTACGTGCTGCTGGTGGTCCAGGCGCGCCTGGTGGGCATCAAACGGGAATACGAAGAGGCCGCCCTGGTGCTGGGCGCCAACACCCTGCAGACGTTCCGCGAAGTCACATTGCCTCTGTTGATGCCGGCCATCCTGGCCGGCATGCTTTTCGCCTTTACCATCTCCTTTGACGATATCACCGCCACGCTGTTCTGGGCCACGGCACAAAACCAGACCGTGCCGGTGAAAATTTTCGGCATGCTCCGAAACTCCATCAGTCCCGAGATCAACGCGCTGGGCACCGTCATGATCGTACTGACGGTGACGATTCCCCTGCTGGCCGGCTACCTGTCGCGGCGTTTCGCCCGCGGCAGCGGTGAAAACAACCGCGACAAACAATAGACCCAACTCCCGTAACGTTTAACCGAAAGGAGGAAGACAATGGCACGCAAGACGGAAGATCACCTGGACCGGGCGTACGAAAAGTTTACCAGCGGTGCGATGTCGCGCCGTGAGTTCGTCCGGCTGATCAGCATCGCCGGCGCCGCCGCAGGACTGGTCGGCGGGCCTTTCGGCTATATGACCCGCCGGGCCTGGGCCGGCCAGTCCATCCGCTTCGATGGATGGGGCGGAGTGGTTTCCGAGGCGTTCCGGAAATATGCCTTCGACCCCTTCACCAAGGCCACCGGCATCAAGGTGGTGGAAGGCGAATTCGGCGACATGGACACCTACCTGACCCGCGTCAAGGCCTCTTTCCCGCCCGGCGGCGAATTCAACCTGGCTCACCTCAGTGGTGTGTTCGACTACGCGCGTTATGTCAAACTGGGATTCAACTCGGTGCTCGACGAAACCAAGATCCCCAACCTGAAAAACGTCATGGAAGCCATGATGAAGCCTTACCGCGCCATTACAAACGGCAAACTGTCAGCCGTTCCCTACGACTACGGGCAGACCGGCATCGCCTACAACACCAAGCATATTTCCAAGGAAAAAGCCGAGAAACTGGGTGCCGCCCTGCTGTGGGACAAAGACCTCAAAGGCAAGCTGGGCAGCTGGGGGGACTGGCGCACCAACATCTGGTACGCCGCACTGAAAACCGGACAGAATCCCAACAACATCAAAGACATGAAAGCCGTCTGGAACGCACTGCGGGAACAGCAGCCGATGATCAAGAAATACTGGGGATCGGGTGCCGAGCTGATGAGCCTGCTGGCCAACGAGGAGATCTACGCCACCGTCGCCTGGTCCGGACGCGTGGCCGCTCTTCAGGCCCAGGGGCATCCCATCGGGTTCCTGTCGCCGAACAACTGCTATTCGTGGCAGGAATGCATCTTCGTGCTCAAGGGCACGGACATGGCGGTGGCCCAGAAGCTGTTGAACTTCATGCTGGAGCCCAAATGCGCCATCGCCGTGGCCGAGGGCCAGAAGTATCCGTCGAGCCTGGATCCGACCAAGGTCCCCATGCCCGAGGCGGTCAAGAAACTTCCGGCTTTTGATCCCACCGGCAAGCTCAAGGGCTACCTCTTCGCCGATCCGAATTACTGGAACGGCCACCAGGTGGAGTGGGCCGAAAAATGGGATCGTATCAAGGCAGGCGCTTAACCTTAAACTCGGGGGAAAATCAGGCCGTGGGCAACCCAAACCGCATCATGGTAAAATTCGAGGGTATTTACAAACGCTATGGCAAGGTCGTGGCGGTTGAAAAAATGGATCTGGAAATCGCCGAGGGCTCGCTGGTCACGCTGCTGGGACCTTCGGGATGCGGAAAAACGACCTTGCTGCGTATGATCGCCGGCCTCGAAGAGCCCACGGCCGGCAACATCTATGTCAAGGGCAAGCGCATCAACGATGTGCCCATCCATCGGCGCAACCTGGGCATGATTTTTCAGAACTACGCCCTTTTTCCCCACAAAACCATTTTCGAAAATGTGGCCTTCGGCCTGAAATACCGCGATGTTTCCAAAACCGAGATCCGCAGTCGTGTCACCCGGGCCCTTGAAATGGTGCGCCTGCCCGGCGTGGAGAACCGGTACCCCTCCCAGCTGTCGGGTGGACAGCAGCAGCGCATCGCGCTGGCGCGCGCCATCGTCATCGAACCGGACGTGCTGCTGATGGACGAACCCCTGTCGGCTCTGGACGAGAACCTGCGCGAAGAGATGCGCCAGGAAATCGAAAACCTGCAGCAGATGATCGGGGTCACCACCATTTTCGTCACCCACGACCAGCGTGAAGCGTTGTCCATGTCGGACAAAATCGTGGTAATGAGTGCGGGGCGCAAACTTCAGGAGGGCCCACCCGAAGAAGTCTACAACGCGCCGGTGAACCACTTCGTGGCCGATTTCCTGGGACACTCCAACTTCATCGAGGGCCGCACCTGCGCAAGCGCGTCGGGGCGGGTTCGCGTGCGGCTGGAGAGCGGCGGTGAGATCCTGGCGGCCAGCGACCGCACCTGGCCGGACGACACGCCGGTGGAAATCGTCGTGCGCGCCCAGAAAATAGATATCATGCCGGCGGGGGCAACGCCTCCCACGGACGAGGTCAACACTTTTGCCGGCACCGTGGCCGCCATCAGTTACATGGGCGGCGAGGTGCGCTATTTCGTCGACCTGGAGGCCGGCTTTCAGCTGCAGGTCATCCACATGGCCCGGGAAGAAATATTGCGCAAGGGGCGCCGCGTGGCACTGTGCATCGATCCCGCCCACTGCAGGGTGCTGCCCAGGTAGCGCGCCCTATCTTTTATTGTTATTGCCCTTCGACCCGGCGGCCGTTATGACCCTTGCCATGATTGCCGATCTCATACTGATCCACGGACGCATCCGTACCCAGCACACGGAGCAGCCGCTTGCCGAAGCCCTGGCCTTGGCGGGAGACCGTATTCTATACGTCGGTTCCGAGGCCGGGGCCGTTGCCGCGGCAGGGCCGAACACGCGGTTTGTCGACCTGAAAGACCGCCTGGTGCTGCCCGGCTTTATCGATTCCCATTTTCACTATCACCAGTGGGCCTTGAACCGCGCCAACCTGGATCTCTCCGGTGCAGGCAGCCTGGAAGAGGCGCTTGAACGGATCAGAAGCGCCGCGGCGGGCAAGAAGCGCGGCCGCTGGATTCTGGGATTCCGCTTCAACGAGGGCGACTGGCCCGAAAACCGGATTCCCACGCGGCGGGACCTGGACGCCGCCGCACCGGAGCACCCCGTAGCCCTGTGGCGCTGTGATCTTCACCTGGCCACGGCCAACTCGGCGGCCCTGGCGGCCGCCGGCATCGACGAGACCACCGCCGACCCAGACCGCGGCGTGATCGACCGGGAAGCCGACGGGCGTCCCAGCGGCATCCTGCGGGAGCGGGCAATCGACCGGCTGAAAGACGCCCTTCCAGCCCCGGACCTTCCGGAAACCATGACCGCCATGGCGGACGGACAGGCCGAAATCCATCGGCTTGGCATCACCGGCATTCACGACATGCGCTTGATGGGCGGCCACGAGGGCGCCGACGCGCTGTCCGCCTGGCAGGTACTCGAGCAGAAGGGGCGTCTTGCCCTGCGCTGCTGGGTGTCCATTCCCGGCGAACGCCTGAACGAAGCCGTGGCCCTGGGGCTGCGCAGCGGCTTCGGCGGCGAGCGGCTGCGCATCGGGCCGGTGAAATTTTTCGCCGACGGCGGCATGGGCGCCCGCACGGCCTGGATGTTGGAACCCTACCTCGACGCCGACCACGGCATGCCGCTGACCCCCGTGGACGAACTGCGTTCGGCTGTTGAAAAGGCCGGACGTGCCGGCCTGGCCGTGGCCATCCACGCCGTCGGGGACCGCGCCAATCGTGAAGTGGTGGAAATCTTTGACTGCGTGCTCCGGGACCGTGGAAGCGTGCATGCGGGTCTGCGCCCCGCCGTGTGCCACCGCGTAGAGCACCTGCAGATGATGCGCCCCGGGGACATTTCGCGCCTGGCCCGCCTCCCTGTGGCGGCCTGCGTCCAGCCCGCCAACCTGCCCCTGGACATCGACATGATCGAAGACGCCGTGGGACGCCGGGCGCAGTTCACCTATGCCTTTCGGGACATGTTCGATGCCGGCCTGGCGGTATGTTTCAGTTCCGACTGCCCGGTCTGCGATCCCGACCCGCTGCTGGGCATCCACGCGGCGGTCACCCGCCGCCGTCCCGACGGCACCCCGCCCGAAGGCTGGTATGCGCCCCAGAAAATCGACGTGGCCGCGGCGGTGCGGGCCTACACCCGCACGCCGGCCCAAATCTGCGGCTGCGACGACGCGCTGGGCAGCATCCGCCCCGGGAAAAAAGCCGACTTGGTCGTCCTGGACCACGACATCTATTGCATCGATCCACAGGAAATCCTCCACACCCGGGTGGAAATGACCGTCTTTGACGGAAAGATCGTCTATCGCCGCCCGTCATTGGACTGAACCGAAGAGAAGGAAGGATCCCATGCGAGAAGTGGTAATCGCCAGCTACCTGCGAACGGCCCAGTCCCGCTCCCGCCCATCGGCGCCGGACAGGGACTGGTTCCACCGGCTGCGCGCCGACGAACTGCTGGCCCGACTGCTGCCCGAGGTCATCTCCCGGGCCGGCGTGTCGGCCGAAGAAATCGATGATTTTCTGGTGGGGTCGGCCATGGGGGTCAGTGAACAGTGGACCTTCGGCGGCCGCACGCCGGTGTTTCTGGCCAACCTGCCGGAGAGCGTTCCGGCCAAGTTCATCGACCAGCAGTGCGGCTCCGGCATGGCGGCCATGCAGACCGCCTTTCTCGAAATCACCACCGGCTTTGCCGACATCGCCCTGGTTGCCGGAATGGAGCACATGACCCGCGTTCCCATGGGCCCGACTTTGTTTGAAAACGGCACCATTGTCATGAACCCCGACCTTTCGAGTGGTGAAAAGTACGCCCACTGGGACATGTCCACCAGCCTGAACATGGGGCTGACCGCCGAAAAGCTGGCCCGCATATCGGGGATCGACCGGGACCGCATGGACCGCTGGGCGCAGCGCTCCCACCGCCTGGCGCAACAGGCCCTCGAAGACGGGTTTTTCGACGGCGAAATCCTTCCCGTCACCGCACCGCAAGCCGACGGGTCCGTTCGTGTCGTGCGCCACGACCAGTCCATCCGCAAAGAAGTGTCACTCAAGCGCCTGGGGGAGCTCAAACCCGTTTTTACCGCCGACGGGGTAATCACGCCCGGCAACGCTTCACCGCTCAATGCCGGCGCAAGCGCCATGCTGCTCATGGATCAGGATGCGTCGCAAACCAGCGGCGTCACGCCACTGGGACGCATCGTGTCCATCGGTTTCGCCGGAGTGGATCCCACCATCATGGGCGCAGGCCCCGTCCCGGCCGTGCGCAAGGCGTTGGAAAAGGCCGGGCTTGAGGCCCGCGACATCGATTACTGGGAAATCAACGAGGCCTTCAGTGTGGTGACGTTGCACTGCATCGACGCCCTGAATATCGATCCCGAACGGGTCAACGTCATGGGGGGGGCCATCGCCATCGGGCATGCCCTGGGGGCTACGGGAATCCGCCTGGCCGGAACACTGACCCGCATTCTGAAAAAGCGGGGGGGCCGGTTGGGATGCGCCTGTGCCTGCATCGGCGGCGGCCAGGGAGTGGCGACGATTATCGAAATCTAGGGCCTGCCGGCCGGCAGGATATCCAGCGACGCCAGCAGGCGGGCAGCGCTGCCGCCGCGGATGGCGGCCTGGGCGTCCGGCGCCAGCCCGCAGGCCTTGAGCTCGTTGAAGTAGCGCGTCGGCGGCAGCAGCGGGTAGTCGCTGCCGAAGACAATCCTTTCGACGCCGATGATCTCGGCGGCCAGGCGGTAGACGGCCGGGTCGTACAGGTAGGGCGAGGCGGCCGTGTCGAACCACACGTTGCGCAGGCTCTCCTTGACTTCTTTTTTCAGCAGGTTGTAGAAGAACAGCCCGCCGCCCCAGTGGGCCAGCACCATGGGGATGTCCGGGAAGGTGCGCACCAGGCGGTAGAGCTGGGCCAAGGTGTTGGGGGTCTTGCCGGGGTACCGGTGCCCCACGGGCTCGTTGGTGTGAATCAGGGCCAGGGCGCGGTGCCGGCGGCAGACCGCCATGAGGGGCTCCAGCTGCCGCAGGCACGCGTCGTCGATGCCCGAGCGGTAGAAGGCCAGCTCCCCCATGCCGGCCAGGCCGGCCTCCAGGCAGCGCGCCACTTCGTGTTCGGCGCCCGGCATGGCCGCGTCCAGGCAGGCCAGCCCCACCAGCCGATCCGGAAAGCGCTCCACGGCCTCGATGACGTAGTCGTTGTGCATGCGGCAGGTGTCGGGATTCTTCCAGGGAAAGCCGAACACCACCGAGACGTCCACCCCCTGTTCGTCCATGGCCGCCACCAGCTGCCCGGCGCCCGCCATCTGGGCCCGCGGGGACTCGTAAAGCAGCTTGAAGGCCGCTTCGCCCCCGAAATATTCCTGGCGTTCGCGGCGCACGGCCGGCGGAAATATGTGGGTGTGGAAGTCGATGATCATGACGGCGCCTTTCCGCCCCGCCGGCAGACAGCTGTTGACCTGCGGCGGTGAACTTTTTATAATTTTCAAACTCTTCCAGAATTCATGCCCGAGGGAGGAAAACATGTATTTCGAAAAAGCCGGTAAAGTCAACACCGAAGCGACCCTCAAGGCGGCCTTCGCACGTGCCCGGGAGCTGGGCATCGACGAGGTGGTGGTGCCGTCGACCACCGGTGCCACCGGATTTGCGGCCCTGGAACGCAACGAGGGCTGCCGCATCACGGTGGTCACCTACCACTGCGGTTTCCGCGAACCGTTCCAGAACGTAATGCCCGACGAGGCGCGCGCAGACCTGGAAAAGCGTGGCGCCGCGGTGGTCGCGGCCACCCACGCGCTGAGCGGGGTGGAACGCTCGCTGGCCAAGAAACACGGCGGCATCTACCCGGTGCTGATCGTGGCCGACACCCTGCGCCTGTTCGGACAGGGCACCAAGGTGGCCGTGGAAGTGGCCATCATGGCGGCCGACGCCGGCATGCTCAGCGGAAAGGACATCGTCTCGCTGGGCGGTACGGGACGGGGCGTGGACACGGCCCTGGTGCTCAAACCCGCCAACCAGTCCGCCCTGTACGACATGCGCATCCGCGAGGTCATCTGCAAACCCCGCAACTTCTGATGGTGCCGATGACTGCGGGCGCATCCAAACACCGAACCGGATGACGGGGAGCCATGAACCCCATGATTGACGCAAGAATGAACCGGCGCCGCTTTCTGCAGCTGGCGGGCCTGTCCGCCGCGGGCACCGTACTGGGCTGCGCGGTCAACCCGGTCACCGGCCGGCAGCAGCTGATGCTGGTGTCCGAGGAGGAGGAAATCCAGATCGACCGCCAGCGGTCGCCCTTCCAGATCTCCGAGGACTACGGGGCGCTGCAGGACACCGCCCTCGACGCTTACATCAACCGCACCGGCATGGCCATCGCCCGCAAGAGCCACCGGCCCAACATGCCGTACTCTTTCCGGGGCGTCAACGCGGTCTACATGAACGCCTACGCCTTTCCCGGCGGCACCATCGCCGTCACCCGCGGCATGCTCATCGAGCTGCAGAACGAGGCCGAGCTGGCCGCCGTGCTGGGCCACGAGATCGGGCACGTCAACGCCCGGCACACGGCCCAGCAGATGTCCAAGGGCATGATCAGCCAGCTGTTCGTGGCCGGCGCCTCGGTGCTGGCCTCTTCCTACGGCTTCGGCAACCTAGCCGCCCAGTTGGGGTCCCTCGGCGCCGGCGCCCTGCTGGCCTCCTACAGCCGGGACAACGAGCGCGAGGCCGACGCCCTGGGCATGGAGTACATGGTGCGCGCCGGCTACAGCCCCAAGGGTATGGTGGGCCTGCTGGAAATCCTCAAACGCAAGTCCAGGAAAGGCGGCGACGCCGTCAGCCTGCTCTTTGCCACGCACCCCATGAGCGACGAGCGCTACCGCACGGCCCTGCGCGAGGCCGCCACGCGCTACGCCTCCGCCATGAACCTGCCCCTGTACCGCGACCGTTACATGGACAACACCCGCCGGCTGCGCGCCCAGGCGGGCGCCATCCGGACCCTGCAGCAGGCCGAGGCCGAGATGAGCCGCCGCAACTTCCGGGGCGCCACCGACCTCTTTCGCCGGGCCCTCAAAAAAGCGCCCCGCGACTATGCCGGCCTGTTGATGATGGCCAAGTGCCAGCTGGCCCAGAAAAAGCCGTCCGTGGCGCTGCCTTACGCCCGCACGGCCAAACAGGTGTACCCCTCCGAGGCCCAGGGCTATTTCATCAGCGGCTACAGCGAACTGCAGCTCAAGCGCTACGATGCGGCCTACGCCGATTTCGAGCGCAACGAGAAGTTGCTGCCCGGCAACCCCAACGTGTCCTTTCTGAAAGGCTACGCCCTGGAGCAGATGCACCGCCGCAAGGAGGCCGCTCAGGCCTACTATCGCTACCTGCAGCAGGTCAAGGAGGGCAAGATGGCCCGGTACGCCTACCAGCGCCTGGTGCAGTGGGGATACCTGAAGCGGTGAGCGGCGGCTGGGAGCGCCACGTGGTGCTGGTGGCCCCGCGCATCCACTGGAACACCGGCAACGCCGGCCGCACCTGCCTGGGCACCGGCAGCCGCCTGCACCTGGTGCGGCCCCTGGGGTTTTCCCTGGACGACCCCCACGTCCGGCGCGCCGGGCTGGACTACTGGCCGCAGGTGGACCTGCGCATCTGGGACCGCTTCGCCGACCTGCTGGCGGCCTATGCCCCCGAGCCCGGCGAAATGGCGCTTTTTTCCAAACGCGGCGCGCGCTCCTTCCGCGACCTGCCGCCCCTGCGCCGGCTCTTCCTGGTTTTCGGTTCGGAGACCGAGGGGCTGCCCGCGGACATCCTGGCGCGTTACCCCGACCACACCTACCACATCCCCATCAGCAACCGTATCCGCAGCCTGAACCTGTCCACCGCCGTGGCCGTGGCGCTTTACGAGAGCCTGCGCGCAACACCGCCGGCCCACGGATGGCGCCCGGCGGAAACCTCGTCGTCCTCCTGAAATTTAATTATATTTACAGATAGTTCGGAGTTTGTCGGCCGAGCCCCGGGAGGGCCATTTTTTTACGGCCCACGGTTTGACAACCCCGGCCCAGTGCTTATATTCTGCATGCAATTAAAGGACCATGTTAAAAAAGTAATGTGATAAAAAGGTCCATTTCAGGAGGATACAAAACATGCGCTTTGACAAGTTTACCATAAAATCCCAGGAGCTGATCCAGCAGGCCCACTCCATGGCCACCCGGCTCGGCAACCAGTCCATCGAGCCCGAGCACCTGCTGGCGGCCATGCTGGAGGAAAAGGACAGTATCGCCTGGGCCATGCTGCGCAAGCTGGGGGTCGCCCCGGAAAACGTGCAGCAGGACCTGACGGCCGCCCTGGAAAAGCTTCCCAAGGTCAGCGGCGCCGAGGTCTACATTTCCCAGCGCACGCGCGCCGTGCTGGACGCCGCCTTTTCCGAAGCGTCCAAGATGAAGGACGAGTACGTCAGCCTGGAGCACATCCTGCTGGCCGTCAGCGACGAGAAAAACGGCGAGGCGGCACGCATCCTGGGCACCCACGGCGTCAACCGCGAGGCCATTTTAAAGGTGCTCATGGAGATCCGCGGCAACCAGCGCATCACCGATCCCAATCCCGAGGAAAAGTACCAGGCCCTGGAAAAGTACAGCCGCGACCTGACCGAACTGGCGCGCCTGGGCAAGCTCGACCCGGTCATCGGGCGTGACGAGGAGATCCGGCGCATCGTGCAGGTGCTGTCGCGCCGCACCAAGAACAACCCGGTGCTCATCGGCGAGCCCGGCGTGGGCAAGACCGCCATCGTGGAGGGCCTGGCCCAGCGCATCGTGGCCGGCGACGTCTCCGAGTCGCTCAAGAACCGGCGGCTGGTGGCCCTGGACATGGGCGCCCTGATCGCCGGCGCCAAGTACCGCGGCGAGTTCGAGGACCGGCTCAAGGCCGTTCTGAAGGAAGTCGAGGCCGCCGAGGGCGAGATCATCCTGTTCATCGACGAGCTCCACACGCTGGTGGGGGCCGGCGCCAGCGAAGGCGCCATGGACGCCTCCAACATGCTCAAGCCCGCCCTGGCGCGCGGCACCCTGCGCTGCGTGGGCGCCACCACCATCAGCGAGTACCGCAAGCACATCGAGAAGGACCCGGCGCTGGAGCGCCGTTTCCAGCCCGTGATGGTGGCCGAGCCCAGCGTGGAAGACACCATTTCCATCCTGCGGGGCCTCAAGGAGAAGTACGAGGTGCACCACGGCGTCCGGATCAAGGACGCGGCCATCGTGGCGGCGGCGACCCTGTCGCACCGCTACATATCGGACCGCTTCCTGCCGGACAAGGCCATCGACCTGATCGATGAATGCGCCTCGAAGCTCCGCATCGAGATCGACAGCATGCCGGCCGAGATCGACGAGCTGCAGCGCAAGATCATGCAGGCCGAGATCGAGCGCCAGGCGCTGAAAAAGGAAACCGACCCGGCCTCCCTGGAGCGCTTAAAGAAGCTTGAGCAGGACATTGCCGGCTGGCAGGAAGAGATCAGCGCCATGAAGGCCCACTGGCAGCGTGAAAAGGAGCTGATCCAGCAGATCCGCCAGATCAAGGAGGAGCAGGAACAGCTGAGCATCGAGGAGCAGAAGGCCCAGCGCGAGGGCGACCTGGCCAAGGTGGCCGAACTGCGCTACGGCAAGGCCAACGAGCTGCAGGAGCGCCTGGAGGAGACCCGGCGCAAGCTGGCCGAGCTGCAGAAGGACCGCAAGATGCTCAAGGAGGAGGTCGACGAGGAAGACATCGCCGAGGTCATCTCCCGCTGGACCGGCATCCCGGTCAGCAAGATGCTCGAGGGCGAACGCGAGAAGCTGCTGCACATGGAAGAGCGGCTGTCGCGACGCGTGATCGGCCAGAAAGAGGCCATCGAGGCCGTCTCCAACGCGGTGCGGCGGGCCCGGTCCGGTCTGCAGGACCCCAACCGCCCCATCGGGTCCTTTATCTTCATGGGCCCCACGGGCGTGGGCAAGACCGAACTGGCCAAGGCCCTGGCGGAGTTCATCTTCGACAGCGAGCAGGCCATGGTGCGCATCGACATGTCCGAGTTCATGGAAAAGCACGCGGTCTCGCGCCTGATCGGCGCCCCCCCGGGCTACGTAGGCTACGAGGAGGGCGGCTACCTCACCGAGGCCGTGCGCCGGCGCCCCTACACGGTGGTGCTGTTCGACGAGATCGAAAAGGCGCACCCCGAGGTCTTCAACGTCCTGCTGCAGATCCTGGACGACGGCCGCATGACCGACGGTCATGGCAAGACGGTGGACTTCAAGAATACCATCATCATCATGACCAGCAACATCGGCAGCCAGTTCATCCAGGAGCTGGGCACCGCCGACCGCAAGGAGATGGAGCGGCGGGTGACCGAGGCGCTGCGGGCCGCCTTCAAGCCCGAGTTCCTCAACCGCATCGACGAGACGATCATCTTCCACAACCTGACCGAGGAGGAGATCGCGCAGATCGTCGACATCCAGATCCAGCGGCTCAACGACCGGCTGGGCGAGCACAACCTGGAGCTGGTGCTCTCGCCCGAGGCGCGGCAGCTGCTGGCCAGGGAGGGCTACGACCCGGTCTACGGCGCGCGTCCGCTCAAGCGGGCCATCCAGCGACTCATCGAAAACCCGCTTTCGGTGGAGATCCTGGCCGGCCGTTTCATGGACGGCGACCGCATCCGGGCCGACGTGGAAGGCGACCGTATCGTCTTTGCCAAGGCCTAAGCCGCCCCCCGAGGCCCAACCACGAAACCGCCTGCTCAGACGGGGCAGGCGGTTCTTTTCGATCCACACGACGGGTTCCCTGATAAGTCGTCCTGCCGGCCTACATTCTTTGTACGCCCTAATAATTTCAAACTAAGTGCCGATTATATGCTTCAGCAAACCGCACAACGATCACGGTCACCGGTAATCCAGATTGGCTGGAAGGAAGCCGCATTTGGTACCAGGATACCGGATGCGTCTTCGTCGTTTAAAAGTGCCGATTGGCGGCGAAACAGCAGAAAAGGTCCTCGTTCGGTAATAGAGGCGCATACATGTCTTTGATCATGGGGTAGAAATCATGGGGAAAGAGTGCTTGAAATGCGGGTATGTCAGAATGCCGACCGACAGCAATCCGGATTACGAATGTCCAAAATGCGGGGCGATATATGCAAAAGTTGAAAAAATGGTGCTTCAAAAATCCGCCCCCCCTGCCGGTCAGAACATCTCGACCCTTACCAATCAGGAACAAGCCTCATCCACATCCCTCAGCTCGAAGAAAAAGAAAACCCAACTGACAGTAATAGCAGCCGGCGTAGTCGCTTTAGCCATCGTTGCCTTCTTCTTTTTAAGTTCGCCGAGCAGACCCTCTCATCAACAAATTGAGACTTTGGTAGTACACACAAGACAACCGTTTTTCACCGTACAAAAAGCCAGGGTAGTAAAAACCGTCGGATTTGAAGAGGGCCGCAATCAAAACAATTTTAGCCTAAGATACGATGTGCTTGAAACAATCGCAACCGATCCCTTTTTCGCTGAGATGTATGTAGAAGGAAAGTGTAAAGCCCTCTTTCCCTGGCAGACCGAAAGAAGCTGGAAGGGAAAGCTCTGGTTTGTCGTGTTTAAAATAAAGGATTCTAAAAACTGGGCGGTCACCCCTACGGCTCTACCAAAGTGCAACTAGCAGCGATGTGCAGTAGGTTCCACGCGGGCAATGCCCGCACCCCAGGGGTGAAACGGGTTTATCCATCCAGGAAAAACCCGTGGACCCGCGTTCAGAATCAAGAACAAACCGCTAGAGCTCCAGCACCGGAATGACCGCAAACTTTTCTGCGTCCACCAGCCCCTTGTCCGATATGCGCAACTCCGGGATGACCACCAGCGCCAGGAGGCTGAGCTGCATGTTGGGGTTGTTGAGCCGGCAGCCGCAGGCCGAAAACCCTTCCAGCACCGTGGCGGCCGCCCGCGCCACGGTCTCGGCGTCGCGGTCGGACATCAGCCCGGCGATGGGCAGTTCCACCTCGCCGATGACCGTGCCGTCGCGGACGACCACCTGGCCGCCGCCGATCTCGGCCAGCCGGTTGGCGGCCCGCGCCATGGCGTCTTCGTCGGTGCCCACCACGATCATGTGGTGGCAATCGTGGGCCACGGTGGTGCCGATGGCGCAGCGGCCGGTCAGGCCGAAGCCCTGCACCAGCCCCACCCGGACGCCCGAGGTCCCCTCGTGGCGCGCCACCAGCGCGATCTTGGCAAGATCCGCCGCCGGGTCGGCGGCCACCTCGCCTTCGCGGGCCGTCACCTTCAGGCGCAGGTGCCGCGTGGGGGCCTGGTTTTCGATCACGCCGATGACGTGGGCCGTCAGCTCCCCGTCCCGCGGTGCCGCCAGCCGGAAATCTTCGGCTGTCACCGGCCGCGCCAGGTGCACCGAGTGCACGGCCCAGTCCGGGTAGTCGAACTGCGGGTGCCCGCAGCACAGCCTGCCCTCCTCGGCGATCACCTCGCCGCGCACCAGCACCCGCCGGGCGGAAAATTCCACCAGCGACGGCGTGATCACCATGTCGGCCAGGCGCCCCGGCGCGATCATGCCCACGTCGCGGGTCACGCCGAAGTGCACCGCCGTGTTGAGCGTCGCCATCTGGACGGCCGTCACCGGGGCCACCCCCTGGGCAATGGCGTGGCGCACCACGCGGTCCATGTGGCCGTCGTTGACCAGGGTCTCGGCGTGGCAATCGTCGGTGCACAGCAGGAAGTGCCGCGGGTCCAGCCCGTCCTCGGTCACCGCGCGAATTTGCCGCGCCACGTCGTGCCAGCTCGAGCCCAGGCGCAGCATGGCCTTCATGCCCTGGCGCACGCGGGCGGCGGCGTCCGCCCGGCTGGTGCCCTCGTGGTCGTCCTCGGGCCCGCCGGCCACGTAACCGCAAAACCCCAACCCCAGGTCGGGTACCGAATAGTGCCCGCCGATGACCTTGCCGGCCGCCCGCGTGGCCGCCATCTCGGCGTGCATCTTCTCGTCGCCAGCCGCAACGCCCGGAAAATTCATCACCTCGCCCAGGCCCACGATGCCCTCCCAGGTCATGGCCTCGGCCACCTCCTCGGGCCCCAGCACCGCACCCGGGGTCTCCAGTCCCGGCGCCGACGGCACGCACGAGGGCATCTGCACCCACACGTGGATGGGCTGTCCCGCGGCCTCGTCCACCATCAGGCGCACGCCCCGCAGTCCGAGCACGTTGGCGATCTCGTGGGGATCGATGAAAATCCCGGTGGTCCCCCGGCGCGCCACGGCGCGCACGAACTCGGTCACCGTCAGCATGCCGGACTCCACGTGCATGTGCGCGTCCAGCAGCCCCGGCACCAGGTACTGCCCGCCGGCGTCCAGCACCCGCGTCCCGTCGCCCATCGTGTGCCCGGCATCCGGCCCCACGTAGGCGATACGCCCGCCGACCACGGCCACATCCGTACCCGCGATAATCTCCCCGGACTGCACGCACACCCAGCGACCGTTTCTCACCACCAGGTCGGCCTTCTGCCTGCCCGTGGCCACCGCCGCCAGCCGCCGGGTCCGCTCCGCGATCTGCTGCATCGTTTCCATGTCAACTCCCCTGTTCTTTGGTCCGCCCGGTCCGTTACAAATCCAGCGGGCTCCTGACGCCCAGCACATTTTTACGTGCCACGTGCGTGTAGATCATGGTGGTCTGCACATGCGCGTGACCCAACAACTCCTGGATGCTGCGAATGTCGTAGCCCTTTTCGAGCAAGTGCGTAGCAAAGCTGTGCCGCAGGGTGTGCACCGTGGCGTGCTTGGCGATTCCCGCCCGGGCCACCGCCCGCCTGAACTGCTTTTGCAGGTTGTTGGCCGACACGTGGTGACGCCGCACCACCCGGCTGCGCGGATCCACGGACAGCTTCTGCGACGGAAACACCCAGAACCAGCCCCACTCTTTACCGGCATTGGGATACTTTCGCTCCAGCGCATCGGGAAGCCACACGCCGGCCACATCGGCGGCACGGTCCTCGTCATAGAGCGCCCGCACGCTTTCCAGGTGCATCCTCAGCTCATCGTGCAGGCTCTCGGGCAGCATGGTCATCCGGTCCTTGTCGCCCTTGCCGGATTTTACGGTCAGGCAGCCGCGCTCGAAATCCACATCCTTGACCCGCAGGCGCGCGCACTCCATCAGGCGCAGCCCGCATCCGTAAATCAGCTGCGCCATCAGGCGGTTGTGCTTCCTCAGGTGCTCAAAGATACGCAGCACCTCCGGCTGCGTCAACACCACCGGCAGCCGGCGGCGCGTCCGGGCCCGCACCACGGTACGGAGCTCATCCACATCCTTTTCCAAGACATGGCGGTAGACAAACAAGATGGCATTGAAGGCCTGATTCTGCGTAGCCTTGGCGACATTGCGCTCCACCGCCAGATGGCTGAGAAAATCCCTGAGATGCGAGGCATCGATATCTTCGGGGGAATGACCATCCAGAAAGCGGTAGAACTGCCGCAACCAGCCCAGGTAGGTCTTTTCCGTGCTCATGGAACGATGTTTGAGGCGCAGCATGCGGACAGTCTCTTCAGCCACCCGCCGCCACTGCTCCTTCGCGCCCCCGTTGCTGTCCTTAGGATCAGATTTTGTCCGGCGCCGGTAATACCGGTACAACTTAACCGCCTCGGATGCCTGTGCCACCTGCCAGTCCTCATATTGGCGGCTCAATTGCCGCATGAACCGATCGAGAAGCTGGGAACCATCGAGCCCCCCGTGATCCGGGTGCTCACAAAAAGCCATGTATTTTGAGACCCATACACTATAAAAGGGAATTCTCTTAGGTGGCACCAGGCGCTTGTCCTGCAGGTATGCTTCAAACCCCTTCATAACTATTTCTATTTTTACACAGAGTCCATAGAAGATTCGATTTTCGGACAAAATATTTATCGGGGGAAAATACAAAAATCTCAAGCCTTCCGCTAAAAAAATCTCTAATTAACTGATAGCAAACGGTTTCTATCCGATAAAATTTGAATAGATATAGAAGGGCATCTACAAAATTCAAGGCAAAATATGCTTGATCTCCGAATTGATCAGCGATACCCTGTAAAATACAGGCATTCCTTTCAATAAACAATGTTGGGTGAAGAAATGGATGACAAAATGCTAATACAGCAGAAAGCTTTAGCCAAATTATATGAAAACAGACAAAAATTCATCTTGATAGGACTTACTGGGCGTACAGGATCTGGCTGTACATCAGCTGGCAAAATACTTAACAGCGACTTTAATGATATAAAATTACCAAAGCCTTGCTCATGCAAAACAAATGAAGATCGAAAATATAAAATAATTTATAAATTTGCTAAACATAATTGGAAAAAATTTCATATAATACAAATACGAGATATTATTACATCGTTTGTAATTGAAAATGATTACAATACGTTTATAAAGTATTTAGAGCAGATTTATAACAAACATAATGAGAGTGAGATATTTTGGGCTATTAAGGAAAAATTAGATTCTGAGATTAAGTCTGAATATGAAGATATATATGAATTAAGAAAAGCGCTAACTGAGAAAAGAGAAACTTTAAACAAAGGTTCTGAAACTTATCAAGATGATGTTCAGAATTTGAGGAAAGAACTCTACTCATTTTATTTTGAAAAACTTCCACAATTTTCAATAAAATTAAAGAATATATTGAATTCAGTAAAAGGCAATGCTTATGTTTCTGTTTATCAATATATAGGTAATAATATTCGATCTTCTGGAAAAGCTTTTGATAGAAACTTTGATGCAAATCATATTTATAGAATTTCCCAACGAGTAAATCGTATTGTCAAGATTTTGAGACGTTTTGCAAAAAAAGATAATAATGCAGTATTTGTAGTAATTGATGCAATAAGAA
>CAYZCL010000146.1:0-91983 GCA_964476595.1 uncultured Desulfobacteraceae bacterium
TCGAGCAGAACATGCGGCCGCAGCCGGAGGAGTACGCCAGAATCCGCGAGATCAACGCCGGCCTGCTGGAAGTCGACGAGGAAGAGGCCGACAACATGGACCTGGGCAAGAACGAGTGCGCCGCCTCCGCGGCGCAAACGAACGTATAACGCCGAACAACGTGAAAAAAGACGGGAAAACCACACCGAACCCTGCCAGTGGAAACGTCGCACCGGACCTTTGCGCCGACGAGTGTGAAAATCTGCGCGCACGCTTAGAAGCGCTCGAGAAGGCATACCTAGCGCTGCAGACGGACTGCCGCCGCAAGACGCGGGAACTGCAGCTCGAATGCAGCCTGCAGGAAAAAACCCTCCAGGACCTGGAAGTGGCGCGGGTGATCATCGAGAAAAGCCCGGTCATCCTTTTCCGCCGCCTGCCGGGAGACGACCCCCGCGTGGTGTACGTCTCGGACAACGTCACGCGCTACGGCTACCGGCCCGAGGAGTTCACCAGCGGCCGGTTGCGGTTCACCGATATCGTGCATCCCGACGACCGTCAGCGTGTGCTGCGCGAGATCCGTTATTACGAGGAAAACGACGTTGACACCTACACCCAGAACCTGCGTTTCATCACCAAGGACGGCGAGACCCGATGGGTGGAAGACCAAACATCAGTGGTTCGCGACGAAGAGGGCCGCAAACGCTATTACCAGGGTGTAGTGGTGGACGTTACCTTGCGGCGCAGGGCCGAGGAGCGCCAACGCGAAATCGAGACCAAGTTCCGGCGCATCGTGGAGACTACCGGTGAAGGCTTTCTGATGATGGACGACCGTCTAGTCATCGTGGATGTCAACGACGCTTTCTGCCGCATGCTGGGTTACACCCGCGACGAGGTTATCGGCAAACGCCCCTTCGACCTGGCCACCGAGGAATTCAGGGCTTTCATGAGCGCTCGCCATGAGCAGCTGCTCTCGGTGGACTACCGCAAAACCGAGTGCGCCCTGCAGACCAAGAGCGGACGGGTGGTGCCGGTGCTGATCCACGGCAACACTCTGCGCGACGACAACGGCCGCCCCATGGGCAACATCGCTTTTGTGACCGACTTGACCGAACAAAAAAAGGCCCTGGCCCTGGCCGGCAAGGTCCAGCGCAGCATGATTCCCCGCAGCGCGCCGCGCATCCCGGGCCTCGACATCGCCGGGCGCAGCGACTCCTGCGACGAGGTCGGCGGCGACTACTTCGACTACCTGCAGGACGAGGGCGGCGCCTCGCGGCACCTGAAAGTGGTGGTGGGCGACATCTCGGGCCACGGCGTGGACGCCGCCCTGCTGATGACCACGGCCCGGGCCTTCATCCGCTCCCGGGCCGCCCAGGAGGCATCACCGGGCCGGGCCGTGACGCTCATGAACCACGACCTGTGCCTGGACATGGAAGACACGGGCCACTTCATGACCCTGTTTTACATGGACCTCGACCCGGCCGCCCGGCGGGCCCGCTGGGTGCGCGCCGGACACGAGCCGGCCCAGGTGTACGACCCCGGCCGGAACCGCTTCGAAGAACTGGCGAAAGGCGGCCTGCCCCTGGGGGTGGACGAGGGCTTCGTGTACGACGAGTGCCGCCTGGACGACCTGAAGCCCGGCACTATCATCGCCCTGGGCACCGACGGCATATGGGAGACACGCGACCCGGCCGGGCACTTCTTCGGCAAGCAGCGTTTCCGCGATGTGCTGCGCGAAAACGCCTCGCGGTCGGCCGAGGAGATCCTGGCGGCGGTTTTCGAGGCCCTGCACCGCTTTTCGCGGGGCATTCCCGCCGAAGACGACATCACCCTGGTGATCGTCAAAATCGACGGGTAAAACGCCGCAGGAGACCGGCGGCCGGGATCCGGCGACGTGCGCAGGCGTCCCTCCGGCCCGAAAGGCGGGCCGGATGCACGGCTCAGGGATCGCTCCGCCTCGGAATCGCAGGCGCCAGCAACCGACCGCAGCGCTCCAGCAGATCCCCGCAGTAGCCGCAGTCCCCGCAGTTCCCGTCGCAGGCCGAGAGCCGCTCCAGGAAATCGGCCGGCAGGCACTCGTTCGCCACGTGCCGCAGCGGCGCCATCCAGTGCATGCTGTCCATCAGCTCCAGCAGGTTGCCCGTGTAACGGCCCGCCACGTATGCCTGCAGCACGCGGCCCAGGAAGGCGGGACCCAGGGTGCGGCCGCACAGCTTGACGAAGTCCGCCCGTCCGGCGTAACGCTTCACGTCCTCGGGCCGGATAAAGGGCGAGCGAAACAGCCGCCGGGGCTGGTCCGACAGCACGCGCACGCACCCCAGGTCGCGGTTGATGCGAAAGGTGTCCACGGCGGCGGCCTGGTTGGCCAGGGCGATGAGGGCGTCGTGGGTCAGCTTGAAGGGGCACTGGTAGAGGCATCCCTCGTTGGCCAGCAGCCCGATGCGCAGCTCCGGCCAGCGCCGACGGCTCTCTTCCGCCAGCCGTGCCAGCGCCTCCGGGCGACGGTTCAGCGAACGGTCCAGGATGATCTTGCGCGGCAGGCGGAAGGCCGTGTCGTCCACGATCCCCAGCGTTTCCTGCAGCTTGTGGATGTCGTCGATCATGAAATTGATCGACGGCACGGCCTCCAGCTCACGAGCCGTCTGCGGCGAAAAATGCGACAGGGCCGCCAGGAAGTAGGCGTCGGCAAACACGATGCCGCGCACCACCCCGGCGGACAGCAGGCGCTGTAGAACGCCCACGGTGCGTTCCAGCCGCCCGTCGTCCAGGTAGCTGTCCTGGAGGTGGAAACGGCTGTTCATCAGCAGGTAACAACGCCCGGCGACGCGCGTGCGCCGCAGGGCTTCGACAAACGCGTCCAGATCGGCTCGGCGCAGCCGCACGCGGGCGTCCTGGACCGCATCGACGGGCAAACCGTAATGAACGGCCTCGATGTGCGCGGCGTGGCGGTTGAGCAGCGCGATGTAGTCTTCGTCGGGCAGAAAGGGGACCTCGAGCTTCATGGCACCGCAACTTAATGCATCCGCCGACGGGGTTCAAGCCCCAACCCCTTCCCCTCCCCGGAACGATCGGGCCAAGGCAATCGCAAGCAGCCCGGGCATGCGTACGGCAAGCGCCCTTCGCCGTCCGGGTTCGTCCATGCAGGAAGGACGGGCAGGTATCGGCCGTGCGCAGTTGGAGAACCGGCGGGAAAAAGATGCGCCGATGACTGCAACATCCCCGCCGGGGCTCACAGAGCGCAGACGATGTCTGCCCGCCCTGCTGGCGTCAGGCTATGGCTATGTTTTTCTCTCCAATGGGATGGTTACTTGCGATTGCCGTGCCCTTTCCCCTGCCGGTCGGCCTGCGCCGATTTCTGTTGTCCACGACAGGCAAATCGGCTATGAACAGCGCATTGTTCGTGGCGTGCCGTCAATGACCGCCCTTTTCCGGCAATCCTTCATTTCAAGGAAAGGAAACCGCTCATGAACCTGGCCAAATTCCCCCGCCGAAGGTACACCCAGGGGGCCACGCCCATCGAGGCCGCGCCCCGTTTCAGCGAGGCCCTGGGGGGGCCCCGGATCTACATCAAACGCGACGACATGCTGGGCCTGGCCGGCGGCGGCAACAAGACCCGCAAACTGGAATTCCTGGTGGCCGAGGCCCTGTCCCGGGGCGCCGACACCCTGATCACCTGCGGTGCGGTGCAGTCCAACCACTGCCGCCTGACCCTGGCCGCGGCCGTCAAGGAAGGCCTCAAGTGCCGGCTGGTGCTGGAGGAGCGCGTACCCGGCACGTACAACCCCGAGGCCTCGGGCAACAACTTCCTCTACCAGTTGATGGGCGTGGAGCAGATCAAGGTGGTGGCCGGCGGCTCGGACCTGGCCGCCGAGATGCAGGCCGTGGCCGACGAACTGGCCGCCGAGGGCCGCAGGGCCTACATCATCCCCGGCGGCGGCTCCAACCCGGTGGGCGCCACCGGCTACGTGGCCTGTGCGCTGGAGATCCTGTCCCAGAGCTTCGAGGCGGGCCTGAATATCGACCGCGTGGTCTGCGCCAGCGGCAGCACCGGCACCCACGCCGGGCTGGTGGTCGGCTTCCAGGGCAGCAGCAGCGGCATCGAAGTGGTCGGCATCGACGTCAGCCGCTCCCGGGAAGAACAGGAACCGCTGGTCTACGACCTGGTGCAGCAGACCGCCGCCCACCTGGGCGTCACCGCACCGATCCCCCGCGAGGCGGTGCGCTGCTTCGGCGATTACGTAGGCCCGGGCTACTCCCTGCCCACCGCCGAAATGGTGGAGGCCGTCAAACTGCTGGCGCGCACCGAGTGCATCCTGCTGGACCCGGTCTACACCGGCAAGGCCATGGCCGGGCTCATCGACCTGGTGCGCAAGGGCTGGTTCCGGAAGGACGAGACCCTCCTTTTCGTCCACACGGGGGGATCGCCGGCGCTGTTCGCCTACATGCAGGAATTCCGCAAGTAGCCGGGAGCGGTCCGCCGGTGGGCCGTCGTCCGCGGCCGGTTGCAGCGCCCCGGACCGCAGCGCCCGCCCCACGCCGGACAGATCCGTCGTTGGCGGAAAGCTGCCACGGCCGTCGGGCAGGGGTCCGCAGAAACGGTTCCGGCTGGGTGCCGATACGCCTTTTCGCCGAACCGGAAGGTTCGGGAAACGGGCCGCCGGCTTTTTTGGATTGAATTGAAAGTATAAGGACATCACATGGATCAGATCAAAAAAGAATTATGCGCCCGGGTGGACGCGCTGGCCGAAACACTTTTCGAGGTCAGCCGGTTCCTTAAAGACCACCCCGAGATTGCCTACCAGGAGTACGAATCGAGCGCCTACCTGGGCAAGGTCATGAAAGAACACGGTTTCGATGTGCAGGCCGGCGCCGGCGGCGTGGAAACCGCCTTCGTGGCCCATCCGGCCGATTGCCCTCCCACCCGTCCGGCGGTGGCCATCCTGGCCGAGTACGACGCCCTGCCGGCCATCGGCCACGGCTGCGGCCACAACCTCATCGCCGCGGCCAGCGTGGGCGCCGCCCTGGCCCTCAAGGAGATGCTGCGCAAAGCGGCCGGCGGCCTCTTCCTGGTGGGCACCCCGGCCGAGGAGGGCGGCGGCGGCAAGGCACGCATGGCCGATGCCGGGGTCTTCGCGGACATGGACGCGGCCATGATGTTCCACCCCGGGCACCTCAACCTGCCGGGCAAAGGCATGCTGGGGCGCGTCAAGTTCCGCATGGCGTTCACCGGCCGGCCGGCCCACGCCTCGGGATCACCGGACAAGGGCATCAACGCGCTGGACGCCATGGTGACCGCCTACGTGGGCATCAACGCCCTGCGCCAGCACCTGCGCCCGGACGCCCGCGTCCACGGCATCATCACCCACGGCGGCGACGCGCCCAACATCATCCCCGAACACGCCGCCGGCCTGTTCTACGTGCGCGCCGGCAGCCGCGCCTACCGTGACGAGGTCTTCGAAAAGGTCAGGAAGTGCGCCGAGGGCGCGGCCCTGACTACAGGCGCCACCTGCGACATCACGGTCGAGCCCCCGGTGCTGGACCCTTACCGCCGCAACCTGTCCCTGGAAGCGGCCGCGCAGGCCAACATGGAAGCCATCGGCATCCGCGTCGACGAGGACGACGGCCGGCGGGGGTCGTCGGACATCGGCAACCTGAGCCACGTGCTGCCCTGCATCCATCCTTTCCTGGCCATCGTGGACGGCGACATCCCCAGCCACTCCGAGGGCTTTCGCGACGCCACCACCACGGAGCGCGGCCGGGACACCCTCATCAAGGCCGCCAAGATGCTGGCCCTGACGGCCTACGATTTTCTCACCTCGGCGGACCTGCGCCGGCGGGTCAAAGAGGAGTTTGCGCGCCACTGAGGGTGAGAACCCGGGGCAACGGGCCGCCCGGTGCCCCCCGGAAGACGGGCCGCGGCCTACGGGCGAGTCACCCCTCGTTGAGGTGGCAGGCCGCGTACCAGTGGGGGGCGATTTCCCTGAGTTCAGGCGCCTCCTGCCGGCAGCGCTTCATGGCGTGCGGGCAGCGGGGGTGGAAGTGGCAGCCCGGCGGGGGTTCGAGCGGCGAAGGAATCTCGCCGCTGATGGGCTCGAAGTTGAAGCGGCGGTTCTCCAGCCGCGGCACCTCGCGCAGCAGGGCCTGGGTGTAAGGGTGGTTGGGGGCCTCGAAGAGCGCCTCGGCGCGGGCGCTCTCCACGATACGGCCCAGGTACATGATGGCGATGCGGTCGCTGATGTGTTCCACCACGCCCAGGTCGTGGCTGATGAACAGATAGGTCAGGTTGAGTTCCTCGCGCAGCTTGATGAACAGGTTGAGCACCTGGGCCTGGATGGAGACGTCCAGGGCCGCCACGGCCTCGTCGCACACGATGAACTCGGGCCTGACCGCCAGGGCGCGGGCGATGCCGATGCGCTGGCGCTGGCCGCCCGAGAACTGGTGGGGGTAGCGGCGCTTGTAGGCCGGGTCCAGGCCGCAACGCAGCATGATGTGGTCCAGGTAGTCCTCGAAACCGGCGCGGTCCACGATGCCGTGCACCAGCGGCGCCTCGCCGATGATGTCGTGCACCCGCATGCGCGGGTTGAGCGACGCGAAGGGGTCCTGGAAGATCATCTGCACGCCCAGGGCGTAGCGCCGGTACTCGGTGTCGGAAAGAGACGAAACGTCGGTGCCGCGGTAGTAGAGCTTGCCCGCGCTGGGCGGCAGGATGCCGGCCACCATGCGCCCCAGGGTGGACTTGCCGCAGCCCGACTCGCCCACCAGCCCCACCACCTCGCCCTCGCCGATGGCCATGGAGACGCCGTCCACGGCCCGCACGATCTCCTCGCGCACGCCGGCGCCCAGCTTCCTGCCGATCCTGGCGGCCAGATCGAGTTTCTTTTCGAACCGCCGCGAAACGTTTTCCAGGCGGATGATCTCGCCGGACGTCATGACAGGCTCCCGTCGTGAGGGTGATGGCAGCGCACCCGGCGGCCCGGCGCCGGCCGGGTGACGGGCGGCGATATCCGGCAGGCCTCGTCGGCCCGCGGACAGCGCTGGCGGAAGGCGCAACCCGGCGGCAGGTTGAGCAGCGAGGGCGTCATGCCCGGGATCTGGTAAAGGGGACGGCCGCGCTTGTTGCGGCTGGGCACCGATTCGATGAGCCCCCGGGTGTAGGGGTGCAGCGGCCGGTCGAGCACGTCGTCGATGCTGCCCTGCTCCACGATGCGGCCGGCGTACATGACGCACACGCGGTCGGCCAGGCCCGCCACGACGGTCAGGTCGTGGGTGATCCAGATGAGCGCCGTGCCGGTTTCGCGGCACAGTTTCTGGGCCTCGAACAGGATCTGGCTCTGGATGGTGACGTCCAGGGCCGTGGTGGGCTCGTCGGCGATGATCAGGTCCGGCTTGTTGAGCAGCGCGATGGCGATGGCCACGCGCTGGCGCATGCCCCCGGAGAACTGGTGGGGATAGGCCCTGAGGCGCTCCCCGGGCGAGGCGATGCCCACCTGCTCCAGCGCTTCGCGGCAGCGCCGGCGGGCGGTTTTCTCGTCGACCTTCCGGTGGGCGCGAATGGCCTCCATCATCTGGGTGTCGATGCGCAGGACGGGGTTCAACGTCATCATGGGGTCCTGGAAGATCATGGCGATGCGCGACCCGCGCAGGGCGCGCCGCTCCTTTTCGCCCAGCGTCGCCAGGTCGCGGCCGTCAAACAGGATGCGCCCGGCGGCGATGCGGCCCGGCGGGTCCACCAGGCCGATGATGGAAAAGCCGGTGACCGACTTCCCGCTGCCCGACTCGCCTACCAGGCCCAGCACCTCGCCGCGGCGCACCGTGAAGCTGACCTCGTCCACGGCCTTGACCAGCCCGGCCTTGGTGAAGAAGTAGGTGCACAGGCCCTCGACGGCCAGGATGTCGCGCGCCCCGCTCATCGCCGCAGCCTCGGGTTGAGCACGTCGCGCAGCTGGTCGCCCACCAGGTTGATGCTCACGATGGTGATCAGCAGCGCCACGCCGGGATAAAAGCTGATCCAGTAACGACCGCTGAGCATGTACTCAAAGCCGTTGGCGATCAGCAGGCCCAGGGAGGGCTTGGTCACGGGCAGACCGATGCCCAGGAAGCTCAGGGTGGCCTCCAGGGCGATGGCGTGGGCCACCTGCACGGTGCCCACCACGATGAGCGGCGGCAGGCAGTTGGGCAGCAGGTGGCGGAAGACCACCCGCCGATGACTCAGCGCCAGGCAGCGGGCCGCCTCGATGTACTCCTTGCGCCGCTCCACCAGCGCCGTACCCCGGATGGTACGCGCGTAGTAGGCCCACTGAGCGGCCACCAGGGCCAGGATGATCTTGTCCACCCCCTGGCCCAGGATGGCCATCAGCACCAGGGCGATGAGAATCGACGGAAAGCTCAGCTGCAGGTCCACCACGCGCATGATGAGGGTGTCCGTGCGGCCGCCGAAGTAGGCCGCCAGCAGCCCCAGGGCGCCGCCGAAGAAAAGTGCCAGCAGGGCGCTCATGGCGCCCACCCCCAGGCTGGTGCGCAGGCCGTAGAAGATGCCGCTGAGCATGTCGCGGCCCTGGTCGTCGGTACCCAGCCAGTAGGTATAGCCGCTGGCGGCGTTCTTCTCCCCCGGCGGCAGGCGGCCGTCCATGATGTCCAGCTGGGCGAGATCGTAGGGGTCCTGGGGCGAGATCCAGGGGGCGAAGACGCCCACGAAAACGATCACCAGAAACACCGCCAGACCCACCAGGGCTGTCTTGCTCTCGCAGAACTCGGCTGCGAAGCGCCGGAAGGGGGTCTCTTCCCCAACCACCGCCTCGGGGGCCGGGGGCATGTCGGCGCGGGCGCTCACGCGCGCCCCTCCCCCAGGCGCACCCGGGGATCCAGGAAGGAATAGAGCAGATCCACCACGAAATTGATCACGATGAACATGGTAACCGTCACCAGCAGGTAGGCCACGATGACCGGCCGGTCCAGCACCTCGATGGAGTCGATGATCAGCTTGCCCATGCCCGGCCAGGCGAAGATGGTTTCGGTGACCACGGCGAAGGCGATCACGTTGCCCAGTTCCAGTCCCAGCACAGTGACCACCGGGATGAGGATGTTCTTGAGCACGTGCACGCCGATGACGCGGGCGTTGGAGAGCCCCTTGGCGCGCGCGAACTTGACGTAGTCCAGCTGCAGGTTTTCGCGCGTGCCGGCGCGCGTCAGGCGGATGGTCAGCGACAGTTTGAAAAGTCCCAGGTTGAAGGCCGGCATGATCAGGTGCGCCAGGCCGTCGGCGGTCAGGAAACTTACCGGCACCCCGAAGAGGTTCACCGTCTGGCCGCGCCCGGAGGCCGGCAGCCAGCCCAGCATGACGGCGAAGAGCATGATCAGCATGAGCCCCACCCAGAAGGTGGGCAGGCTGAAGCCCAGGATGGAGCCGCTCATGATGCTGCGCCCGATCCAGCTCTCGGACTTGATGCCGGCGATCATCCCCAGCGGGATGCCCATGACCACGGCCATCAGCAGCGCCCCGAAGGCCAGCTCCAGCGTGGCCGGCATGCGCTGCAGGATCAGCTTCAGCGCCGGTTCGTTGAACACAAAGGAGTCGCCCAGGTTGCCGCGCACGGCGTTGGACAGGAAGATGCCGTACTGCTCCCACAGCGGCTTATCCAGCCCCAGCGCCCTGACAGCCTGCTCGTACTCCTGCGGGGTGGCCTCCGGGCTGATGAGGATGTCCACCGGGTTGCCGATGGCGTAGACGCCCACGAACACCAGCAGCGACATGGCCAGAAGGACCACCACGCTCTGCATGAAACGGCGGATGAGAAAAACGATCAAGGCGTGTCCACCTCGGTGCCGATGGTGCGGACAGGCGTTTCCCGCCCCTGGAGCGGGCGGGAAACGCGACTGTTCAGCAAAAAGTCAAACGTGTCTCTATTGGGTCGCGGTCACGTAGTTGGCCAGGGTGTACGCGTCGGTGCGGCCCACGTATTCCAGTCCCTTGCGCAGCCCCCACACGCTCACCTGGTAGTGCAGCGGAATGATGCCCAGATCGTTGATGCCGATCTCGGTGGCCTTGATCAGCAGCTGTTTGTGTTTCTCGCGGTCCACGGTGCGCAGGGCCTCTTCCAGTACGGCGTCCAGTTCCTTGTTGGAGTATCGCCCGCGGTTGGTCAGGCCGAAGCCCTTGGCCTTGTCATAGGTGTGCAGCAGGGCCCCCAGCGGCGAAGAGGGCTCGCCCGTGCCGGCGCCCCAGCCGACCAGGATGAAACTGAACTCCAGCTTGGAGGCCCGCGGGAAGAAAACGTTCTTGGGCATGGTGTCCACCTTGGTCTTGATGCCCACGCGGGTGAGCATCTGGGCGATGGCCTGGCAGATCTTGGCGTCGTTGACGTAGCGATTGTTGGGCCCGTGCAGCGTCAGCCCGAAACCGTTGCCCCAGCCGGCCTCGGCCAGCAGCTTCTTGGCGCCCTCGGGATCGTATTTCTCCGGCTTGAGGTTGGGGCTGGTGGCGAAAAAGCCGTCGGGCAGCAGCTGGCCGGCCGGGATAGCATTGCCCTCCATGATGCGGTCCACGATGGCCTGCCGGTTGATGGCCTTGGAGATGGCCCGGCGCACACGCACGTCCTTGAGCGGGTTCTTGTCCATGGGCTTGCCGTCCTTATCAGTGACGAAGGGCGACTTGTCGCGGTGGCTGTCCAGATGCAGGTAGATCACACGGTTGGAGACCTTGCGCACCATGTGCATCTTGGGATTCTTTTTCATCTTCGCGATGTCGGCCGTGGGGACGAAGTCGATCAGGTCGACGTCACCGGCCAGCAGGGCCGCCACGCGCGACGAGGAGTTGGAGATGGGCTTGATGATCACTTTCTCCCAGGGGGACTTCTGTCCCCAGTAGTCGTCGTTACGGGTGTAGACGATGCGGTCGCCGGGCACCCACTCCACGAATTTGAAAGGACCGGTGCCCACCATGGCTTTGCCCGAGTTGTAATCCTTGGTGGTGGCGTCCTGACCGTGCTTCTTGGACACGATGGTAAAGGTGGACATGTAGGTGGCCATCAGCGGAAAGGGCGTGGCCGTGTGCAGGCGGATGGTCAGCGGATCGACGATTTCGATCTTGGTGATCTGCTTGATGTAGCGCGCGAACGAGGACGGGCTGTTGGGCACCTTGGGGGCGCGCTCCAGGGTGAACTTGACGTCTTCGGCCGTAAACGGCGTGCCGTCGTGGAACTTGACGCCGGGACGCAGCTTGAACTCCCAGGTCAGGTCGTCGACGGGCTTCCACGAGACCGCCAGTCCGGGCTTGAGGTTCTGTTTCTCGTCCTGCATGACCAGCTTGTCGAAAACATACATGGCCACCATGTTGTTGGGCGTCAGGTTGTGGTAGTGCGGGTCCATGGAACTCGGCTCGCTCTTCATGCCGATCTTCAGCTCGGACGCCCATCCAAGGGTCGGGGCCACGATCAGGCCGGCCGCAATGATCGCCAGAATCACGTTTTTCACTCGCATGCCATCCTCCTTTGCTGGGTGATTGGTGGAAAAATCCATTCGAAAAAGGTTATTGCCGGTGGAAGATCCGGGAGGCCCGGACGGACAAAGCAGCGATACCGGAACATGGGAGTGTCTCGATACTGCAGGTTGTTATTCTAAACGCAGTGCACGGGGAAATCAATCTTCTTTTTCGGGAAAGGCGGCATTTTGTCCGGCGCGCCGCAGCAGCCGGGACCATCGCTCCTCCACCCGGCGGCGGATGGCGTCGATGTCGGCCGACGACAGGTGGCCGAAGCGTCCCTGGGCCTGCAGGTAGTCGGCCACATCGCCGCGCCCGCGGTGGTTGATGGTGTAGTCGACGCCGTCTTCGACCTCGTAGAGCGGAAACACGTTGCTCTCCACCGCCATCCGCGCGATTTTCACCGACCAGGCCGAGGGAATGCGCCAGCCCGTGGGGCAGCTGGCGAAGATATGGATGAAACGCGAACCGCCGCGCAGATCCCGCGCCCGGCGGAACTTGCGGCGCAGGTCGTCGGGAAAACCGATACTGGCCGTGGCGGCATAGGGGATGCGGTGGGCGGCCAGCACCTCGACGATGTTCTTCTTGCCCGTGCGCTTGCCCGAGGTGCCGGGCGTGGTAGTGGTGCGCATGCCCAATGGCGTGGCCGAGCTGCGCTGCACGCCGGTGTTCATGTAGGCCTCGTTGTCGTAGCACACGAAGATGGCATCCTCGTTGCGCTCCACGGCACCGGACAGGGACTGCAGGCCGATGTCAAAGGTGCCGCCGTCGCCGGCCCACGAGAGCACCGTGACGTCCCCGCGCCCGGTCATCTCCAGGGCCGCGCGCAGTCCCGAGGCCATGGCGCCGCCGGTGGCAAAAGCCGCCTGCATGACGGGGACGGCCAGCGACGACTGCGGGTAGGGGCCCGAGATGATGCCCCAGCAGCTGGCCGGCAGGATCACCATGGTCTTTTCGCCCAGGGCCTCCAGCGCCAGCTTCATGGCGATCACCGCGCCGCAGCCGGGGCACCCCAGGTGCCCGGAAAACACCAGCTCTGCGTTCTTTTCCGTTTGGCGGGAGGACTTGCGTTGCGCCATGTTCACACCATTTCCCCGTCCAGGCCGATCCAGATGTCGTCGCAGTCCGGCCGGGATGCCCGGCAGGTGCGTCGGTAGATGTCCTCGATGGTCCGCACGGTGATGTCGCGTCCGCCCAGCCCGGCCACGTAACCGAAGACCTGCGGCCGCGCGGGCAGGTTGCACAGGGCCGCGCGCACCTCCTGGGCAAAAACACCGCAGGCCCCGAAGGAGACGTTGCGGTCGATGACGGCCACTTTGCGCGCCGTGCCCAGGTAGCGGCGGATGTGGTCGAAGGGAAAGGGCCGGAACATCTTGATTTTGAGCAACCCGACCTTCTCCCCTCCGGCGCGCAGCCGGTCGACCGCCTCCCGGCAGGTACCGGTGACGGTGCCCGAGGTGACCAGCACGACGTCCGCGTCGCGGCAGTCTACGGCCTCCACCACGGCCTGCCCGCGGCCCATGTGATGTTGAAACTCGGCCCCCAGCGATTCGTAGCACGCCAGGGCCGCGGCCATACCCTGCTGGATGCTGTAGCGCATCTCCATGTACTGCCCCGGCGGTACCATCTGGCCGAAGTTGAAGGGGGTTTCCAGGTCCATGCGGAACCGCGGCGCGTAGGCCGGCAGGAAGGCGTCCACGGCCGCGGGGCCGGGCTCGTCTATGGGCTCGTAGGTGTGCGACAGGAAGAAGGCGTCCAGTACCACCATCACCGGCAGGTTGACGGTCTCGGCCAGGCGGAAAGCCATCAGGGTGGTGTCCAGGGCGTCCTGGCCGTCCTCGCAGTAGAGCTGAATCCAGCCCGTGTCGCGCTGGGCCAGGCTGTCGCTCTGGTCGGTCCAGATGTTCCAGCCGGGTCCCAGGGCGCGGTTGACCTCGGCCATGACGATGGGCAGGTGCGAGGCCGAGGCCCAGTGCAGCAGTTCGTGCATGTAGGCCAGGCCGTGGGAGGAAGTGGCCGTAAAGGTGCGCACACCGCCCAGCGAGGCGCCGATGGCGGCCGCCATGGCCGAGTGTTCGCTCTCGACGCAGATGAAGCGCGCCGCCAGGCTGCCGTCGGCGCAGTAGCCGGAGAGGGCCTCCACGATGTGCGTCTGGGGCGTGATGGGATAGGCCGAGATGACCTGCACGCGCGCCAGCCGCACAGCCCGGGAGACGGCGTGGCTGCCTTCGAGCACCTGTTTCACGTCCCCTCCTCTTCCATAGCCATGGCGCTGCGGGGGCATTCTTCCACGCAGATGCCGCAGCCCTTGCAGTAGTCCGGGTCGATGCGGCGGCGGCCTTTTTCCACCACCACGGCCATCTCGGGACAGAACAGCCGGCAGTTGTCGCAGGCGTTGCAGCGCCCGCAGTGGAAACAGCGCGCGAACTCGACGGCGGCCGCGTCGGTGTCCAGGGTGGCCGCGATCTCGCCGAAATGCCGACGGCGCTCCGCGGGCGACAGCACCCGCACAACGGCCCGCGGGGACCTGGCGAAATAGGCGCGGTTGACCTCGTCGGGCGCCACCGTGCGGGCGTCGCGCCCGGCGCCGGGCTGCTCGAGGTAAACGGCCATGGAGAGCGCCGGGCCGGGCCCCACCCGGCTGGCCGCCAGGGCGGCCGCGACGGCTTCGCGGCCGCCGGAAAACCAGCTGTCCAAGGCCAACGCGGCCTCCTTTCCCGAGGCCACGGCGTGGGCTACGCTGCGCCGCCGGGCGGCCAGGTCGCCGACGATCACCGTGGGCGGGTCGCCGTCCAGCATGCGGCAGTCGTGCAGTCCGTCCCCGGCGCCCCCCCGCCGCGACGGCTGGAAGAGGGGGTCGCCGACCGCCCCCACGGCGGTGTAAACCCGCGCAACGCGGATCTCGTCCCCGTGCCCCCCGTCGGGCACCACCCGCGCACGGCCGCCGTCCGTGACGCCGTCGGTGCGCATGGGCTGCAGGCGCAGACGCAGTCCCGCGCCGTCCGGCAGTGCTTCGATCGCCACGGGCGCCGTCAATTCCCGCAACCGCACGCCTTCCTCCTCGGCCATGCGCACCTCCTCGGCAAAAGCCGGCATGTCCGCCCGCCGGCGGCGGTAGACGATGACGGGCTCGGCCCCCAACCGCACCAGGCTGCGGGCCACGTCCAGGGCCGTGTTGCCGCCGCCCACCACGGCCGCCCGGCCCGGCAGGTCGTCCACCTCCCCCGCACGCACCCGCCTGAGAAAATCCAGCCCGTCTTCGGCCAGGGCTTCGCCGGGAATTCCCATGGCCACCGGCCGCGAACAGCCGGCGGCCACGACGAGGGCGTCGTATTCGGCACGCAGGCGCTCCAGCGCCGCGGCATCCACACGCCGGCCGCAGGCCAGGTAAACCCCCAGGTCGACGATGCGTCCGATCTCGGCCGCCACCACCGTCTCCGGCAGGCGGTAGGCGGGAATGCCGCAGCGCAGCAAGCCGCCGGGCCGGGCGCGGGACTCGAAAACCGTGCATCGGTGTCCCAGCAGGGTCAGAAACCAGGCCGCCGCCAGGCCGGCCGGCCCCGACCCGACCACGGCCACCCGGCGGCCGTCGGCCGCGCGGCAAAGATCACGAAGCCCGGTGCGCTGCGCGAAACGGTCCCCCAGGAAACGCTCCAGGGCGTGAATTGCCACCGCCTGGTCGAAACCGGCACGGTTGCAGGCATCCTCGCAGGGGTGGAAACAGACGCGGCCGCACACGGCCGGAAACGGGTTTTCCAGCAGGAGGGTCTGCCAGGCCTTGCGGTAGAGGCCCCAGGCGCCCAGCATCTCGATGCGCGCGATGTCCTGACCCGTGGGGCAGGCGGCACTGCAGGGGGCCGTTTTCTCGCGGTACAGGGGCCGGAAATAGCGCCAGCCGCCCGTGCGGTTGACGGACGTCACGGTGGTGGAACAGGGGATGAAAAGCGGCGGCCGGCCGGCCGCGTCTTCAGGGAGCCGCATCGACGACCTCATTGTCCGCCGGTACACAGACGGCTTCGTAGGCGGCTTGCGCCGCCCGGATATTGTCCCGCGGTTTGATCTCGATCTCTTCGGCGATGGTGTCGCACAGCAGGTCCAGGGGCGGCATCTGCAACACCCGGGCGAAGGCGCCGCACATGGCGGTGTTGATCATGGGGTGCGTGGCGGTTCCCAGCCCGTTTTGCAAGGCGATGGCGGTGGCGTCCACCCAGGCCGGCCGGAAGCCCTCCAGGCTCCCTTCCGGCGGTGCGGCGGCGTTGACGATCACCCGGCCGCCCGGCCGCAGGCCGCGGGTGACATCCACAGTCTGCAGCAGACGTCGGTCCTGGACCACCACGTGGTGCGGCCGGTAGACATTGCTGCGCACCCGGATCTTTTCGCGGCTCACCCGCAGGTAGGCTTCCACCGGAGCCCCGCGGCGTTCGACGCCGAAGAGCGGAAAGGTCTGCACCTGCCAGCCGGCCCGAAACAGCGCCTTGGCCAGCACGACGGCGGCCACCACGGTGCCCTGGCCGCCCCGACCGTGGAATCGTATCTCCTGCATCGACGCCGTCTTCAAGCCATCCCTCCGGCCCCGTTTTTGGGTGTTTATGGCAAAGGGCTTTACATTATCCCCGGTTGTGATATGGTGTGAGGTGTTCTTGGCGGGAATCCATAGTATACTTTCAACGGCGTGTCAAAAACCCGCCGCCGAAAAAGCCGTATAACCCGCGCCGGAATCACCCACACCGCCTGATTCGCCCCGCGGCAGGGAATCCATTGATAGCGACTCCCCTCATCCCCGCCGAAACGACGAACGAATGGACATCCGGCACCGGCCAGACAGCGTCGCCTTCCGGGCAACAGAGGCCCGGTATTGCAAAGGAGAGAACCATGAAAGAAGTTACTACCGACTGCCGGCCCCTGTGGCAGGAACTCAAACCCGGCGAAACCATACGCTGTTCCGTATGCAACCGGGAACTGAAAACCTTTCAGGAGTGCATCCAGAGCGAAAAACGGGCCCTGTGCGAAGACTGCTACCGCGCCCTGGTCTATCCCAACAAGGGATCCGGTGTGGAATGAAGGCCATGGGCGCTTCCGGGCTCCACCGCTTCTTCCTCCCCTCTCGAACCGGCCTCGACCCGACCTGGGTACGAGGCGGACGTCCCGTCAACAGCCTTGCCGCCCCGACGGCTCGAACGTAAAGCCGGTAGCCTGTCGGGTCTGCCCACCGGACGCGCAGCATTTCGCCGGCCGGGTTGGGAAATCCCATTTGGCCTTTTCAAGACAATAAGCTGACCTCGATCGAAAAATCCGGTGACCTCCTGGCACTAATTTGCGCCGGCAGTACCTGCGGATGAAAAACTCCCCGAAAAGGGCCGCCGCGACGGCATGCAGAGCACCTTGGGCTACATGTCACCGGAACAGACCGAACATCCGGTGCACCGATTTCTAATCGCCGGGCGCCACGCTCTACAAAGTGCTGACCGGCAAACCGCCGTCCCGTCCGGCCCCCTGCAGTTGGTTCACACGCACCGAGAGAAAAGCCCTGCGAGCACTGAATCAGCCGCAAACAGCAAAAGGAAGCATGCCGATGAGGGGGGAAACCGGGGACAACGAGCGCCGGCGACAGCCGCGCTTCGCGGCGACGGCTGATCCCTCAGCCGGCTTTTCACCCCGTCTGCCAGCGAACGCCGGGCGCCTTTTCTTCCACGGCGCGCGTGAGGGCCTGCACGACCGCCTCCGGGAAAGGGTGCACCCGGGGGCGATGCTTCGCATCGCGACGCACCCAGACCACATCCTGACTGCCGGTGGCCAGCTTCATGGGGCGTCCACCCGGGTTGTGCTGAAAGTACTCGAAGTAGAAACTGGCGCGGCAGCGTCCCAGGCGCTTGAGCGCCATGGTCACCTCGATGCGGTCAAAAGGCATGGCTTCGCGCAGGTGATCGACGCGGCAGCGCAGGCACAGCAACTCCCCCCGTTCCCCGATGCCGTCAAAGTGGTCCGGGATCAGATCGTGGAAGAAGGCGTCGCGCACGATTCCCTGCCAGGCCGAATAGTTGGCGAAGTAAATGTTGCCCACCACGTTGGCATTCTGCAGGGAGGTGTCGATGACCCGCCTGCTGAGAACGGGCTCCACCAACGGCCCGGCCGGCGCCGTGTACAGGACCGTCTCCCACGGGCCGTTCACGATCTCCGCCAGCGGCTCCTCGAGGGGCTCGGGCCGGTTGGGCGCATCGTAGCGCGGCAGCATGTTGTCGATAAACTGCCCGTAGTAATCCGGGTACGGGGCGGCCTCCACTTTGCCGGGCCCCAGGATCCGCACCCAGGTAGTTTGCTGGTCGAGCCAGGCCAAGCGCTCGCGCCGGCCGTCGGGCAGCACGCGGTGAAAATCGAAGCAGATGTCCAGAACGGAATTGCTGGGCCCCCCATTGCCGCTGGCCCACATCCTGGTTTCGACCAGGTCACCGGTGGTGGCTTCCCCCAGGATGGTCAGGTCGGTGTAGTTGGTCACCCCGCCCCACTTGCCGGTGGCGAGCTGTTCGGCCATGCGCTGCAGAACGGGCCAGGCCGAGGCTTCGCGCACGGCTCCGGCCCAGTAGAGGTAATGGGAGTAATAGACCGTGCGGCTCAGCTGCCCGGCGGGGTGGAAAGTGACCGGCGTGCGCTGGATGAACACCATCTGCCCCTGGGGGCCGGCATTGGATATGCGGTAAATGCGATCTTCGACCAACGGTTCGTAACCGGGATAGGAGGCGGCGCGGGTGTCACCGCCGGCCGCCTGTGCATCACCGGTGCGATTTACCGTCACGGCCACCACCCGATCGCCGCCGCGGGTCAGGCGCACCGTAAACGCCAGGACGTCGATCTGGCCGTCGGGGCAGTGCAACAACGTGGCCTGCCGATCGTGGGCGATGATCCGCAGTTCGGCCGGTGCGGCCGCGCCGGCTTTGACAAAGGCCTCCACCGCCGCCCAAACACGGGTCCCGGCCTCGTCGAGGCTTTCCAGTTCGCGGGCCAGCCTGCCGGCGAGTTCGAAACGCTCGTCTCCCAGCAGCGCCCGCCACTGTTCCCGGCTGCGCGTCGTCACCGGCGCCAGGTCGCACCCCTGGGGTGGGCCGCCGCCGGTGACCAGGCACATGCGGTCGTCGTGGGCCAGGGCGGGCTCCAGTCCGGCCACATCCCGCCCGCGTGCCACGGGCTTGCCGGAAGCCTCCCAGTCGATGTCCACCGCGGCGGCATCGTCCCGATCGCCGCCGCGCAGAGCCTGCAGCGTGCGGACCACCAGCGGCCGTACACGCTCGTGACGCTGTTCGCGGCTCAGACGGTGAATGCCTTCGACGTGGTACAGATCCACCCAAGGCACTTCCACCTGCAGCCGGCGCGACAGCATCTCGAGGGTCCGGCGTACCAGAGCCGTATCGCGTGCGTCGGGGTCGCACAGATCCTGCACCGTGGGGTATTCGTCGTGGTGCTCGAGGACCTGCAGGCGGTAGCCCTCCAGCCGCTCGCGCACGTGGCCGCGGCCGTCCAGGGCCATGACCGTGAAAGTGTTCTGCGTCCCGGATTCGTCCACCCGGCGCACCACGATGGTCAGAATACCGGGTCGTTGCGGGTCTTCCCGATCGTCCGGCGGAAACAGTTCCAGCCGGTCGATGCCCACCGGAAGCGAAGTGTCTTGTGGAATCAGCAGCGCTGCGGACTGCAGCAGGGTGTCGCGGAAGAAAGCGTCTCCGAGCAGCAGCCCGCTCTGTTCCTTCTCGCCGAATGCCGTGCGGGCCACTTCTGGATCCGAGTGGCGCGCGGTGGACAGAACGGCCTCGCGGGGCGTGAGCCGCCAGACCTCCCGAATGCGCTGGAAACGGGGTCCCTGGAACAGCAATGTCTCTCGGTACAGGTCGTTGCGGGGCCGAATGTCCAGCGGGGATCTGGAGAGGTCCACGGCGTGGTGCAGGTCCTGCCGCCGGCCACCGATGACGAAAGTGGCCGTGAAAAAATCGGTTTCTACGCCGGCGCCGGGTTTGTAAACGCCGGCCTTGATCCTGCGCGGTCCCCCGTCCTCGGTGATCTCCTCGAGCTGCGCCCACACGATGATGTCGGCACCCTGTTCGGGATCCACCGTGATGGGCCGCTGCAGGCGGATGTCCTCGATGCAGAGGCTCGCGAAATCCTGTTCTCCGCTGACATGCGAAACCGCCTGTGCCATGGCCTCGAGACCGAAAACGGCCGGCATCAGGTAGGAGTCCTGGAATCGGTGATCCTCGAGGTAGGGGTCTTTTTCCAGTGTCAGGTGGGCCAGGAAGGCGGATTCGACGCCCGGCGTGACGTGCAGCGCCTCTTCCAGGAAACGCTTGTTCCTGGGGGCCGATTCGGTGGGCACCTGCCCAAGATCGAAGCGTCCCAGGCGGGCCGTGATCATGACCTGGTGCACGCCGGGATCCTTGAGGAAAAGCCGTACGAAGCGATTGACCCCCTCGGCGGTGGGGATGGCGTCGATGCCCATCTTTTTCAGCGCCTGCACGCTCCCCATGCGGGCGCCCATACCCTCGTCACGCCAGATGCTGTAGGCCAGGGACTGGGTTCGCGTTCCGGGGTGTTCTTCGCCGAAACGGCGCAGGATGAGGTCCAAAGCCTCGTTGGAAAAGGCGTACCATGCATTTCCGGGCATGCCCGTGATGCCGATGATGGAGGTCAGTCCCACGAAGATCCTGGGAGGACGCCGCGCCAGCGCCCGGCAGAGGTGCAGCGCCCCCATGACCTTGGGTTCGATCTCCGCCATGGCTTCCTGGGCATCGACCTGGCTGGCCGGCCGCGGAATGTTGATGCCGGCGCCGTGGATGACGCCCGTGATGGGGCCCATCTCTTCGCCTACACGCGCCACGAGGGACTCGACGGCGGCGCCATCGCGGACGTCACAGCAGTAGTAGTGGGCCTGGAGCCCCTGTTCGCGGTAGCGCTCCAGGGTCTCCCGGATCTGGCGCACCCCGGCATCGTCCCCGTCCGACAGGGGAGTACTTCCCACCAGCGCCATGCGGGCGCTCGTGGCCTGTGCCAGCGCCAGCGCGCAGACCGCCGAGATGCCGCGAGCGCCGCCGGTGACCAGGATCACGTCCCGGGCGCTCCACTGCGGCTTGCGGGGCCGGTACGCGGCGGGCGACAGCACCTGGGCCTGGAAAACACGCCGGGTGAGTTTCTCGTCGTAGCCCGCAGCCACGAAGGACACCGGGCTCTGGCTCTCACGGATCACCTTGCCGGCCACTTCCTCGGCCGCCAGGCGCGGCGAGAAGTCGAGCACCCGCACGCGCAGGTCCTGGCGCTCCATCTGAACACTGTGGGCCGCGGCGACGGCACCGCAGCTCTCCAGGTGCGCGCTGCGTCGACGGTTTCCAAAGAAGCCGCCGCCGAACTGCAGGTACACCAGCATGTTGCTGCGCCGGGGGGCCGCCGATGCCGGCGGCGGGGAAAGCGTGCAGGCGATGCGCTCGACCGTTCTGCGCAGGGCCGAACGCTGGCGGCTGTCGGCGGCCCGGCGGGGGAAAATGGCCATGAAGTGGCTGAAGGCGGCGTCGCTGTTGAAACCCCGCCGGTCGGCTTCGCTGAACGTAGCCACCCGCACGCTGGCCCCCAACCCGGACAGTTGTCTTTCCAGAGCCAGGGCCACGCGGTCGTCGGTCTTTTCACTCAGAAGCAGCACCCTGGCGGAGGGCCACCGGTCTTCGCGGCGCCGCCCCCACCAGCGGGGCATGGCGGCCAACGGCTTTTCCACCAGGGACACCTTGAATTCGCGCACCCAAGGCGCATGCGCCACGGACGGCCCGGCTTCTCCATTGCTGCGCTGCTGCCGCACCAGCCGGGAGACGATGCCGGCAATCTGCCGGAAGCTGCGCTCCAGCAGGGGCGCCAGGTCTACGTTGAGATCGACGTGCAGCTGCTGGGAAACATCCCTGAGGACTTCCATGAGATCCTCACGGTCGAGCTTCAGGTCGGCCCCCACCCTTCCGTCGGCGTCCAGCACGGCCTGCTGGCGGCCGCAGCGCTTGGCGGCCTGCCGCAGGAGCGCCGACAGGATCTGGCTCTCGTCGGGCAGAATCGGCGCCGTTTCCGCCGGCGTCCCCGGCTCTTGGTCTCCGAAAGCGGCGGCAATCTCTCCGAGGGAAGCATTTGCCAGGCTGCGGGGATCGATTTTCCCCACCGTTCCCGTGCGGCGGCTGAAGGTGGCGATCAGGTCCCCGGCCTTGATGGAGTCCAGGTTCAGGTCGTCGAGCAGCCGTGATCCGGCCGAAAGGGTCTTTTTCGGGAAACCGGTCATCTCTTCGACCAGGGAAAGCAGGACCTCCAGCCTGTCGGGATCTTCGGAAGGGCCATCCGAAGTACTTTCAGGTTCGGCCTGCGTCACCTCGCTGCGATCAAGGGTTTCCGGACCGCCGGGCATATAACGCAGGTCGGCACGGATGATGTCCATCAGGAAACGGCCGCGCGCGGACAGGTAACGGCGCAGCACATCGCCCTCCAGCCCGGCGGCTTCGGCCACCAGCGGTTCCAGGGCCGTCGACAGGTCGGCCGCAGGCGTCTCGGTCGGCACGTCCTCCAGGGGGACCTCCGGAATGCGCTCACAGGGGTTCTCGATGAAAGTCCTCTCCTGGGGCGGCGTAAAAGGCCGCACCAGGCGCCCCTCGAAAAAGCGCCGCATGTCCAGCGCCAGACCATGGGCGAAAAGCATGCCCACGGCGCGATTGATGTCGCTTTCGTCTTCGGCGCGCGACTCCACCGGCAGGCAGAGCGGTCCCCGGTCTGCGGTAATGCGTCCATACAGGTTGGTCAGTACGCGTCCGGGGCCCACTTCCAGCAGCAGGTCGCACTCGGGCGTGATGTTGTTGACCATGGACATGAAATCGACGCGGCAGGTCATCTGGCGGGCAAAATGCTCCCGCAGCCTGCGCCAGTCGTGAATCAGGCCGCCGTCCATGGTGCTGAAGAGTTTGACGCGCGGCTCCCGCCCGCTGGACGGCAGGACCGTATCGGTTGCCAGGCGTTCGGCCGCCGGTCCCGCCAGCCGGCAGTGAAAGGCGCCCGAAACCGGCAGCCGGGCGGCCGCGACACCCTGCTCGGCAGCCAGGCGCTGCAGTTCCTCCAGGGCCTGCTCTTCGCCGGACACAACCACTTGCCGGGGCGCGTTGAGATTGGCGATGGCGGCGTACCCGCTCTGCACCGCGGAAACCAGCCCGCCGGCCGCCTCCGGCGTGCAGGTCAGGCTGAGCATGCCGGCGGGCGCAGTGGCGCACTCGGCCATGATGCTGCCGCGCCGGGCGGCGAAGTGCAGCAACGCGTCGTCGTCCATTACGCCGGCCGCCCAGAAGGCCACGGCCTCCCCCAGGCTGTGCCCGCCCACCGCCACGGGCTGCACCCCCACGCGCTGCAGGAAGGTGAACCAGAGCATGGAGGCCAGGCAGATGGCCGGCTGGGCGTGCTCGGTGCGCATCAGCTGTTGTTCCCAACCGTCGCGCACGTCTTCGTCGGCGTCCTCCACGGCACGGAAAATGATCGGCTGGACCGGCCCGGCACCCACGGCGGAGGCGACCGCATCGGCGCGTTCGGCCAGTTCGCGGGCCCAGGTGTAGCGCTCCAGCAGGCGGCGCGCCATGTTGAGCTGCTGGGAGCCCTGCCCGGGGAAGAGCATGCCCACCCGCGGCGCTTCGGGCTGGTGCCCGAGCCAGATGTTCTCGCGCAGGTCGCTGAAAACACTTCCGGCGGCCGGCAGATCTTCCTTCAGGATGCCGGCCAGGCGGCGCAGGCGCCGGGCCAGCTGGTCGGGCGTGGCCGCCACCACCGCGGCGTACAAACGGTGCCGACCGGGGGCCGTGTCCGCCAGATGGGCGGCCAGGTCGACCAGCTCGGCCTGGCTCATGTCGTCGGCTGTGCGGGCCAGCCGGCGGACTTCCCGGGCCATCTGCTCTGGGGAAACGGCCCCGAGGGTGAACAGCTCCGTTTCTTGGCCGGAAGCCAACAGCGCGCGCTCATCCAATTTGCCGTAATCGTCGTCACGGGGCGTATCGCCCGACTCCAGCGTGACGTGGCAGTTGATGCCCCCGAAACCCATGGCCGACACACCGGCCCGCAGGCGGCTGTCCGGAGGACACGGCCGGCCCCTGAGCACCGGGAACAGGGAGCGGGCCTTTTCCGAAAACACGGGGTGCGGCGTCCGGCAGCCGGCGGTGGGAGGGATCAGCCGCCGGTTGACGGCCATGACCGCCTTGATGAAACCGCCGATGCCGCTGGCCGCTTTGGTGTGGCCGATGAGGGATTTGAGCGAAGTCACACCGCAGCGCCGCCGGGGGGCGGCCGCCTGCGGGGCGGCCTGCAGGGCCTGCGCCACGGCCTCCATCTCGACCCGGTCGCCGACGGCGGTACCGGTGCCGTGGCCCTCGATAAAATCCAGCTCGTGGGGACCGTAAGGCGCACGGCGGTAGGCGCGGCCGATGGCCATGGCCTGGCCCGCCACGCTGGGCGCCGTGATGGCCGAACGGCCGCCGTCCGAAGACACCCCCCAACCGTGGAGCACGGCGTAGACGTAGTCGCCGTCACGCCTGGCGTCGGCCAGCCGTTTCAGAACCACGAAACCGCACCCCTCGCCGGGGATGAATCCATTGCCGGCGGCGTCGTAGACGTTCATGTCGGTGCCGGTCAGCGCCCCGGCCTTGGCGAAACCCACCATCTCGAAGGGGTCCAGGCTAACATCCACACCGCCCGCCAAGGCCAAGTCGAGGCTGCCGTCGGACAGTTCGCGGGCCGCCGTGGCCACGGCCAGCAGGGAAGAAGCACAGGCGCCGTCCACAGTGTAGCCGCCCCCGCTCAGGTCCAGGTAGTTGCAGATGCGGCCCGCGATGGTGTTGGAGAGGCCGCCGGCCAACGTGTCCTCGCTCACGGCGGGAAAGGCGGATTTGAAAAAACCCTCCATGGCTGCCACCAGTTCCCGTATCCCGGAGGAATCCATCCGCCGGCTGCGGGCGGCCGCCTCCAGGGCCCGACGGACATAGGGCCAGCGCAGCCGCATGGTGTGTGCGCGGGTCTGCTCACCGGTGAGGCTGTTTCCCACGATGACGCCCGTGCGGGGCCCCGGAACGTCCGGTTTTTCCAAACCGGCATCTTCCAGCGCCTCCAGTGCGGTCTCGAGCGCCAGCCAGTGAGCGATGTCGGTGGCGGCATAGGTCGACTGCGGGATACGCCGCGCGGCCCAGTCGAAAACGAACCCGTCGATCACCGCCGCACGGGGGCAATAGGTGCGATCAGCGGCCTTGGGGTCCGGGTCGAAATAATCTTCCAGTGACAGGCGCCCGGCGGGAAACCGCCGGAACTGGCGGCGGCGGGCCAGGATATTTTCCCACAGCTGGCGTACATTGCCGGCACCGGGATAACGACAGGCCATGCCGACCACGGCAATCGGTGTCGAATGGGCATCGCGATCCCGAACCTCGAGGGGCTGCAGAGCGTCATCGTGGGGCATGCGAATCTCCAGTGTTGAGTTTGCCGGTTGATTTACTGTCGACGATTATCACTACCGACGGGCAAAGACCCCGTGTCAGTTCTTCAGCAGGCCGGGCGGTTTGGCGAGTTCGGCCTTGACCGCCCTGCCGATGGTCTCCAGGGTATAGGGTTTTCGAATGTAGGCGCCGCCGCCAAGCCGCTGCAGTTCGTGAATACGCTTGGTCTCGGAGTATCCGCTGGCGATGATGGCACGTTGATGGGGATGGATTTTCAGGATGCGCCGATAGGTTTCGAGGCCGTCGATGCCCGGATCCATGATCATGTCCAGGATCACCAGGTCGACCTTACGGGACTGCAGGTAACGCACTGCGGCTTCGCCGCTCTCCGCGGTTTCCACACGGTAGCCCAGCTTCTCCAGCAGGCTGCCGGCGATTTCGCGCTGTTCGGGAACGTCGTCTACTACCAGGATGGACTGCCCGGCGCCGGACAACGCTTCGAGGGGTGGTTTTTTTCTGGGGGTGACGTGGGGGGTCACGCGGCCGACGGGAAAAAAGAGCGTGAAAGTCGCGCCCTGCCCCTCGGAGGTCTGAATGTCGATGTAGCCCTTGTGGTCTTTCACCGTACCCCAGACCACCGCCATACCCAGCCCGGTGCCGCTGCGGCCCATGGTTTTCTTGGTGTAGAAAGGCTCGAAGATACGCTCCAGATCACCCGGGGAGATGCCGGTCCCGGTGTCGCTGACCGTCAGGCAGGCGTAGTCGCCCGGAACGATATTGGCCACATCGGTGTTGGTGATGATGGGCGTGGGCACGTGCCGCATCTCCGTGCAGATGGTGACGCTGCCGCCCTCGGGCATGGCCTCCACGGCATTGGAGACCAGGTTCATGAGGCACTTGGAAAGATGCACCGGGGAGCCCGTCAGCAGGACCGGCTCGGGACTGACGTGAGTGTAGATGCGGGCCTCGGGGTGGTACTGCTGGAGCTTGGCGAACTCCGGGCTGTTGAGGTAGTCGGCCACGATGCGGTTCAGGTCGATGGTTTCGGATACGGCCACCCCCCGGCGGGCCAGGGTAAGCAGATCCTGCACGATGGCGGCCGCCTTTTCTCCCGAACGCTTCATGGTCAGCAACGGCTTGCGTAGAAAACTGTCCTCGGGAAGATCCATCAGCAGCAGGTCCGGGTAGCTGACCACCCCCGACAGGATATTGTTCAGATCGTGGGCCACCCCGCCGGCCAGGGTTCCGATGGCTTCCATCTTGCGCGCCCGCTGCAGCTGGGCCTCCAGCTTGCGCTTGTCGCGCTCCAGCTGCAGGTGGGCCTGCATTTCCTTCTTGAGCTGCTCATGGGCCCGGCGGATCTGCGCGGTGCGCTCTTCGACACGCTTCTCCAGCTCCCGGTTGATCTTCTCGACCTTGTCCTGCTCGGCCTGCAGCAACTGCGCCAGGAAAAAATCCCTGCGGGCGGAATACTCTACCGAATAGGCGATCAGCATGCCCAGAAAATTGGCCACCAGCAGGTAGAGCGTGTGGTGATACAGGATATTGCGGGGTGTGGGGACGATCTGGGTGGAGACCCACAGGTAGGCCAGGATGAGCGCCCAGCCGGCGATGGTCGCGTAAATGAATCGTTCGCGAATGAAAGCATAGCCGAAAACCATCGAAATCAGAATGCCCACGTAGAACGAGTACCCTTGGGGCGGCGGCGCCACGGCGATCATGGCGATGAAACCGCCTCCGGCCACCAGCATGTAGAGCATGTGCAGAGACTGCCAGACCCTTTGGTAATAGGGGGTGAAAGAAAGGGCCAGTCCCAGCATGAAAACGGACACGATGACCCCGTAACGGATGAACCACAGGAGGTGTTTCTGCTCCGGGAAAAAGCTGGCGTCCAGCAGACCGGCGACACCGATAAAAAAAGCGGCGTAGAAGTGACACAGCCGCAGGTGGATCAGGTGTTTGTGGAAATAGTCCGACCAGAAGGGTTTTTCGAGGCTTTTGTGGACACCCCGGAAACGGAGCGTCAGCAGGTTGACCTGCATGTCGACGCTTGGGGCAACATCCGGCGGCGAAGGCAATGTGCATCCTCCTGGCATCACGGCACCCCCTGCGGACTGCATCCGGGGGCGACCTGAAAAAAGTTGTAGCACCTATACGACACTTATTGCCAGCTGTAAAGCGATTTTTTTATTATTTCTGGGCCCTGCCTCCCGGGCAGGATGCGACACGGCATACGTCCGGCATCCCCCCGCCGCGAGGGGGTTTCCGTCCGCCTCGGGGGCACCCGCAGGCAGATGTTATGCTTTATAATGTCGGCCGCCATATGTCCTGACATTAGCCGCCGCGATGGATAGATTGGCATCAATTGCGTGTGTCTTTCGGCCCCATCTTTCCGGCAACAGCGGCTCCGGCCAAACCTCTTGCCACGGGGCTTGCCGTCAGCAAGCCAGCAGAAAGATGTCAGAATAATCCCTTTTAAAACTCCACTGAAACGCACCCCCACGCCCCCCGGGGACGCGGTCTGCCGCTGGGTTCCTGTCCGGTCACCATCAACACGATCCGGCAAACGCCGCCAAGGGACTGGACAACGCCCGCTCGACGCTGGCCAAGATCAAGATCGACGACGACCTCAAGGACTACCTGAGCCTGCAGAACCTGACCATCGACTCCGTGCCCAAGGAAGGCGACCGCATCTACCTGCGGCGCGTGGCCAATATCTCCCCCGGCGGAGTCTCCATCAACGTGACCGACTAGGTACACCCCAAAAACGTCAAGCTGGTCGAAGACATCGCCAACGAGCTGTGTGACCTGATCTTTGTGGACGTAAAGGCCGCCGATCCGGAGGTCGAATTCGCCGACGTCACCGCCGAGGGCGTCTACTTCAACGGCGCGTACCTCTGCAAGGCCGAAGAGCACGACCAGGCTGTCAAGATCGCCCTGCGCAACCCCAAGCCGGACTTCGCCGTCTTCAATCACACCAAGGATGATATCTTCGACTACGGCAGCTATCACCGCGGCGCCGACGTGGTCATCCTGGACGACCCGTACTACGCCGAGAAAATCCTGGCGTGCGAGGTGCTCCCGGACGGCTACGTGATGCAGGACGGGGTGGTCACGCTGCACCAAGGAGAAGAGGAACGCGAGCGCTACACGGTGGGTTCTGAGGCCTTGCGACTGCTGCTCAAGGACTTGCTGGAAAAGTATGAATAACCACCTGGCGTACGATTTCATGTCCGGGCCGCTCAAGGCTCTAGACATCATGGTGATGCACGGGGCCAACTACGTCAGCTACGGCAAGACGGGTGCCACGAGCGTCCCCGGCGTCTACAACGTGGTTTTCCGTTTCATGGACGAAATGGCCGGCGTCTACGCCGGCAAGGCGGCCCTCAACCTGGTCAATTCCATCCTGACCGACGCCCCCTTCAACGTGAACCGGATCGTCGCAGACCTGATCGAAATCCGGGAAAAACGCCTGCGGGGCCCACCACCCAGGCCATCGTGGACGAGGCCGGCCGGCGCGGCATCTCTTTCCTGCGGCTGGACCACTACAACCCGGTTCAACTGGGCACCGGCAAACACCAGCGGCGCATTCGGGCGTCCATTTCCTTGGAAACCGGTTTTGTGGCCGTGGAAACAGTGGACGACGAGCAGCTCACCTGCGCCATGCTCGACGACGCCGGTATCCGCGTTTCGCACCCCGGGGAGGTCTTCTCGCCGCAGAAAGCCGTCGCTAGCGTCGCATCGAAAAACCCGTGACTGTCAAGCCGCGCGTGGGTTACCAGGGCCGCTGGATCAGCGTCAACCTGACGACGCCCGAACAGATCTGCGAGGCCTTCACCTGGTCGCAGTCCTTTCACCCCGACACCCTGGTACAGCAGACCGTCTACGGCAACGCCTGGCGCATACTGGTCATCGATTACCGTTTCGTGGCCACCGTCAAGCCGACCCCGCCGGCCGTCACCGGTGACGGCCGTCTGATGGTACCGGGAGTCGTCGATCCCCAAGTGCACATCACCGGCGATCGACTTTACCACCAGCACCACGCCCCAAATCCTCGAAGAGGGCGAAGTCAAGTGCAGCCGAGCCCTGAAGACCTGCCTGGACCGCTGCGTGGCCGTGGAGCAGATCACCTTCTCCTCCGACGGCCGGGGCAACCCCCCGTCCCTCTTCCTCCCGCCATCCTCCTGAAAACCCGCCGCCAGGTTATGCGCCGGGTCGATAGCGCATGTGGCCGAGACGCTGCAGTCGCTCGCCGGCCGCAGACAGGGTGCTTTCGCTCTTGGCGAAATGGAAGCGCACCAGGTGGTTGACCGGCTCCTTGAAAAAACTGGACCCCGGTACGCCCGAAACGCCCACTTTGCGGGCCAGCCAGCGGGAAAAATGCATGTCGTCGCGCACCCCCAGATGTGAAAAATCCACCAGCACGTAATAAGCTCCCTGGGGTTCCGAGTAGCGCAGACCGGCCTTCTTGAGGTAGCCCAGGAACAGATCCCGCCGGCGGGTGTAGTCCGCGGTGAGCGCCCGGTAGTATTCGAGGGGAAAATCCAGGGCCACGGCGGCGGCCTCCTGTAGGGGGGCGGGGGCCCCCACGGTCAGGAAATCGTGGACCTTGCGGGCCTCGTCGATGATGTCCCCGGGCGCGATGATGTACCCCAGCCGCCAGCCGGTGATGGAGTAGGTCTTGGAGAGCGAACCGCAGGAGAGGGTGCGCCCGAACATTCCCGGCAGGGCGGCGATGTAGGTGTGTCGGTGGGGTTCGAAAACGATGTGCTCATAGACCTCGTCGGTGATGACGAAGGTGTCGTGTTCCTGTGCAAGCGCGGCGATGGTTTCCAGCTCCCGGCGGGTGAAGACCTTGCCGGTGGGGTTGGAGGGGTTGCACAGGATCAGGGCCTTGACCTTCTGTTCGAAAGCCCGGCGAAGCTCGTCGGGGTCGAAAGTGAAATCCGGCGGGTGCAGTGGAACGTAGATCGGATCGGCGCCCGAGAGAAGGGTATCGGCGCCGTAATTCTCGTAGAAAGGTGAAAAGACGATCACCTTGTCGCCGGGGTCGCAGACCGTCAGCATGGCCGTCATCATGGCTTCGGTGCTGCCGCAGGTAACGACGAAATTGCGCTCGGGATCCAGGTCGAGCCCCATCCAGTGGCGCTGCTTGCGGGCCAGGGCGTGGCGGAAGCGCGGCGACCCCCAGGTGATGGCATACTGGTGGTAGCCGTCGTCCAGGGCCTTCCGGGCCGCGGCCACCAGCTCCTCCGGAGGCGGGAAATCGGGAAAACCCTGGGACAGGTTGATGCAGTCGCACTGCTCTGAAATGCGGGTCATCTCGCGAATCACCGACTCGGTGAACTGCTGGACTCTGGCGGAAGTCGAAGGCATGAAAATGATCTCCGGAAATCTGGGGGTTGTGTCAATCCTCCTGCACGCGGCCTCTCAAACGACCTGTCGATGCTTCTAACATGGTCCGGGGCGAATCGCAATTGCTGCTGCAGGGCATCATCTTCAATCCCCCGCCGCAGAGGATCACGGAATGGGAGCCGCCATCCGGAAAAACGTTTTCGTTCCCCGGACACCCGCTGCTGCGTGAAGCGGACCGGGGCTACCTGCGCAACGAACTCAAGCCGGGCGTGTACCTTCCGGAACGACACCCGGCGGCGCCGGCCTTTCGGCATGGCCGCCATGATTTACGTCAAGCCCGTCGCGCACTGCCGATCCGTCTGGCCGCGGCCCTGGCGGCGGCCTTCCCCGGATCGACCGCCGGCCCGGCATTCACGTGCGCACCCGCCCGCACCCCGGTGCTAACCCGCCGCGGGGGCATAGCGGCGTGCCAGCCAGGCGAAGCCGCCCGTCAGGCAGGCGGTCGTGGCCGCGGTGAGCGTGAAGGCCGTGCGGAAGTCCACCGACTGAATAACCGACCCCATGACCCCCGCGCTGGTCATCATGCCGAAGTAGATGCCGGTGTTGTACCCGCCCATGGCCAGCCCGCGCATGAAGGGCGGCACGCATTCGGCGATCAAGGCGCCCACCGAGGTGAAGGCCATGCCCATGCTGACGCCCAGCGCCGCGGCGGCCGCCAGGAAGTGTCCCATATGCTGGGCCAGTCCGAAACCGAAAATGCTCAGCGCCGTGCACAGCCCGCCGGTGATGACGAAATGGTTGCGGCGGCCGGACCGGTCGCTGAAGTAACCCATGGGAATGCGCGACAGCGCGTTGCACAGGGCCTGCACCAGGAAGACGACCCCGATCTGGCGCACGTTCAGGCCGCGGTCCCGGGCCAGCAGCGGCACGAAGGTGAAGAACAGGCCCGAACTGAAGGCGCCGCCCAGAGCGACCAGCAGGCAGCCCACGTAGGGCCGGTTTTTCCACAGGCGCCGGAAGACACCCCTTTCACCGGTCCGTAGACCGCCGGGCCGGGGAGCGGGCGCGCCCGGCAGAAAGACCACCAGCACCGCCAGGGTGACCAGCAGGCAGCCGGCCGAGAGCGCGAACACGGGTTTGAAGCCCATCTGCTGGGCCAGCATGCCACCGGTGGCCGGCCCCACGCTCATGCCGGCGAACAGCGCCGTGGTGTACCACCCGTAGGAACGGCCCAGGTGGCTGCGGGGCGAAATCTCGGCCAGGTAAGACATCATGGGGGGACCGAAGGCCGCCATGCCCAGGCCCAGCAGAAGGTACATGGCCATCAGCTGGGGGCCGGTGGTCCCCACGCACAGCAGCAGCGTGCCGGCCGAGAGCAGCAGCAGTCCGGCGGCGGCCAGCGGCTTGCGCCCGTGCCGGTCCGACAGCATACCCATGGGAAAGGAGAACAGGCCGGCGAAGAGGAAATAGGCCGAGCTGATGAAACCGATGACCACCGTGCTGATGCCCAGCGATCGGGCGTAGAGCGGCACCAGGGGAAAGCGCATGGAGGTGCCCAGGTAACAGGCGAAGGTCACCAGGCAGCAGATCATCAGCGGCCGCAGGAAAGGCGCGGCCCCCTTGGCGTCCCCTGCTTTCACGCGCTTGCGAAATGCCGTCTGGCGAAATCCCAGGCGGCCAGGTTGGCGGCCGCCTTGTCGGCCGGCAGGCTGCGGGCGATCACCGCCTCGAAATCGTCGCGTTCCGCCGGCAGCGGTATCATCGCCGCCAGGGCGCTGATCATCATGATGTTGCCCAGGACGGGGTTGCCCATTTCCAGGGCCCGGTCGGTGGCGTCCAGGAACCAGGCCCGGGCCGTCAGCGCACCGACGGTCTCCCTCAGTTCCCCCGGCGACGGGTAGGCGCACGCTCCCGACAGCACGCCCACGGGGTAAATCGGCCGCGTGTTGCACAGCGCGAGGGTTTCGGGGTTGCCGTAGGCGGCCAGCACGCGCACCGCCTCGGTGGGCTCCAGGGCCACCACCACGTGGGCGCGGCCCGCGGGAATCTGGGGAGACCAGGTGCCCGTGTGCGAGATGCGCAGGTGGCTCATCACCGAGCCGCCGCGCTGGGAGGCGCCGAAGGTTTCGCCGATGGTGACCCGCAGCCCGCGCCGCGACAGCATGTCGCCCAGCATGCGCGAGGCCATCACGTTGCCCTGACCGCCGACGCCGGTGATGATGACATTGAATGGATCCCGGGGCAGTTCGTATGTCTGCATGCGCCTACACCGCCTCCTCTTTCGCAATGGCCCCGGCCGGGCAGATGTCCGCACACACGCCGCAGCCGGCGCAGATCACCTCGTCGATGTTCGCAACGCCCCTGCGCGCATCCCAGATGAGGCCCGGGCACATGAAGACCCGGGTGCACAGCCGGTTGCAGCCGCACGCCTGTCCCAGGCACTGGTCGGCGTCCACGGACATCCGGAACCGCTTTTTGCCCTTTTTCCCGGGACTCAGGGCGCAGATCTGTTTCAGTACCAGCACACTGGTGCCCCCGGCCGCCAGCAGCTCCAGCAGCTTGTCGCGGGTCCGCCGCAGGTCGAAGGGGTCGCAGACGTGGACGTCGGCTCCCACGGCGCGGCACAGCGAGACGATGTCGATGCCGGCGGCAATGTCGCCCATGGCGTCCACGGGCAGGCCGGGATGGGGCTGGAAGCCGGTCATGGCCGTGCCGCTGTTGTCCAGCACCACCAGCGTGACGTCCGAACGGTTGTGCACCGCGTTGACCAAGGCCGGCAGCACGGCGTGGAAAAAAGTGGAATCGCCGCAGACGGCCAGCGCGGGCTGCTGCAGACCGAAATCCCGCAGCTTACCGAACCCGCTGGCGAGGCCCGCTCCCGAACCCATGGCGTGCAACGTCTTGAGGGTGCTGAAACCGCAGGGCAGCATGGCCAGGGAGTAGCAGCCGATGTCGCCGCAGACGAACCCCCGGCGGCCGTCGAGCTGCAGGGCGCCGTGAATCGACCAGAAGGATGCGCGGTGCGGGCAGCCGGCGCAGAAGGTGATCTCCCGCGGCGGGGCGCCGGTCTCGGCCAGCTTTGCGGCCCGCGCGGCGTACCCCTCGGGAACGGGCCGGTACGAAATCCCCAGGATTGCGGCCACGGCCGCGGCCACGCGGTCGGGGTTGAGTTCCCCCGCAGCGGGCAGCGTCGCGTCCATCTTGCCGAAAAAGGTCCACGGCCCCGAGGTTCCGGCCAGGTCGGCGGCCAGGATCTTGACGTTTTCCTCCAGGAAGGGGATGACCTCCTCCACCACCAGGACCCGGTCGCAGCGGCCGAGGTGGTTTCGCATGAACTCCGGCGGCAGCGGCCAGGTGGTTCCCAGCTTGAGGATGCCGACACGGCCCTCGGCGCCCAGCAGGTGCACGGCCTCGCGGCTGTACAGGCTGCAGACGCTGCTGGTGACGATCAGCAGTTCGGGATTCTCGGGGCCGGAGTAGCCGTTGAAGGGCGAATCTTCGAAAAGCGCAACGGCCCGTGCCAGTTTCTGCTGCTGGCGGACGTGGTGCACGGGCACGGGAAAAGGGATCAGGGGGCCCCTCATGGGGTCGGACAGGGTTTCCAGCAGGGTGCCCCGGCAGTCGAAATACGCCCGTCCGCCGGCCTCCGGCAGGTCGCCGAACACCACGTCGCCGCTGGCGTGGGACAGACGCGTGACGCTGCGCACCATGACCAGGTTGCGGATCTCCTCGGAGAGTGCAAAGGCCCAGCACAGCATGTCCTTGGCCTCCTGGAAGTCGCCGGGTTCCAGCAGCGGGATCTCCACCATGCGGGCGAAGTGGCGCGACTCGCCCTCGTTGATGCTCGACAGCGCGCCCGGGTCGTCGCAGGGCACCAGCACCATGCCGCCCCGCGTGCCGGAACCGGCCAGGTGCAGCAGAAAGTCGGACGCCACGTTGACGCCGTTCTGCTTCATGGCGCACAGGGACCGCAGCCCGGCGAAGGAAGCCGCCGCGGCCACCTCCAGGGCCACTTTTTCGTTGACGGACCACTCTACGTACAGGTCACGATCGCCGGCCACCGCCGCCAGGTTTTCGATGATCTCCGAAGACGGCGTCCCGGGATAGCCCGTCGCCACCTGCACGCCCGCTTCCAGGGCGCCGCGGGCGATGGCTTCGTTTCCCATCAGCAGGCGGCGACTGCCGGCCTTGTCGATGATGGCATTGGACATGTTGCCTCGCTATCGAAAAATATTCTCGATCACTTCCTGCGCGATATACAGCGCGGCGCGACCGGCCCCCCGGTCCTCACCCACCAGGTTGCGTCGCTGGAGGATGCGCAGGGCGCGCTTCTTCTTCTCCGCGGCGGCCAGGCAGAGATGCTCCAGGCGCTCGGCCGGCAGGGGGTCGATTTCCAGAAAGCCCTCGTCTTCCGCCTGCGCCACCACCTCGGCGCCGGCGCGCGTACGGATGATGAGCGTGTTCCACCCCGGCCGGCCCTCGAACATGCCCACCGACACGTCGGCCAGTTCGGAAGTCATGTCCGGGCAGATGAAGCAGGTTTCGGGGATGAGGGATTTGACCTCTTTGAGCGGCACTTCCAGCCGGTCGTCGGCGGTTTCCACGATCATGCTGTCGGCGGGCGGCGGCGGGATGTCCATGCGCACCGCCTGCGCCGCCCCCGGCCGCCCGGCCAGCAGGCGCTCGAGTCCGCGCAGGTCCAGCGACCAGTTGCAGAACAGGCCGACGGTGAAGGCGAAGGGATCGACGAAATCCGGCCGTCCCACGGGGTTGGTACGCATCTGGGCGACGGCCGTCACTTGGCAGGGCGTACCCACCACGGCCAGGCGCGCAACGCCGTCGGCCACGGCGCGGTTCACGGCGGCCAGGGTGGGGGCGGCCGCAAACTTGGAGGTGGCGCAGGCGACCACCTCGCGCCAGTGCGTCACCCGTCGGGCAACGGGCGTCGCCCCGTCCCGGTCGGTCAATACGGCGGCTTGCGCGCGTCCGTGTCGCAGGGCACTTGCCACCAACGCGGAGACCGTCCCGCCGCCCTGGAAAATTCCCCGCGGCATGCGGCCGCCGGCCCGCGCGGCCACCACTTCGCGGTGATGCCCCAGGGCGGCGCCGTCGTAAGGCCTGCCGTGAACGGCCTGCGACAGGCATTCCAGGTCCACCCCCGCCTTCGGGCAAAAGGCGAAACAGCGCCCCTCGGCCAGGTCGCAGTCAAACAGCTGCACGGTCCTGCCGCGGTAATTGCCGAAATAGGGGCACAGGTTCACACAGGCGCCGCAGCCGATGCACAGGTTGCGGTCCATCACGTCCTCTTTCAACTGCCCGGCGCCACCTGCGGCCATGACGGACGGCTTCTTCTTCTCCACGGTCGGTCCCCCTGCCCCGGTAAAAGGTCGTTTGAAAATCAGTCACCATCGCTGGAAGGGGGCTCCCCTTCGCGGTCCAGACACTTCTCCACGGCGCGGATGATGGTCTCATAGCCGGTGCAGCGGCACAGGTTGCCGGCGTGCGCCCTGCGGATCTCGTCGCGCGACACCTTCCGGCCGCGGTGTTCCTCCACGAAGGCGGTGGAGGTCATGATGAGCCCCGGCGTACAGAAACCGCACTGCACGGCGCCGGCGTCGACATAGGCCTGCTGCACCGCCGACATGCGGCCCTGCGCGGCTTCGCCCTCGGCCGTGCGGATGGTTTTCCCGTGGGCCCACACGGCCAGGTAGATGCAGCTGTCCACGGCGCGGCCGTCGACCAGCACGGTGCAGGCGCCGCACTCCCCCACGCCGCAGCCCTCCTTGACGCTGGTCAGGCCCAGCTCGCGCAGCATGTCCATCAGGGACTGCCGGACGTCCACCGAAAGCGTGTAGGGGCCGCCGTTGATGGTGCAGGCAATCGTCTTTCGCATCAGAATTTCCCTCCGGCTCTCTCGGCGGCCCGCCGGGTCATGCGGGCGGCCAGGGTGCGGATGATGTGCAGGCGGAAGTCCCGCCGGGCGCGCCAGGAAGTGCGCGGCTGTACGTCCACCGCCACCGCCGCGGCCACGGCATCAAGCGTCTCGGCGGTCAGGGGGCGGCCGGCGGCGGCCGCTTCGGCGTGGCCGCAACGCACGGGCGTGGGCGCCGCCACGGTGAAGGCCAGCCGCAGTTTCCCGATGGCGTCCCCCTCCAGGCGCACCGCCGCCGCGCACCCGATGGTGGCGATGTCCATGGCCTCGCGCATGGCGTACTTGTAGTAGGCGGCGCCGAAACCGCGGTAGTCCCGGGGATGAATGTGAAAGGCCACCAGCACCTCGTCGCGCGCCAGGGCCACGCGGCCGGGCCCCGTGTGGAAGCCCTGCAGGGGGGTGCGGCGGCGCTCCCGGGGCCCCTGGATTTCCAGCCGCGCGTCGTGCACCAGCAGGGCGCCGACGCTGTCCGCGCTGACGGCGCCGTTGCACACGTTGCCGCCGATGGTGGCCACGTTGCGCAATTGGGGCCCGCCGGCGGTGCCCACGGCCTCGGCGATCACCGGTGCGTGCCGGCGCACGTCCCCGGAAGCCATGATCTCGCTGAAGGTGCTCATGGCCCCGATACGCAGCACGCCGTCGTCGGACAGGGAAATGCCTCTGAGTTCCGCTATCCCGTTGATGTCGACCAGCCGCGCGTAGTCGCCGTGCCCTTCGCGCAGGCGGATGAGCACGTCGGTCCCGCCGGCGATCAGCCGGGCGCCGGGATCGGCGGCCAGCAGCGCCACGGCCTGCGACACACTTTCTGCTTGTTGGTAGTCCTCGATGGCGAACATGGTGTTTTCCCCGCTTGTCCTATATCAGCCCCGCCCCGGCAAAGTAGCGGTAGAGCACCTTGGGGGTCATGGGGATCTCGTCGACCTTGACGCCCGTGGCGTCCCAGACGGCGTTGCGGATGGCCGGCGCCGGCGTGATGATGGGCGGCTCGCCCAGGGACTTGTTGCCGTAACCGCCGGTGGGTTCGCGCGTCTGCACGAAGGCGCAGCCCAGGTCCGGGATGTCCATGAAGGTGGGCATCTTGTAGTCCAGCAGGTTGCCGTTGTATATGCGGCCGCTCTGCTCGTCGATGAGCATCTCCTCGTAGAGCGCCCAGCCGATGCCCATGGCGATCCCGCCGTGCACCTGCCCCTCGGCCATGAGGGGGTTGATGATCACCCCGGAGTCGTGGACGTTGAAGATCTCGCGGATGGTCACCCGGCACAGCGGGATGTCCACCTCCAGGTCGACGAAGGTGCAGCCGAAAGAGGCCGGGTTGGTGAAGGTCTTGCACGAAGCCTCGGCGGTCAACTGGGCGCCGCGCTGCTTGTGGTAGTACGCATCCAGGGCCAGCTCGGACAGGGACATCAGCGCCTGTTGCGGCGTGCCGGCGAACACGATCCGGCCGCCGCGAAGGTCCAGGTTGGCGGCCGCCTGGCCGGTCATCCGGGCGGCGTGGGCCAGGATCTTTTCCCTGAGCGTCCGGGCCGCCTGCCGGACGGCCGGCGCCACCATGTAGGTCTGGCGCGAGGCGTAGGCGCCGGTATCGAAGGGGCTGACGTCGGTGTCCTGGAAGCTCACCACGTGGACGCGATCGCAATCCAGGCCCAGGGTCTCGGCCGCCATCTGGGCAAAGGCCGTGTCGGCGCCCTGGCCGATCTCGGTGGCCCCCGCCTGCAGGTGCACCGTGCCGTCCTGGTTGAGGATCAGCCGGGCGCCGGCGATCTCCACGCAGGAAGGATAGGTGCCGGTGCCGTAGCTGAAACAGGCCACCCCCAGGCCGCGGCGCACGTCGCCGTCCTGGTCGCGGTAGGCGCGGCGGCGGGCGTCCCAATCGATGCGGCGGCGGCCCTCCTCCAGGCACTCCACCAGGCCGCAGCTCAACAGCTCGTGCCCGTCCAGGGGGTTTACGTCCCCGCGCCGGGCCACGTTGCGAATGCGAAACGCCAGCGGGTCCATGCCCACGGCGCGGGCGGCCTCCTCCACCAGGCACTCGATGCCGAAGATCACCTGGGGCGACCCGTAGGCACGCATGGCGCCGGCGGACGGCACGTTGGCGTAGTGGGTGGTGGCTTCGAAGCGGATGGCGGTGCGCGGGTACAGGTTGCAGGACTTGGTGCAGGAGGCCCCCATGATGGCGTGGCCGTGGGAAGCGTAAGCGCCGGTGTTGGAAAAAATCTCCACGTCCAGGGCCTCGAGCCGACCGTCCCGGGTGGCGGCGGCCCGCCCCCGCATGACGGTGGCGTGTCGCGTGCGCGTGGCCGTGAAACACTCCTCGCGGGTGAGGTCGATCTTCACCGGCACCCCGCCCAGCTGCAGGGTCAGGAAGGCCGCCATGGGTTCCAGGACGACGTCCTGCTTGTTGCCGAAACCGCCGCCGATGTACGGCTTGACGACCTTTACGCGGCTCAGCGGCAGGTCCAGGGCCTCGGCCACGATGCGGCGCACGATGTGCGGAATCTGGGTGGAGGTCACCACCACGATGTGCGCCATGTCGTCCATGTAGGCGTAGGCGATGTGGTTCTCCAGGTGACAGTGCTGGACGATGGGGGTGCGGTAGCGGCTCTCGACGACCGCGTCGGCACCTTCCAGGGCGTCATCCACCCGGCCGCCGGCTTCGAAGCGCAGGGTCTTCACGCGGTTGCCCCCCGGGTGAAGGGCGGGCGCTCCCTCGGCCAGGGCCGCCTCGGCCGTCACCACCACGGGCAGTTCCTCGTATTCCACTTTCACCCGGGCGGCCGCCGTTTCGGCGGTCAGGCGGTCGCGCGCCACCACCACGGCCACATCGTCGCCCTGGTAGCGCACGTGGCCGGTCAGCAGGCGCCGGTCGGCCACGTCGGCGTGATCCGGGTCCAGGGCATAGGGGTGGCCGGCGGTGGCGAAGGGCCGGTCGGGAACGTCTTCGAAGGTGAAGACGGCCTCCACGCCGGGCAGGCGCCGGGCTGCCGCGGTGTCGATGCGCACCACCCGGCCGTGGGCGACAGGGCTGCGCACGTACCGGGCCCAGCGCATGCCCGGCATGGGCAGGTCGTCGGTGTATCGCGCCCGGCCGGTGACCTTGGCGGCGGCGTCCTTGCGCGTGACGGATTTTCCTACGGCCATGTTGAAAACCTCCTCGGCACACCGCCTACTGCATCCGGAGATTCCCGGTCTCGTGCAGTCCGGCGTGATTTTCGGCGGCATCCGGCACCCCGGCCAGCAAAGGGACCCGCAGCCCGCCGCCGGCCCTGTCCGGCGGGAGAAGAGAGTCGTCGCGGCACATGCCGTTGTGGGCCAACCGGCTGAGATTTCGGAACGGCACCTGGCTTCCACGTGTTCCCATAGGCGCAGTTTCCCGCGGGTACGGTGGTTCGACGCCTGAAACTCTGAAACACGGCAAGCCTACCACTGGAACGCCGTCACTTCAAGAGACTTCAACTTTCGTTTTTGGCCGCCCACACCTCTTCATCGGATTTGCGTTCCTCCGGTGCGCCGTGGCGCTTAAAAATCACCATTGCCCTTGACAAACGACGACCTCTTTGAGATATATCAGATGCTGAAGGATGTTCGGAAGGCAGCATGTTCCGCAATGTAACCTCGGAATATTACTTGTCTTTTTACCTGCATCTACTCAACAATTTTGTTGTAACGCGCGTTGCAACAAAATTGGCTGACACCTGGTGATGTAAACCGGTTACAACCCCAGAATCCTCCGGGAATGTCCTGTACGCTGAAGTTGTGTACCTGGAATCATTATTGCCAGAGCTGTTAAAAAAGAATGTCAAAATCATTCCACCTTAATATCGGTCTGTCCGACAATGCGATAGGCGCGTATCTTTCTCTCATTCGCAACCATCCGGTCAACGGCTCTCAACTCAGCCGTCAGTCCGGAATTCCTCGCACGCGGATATATGATGTCCTCCGCTCCCTGAAACAAAAGGGCTTCGTCAACGAAATCAACCCCGGGGTATATGTTCCGCTTCCACCGGCGGAGCTGATCAACCGTTTGCGAAGACAGCATGAAGCCGATCTGAAAGCGCTTGAAGCACTGACCGAAGAAGCGCGTAACGAGGTGGACTATGAGTTCATCTGGACCATCAAAGGGTATGACCAGGTCCTTTCCAAAGCCGGGGAAATGATCGGCAGCGCCTGTAGGGAAATCTACATTCGTCTTTTTCCGGAAGAGGGTGTGCATCTGGACCCTCTCCTGAGGCAGGCCCAGGATCGGAAAGTGGCGGTCAAGTTCGTGTGCATGCGGCCGGCCCCGTTCCTTGAAGGCTACCCTTTTCATGTGGTTCATCCGGAATCCGACACCATTGAAACCACGCTGGGGGGGCGCACTTTCGATATCGTCGTGGACCGCCGGGAGGTGATGGCCGGCATGTTTGAAAGTGGACGTGAAGATCGCTCGTCGATTTCCTGGGGCCGCAACCCGTGGTTCGTGTCCACGCAGCGTGACAGTCTGCGTCACGATTTTTTCCACTATTTTCTCCATAAAACTTATCAGCAGAAACAGCCCCTGACGGCTGAAGAAGAGGTGATTTACCAGACGATTCTGCGTGACGTGTGACCGTGAAAGTTCCCTTCCCCCGATGGAAGGGGTGATCAACCACCTAATACTCAATAAAGGAAGGAGATGTTGCATGCGTAAAAACCTTACTGTCGGAATGATGTTGCTGGCCCTATTCACCTTCTGCGCTGCCAATGCATTCGCCGGCGGGAAATCCGCGCTGGACGAAATCAAGGCCGCGGGCGTGATGGTGGTTTCCACGGACGCCAACTATGCCCCCCAGAGCTACCTCAACGACAAGGGGGAACTGGAGGGCTTTGACATCAGCGTGGCCAAGGAAGTGGCCAAACGCCTCGGCGTCAAAGTCAAGTTCGTCACTCCGGACTGGGACTTGATCACCGCTGGTAAATGGGGCAAGCGTTGGGATATATCCATCGGCTCCATGACGCCCACCAAAGAGCGCAAGAAGGTGCTGCTTTTCACTATGCCTTACTATAGCTCCCCGGCCCAATTCGCCATCCACAAGGCCAACACCACCATCAAGAAGATCAAGGATCTTGCCGGAAAGACCATCGGTGTGGCCACCGAAACCACTTACGAGCGTTACCTGAACCACAACCTGCAGATCGAGGATGTCAAGATCGTCTATCAGGATTGGAAACCAGGCAAGCTGGTCACCTACCCCACCGACGCCAACGCCATCGAAGACCTTTCCCTGGGCGACGGTGCGCGGCTGGACGCCATCCTGAGCTCCCGGCAGACCATCGCCGAGGCTATCCGTTCCGGCTGTGGCAAGGGGTGCCCCATCAAAATGCTGGGCGATCCGCCCTACTATGAACCGCTGTGTTTTGCCCTGGACAAAACCCGCCCCAACAGCGAATCGCTCCTGGCCGAGCTCAACAAGATCATCCGCTCCATGTATGACGATGGCACGCTCGTGAAACTCTCGATGAAATTTTTCCACACCAACATGATCCCCAAGCTGTAACCCCCCGGTTCACTACTGTCGGCCGGCACGGCGACGCGATGACGTCCCTGTCGGCCGGCAACATGGTGTCAAACCGTTCTTCTCACCGTTTTCCCCTTGGCCTGGAGGCTGAATCATGAATGAGCCCAGTGAATTGCCTGACAATGAAATACCACCGGAGGCCCAGGCGGTACTGGACAGTATCCAGGATACCCAAACCCGGTTCAAACGAAACCTGGCCTTCTCGCTGGCAGGGCTGGTCGTTTTCCTGTTTTTCATACTCTACATCATCGGCCTGGATTTCCGTTTCATGGCCAGGTGGCTCGGGTTCATCATGGGTGGGATGGGCTACACCCTGCTGGTTTCCGTGTTGGCTATCACATTGGCCTGTATTCTGGCCGTGTTGGGAGCCCTCGGACGGCTCTCACGGAATCCCATCGTCAATAGCGTGGCCACCGCCTATGTTTCATTGATTCGCGGCACACCGCTACTGGTCCAGGTGTACATGTGGTACCTGGCGCTGCCGCAAGTGGGCCAGGCTCTCGAGCGTATGGGCATTGCCGGCGCCCAACGCTGGTTCACCCTCCCGGCCCTGGTGGCCGGCATTCTGGCCCTGGGTGTCTGTTATGGTGCCTACATGACTGAAATCGTGCGCGCCGGCATGCAGTCCATTGGTGTCGGGCAGCGTGAAGCGGCTAAATCGCTGGGCATGAACGGCAGTCAGATGCTGCGGCGCATCATTTTTCCCCAGGCCCTGCGGGTGATCATCCCGCCGGTCTCCAACGAGTTCATCGCCATGGTAAAAGACTCCTCGCTGGTGTCCCTGATGGGCGTTTGGGAGTTGAGTTACCGTGCCATCAAGATCGGACGACGCTACTTTCAATCCCTGGAGATGCTGGTTTTGGTGGCCCTGATTTACTGGGTCATGTGCATTATTCTGCAGTCGGTGCAGGAGCGGGTGGAAGCCCATATGGCCCGCGGCGACAGGAGGACCCACTGATGACTCAACGCGATACCATGGTAAGCATCCAAAACCTTCACAAGGTGTTCGGCAAGGATATTTATGTCCTGCGGGGCATTGAGCTGGAAGTTAAAACCGGAGAAGTGGTCGTCATCCTGGGACCGTCGGGTTCGGGCAAGAGCACCCTGCTGCGCTGCATCAATTTCCTGGAAGAGCCCACCGCCGGAACCATCCGCGTGGACGACCTGACCGTCCGGGCTGGCGAAAAGGGACGCGAACGCAACCGTCGCATTCTTGAAATCCGCAAGAAGACCGGAATGTGCTTCCAGTCTTTTAACCTTTTTCCCCACATGACCGCACTGGAAAACATCATCGAGGGCCCGGTCACGGTCTTGGGGCAGAAACCCCAGGAGGCCATCCCCTACGCCGAGGAACTACTGGGATGGGTAGGGCTTTCCGACAAGCGGGATGAGTACCCGGCCCGCCTTTCCGGTGGGCAGCAGCAGCGGGTGGCCATCGCCCGCAGTCTGGCCATGCGACCCAAGGTAATGCTTTTCGACGAACCGACCTCAGCCCTGGATCCCGAGCTTGTGGGGGAGGTGGTGGATGTCATGGAACGGCTGGCCAAGGAGGGCATGACCATCATTGCGGTCACCCACGAGATGCATTTTGCACGTGATGTGGCCCAGCGGGTCCTGATCATGGACAACGGTGGCTGGGTGGAGGAGGGCCCCCCCGAAGAGATCTTCACCAATCCGCAGCATGAACGCAGTCGGCGTTTCCTGGCGCACATCCTGTAACGTTTTGCTGCGGGGGTTTCCCCCCTTGCCGATCCGAAAATCCAATTGACAAATCTTTTTTGGGTTGTTAAATGTTGTCCCGACCGGGACAACATTAGGTTGCGCCGATACCCGGTATACATCGTTCGCCGGCGGCGCTGGCTGACCGGCAGCCGAGCCAGCGTGCACAGGAGAAAACCCGTGACAAACGTCCGCCCCTGCATTTCCGTACTGACGCCTTCGCAAATCGAGCAGGTAAACGCTTATTCCCTGCAAATCCTGTCAGATATCGGGATTCGAATCGCCTCCGAAAAGGCCCGCAAACTGTTTCGCCAAGCCGGCGCCCGTTTCATAGACGACCAGACGGTGTCCCTGGACGGCGAACTGATTCGCTGGGCCATGGATGCAGCCCCGTCTACATTGGAAATCTTTGATCGCCGCGGCCGGAAGGCCTTTGACCTGGGACCCGGTGCCGATACCCGTTTTGGGGTCGGCGTGACCAACCTCTATTACGAACAACCGAAAGCCCGTAAGGTTGTTCCTTTTTCCCGAACGCACGTGGAGACCGCCGCCCGCTTGACCGAAGCCCTGCCGGCCTTCGACCTGCTGGCCACCCCGGGGGTGGCCGGCGACCTTGCACCTGAAAGCGCCGACCTGCTGGTTACCCTGTCCATGGCAGCCAATACCTGCAAACCTTTGGTACTGCTGGTTTCAGAACCGCGTCTTTTCGACTCTACCTTGGATCTGCTGGAAGAGCTTTTCGGCAACCGGGTGCAGACGCCGTTCGTGCTGCCCTACGTCAACCCCATTACACCGCTGGTTCTCAACGAAGACACCACTGAAAAAATGATCTCCGCCATCGTGCGGGGTTTTCCGATCATTTTCAGCAACATGGGAATGTCCGGGGCCACCACACCCATCACCCCGGGCGGAACCTTGGCACTGCTGAACGCGGAGTTGCTGAGCGGCCTCGTTTTCTCCCAATTGGTCCGCAAGGGGGCGCCAATCGTACTGGGAAGCATTCCGGCCGGGTTCGATATGCAAAACATGATGAGCCTGTATACGCCGCGAACCATGCTTTTGAACCTGGCCTGCGCCGAGATGATGGCCCACTACGGGATCCCTCATTCGGGGACATCCGGCAGCGGTCCAGGCTGGGGCGCCGACCTGCTGGCCGCCAGCGCCCTGTGGATGAACCATCTGACCAGTTGCCTTGGAAAGGTCGGACTGGCGCCATTTGTGGGCGGCAACCTGGACTCGCTGGTTTTTTCACCGTCCATGGTGGTGTACGCCGGAGAGGTTATCCGCCTCACGCGGCAGTTCGCGGGCGGGTTCTCTCTCGACGACCAGGCGGTCGACACAGAGGACATCCGAAGCGTCGGCGCGGGCGGCAACTTCCTGGCCTCTGAAGTAACCTGCCGGCTGTTTCGTGAGATGATGGAAACAAGCCCCATCTGGCCCAACACCACCCTGGAGCAGTGGCAACGGGACAACCACCCCCAAGCGGCTTCGGTGCTGGAACGCTACACCCTCGACCTGATTGCGGACCTGGCACCGCCTCCTGGTTACCAGGATCTGATGGCGAGGGGAAAAGCGTTTATCGAGAAATCGCTATAACGGGGCATATCGACCCGGTCCGGCACCCGTTTGGTTTCCGGTGCCGGCCCAGGGGGAAACTTTGCTGGAGGCATGATGAAAAACATTCTGGTATTGGGAGCAGGGTTGGTGGCCCGGCCAGCCGTGCGCTATCTGCTCGATCAACCGGAACTGGTCGTATCATTGGCGGACCAGGATATCGAAAAGGCCAGGGCCGTCATCGGCCGAAACGATCGGGGCACCGCCCTGCAGGCGGATGTCCGTGACAGCGATGCGCTGTCACGACTGGTAGCCGCAGCAGACATCGTCGTCAGTCTCCTGCCTTGGACGCTGCACCCGCTCATTGCCCGCCTGTGCATCGAACATAAAAAACACCTTGTCACGGCCTCTTACGTCAAAGAGGAAATGCGGGCGATGGATGCCCCGGCCAGAGAAAGGGGACTGCTTTTTCTAAACGAAGTGGGTGTCGATCCCGGTCTGGACCACATGGCGGCCATGCAGGTGATTGACGGGGTGCGTGACCGGGGCGGACAGGTGGTCGCCTTTTATTCATACTGCGGCGGCCTTCCCGCGCTGAAAAACAACAACAACCCCTTGGGGTACAAGTTTTCCTGGAGTCCGGAAGGGGCGGTGCTGTCGGCCATCAACGATGGCCGCTACTTGGAGGACGGTCACATCATCGAGATCCCCTCTTCCCAACTATTCGAACATTACTGGCTGAAAAACGTTCCCGGCGCCGGCGTTTTCGAGGCCTACGTCAACCGCGACGCCCTGCCTTACCGTAAACTGTATGGCATCGAGTCCGTCCGTTCCATCTATCGCGGAACGCTGCGTAATATCGGCTACTGCGAGACCTGGGATTATTTCAAGAAACTAGGGCTGTTAAACCGGCAGATGAAATTTGATTTCAGCGAGGTGTCCCCACGGCAGATGATGGCCAACATCATCAACACGGACAGAGAGGACGTCGCCGAAGCAGTGGCCGATTACCTGCACATTCCGCCCTATTCGCTGACCATTAAGAAACTTCAGTGGCTGGGCCTTTTCAGCGACTCCCGGCTACCTTTGGGACTGGCTTCGGTCTTTGAGATGTTCGCCTACCTGCTGAAAAAAAAGCTCGTCTATGCACACGGAGAATCCGACCTCCTGGTGCAACACCACGAGTTCGAAACGGCCTACCCCGGGGGCGACGCGGAACGCATTCAGTCCACGCTGATCCACGTGGGTGACCCCGACGGCGATACCGCCATGTCGCGGACAGTGGGACTGCCAGTGGCCATCGCCACCCGCCTCATCGCTGAGGGAAATTTAAACCTTACGGGTGTCCAAATTCCGGTTTCGCGGCTGATCTATGAACCGGTTCTCGCCGAACTGGCCAAATGGGGCATCCGCTTTGTCGAACGGCGGACCGAAACCATCCCGAAAACAGAAATAAAAGCCGTAATGTCATGAGAACACTGCTGATCCGGGCCGAAGATAAAAATATCTGGGAAAAAAGAACTCCCCTCATTCCTGCCGATCTGGCCGACATCATCCAGAACACCGGAGTGGAGGCCTATGTGGAACGATCCGATCGTCGGGTTTTCGGAGAGGCCGACTACCGTGCAGCCGGCGCCACGACTTGCGCATCCATGGCGCCCGGCGGCGTGATTCTCGGCATCAAGGAAATCCCGGCAGAAAAGATCCTGCCGAATAAAGTGTACCTTTTTTTCTCTCACACCATCAAGGGACAGCCCGGCCAGATGCCCTTGCTGAAGAAAATCATGGCAAGCGGCAGCACGCTCATCGATTATGAAAAAATTGCCGACGACCGAGGCCGGCGGCTGGTCTATTTTGGCCGTTTCGCCGGCGACGCCGGCGCCCTGGACATCCTCGCGCTGGCGGGGGAATATTGGCGCCACCATGGCATTGAGACGCCATTCAGGGATTGCCGCAGGGCCCATCAATACGGATCCGTGGAAGCGGCCCGCAAACACCTGCGGCGGATCGGCAGGCAAATCGCCGAAAACGGCCTGCCCGCCGCCGTAACCCCGCTGGTGATTGGGATCTTGGGCTACGGCAACGTCTCGTCCGGAGCGCAACAAATTTTCGAATGTCTTCCCTTGGAGCGCGTCCGTCCCGACGCTTTGGCGTCCATCGACAGGGATCCTCACAAGATTTACCTGTGCGTCTTCAAAGAGGAGCACTTGGTGGCGCACTGCGACGGGGAACCCTTCGACCTGCAGGAGTACTATCGGCACCCGGAACGCTACCGCAGCCGTTTTGCACGCTATCTGCCGTACTTGACCATTGTGGTCAACGCGGTCTACTGGGAATCGCGCTATCCGCGTTTTATCACCTGGGACAACCTCGCGGAATTGTTTGAAGGCACGAACCGCCCACGGCTGTGCGCCATCGCCGATATTTCCTGCGATATCGGGGGGGCCGTAGAATGCACCGTGCGCGCCACGGATTCCGGCATGCCGGCTTACCTTTGTGATCCGCTGAACCGAAGTGTCACCGACGGGCACGAGGGCGACGGCATCGTGGTACTGGCGGTGGACAACCTGCCTTGCGAACTGCCCGCGGACGCTTCGACTTTTTTCAGCGGCCAGCTCAAGCCGTTCGTGCCGGACATTTTAAAAGCCGATTACCACGCTTCGCTCGACGACTGCGGTCTTCCTCCGGAAATCCGCCGGGCGGTGGTGGTCTACAACGGGAAACTGACGCCGTCTTTCGAATATCTCAGGCGGCATTTGGCATAGAAGGCGGTTTTCATGCGGCGTAAAACCTGCTACCAGGGATGCACCGAGACACATCTACAGGGCCTCCGGAGGCCTTTTAGGTGTCGTATTGTAAAACGAAACCATATCGAAACAAGAAACTTATGAGACGGAAAATGCCATGAAACGAAACCTGCATGCCGGCAGGCGTCTCGGCGGCGGGCTGTCGCTGAACATCCTGACCGATGACGAACTGGAGGAAATTCACCTGGCCACCCTGGAACTCCTTCAAGATACGGGGGTGGTCATGGAATGCGACGAGGCCCTGGAGCGCTTCGAGACGGCCGGTGCCCATGTGGACCGCGACGATAAGACCGTGCGCATCCCGCCGCACCTGGTGGAGGAGGCCATCCGCTCGGCACCGCCCAAGGTGGTGTTGTACGGGCGCGATCCGAAACACGACCTGGTGTTGGAAAGCACCCGCGTGCACTTCACCAACTTCAGCGAGGGGGTCATGATCAACGACCCCCTGACCGGCGAGAACCGTGAACCGGTCAAAGCCGACCTGGTGCAGACGGCACGCGTCATCGACTACCTGGACGACATCGATTTCTGTGAAAAGGCCATCGGCGCCCACGACGTCAGCGAGGAGAGCGCACCGCTGCACAACGCCGAGGCCTTCCTGACCCACACCACCAAGCACTGCGCCTTCGGGCCGGGCAACGGCCGCCTGCTCCGGAAAATCATCGACATGGCAGCGCTCATCGCGGGCGGCTTGAAAAAATTCCGCCGCCGCCCCATCGTGTCATTCACCACCTGTCCGGTCAGCCCGCTGAAGCTGATCACCGAGTGCTGCGACATCATTATGGAGGCCGCCCGCAACAACGTGGTCTGCAACATTCTGTCCATGGCCATGGCCGGCGGCACGGCCCCCGTGACCCTGGCCGGGGCGCTGGTGACGCACAACGCCGAGATCCTGAGCGGCCTGACCCTGGCCCAGCTCACCCGTCGCGGAGCGCCGGTGATCTACGGCAGCTCCACCACGGCCATGGACTTGAAGCTGGCCGCGGCCGCTGTGGGCTCGCCTGAGTGCGCCCTGATCAGCGGGGCCGTGGCGCGGCTGGCACGCTACTACGCGCTGCCCAGCTACGTGGCCGGCGGGTAGGGCGACGCCAAGATACCCGATTGCCAGCTGGGCCATGAGAAAACGCTTACCGGGCTGATCCCCGCATTGGCAGGTGCCAATATGATTTACGGCCTGGGAATGATCGAAAGCGGCATCACGTTTGATTATGGTCAGCTGGTACTGGACGCCGAGTTCGCCCGCATGATCAAGCATACCGTCCGGGGCATCGCGGTCGACGACCGCACCATCGCCGTGGACGCCATCAAGGAAATCGGCCCCGGCGGCAATTTCCTGATGCACGAAACCACCTTCGAGGGCATGCGCGGCCAGTCGGACCCCGTGCTGCTGGACCGCAAGACACGCAGCGTCTGGCAGGAGGCGGGCAGCCCCAGCGCCTACGACCGGGCCATGGAAAAGGTGCGCTGGATCCTGGAAAACCACGAACCTGAACCGCTGGCGCCGGAGGTGCTGGCCGGGATCCGCGCCATCGTTGCGGAGACCGAAGAAGAGTTGGGCATCGGCGCCGGTACGCCGGTGCAGGAGAAGAAAGGCAAACCCGATGAGTGACCAGATTTTGACCCGTATGGGAGACGGCGAGCGTGTGCGCCTGCCGGAAACCGATATCCGCGAGGACATCCAGGACGGCACCGAGGATGCCGCCAAACGCGCCGGCATCGCTGCCCTGAGCGAAGACGAGCAGCGGCGGCTCTTCGACATCATCGCCGACCCTGCGCGCATCGTCAGCGTGGAACCGGGCAACGAAGTCATCGTAACCGACGACGGCTGCTCCATGAGTTTCTACGGCGGCCAGGACGGCGGCGGTGTAGGCGCTCCGCTCAGCCGCATGCAGGCCGTGCTGACCTACGAGCGCGCCTGCGGGGCGGACACCACCTCCATGGGCCACAGCGACTACAGCTACAAGCCGGTCAAGCCCATCATCAACTTCGAGGCCAACGACTACTACAACATCTCCATGGCCACCACAGCGCCTTTTTTCTACGGCGCGCAGCCCAACCTGGGCCTGTACTTCCAGCCCGACGGGCCGTGCCCCAACGCCGCCGAGCTCATGCCCCGGGGCAAGATCGAGGAGGCCTGCCAGGCACAGGAAGAGGCCGCCGAACACCTGCAGCGCGACCTGGTGTTCGTGGGCCGGCGCCTGGCCGACGTGGGACTCGAGGGCCTCAACCTCGACACCTGCGGCTCGGCCGGCGACGCCGATTTCCTGGCGGCCCTGGAAGCCGTGGCCGAACTGAAAGAGCAGGTGCCGGACCTGCCCATCCTGATGGGCGCCGCCGGCGAGTTCGTGCTGGGCATGCACGGCGGCGTCACCTTCCGGGGCGAACGCCTGGCCGGCATGTTCCCCCAGGATCAGGCGCGCATGGTGGCCGCGGCCGGCGGCGACATTTTCGGCCTGGCCGTCTCCACCGCCACCACCGAGTCGGTGCCCTGGAACCTCGCCCGCGCGGTGACCTTTCTCAAGGCTACCAGCGAGCGTTCTCCCATCCCCGTGCACGCCAACGTGGGCATGGGGGTCTGCGGGGTACCCATGATGGAGCAGCCGCCCATCGACTCGGTCACGCGGGTGTCCAAAGCCCTGGTGGAGATCGGCAAGGCCGACGGGTTGTAGATTGGCGTGGGAGATCCCATGGGGATGCAGATCGCCCATATCATGGCCTCGTGCATGGGAGGCATCCGGACGGCCGGAGACCTGGTCGCCTGGATGCAGATGACCCGCCGCATGAAGATCGACGAGGCCAAGGCGTATGTGGCGAATAAGCTGGGGATCACGCCTTTCGAGCTGACCGACGAGGAAATCATGCGCGAACTCAGGAAGGACCTGGGCATCGGCACGGTCACCTCCATCGCCGGCAGTCCCAAGGGAATACTGGCCAAGAGCCGCGTCGCACGGCTGCTGGACATCGACATCCGCTCCGTAGCACTGTTCCGCTCCCAGCTGGGCGAATAACCCGAACCGATACCCGGCCGCAGGCCGGGCATGCACACCAGGAGTTCACATGACCGACGAAATCTACGCAGGCGCCCGGGAGGCCGTGCTGAAGGGCGATGTCGACGCCGCCACCGACATGGCCAGAAAGGGCCTGGACCAGGGCATCGACCCCATCGAACTGATCAACAACGGCTTCATTCCGGGCATCACCGAGGTCGGCGACCTGTTCGGCACCGGCCAGCTCTTTCTTCCCGAGTTGATCAAGGCCGCCAAGGCCATGCAGGCGGCCACCGACATCATCAACGCGGCCCTTCCCGAAGGCGGCGGACAGGCGGGCGGCCGCATGGTCATCGGCACCGTGGAGGGCGATGTGCACGACATCGGCAAGACCATCGTGGTATCGCTCCTGAAGGCCAACGGCTTCGAGGTGCTGGACCTGGGCCGCGACGTCAAGACCGAGCGCTTCATCGAGGAGGCCGAACGTTTCAACGCCGACATCATCGGTTCCAGCGCCCTGCTGACCACCACCATGGGGGGGCAGAAGAAGCTGGAGGAGGCATTGAAGGCCGCGGGTTTGAAGGGCCGCTTCAAGACCATGGTGGGCGGCGCCCCGGTGACCCGCCGCTGGGCGCGGCGCATCGGCGCCGACGCCTTCGCCGAAAACGCCAGCGAGGCCGTGCGGCTGGCCAAGGAACTGATTGCCGGCGCCTGACCGGCGCAACGACGGCGGTGTATCTGCGCGGGCGGCCCCCCCCACGGCCGCCCGCTTTTCGTTGCCGGGCGGGCCGCACCTTTCCCGGCCGCCGCGAGTCGGTCCGCCGACCCCGTCGGGCCCTGCGGGACAAACCCCCAGCCGTTTCCAGATTTTCTCCCATCAAAATAGGGCGGCCACCTATGGACAAGGTCCCCTGCAGATCTTATATTGCGGTAGTATCCGGATGACTACAGAATAATCGTGGTTTCCACCAAAGGAGGAGAGATGGACACCCGCATCGATGTCAGACACGAAGGGGCCGGCTCTCCCGGTGACGTTGAACCGCTTCTCGATTCCACTATACTGCTGGACAACTCGATCGACCTCGTTTCGCTTTGGACCGGGGAGGGACCCGTACGGGAAAAGGCCGGCGAACGCAGAAAATTTGAACGCTACGCCATCGGCAGGGTGGCTGTGGCCCTGATCGGGCCTACTTCCGCCAAGCTCGGGGATGTGAGCGGCATGAGCATGGGAGAGATCGGCTGTGCCGTGTTCAAATGCAATCCCCTGGAGATCGGAGAAATCACGGATATCAGCATGGGGGGAGTCGCCTTCCAGTATATCCAGAAGGAAAAACGGCTGGAAGATTTTGAAACCCTCGATATCCTGCTGGCGGAAGATGACTTTTACCTTCAGGACCTGCGAATCAGGGTGGTTTCCGATGTTCCCGTCGCCGGTGATCTGGGCCTGGGGCCTTTCACCACGCGGCGCATGGGCGTGCAGTTCCGCGACCTGACGCCGGAACAGGAAACGGCTTTGAGCCACTTCATCAGCAGTTACAACAGCACCGGCAAGTACATGCATTGACGACCGCTGGATCCACGGGCCACAGCGCGCAGCACTTCTGCCACCCTGCTTTTTGATAACCGGCGGCGGCCACGCCGGCGCCGCCGGAGGAGAATTCAACCGGGATCCCCCGGAAAAAGGAAAAAGGTGATGTACAAACGCATCCTGGTGCCGCTGGACGGCTCCAAACGGGCGGAGCGGATTTTGCCCCACGTGCGGCGGCTGGCACACCCGCAGGAGAGCGAGGTCCTGCTGCTGCAGGTGGTCAACCCTTACGTGCCGGTGATGGATCCGCACGCCTTTCTGCAGGAATACAGCGCCGAAGAGATGGAACAGATCGTCGGGCAGGCGCGAAGCTACCTGGAGGGGCTGCAGCACGAACTGGAACACGAGGGGATCCACTGCCGCGTCATCGTGGAACAGGGACCGGTGGTGGAGACCATCATCAGCCTGGCCCAGGAACACGCCGTGGATCTCATCGCCATGGCCAGCCACGGCCGCAGCGGACTGTCGCGGGTCTTCTACGGCAGCGTGGCCGCCGGCATCCTGCAGCGCATCGACCGTCCCCTGCTGCTCATCCGCGCCCGCGGAGACGAGTGACCGTCTTCACACGACAATTCCCATTTCCGGCCGCGGCATCCCCCTGGGCCTGAACCGCCCGGTTTCCCCCTTTTTCGTCCTTTCCGACGCCCGGACTCTCGATCCTGCCGGCGTGCCCAACGCGGCGATGTATCGTCCCTACATCTTTTGCGGAGGATATGCTATAGGGACGGCATGAAGCACGTGGTCCGCCATACGCGCCGTTTCATCGACCACGCCGCCCGGGTTCTCAATGAAAACGGTCACCGCCTGGATTTTTCCGCCATCGACCTGCACCGCGGCGAGGACCCCATCTCGTCGGTGCTGCTGCTCATCGGCCGCGCCGACGGCTGCCGCCGGGGCCCCTGCCTGATCCTGAACAAGCGCTCGCGCTACGTACGCCAGGGCGGGGACCTGTGTTTCCCCGGCGGCGGCATATCCCCCGGCCGTGACCCCCTGCTGGCGCGCCTGCTGCGCCTGCCCGGCATGCCCCTGGCCCGCTGGCCCTACTGGTCGCGCTGGCGCCGCCACGACCGGCCGCGGGCCGAACGGGTAGCCCTCTTTTTTGCCATCGGCCTGCGGGAGAGTTTCGAGGAAATGCGGCTCAACCCGCTGGGCGTCGACCTGGTGGGTCCCCTGCCGCCCCAGCGGCTCAGGATGTTCCGGCGCACCATCTACCCGGTGGCCGCTTGGGTACCGCGCCAGAAGCACTATTTCCCCAACTGGGAAGTCGAAAAAGTCGTCCCGCTGCCCATCGAACGCCTGCTGCGCCCCGAGGGCTACCTGCGCTGCCGGCTGATCTACCCGGGGGTGGCAGGCGGGAATTTCCGCCGCCGCGCCGAGGACCTGCCCTGCTTCCGCTTCGACGACGGGGACGGCGGTCAGCTGCTGTGGGGCGCCACCTATCACATCGTGACCACTTTTCTCGAACTGGTGCTCGGGTTCCGGCCGCCGCCGTTGGCCGACCGGCCGCCGGTCATGAAGGTCATGGCGCCGGATTACCTGTCCGGCCCGCGTTGTGCGGTGCGAAAATGACACGCCTGCGCCGGCCCGCAGCCACAGGCGAATGAGGCCGTCATGAAACTGGTACTGAGAGAGATCCTGTGCGCCGTCGACATGTCGCCGTCCAGCGCCGAACTCGTCGATTTCGCGGCCGCCCTGAGCAGCCACTACGAAGCCACCCTGGTCGCCTTCCACGCCCTGTACCGCGCGCCGGACACCTTCTCCGGCACCGACGAACTGAACCTGGCAAACGCCCCCGCCGGCAGCCAGGAAGAAATTTACCGCCGGCTGCTGGGGTTCATGCGCGGACACCGCTGCCCGTGGCGCGCCGTGCTGTCCCGAGGCGAACCCGTCGAGGAGGCGGTGCGGGCCGCCGGCCGCTATGGTGTCGAACTGTCCATCGCCCGCCGCCGCTCCCTGCCGGCCCTGCGCAGGATCTTCCGCTGGACGCTCATCGAACGCCTGGCCCGCCAGCTGGAAACGCCGCTGCTGATCCTGCCGCCGGCCGCAACCTCCCGCCGCGGGGATATTTACCTCAGCGAAACTTTCCGACGCATCCTGCTGGCCTGCGACCTGGATCCGCACGGGCAGCGGGCCCACCGGATGGCCCTGGGGCTGGCCGTCGATTTCGCCGCCGAACTGCACCTCTTTCACGCCGTCGGGGCGCCGGTGGACGAGGCGCTGGTCAATCCCACCGAGGCGCCCTACTGGCAGGTCCAGGAAACCCTGCAGGAAAAACTGCGCCGCAGGCTGCGGGATCTTGCGCCGCCCGGCGGGCGGCAGGGGGTGGACGTGGTCACCGCCCTGCGTCCCGGGCCGGCCGCCGAGGCCATCTGCGAATACGCCCGCGAGGCGGCGGCCACACTGGTGGTGGTGGGGGCGCGCCGCCACGGCAAGCTGGGCAAACTGCTGCTGGGGTCCACCACCGAAACCGTTCTGCGCAACGCGCCCTGCGCGGTGCTGGTGGTGCCCGAAGAACCCGTGGAGAGGGCCGGGCCATGAACAAGGTGGGCATCGTCAGAGACGTGCTTTTCCTGCGCCACCGGCCTCCCGACGGGCATCCCGAGAGCCCCGGGCGCCTGAAATCGATCTATGCCATGCTGGACCGCGAAGACATGGGCGGGCGTTTCACCCCCATCGCACCACGCCGGGCGGAGCGTGAAGAGATCCTGTGGGTGCACGCCGCGCACCACCTGGAAAAAATCCGCGCCACGGCCGGTCGTGAAGCCTGCGCCCTGACACGCGACACCTTCACTTCGGCCGATTCCTGCGAGGCCGCCCTGCAGGCCGCGGGCGGGCTGCTGGAGGCTGTCTCACAGGTGGTCGGGGGGCGGCTGGACGCCGCCTTCGCCCTGACGCGGCCACCGGGGCACCACGCCGAAAAGAGCCGCGCCATGGGCTATTGCCTGTTCAACAACGCGGCGCTGGCCGCCGCCTTCGCCCGCCGCCGGCTGGGGCTGGCGCGGGTACTGATCGTGGACTGGGACCTGCACCACGGCAACGGCACGCAGCACCTCTTCGAAAACGACGACGGCGTCCTGTACTTTTCCACCCACCAGGGCCGGATCTTTCCGGGCACGGGCCTGTTCACCGAAACCGGCCGCGGCCGCGGCGAGGGCTATACCGTGAACATCCCCCTGCCCGGCGGCTACGGGGACGCCGAGTACGCGGCCCTGTTCGAGAGGCTGCTGCGCCCGCTGGCCACGGCCTATGGACCGGACCTGATCCTGGTTTCCGCCGGTTTCGACACCCACCGCGACGACCCCCTGGGCGGCATGACCATGACCGCGGCGGGATACGCCGCCCTGACCCGCAGTCTCATGGAGACGGCCCGGGACTGCTGCGGCGGCCGGCTGGTGTTCACCCTCGAGGGCGGCTACAACACGGCCGTCCTGGCCGAATCCGTAAAGGCGGTACTGATGGAACTGGCGGACCTGACCCGCCACGATCCGCGGCAGGCCATGGCGCGGGCCTCGACCAGGCGCATCGCCTACGCCGTGCACCGCGTCACCCACGTCCACGGCCGTTTGTGGAAAACCCTTGGAGGCCCAGATGCTTAACAAGGTCAAGATCATGCAGTCGTCGGTGGAGAAGTGGAACCGCATCCTCGCGGGCAAGAGCAGCGACGGGGGCGTGCTGGACTGTCCCCCCTGCCGCATCTACTACGTTCTGATGTGCACCGGCTGCCCCATCGCCCGGTACACCGGGAAAAAATTCTGCCAGGGTTCACCCTACCCCGCATGGTACTGGCACCAGAACGACGTCCACGGCAAACTCATCCGCAGGATCTACTGCGACGAGTGCCGCCGACTGGCCACGGCAATGCGCGACTTCATGCAGGAAGTCGTGGACCACCTGAAGGCCGGGGCCGAGGAAGAAGAAGGGGCGCAGGCCCCGCCGTCCCGCAAGCCCGCCGGTACCCCGAACTCCGAACCGGAAGCCTGACGGCGCCGGCAACGTCCACCGACAGTGAATCCAACGGCTCCGAACATAGGCTGCGCCGCCCTCGCCCTGGCGGAACTCGGGCTCCTGGTGACCGGCGCCTACACCGTCTTTCGCCACCGGGGCAACACCCTGGCGGAAGCGGCGGCCTACGCCGTCATGACCACCCTGATGGGCCTCTCGCTGCTGTTCCAGCTGGCCTTCATCGCCGGGCGGCCGTGGCTCTCCCCGGCCGCGGAACTGCCGTGGAACGCCCTGGCGCTGTATGCCTGCATCCGGCGGCGCGCCTTCCTCGCCGAGGCCGTCGCGGCCGTGGGCCGCATTTTCCGGTCTCACCGCTGGCTCTGCGGCGGGTCGGCCCTTGCGGCCGGCTACCTGGCCCTCCAGGCCGTGCTGATCCCGCCCACCGCCGTGCACTGGCCCAACCTCTCGCGCATCCTGCTGTGCGAGCACCAGAGCGGCTATTTCGCGGAACTGGTCCGCACCAACGGCGCTTTCCACTACCCCCTCAACAGCTTGGTGCTGGTGCACCACTTCCTGCGCTGCAACACCGAGCTGGGCCTGGGGATCTTCTCCTTCCTGGCGTACCTGGCCATCGTCCTGTGCACCTACGCCCTGGCCCGCCGCTACGCTTGGCCGGCCACCGCCATCACCGTGGCGGTGATGGTCATGAGCCTGCCGCGTTTCGTGCTGCTGGCCACGGCGCCCGGCAGTGAACTGGTTTCGGCGGCGGCCTCGGTCTTCAGCCTGTTGGTCATGTACCGCGTGGTCGAGCAACCCAACTTCGGGGACCTGCTGCTGCTGGTGCTCAGCCTGCTGTTCGGCATCTCCAGCGAGAGCTTCTACGTGGCCCTTTCCGCCATTCTGACGGCCCTGGCGGCCGTGCTGGTCTTCCGCCGCCACGGCGCCGTCACGTGGTGGGCCATGCTCTCGTCCCACCGCCTGTGGGCCGCCGCGGCCCTGGTGCCGGCCGTCGTTTTCTCCCAGACGTGGCGGCTGCTGTACACCACGACCGCCGGCCGGTGCGCGGCCCTGGCGGTTCCCGGCTTCGTCCAGAACACCGACAACCTCAAGGGAATGCTGGCCAACCTGTGCCGCTACCTGCTCGAGAGCCTCGACTTCACGGTACCCCTTGACCGGCTGATCCGGGCCGTCACCGGCTCGGCGCCTTCCGCCTGGCTGGAGGGAATCTACGCGCACCTGCTGGCGCCGCTGCTGGACGCCGCCGGGGCCGCCGCGCCTTTCCAGATCCGGCCGGGCCTGCACGAAACCACGGCCTGGTTCGGCCCGCTGGCCTTCCTGCTGGTGTGGCCGGCCATGCTCTACGCCGCCTTGCGCGGCCCGCGGCGGCTCAGGGCCACGGCTGTGGCCCTGATCGCGGAACTCTACCTCATCGCCCTGATACCGGCCTGGACGCCGCTGAACGTGCGCTTTTTCACGGCCCTGATGGCCTGCGGCGGGTTCCTGGTGGCTTTCATGCTGCCGCCCTGGCGGCTGTCCTCCACACGGCGGCACGTCTTCCAGGCCCTCTGCCTGGGACTGCTGTGCTACACGGCCCTGTTCAACAGCACCAAGCCGGTACTGGGCCCGGGTCCCCTCAAACGGGCCGCCGTGTCTCTGCTCTCCGGCGACGTGTCGGCCTTTCGCCGCGAAACCCGGCTGTCCGTCCGCCGAAGCACCTGGCAGCGCTGGTGGCACGGCCAATTCCTGAACGGCGAGGCCCGCCGGGTCTTCGGCGACCGGCGCCTGCAGGATATTCTCGACCGCGTCCGGCCGGACCGTCCCCTGACGATCGTCTTTGACAACCCGTCGCATCTCTATCCATTCCTGATCCGCCGGAAGCGGGCAACCCCGCGCTGCAGCCCGCAGGCGGCCCTTTCACCCCGTGCCGGTACCCCCGCCTATCTGCTGCTGCTGGGGCCCGACGATCCGGCTTTGCGCAAAGCCGGCTGGCGGGTACTCCGGCGCTGGCGGCAGTGTTTTCCGGCCACCCTGTTCGCCGTCCGGCCGCAATGACCCCCCCGGAAGGGGCGCCTCCCGCAGGCGGTCGCGCCGACCGTCCCGAAAACCGGGCCGCTTTTCGCCGTCGCACCGCGGTTCGACGCCGCTTTCGTCAAATCTTCAAGCACGGCGGTGTTTTCGCCGATAATCGTCACCAGTTCCCGACCGTTCAACCCGGTTTTCAACAGCCCCCACGCACAGGAGAAAGGAGCAGGTTGGTGATATCGCGACTCACGACCTTCCACGACCTTCGGGCGATTCCCGTCATCCAGGATTTCGTCCGCCAGACGGGGCGCTTCTTCGGTGCGAATAAAACCGAAGCCCAGCACCTCGAGTTGGCCGCCGAAGAGGCGGCGTCCTTCATACTCAACGCTTTCCAGCCCGACCCCACCGAGCTTTTCGCCATCGAATGCGAACCGCAGGAAAAGGGCCTGCTCTTCCGTTTTCGCAATCGCGGCATCCCGGTCGACGAGGAGAACCTGCCCGTTTACGACCGACAAGATCCTGAAAAATGCGTGGAGGGGCTGCCGTTTTTCCTCCTCGAGAGCCTGACCGATGCGTTCCATCTCAAGAACGAGGGCCGCGACGGCTGGGTATTTCTCTTCCGCAAGCAACTGGCCGATTTCCGCTCGCCCTGGCGGCAGGGGCCGCCCGGCGGATCCGACCCCGAAGCCCATGCCGGGGAAAAACTCCAGGTGGGCCTCGGGACGCCTTCCGACGCCTACGACATCGTCAAGCTCACCTACCTTACCTACCGCTACTCTTATGCCAAAACGATCTTTTATTACCGGGAGATCCTGCAGGAGGCCATCGCCGAGGGCAGCGTGATCGCTTTCGTGGCCAAAAACGACAAGGGGGAGGTGGTGATCAATTCGTCCTTCCTGCGTTCTCCATCCTGCCCGGAAATCGCCGAAGCGGGGATGCTGATGAGTCGGCCCGAGTACCGCAAGAACCGCGCGCTGCTGCGCGTGTCGCGCATGCAGATCCGGCACCTGCAAAATGGCGAAAGCGGGTTGCGGATCGCTTTCGCAAACATGGTCACGGCCCATACCCGCTCCCAGAAACTGGCCCATGCCTTTGGTTTCACTCCACTGGCCCTCAGGCTCTCGGTACATGACCAGTCCGATTTTGTCGGCATCAACACCTGCAACAGACCCCGCGAAAGCCTGCTTTACGCGCTGGCGGCCCCCGATGGAGTAAACCCCGCGGTGATCCACCTGCCCTCTCCTCACCACGCCATCGCGGGCCCCCTGATCGAAGGTTTCAAGACCCTGCACCTCAGCAGCGAGACCTGCCAGCCCGACCGGGCGGTTTCCCGGGTGAAACTGAACCGCCAGGAGGCGGAACGCAGCGCCGCGATCGTCTTCGAGGACATCGGCGGGGACTGGTTTACACGGCTGCAATACCTGATGCGGGAATTGGATGCCGACGGATATATCACCATCCACCTGCGTCTGCCGGCCGACAGACCCCTGCCGCCGTCACTGGAATCTTCGCTGCGCAAACGCGACTTCTTTTTCAGCGGCATCATGATCCGGACCATGAAAAAATGGGAATTGCTGTACACGGCGCTGCAGGGACAGCGCTTCGATTTCGACGCCATTGCGCTGAGCGATGCGCGCGCCCGCAAGCTCAGGGATTACATGCGCCACGCCTACGAAACAATGGGGGTCGTGGTATGATCCGCCACGCACCCGACCACCTGGACCGCTTCCTGGCGTTGTGCGGGGATTGTGAGACGGTCCAGCACGAGGTCCTGACCGACATCCTGCGGCGGGCCGGCGGCAGCGCCATCGGTCGCCGTTTCGGCTTCGACGCCATCGACGGCTACCGGACCTTCAGCACCGCCGTTCCCCCCCTTGACTGGAGCGATCACGAGGGGTATGCGCAAAGCCTTGCCGACGGGGACGCCGACCAGTTGTTTGCCGGTGTGCCGGACTATTTTATCTGCACCAGCGGCACGACCGGCGCGGTCAAGATCATCCCCGAGTCGGCGGCGGGCCGGCAAGCCAAATCGATCACCACGCGACTGCGCCTGGAAGCCATCGCCCGGCACGCGCCTGCGGTGATGCAGGGCAAGATGCTGCCGCTGGTCAACAACGCCATCGAGGGATACACCCGTGCCGGGATCCCCTACGGCAGCGCCTCGGGGGTCACGCTGGCAACGGCCCCGGAGTCGGTGCGCGCTCGGCTGGCCTTTCCGATCGAAATCCTGGACGTGGGCTACAGCGATTCCCTTGACTATCTCATCATGCGCTTTGCCCTCGAGCAGGACGTGCGGGGCATCTTCGGCAACAACGCGGGACGGATCGAGCAGCTTTGCCGGCGGGCCGAGGCGGAAGCCGAACGCATCATCGACGACATCGAAAGCGGCTCGCTCTCCTGTGCGCGGCGGCTCCCGGAAGCGACGCGCGCATCGCTGCTGGCGAAGTGCGCCCCCAACCCCGCAAGGGCCGAGACGCTGCGGCAGGCGTACGCGCGCGAGGGGCGTTTCACCCCGCGGGCCTACTGGCCGGAGTGCCGGGTGATCGCTTGCTGGCTGTCGGGATCGGTGGGGCGTTATGTCGATCCGCTCCGCGGGTGGTTCGACCGGACGACGATCTTCTTTGATGTCGGATACGGGGCCACAGAGGGAAAGTTCAACATCCCCCTGGCGCCGTCCGAACCGGCGGGGCCGCTGGCGATCCACGCCGCTTTCTACGAGTTCAAGCCCCTCGACAGCGGGGACGGCATGCTGCGCGCACACGAGCTCAAGGCCGGTGGGCGCTACGAGCTCTACGTCACGAGTTATTCGGGACTCTACCGCTACGGCATGCACGACATCGTCCGCGTCGCGGGCTTCACCGGAACCACCCCGCACATCGTTTTCGAACGCAAGGCGGGCGACGTACTCAACATCTGCGGCGAGAAGGTGGCGGCCAGCACGCTGATCCCCATCGTGGCCTCGGCCGTCGGCGACCCGCTGGTGCACTGGTGCGTGGTGGGCGACGGGCGGGCCAAACGTTATCACTTCTGCCTGGAACTCCCGGAGCTGCCCGCGGATGCCGGCGTTTCGGCACGGGCCTATGCCGAAGCGATCGAGCAGGCGCTGAATCAGGACACCCTGATCTACCCCATTTTCCGCGGCCAGAACCTGCTGCAGCCGGCGGCCGTGAGCCTGATGCGGCCGGGCTGGCGCGAATCGCTCTACACCGAACGCACCCGAAACGGGCAAAGCCGGGCGCAGGTCAAGCTGCCGCTGGTCTACGAGGCGGTTCCCCTGGAACGGTTCGAGGCGGTGACCAGTGCCGGGTAAAGCGACGCGATATATCGGCGACACATTCCGTTTCGGCGCCATCGTGCTGCTGATCGGCTCCATCGTGCGCGTCGGGGCATCGATCTACCTGCCGGCACTGCCGGTCATCGGCCGGCAGCTGGTGATCAGCGATGCGCAGATGAGCCACACCCTGACCCTGTACTTCGTCGTCTTCGCCCTCTTCATCCTGGTGGCCGGGGCCCTTTCGGACGCCTACGGGCGCAAGCGCGTGCTGACCGGCGGGATGCTTTTTTTCATCGGCGGTTCGGTTCTGTGCGCCCGGAGCCGCACCTTTGAGATGCTGCTGCTCGGCCGTGTGGTACAGGCCTTCGGGGCCAGCATGATCCCGGGCACCCTGATGGCCATGACGCGTGACGCCTGTTCCGACGAACGCGTCGTGGCGCTGATGGGGTGGCTGGCGGTGCTGGGGGGGCTATTCCTGGTGGCCGCGCCCCTGATCGGCGGTGTCCTGACCCAGTTTTTCGGCTGGCAGGCCAACTTCTGGTTCGTGGCGATCTTCACATCGGCGGCGTTGCTGGCGTCCCTTTTGGCCGTGGGGGAAACCCACCCCCAAACCGAACGCACCCCGCTGGGTGTGCGCCGCACCGTGGTGACCGCCGGCACCATCCTGGCCTCCCCCGACTTCGCCCTGGTGCTGCTCCCGGTGATCCTGTGCTTCGCGATCCAGGGCGCTTTTCTGGCGGCGGCGCCCTACATCGTGATGAACGGGTACGGACTGAGCCCCCCCGAGTTCGGCCTCAGCAACCTGGTGATCGTCATCGGCATTTTTGCCGGACGCGCGGCGGGAGCGCGCCTGCTCAAACGCGCCGATGCAGCTTCGGTCTACCGCACGGGGGCGGCGGCGGCACTGGCGGTGGCCGCCCTGTTCGCCGCACTGGGGGCCGGGGTCATCGGGGGGCTGGCGTTCTTTCTGGTTTTCACGGCCCTGTTCGCCGCCGTCTTCGGCATGCTCTCGCCCATCGGGATGAAGTCCTCGCTGACCGCCTTTCGCGCCACCAGCGGGATCACGGCATCCCTGCAGGGGGCGTCGCTGCTGGGCGCCTCGGCCATCGGCAGTTCCCTGGTGGGGCTGGGCTCCCACCTGCTTTCCGGTTTTTCGATGCTGTCCGTCTTTGCCGCGGTGGCGGCCCTTTTCTGCGCCGCCGCCGGCATGGCGGCCATGGCCACCCGCCACCGCCTGGTCTGATATTCAATCCGCTTTGCAGCGGGACGCCGCCCGGCGCCTTTCAATTGCCCGACGTCAGCCCGAACGCCTCCGCACAGGCCCTCTTTCCGTCGGCCGGCAGTTTGTTGTAGATCAGCCACTGGAACGGAACGGTGATGGCGCTGGTAATGAACCGCACGGCGGTTCCCAGGATGTCGCCGGTCTTGATGTCCACATTGAAATCGGTAAAAGGCCCGTTAATTTCCAGGGGCGTGGCCAGGTTGAAGAACTGGGGCTTCTTGGGGTGGGGCACCAGCCGGATGTGGATGTTGCGCTTGCGGAAATCGATCCTGCCCCTGCCCGTGACCCGCACCTTGGTGGTGTCCACCATGATCATGTCGGGTTTCATGATCCCGTCCTGCATGTCGAAGCGGGCCACCAGGCAGTTGACTTTCGATTTCTTCCCCCGGGTCAGAATCGGCAAGACAGCGGTCACCAGGCTGGCGGCCCACAGGTCGAAAACGCCCGTTTCGAGTTTCTGCGGGGCGACCCCGAAGTTGAAGTGCCCGCTGGCGTGCCGGATCAGGTCGGCCGGGTTCTTGGCCCGCGACGCGAGGGACACATCCAGGTAGAGCCACCCCTTCATGTCGCTGTGCGGATCGATGTGACGGGCCAGCACGCCGTAATCCAAGCGATCGATCTGCACCCCGATCTCGGCACTCGTTTCCGCATCGGTGACCGCCACGGCCCCGGTGATCTCCACCAGGCCGCCGGGGATGTCGATGCGCAGCGGGTCCACCGTGTAGCGCCCGTCGCGGAGGCGCACCATCAGCGACCCGCTGCCCAGCCTGTCCGCGCCCGACAGCACCTCCCGGACTTTCACGGTCAGGCGCCCGTTGGCCTTCCGGGCGATCTCCGGGCTCAGCAGGCTCCTGAGCCTGGTCACGGTGCCGCCTTCGCCCTGCCGGGGGGCCGCCGCGGTTTCGGCGCCGCCCTCGCCGGTTTTTCCCGGCCCGGCGCCGGTACCGGGGAAGGTGTCCTGGAGCAGGGACCAGCCCCGGAGTTTGAAATCGTCGAGCCGGATGCTGTCGGCCGTGAACCCCGCGTCCACGCGCACGGGCCAGGCGATTTTGCCGTCCCGGGTTTTGAGAATCTTCGTGACGATTTTTCCCTGCAGCCGGCTTTTGCCCACCCGCACATGCATGTTTTCGATGGCGGCAGTGGTGCCGGTCTCGTGGTAGTAGCCGCTGACCTCGTATGGGCCCCAGGGGGGAAGACGCAAACCGAACAGGTCGTTGAGGCGGTCCAGGCGGTCGCCGCTGACGGACAGCTGCAGGCCGAAATCGCTCTGGATGATCTTCTCCAGCGTCAGCCGGGCCGCCATCCGCACATTCGTCTCTCCCAGCCGGGCCGCCAGCGTGAGTTTGAAAGGCCTGGAGACGTTGTGGGTGAACATGCCGTCTTCGCGCATGTGGATGTAGACGGGCAGTTCACCGATACGGCCCCTGGCCTTGAGCACCGCCGTCTTGCCCGGCGCCGTGGTGTAGGAGGCCTGGCTGAGGTGAATGACGGTCTCCCCCCATCCGCCCAGGTGCGACACCTTCCATGTGCCGTTCTCGATGCGGACCGTCAATTCGCTCATCTTCATGATGTCGATGGCGTGCCGGCCTCTGAGCGCAAAGACCATCCCCAGCCGGGCGGCCTTGACGTCCACCGGGGTTGCGATCCCGAACTGCCGCAACAGTTCGCCCACGTCCACCCGTTCTGCATCCAGGGAGAAACGGATCGAGGGGACCTCGTTGTCGAAATCCAGGGCCACGCGGCCCCGGAAGGTCTCGTCACCCAGGGTGGCCCGGAAAGGCGAAGCCGCCATTTTGCCGTCGCGCAAGAGGATGTCGAAGGCCACGTCCGTAATGCGCGAGGCGGCCAGGGTAACGGCCCCGGCGGCGATGTGAATCTCACCGTTGAGGAACCGGAAATGGTCGGGCAGAACCGTCCTGTCCCATGCAAATTTGACCGGCGCGGGTGTCTCCCGGGCGGCCTTGGGGGGCGCCGCGGTGATGACGGCCGCCAACTCCCGGAGTTCCCTGAAATCCAGTGTCTCCGCGTTCAGGCGGATGTCGAACACCCGGCGGTCGGATCGCAGCGCGCGGTAGTCCAGCCGCCCGGCGGCCCGGATGCGGCCCAGCCGGAGGGTCCCCAGGTCCAGGCGCAGGCGGTCGTCTCCGTAACGCAGCGTGCCGGCCGCGTGGTAGGCGACGGTCGCCTTGGGGGACAACCCCGTCCAGGCGGTCAGGTCTCCCACCCGCCGGCCTTCGACGGCCACTTTGAACCGCAGCCGGTCCCGACCGGGGCGCGGGTCGCAGAACCCGTCCAGGCGCACCCCGGCGCCCCCGCCCCGGAACCGGACGTCGACCGCAAGCGGCCGCCCGTCCAGGTACCGCACCGGGTTCGCGGTGGTCAGGTGCAGGTCGAATTTCTCGCCCGACAGGCTACCGGCAACCCGCACGTCCAACCCCCGGCCGGCCCTGCGGGTGAGGGAAAAGCGGCGCAAGACAATGACCGGCCGGGCCCGGCCGACCGCCTTGAGCCGCAGGGGGGCGGCCGCGAGGCGCACGTCCAACCCCTCGACCAGGCCGCGCAGCGTGTCGCCGCGGGCCGTGGCGGTCAGGGTCACGGCCTCCAGGGTTCCCGCCAGTCCCGGATCCCTGCCGGTCATCGCCGTGAGAACCTGCCGGACGTCCGCCTTATCCGCGTGCAGTTTCAGGCCGACCACGAGGCTCTCCCCCTCGGCAGCCGCGCTGAGACGGCCCGCGACGGCGACGCCCGCCGGCGCCAGCGCCAGGGGCGCCTCGAGCCGCCCGTCGCGCAGGGCCAGATGCAGGGCCGCGTCCCGCCACCGGCCGGGAAGGCCCGTGATGTCCCGGGCCGTGAGTTTCAGGTCGACTTCCAGCCGGCGGAGGACCCCCACCGGAAGCCGTGCCCGGCCGCCGGCCGGGGGGGGCGTCTCCCGGCCGCCGCCGGCTGCGGCGTACAGCGGGGCGAGATCCAGCCTGTCGAAGGAGAGCGTTCCGCGCAGCACCGGCCGATCGGCCGACAGGGCCAGCACCAGGTCGCCGCCCAGGGAGGTTTGTCCGAGGGTGCCGGTCAGTTGCGACAGGCGGACACCGTCGGCGCCGGTCCGCAGGCGGCCGGAAAGATCGAAGGCTCCCACGGGCGGAAGCTTCACGCCGACCAGCGCAGCCGGGGCCGCCAGGCGTCTGCCGGAAACGTGCACGGCCACGTCCACCCGCGGCGCCTTTTTCCAGGCCAGGCGGCCGGTGAGCGTCAGCCGCGCCGAGGCCGCCTCCAGCGACAGGTCCACGGGCCAGGGTTTTCCGGACGCCAGCATACGGTCCAGGTCGTCTCCCGAGACCTTCAGGCGCCAGGGCTGGCCTCGAAAGACGCCGCGGGACGAAAGCTGCAGTTTTCGCTTCACGCCGGCCCGGCCGGACAGTTCGTCGACCCGAACTGCATACGCGACGCCCCGCAACCGGTCGCGGTAGCGCACGTCGATATCGCGCAGGACGATGTCCCCCAGGTCCGGGATCCGCGGCGGCGCCTGTTCTGCGGAAGAGACCCCCTGGAAGCGCCAGTTGACCCGGCCGTCCCGCCGCACCCGCAGGTCCAGGGCCGCACCGTCCAGCACGACCCGGTCGAACCGGATTCGGCCGCGCAGAAGCGGGACCAGCTGAACCTGGGCCAGCGCCTTGCGGACCCGCAGGAGTTCCCCCGGTCCCCAGCCGTCGGGGTCGGCCACGCCGACGTGCCGGATCTCCAGGGTGGGGTGCAGGCCCGGCTGCAGGCGCACCGGTCCGCCGATGGTCACCTTCCGACCGGCCAAGCGGCTGGCGGCGGCTTCCATCCGGGAAACCGCGAAATCCAGGTTCACGGATACCCCGAAAATCACCAGCACGGCGAGTACGGCCGCCGACAGGACGGCGCCGCCGGCCAGGAAGACGAGGATCTTTTTCTGAAAACGGGGTACTTCGAGGGACAAGAGAGATTATCCGCGCTGACGTTTTTTCCGGATGGCCGCCAGGATCTTGTCGGGCGTGATGGGGAAATCCTCCATGTAGACTCCGATAGCGTTGCTGATGGCCGCGCTGTACGCCTGGGCGGCGGACATGGCGATGGACATGCCGGCCTCCTTGGCGCCGTAAGGGCCGTCCGGGTCGTGAGACTCCACGATGATGGTGTTGATCCTGGGCATGTCGCAGGCCAGGGGCACGCCGTAGTCCAGCTGCGTGGGGTTGAGGGTGCGGCCCTCGTGCCAGGTGTGGTACTCGGTGAGCATGCCGCCCTGGCCGCCCATGGCCACCGAGCCCTGGAACTGGCCCTCGAGCACCAGCGGGTTGATGGCAAACCCCACGTCCTGGGCGGCGGTCACCTCCAGCACCCTGACCTTGCCGGTCTCGGGGTCCACCTCCACCTCGGCGATGGTGGTGCCGAAGGAGAAAGCGCCGCACATCTGGCCGAAGGGGTTCTTGACCCACTCGCGCTTGGGGTCCACCTTGGGCCAGTACTCGCCCTCGCCGCTGATGCTCTTGCCGCGCGACAGGCTGATGCGCACCACCTTCTTGACCGGGATGCCCGCCTCGGGGCTGCCCTTGACGAAGATCATGCGGTCTTTGGCCACCAGGTCGTCCACGCGGCACTCGAGCACGTCGGCGGCCACGGCGAAGAGCTTTTCGCGGGCGTCGGCGGCGGCGTTCTTGACGGCCTGGCCGCCGATGAAGGTCGACACCTGGGAGTAGGCCCCGGGGTCCGAGGGCGTCACCTCGGTGTCGGCGGTGATCAGCTGCACGTCGTCGGGGTGAATGCCCAGTTCCTCGGCCGCGATCTGCACCAGCATGTGGTCGTTGCCCTGGCCGTTGTCCACCACGCCCGAGATGACCGTCACGCCCCCGTCCTCGTTGAACTTGATGAAGGCCTGGGAGCCGCCGCGGATACCCATGGGAAAGCCGGTCTGCACCGAGTTGCAGCCGATGCCGATGCCGCGGTACGGCGGCAGCTTGCCGTACTTGTCCTTCCAGCCGGCCCTGGCGGCGGCCTTTTCGATGGTCTCCTTCATGGCGCAGCTGGCCACATAGGATTTGGTGTTGGTGTACTCGCCGGCCTCGCGGGCGTTGATCAGGCGCATCTCGACGGGATCGATGCCCAGGTGTTCGGCGATGCGGTCCAGCTGGATGTCCACGCCGCAGGCGAAGCCCCGGCCGTGGATGCGGATCATACCGCGGATGGGCTTGTTGGTGTAGATGCGGTAGCCGTTGTAGCGCACGTGTTCCATCTTGTAGGCCTGCTCCATGCACAGGAAAGGCACGCTGGTGGCGATGGGGCCCGTGCTCGAGTAAGCGCCGCCGTCCATGTAGCAGGTGATGTCGCGGGCGATGACCCGGCCGCGGCGGTCCACGCCGGTCTTGATGGTGGTGATCATGGCGTGGCCCTGGCGCGTGGCGATGGAGTTCTCCTCGCGCGTGTAGACGATCTTCACCGGCCGGCGGGTCTTCTGGGACAGCAGCGCGCAGACGAAGTCCCCCGGCGCGATCTCCGAGCGTCCGCCGAAGGCGCCGCCGATGGTGATCTTGCGCACGCGCACCTTGTTCAGCGGAATGCCCAGGGCGTTGGAGAGCGGCTTGGCCTTCATGTGCGGCCCGGCGTTGGGCATCCACATCTCCAGGTTGCCGGCCATGTCGAAGTTGGCCACCACGGCGTAGGGTTCGGCCTGGAAGTAGGAGTCCTCGGCGGCCGTGAAGGTGTCCTCGCGCACGTAGTAGGACTCCTTGAAGCCCTTGTCCACGTCGCCCACGCTGATGGGCACGTGGATGTTGATGTTCTGGGGAAAGTCCTCGTGGATCAGCGGCGCGTCGGGAAGGATGGCCTCCATGGGGTCGAAGACCGCCGGCAGTTCCTCGTACTCCACGCGGATGAGCGAGAGGGCCTCCATGGCCGTGTCCTCGTCCACGGCCGCCACGCCGGCCACGTCCTCGCCGATGTAGCGCACCTTGTCGGTGGGCAGGAACATCTGGTCCAGGGTGTAGCGAAAAACACCCCACTTGCGCTGCAGCGTGTCGTGGCCCGTGACCACGGCCTTGACGCCCGGCAGGCGTTTGGCGCGGCTGGTGTCGATGTGCACGATGCGGGCGTGGGGCAGCGGGCTGCGCAGGATCTTGCCCACCAGCATGCGCGGCAGGTGCAGGTCCGCGGTAAAGGCGGCCTGGCCGGTGACCTTGGCGCGCGAGTCCACCCGCGGCATCTTCTTTCCGACGAAGCTGTAATCCGACATGCCGCTCACCTCCTGTCCCCGTTGTTCCGGGCCGCCGCGGCCACGGCCTCGACGATCTTGGTGTAGCCCGTGCAGCGGCAGATGTTGCCCGAAAGGGCGCGGGCGATCTGCTTCTCGTCCGGATGCGGCTCCGCGAGCAGCAGCGCCCGGGCCGCCATCAGCATGCCCGGCGTGCAGAACCCGCACTGCACGGCCCCGTGGTCGATGAAGGCCTGCTGCAGGGGGTCCAGGGTTTCCCCGTCGGAGAGTCCCTCCACGGTGGTCACGCGGCGGCCGGCGGCCTCCACCGCCAGGGTCAGGCAGGCGCGCACGGGCTTGTCGTCCAGCAGCACGGTGCAGGAACCGCAGATGCCCTCGCCGCAGCCCTCCTTGGCGCCGGTGAGGTAAAGCTGCTCGCGCAGCAGCTCCAGCAGGGTCGTGCGGGGTTCGACCAGCAGTTGATGCTCTTCTTCGTTGACGTTGATTTGAATGGGGATTCTATCCATTGGAACCTCGTTCGGCCGCACGGTCGAGGGCCTCTTGCAGGGCCCGCGCGGTCATCACGGCGGCCATTTTCATGCGGTACTCGGTGGAGCCGTGAACGTTGTCGACGGCAAAGGCGGCGGCCGCATCGGCGGCCGAGTTGGCGGTCTTCTCCAGCGCCGCGCGGTCCTCCGCCCGGCGGCCCACCAGGTGTTCGGCGGCGCCGGTGATGTGCAACGGGCCGCTGGCGATGGCCCCCACCACGATGCGCGCGTCGGCGACCTTCCGCTTTTCCACGCGCACCCAGGCCCCGGCGCAGACCACCGGGTACTCGATGGCCGAGCGGTAGGCCAGGCGCCGGTAGGCGGCGCCCTCGCCGGGCTGCGGCAGCGGGATGCGCACCTGGGTCAACAGCTCGTGGTCGGCCAGCGAGAGGGGGTGCTCGCCGGTGGCGGTGTAGAGTTCCATGAGCGGCATGCTGCGGCGGCCGTCCCGGCTGCAGACCGTCACCTCGGCGCCCAGGGCGATGAGCGCCGGCGCGGTGTCCGACTGGCAGGTGGAGCGGCAGCGGTCGGAGCCCTCGCGGGCGTAGCAGATCTGGCCGCCGGCCTTGTGGCACAGCTGCTTGGTGGAACGAAAGAAGGCCGACTGGTTGTAAAACCGGCAGCGGTTGTCCTGGCACAGGTTGCCGCCGATGGTGCCGCGGAAGTGCTGGATGGAGACGGCCCCCACGGCTTCCACGGCCTCGGCCAGCGCCGGAAAGTTTCGCCGCACCGGCTCCGATGCCGTGATGTCGGCCAGGGGGGTGGCGGCGCCGATCTCGAGCGCCCCGTCGGCTTCGTGGATACCGGCCAGGCCGTCCACGGATTTCAGGCTCATGAGGCAGGCCGGCGTCAGCAGGCGCTGTTTCATGCGCACCAGCAGGTCGGTGCCGCCGGCCAGCACCCGGCAGTCGGCGCCGTGCTCGGCGAGCATCTCCAGGGCCTCGTCCAGGTCGGCGGGTTCCAGGTAGGTGAATTCAGGCAGTCGCACGCTGTTCTCCAAGGGTGAAAAGGCTTGACAAAATGAACCACGATCAGATAGTGACAGAGTGTATACTGTATACGGTGTACACATCCCCGGCGTCAAGGGGGAATTGACGCAGCGACCCGCCCTTCCGGTGCGGCCGAATCCGTCCGGAAGCCCGTAGACCATTTACCCGCAACGGGGAGTGACTGCATCATGGAACTGCTCCGTAATATCAAGATCCTGTCCCTCGAGCAAGCCACGGTTCTGCCTTACCTCACCTATCGACTGGCCATGGACGGCGTGCAGGTCATCCGCCTGGAGCACCCCAAGTTCGGCGACCCCAACCGCCTCATCGGGGAAAACGTGCTGGGCCAGGAGCGCATGAACGCCTACTTTCTGAACATCAACGCCGGCAAGAAGGCCCTGACCCTCAACCTGGCCGAAGAAGAGGGCCGCGAGATCTTCCACGCGCTCATCCGCGAGCTGGACATCGACATCTTCGCCACCAACCAGCTGCCGCGCAACTACGAAAAGCTGGGCATCGACTACGACACCCTCAGGGCCGTCAAGCCCGACATCATCTGGCTGGGCGTCACCGGCTTCGGCCCCGACAGCAACGAGGCGGCCTACGACCCCATCCTGCAGGCGCGCTCGGGTCTCATGGAACTGACCGGCGAAGAGGACGGCCCGCCCATGGTGCTGGGCATCCCGCTGCCGGACATGGGCACCAGCGAGCACGCCTACGGCCAGCTGATGAAGGCCCTCTACCGCCGCGCCGTCACCGGCGAGGGCAGCCGCATCGATCTTTCCATGTTCGAGTCCTCGGCCTCCTGGCTGACCGTGCCCATCTCCATGACGGCCAGTTTCGGCAAGAAGGTCACCCGCCGCGGCAACACCCACGAATTTTTCAGCCCGGTGTCGGTCTACGAGACCCGCGACGGCTTCGTCTACGTGGCCGTGGGCAACGACCGCCAGTGGAAATCGCTGGTGGCCCAGGACATGTTCAAGTCCCTGGACAAGCCCGCGTATGAAAAAAACGCCGGCCGCATCGCCGACGTGGCCAACCTCAACCGCGCCATCAACGAAATTACCCGGCAGCACACCACCGCCGAGCTCATCGACCTGTTCACCCGCATCACGGTGCCCATCAGCAAGATCAACCGCATCGAGGACGTCATCGAGGACCCCCTGGTCAAGCGCCGCCTGCTCACCGCCAGGGACCCGGTCACGGGCCGCGAGATCATCATGGCCCCGCCGCCCTACATGACGCCGTTCCTAGCGGAAAACGACCGGCGCATGACCTTCCCGCCGCGCTTCGGAGAGCACAACGCGGAGATTTACGGGCAGCTGGGCTACGGTGAAGCGGAACTTTCCAAACTCAAAGACAAGGGCGTGATTTAAATGAACATTGTCGTCCTCATCAAGCAGGTACCCAACACCACCGAGGTCAAGCTCGACCCCAAGACCGGCAACCTCATCCGCGAGGGCCTGGAGAGCATCATCAACCCCGACGACCGCCACGCCCTGGAAACCGCCATGGGCCTCAGGGAGACGCTGGGCGGCAGGGTGACCGTGCTCTCCATGGGACCGCCCCAGGCCATCGACGCCCTGTCCGAGGCCCTGGGCATGGGGGCCGACAGGGCCGTTCTGCTCTCCGACCGGGCCTTCGCCGGCGCCGACACCTGGGCGACCTCCTTCACGCTGGGAAAAGCCATCGAAAAGATCGCCGATTTCGACCTGATCCTGTGCGGCCGCCAGGCCATCGACGGCGACACGGCCCAGATCGGCCCCCAGGTGGCCGAGTTCCTGGACCTGCCCCAGGTGACCTACGTCAGCCGCGTCGAGGAGGCGGCCGACGACCGCATCACCGTGCGCCGCCGCCTGGAGGACGGCTACGAACGCATCGCCTGCCGGCTGCCGGCCCTGCTGACGGTCATCGGCGAGATCAACCGGCCGCGCTACCCGGACGTGGGGCGCCTCATCGCCGCCTGCCGCGAAAAGGCCCCCATCCAGATCTGGAACGCGGCTGACATCGGCGTGCAGACCCGCGAGGTGGGCCTGTCCGGCTCCCTGACGCACGTCATCAAGACCTTCGCCCCCAAGTTCCAGCGCCAGGGCGAGCGCCTGGAGGGTGACACCGAAACCGTGGTGCGGGAACTCATCGCGCGCCTGAAGAAAAGCGACGGCGCCACCGCCTGCAAGGCCTTCGATTCGGCCTGCAGCCTGTAGGATGGAAACCCTTTTACTTTGTGCCTTTGTGCCGCTGACCCTTTGTGCCTTCTAGCATCAGGAAACATTCATGACCATCTGGATCGAAATCGACCTTTGTGACGGCTGCCGGCGCTGCCTGCGGGTGTGCCCCTACGACGCCCTGGAAATCCAGGACGGCAAGGCCCGCGTGCTGGACCGCTGCACCTCCTGCGGCGCCTGCCTGGAAGTGTGCCGCAACGACGCCATCTCCAGCGATGCCGAGGAGCGCGAGATCCCTGATTTCAGCGACCACCGCGACGTGTGGGTGTTCGCCGAGCAGCGCGACGGCCGGCTCAACCCGGTGAGCCTGGAACTGCTGGGCAAGGCCCGCGAACTGGCCGCCGACCTGGGCGAGAAAGTGGCCGCCGTGCTGCTGGGCCACGGCGTGGCCGGCATCGCCGAAACCCTGATCGACCACGGCGCCGACACGGTCTACCTGGCCGAAGACCCCACCCTGGAACGGTTCCGCACCACGGCCTACGCGCGGGTCATGGCCGACCTCATCCGGGACCGGAAGCCGGGCATCCTGCTGCTGGGCGCCTCCCACATCGGGCGCGACCTGGCGCCGCGGCTGGCGCGGCGCGTGGGCGCGGGCCTGACGGCGGACTGCACCGACCTTTCCATCGACCCCGACGAGCGCATCCTGCTGCAAACCCGGCCGGCTTTCGGCGGCAACGTCATGGCGACCATCGCCAACCGCTACTCGCGGCCCCAGATGGCCACGGTGCGCCCCGGCGTCATGGAGATGAATCCCATGCCCGGCCACGGGGGCGAGGTGGTGCGCGAAAGCGTGTCGCTGCGCGAAGAGGACATCCGCACCCGCGTACTGGAGGTGGTGCGCGAGAAGAAGGAGCGCCAGGACATCACGCGCGCTAAGGTCATCGTGGCCGGGGGGCGCGGCGTGGGCGGCTCCGAGGGCTTCACCCTGCTGCGCGAACTGGCCGAGGTCATGGGCGGCGAGGTGGCCGGCACGCGCATCGCCGCCGAGGAGGGCTGGATCCCGGCCGAGAACCAGGTGGGCCAGACCGGCAAGACGGTGCGCCCCGAAATCTACATCGCCTGCGGCATCTCGGGCGCCATCCAGCACCGCGCCGGCATGATGAACGCCCGCTACATCATCGCCGTCAACACCGATCCGCGGGCGCCCATTTTCCAGGTGGCCGACTGGTCCATCGTGGGCGACCTGCACGAGGTCGTGCCGGAAATGACCCGGCAGCTGCGCCGCGAGACGGACAAAACCACATCAGAAGAGGGTTGAATGTTACGGTCCAAACCCGAGGAATTGATACGAAAAAGCATCGCCCGTTTCGTCGACGAAGAGGTCATTCCCCAGGCCCAGGAAATCGACGAGAAAGGCGAATTCCCCATGGACCTGTTCCGGCAGGTGGGCCGCATGGGCGTGTTCGGCATCCGCTATCCCAAGAAGGGCGGCGGCGCCGGCGGCAACAACACGCTCTACTGCATCATCTGCGAGGAGCTGGCCCGCGGTCTCATGAGCCTGGCGGCCGTGACCGCGATGCAGTGCCTGATGGGCACCAACTTCCTGTTTCATTTCGGCACCGACGAGCTGCGCGAAAAATACTTTCTGCCCGCCATGCGCGGCGAGATGATCGCCAGCTTCTGCCTGACCGAACCCGAGGCCGGCTCCGACCTGGGCGCGGTGAGCACCTCGGCCGTCAAGGGCGACGGCGGGTATATCATCAACGGCATGAAGACCTGGGTCACCAACGGCCCCATGGCCGATTTTTTCACCGTGTTGTGCCAGACCGACCCGGCCAAGAAATTCCGGGGGCTGAACTTCTTCTTCGTGCCCCGCGACACGCCGGGGGTCTCGGTCAGCAAGCCGTTTCAGACCATCGGCACGCGCACCACGCAGCTCTCGGAACTGGCCTTCAAGGACGTCTGGATCCCGGAAAGCCACCGCCTGGGCGACGAGGGCCGCGGCCTGAGCAACCTGATGTCCATCCTGGCCGAGATCCGCGCCATGACGGCGGCGCTGGCCGTGGGCCTGCAGCGCGCCGCCCTGGCCGATTCCATCCGCTATGCCCAGGAGCGCGCCCAGTTCGGCCGCACCATCAGCCGCTACCAGCTCATCCAGGCCAAGGTGGCCAACATGGTCACCAACCTGGAGGCCTCGCGCCTGATGACCTACAACGCCACGCGCATGATCGACAACGGTATCTCGTGTCTCAAGGAGGCCTCCATGGCCAAGTATTTCGCCACCGAGGCGGCCTGCAAGGCGGCCGACGAGGCCACCCGCATCCTGGGGGCCTACGGCTACTCCATGGAATACTCGGCCCAGCGCTACTACCGCGACAACCGTTTCCTGCTCTACGGCGGCGGCACCCACGAGATCCTGCAGACCAACATCGCCCGCTGGGCGGGGTTGTGAGGAAGTTTGAAGGGTGAAGTTTGAGGGAAAGGGAGGAAGGGCTTTCGGGTCGAAGCGACGGCGGGAAATTATGGAACAGCAGCACATCGAAAAATCCGGGGGTGAAGCTATCGGGCCGCTGAGGGCCATCGGGCCGCGCAAGTCGCTGGGCGAGCACGTGTTCGAGACCCTGCGCCAGGCCATCGTCAGCGGGCAGATGGCCCCCGGCGACCGGCTGGTGGAAAGCCGCATCGCCCAGGCCCTGGAGATCAGCCGTACCCCGGTGCGCGAGGCCATTCACAAGCTGGAGCGCGAGGGCTTCATCCGCCGGCGGCCCCAGGGCGGGTTCACCGTGCTGGGATTGAGCCGCAGGGACATTGAAGAGACCTTCGAGATCCGCGCCGTACTGGAAAGCTACGCCGCGCGCCTGGCGGCCGTCAAGCACCAGGCCTCCGAACTGGACGACCTGGCGCGCATCGCCGCGTCTTTCCAGCAGAGCCTGGACGCCGGTCAGCTGGCGCGGCTGGTGGAGATCAACACCGCCTTTCACGACATGCTCTACGCCCTGAGCCGCAACCCGCGGCTGGTCAAGATGATCAACAGCCTGCGGGACCAGATCTACCGCTTCCGCCGCATGATCCTGGAGGATGAAGAGCTGGCGCGGTCCAGCAACCGTGACCACCGCCGCATGATCGAACACATGCGCCGGCGCGACGCCGACGGCACCGAGCGCCTGGTGCGCGAGCACATACTGAGAGGACAGAAAGCGATTTTACATAATTTCGATCGGTTGGACGGTAGAAATGCATCCTCCGGATAACCTTTGGTAACGGGTTGCCGGGGGAGTGCCCCAATAAAACACGAACGCGGATGATGCCTGCAACCTGGTAACCGCCATGGGGTGTGGCAGCCGGGAAGCCAGGTGAAAAAAAGTTACCAGTTGAAAGTTGACAGTTTCCCGTTGAGGGAAGGCGGTCTATTCTTAAAATTGAAACCCATCCACCGCTGTGAACTTTCAACTGACCACTTTCAACTATTTTTTTTATGACAGCCTTACTGGAGTAAGGGTGCCAAACCAGCGCATGAAGGATTGAGACCATGGCCGACAAGAAAATCAGAATACTCATTGCCAAACCGGACCTGGACGGACACGACCGCGGCGCCAAGGTGGTGGCCCTGGCCCTGCGCGACGCCGGCATGGAGGTCATCTACTCCGGCCTGCACCAGAGCATCGACCAGATCCTGACCACGGCCATGCAGGAGGCGGTGGACGTCATCGGCCTGAGCATCATGACCGGCGGCCACCTGACCATCTGCCGCAAGCTGTTCGCGCGCATGAAGGAAGAGGGACTCGAGCACGTGCACGTGGTGGTGGGCGGCGTGATTCCCAAGCAGGACGTGCCCAGGCTCGAGGAGATGGGCGCCCGGGGGGTCTTTCCGGGCGGCACGCCCTTTTCCGAAATCGTGGCGGGCATCCGGGCGCTGTTCGAAACCGAAACGGTGTAGGTGAAGGCGCAAGGGGGCAGAGGCTTAAAGGAAAAAGTGGAAAAATCGGCCCACGCGGGCAGGAGGTTTTTATGGGGGTTGCCAGATACATACGCGACGAGAAAGACGCCATCAAGGAAGTCATTTACCAGTCGGGCATCCGGGTCAAACCGGTCTACGGTCCGCAGGATCTCGAGGCGGTGGGCTTCGACTACGCAACCGACCTGGGGGATCCCGGCGAGTTTCCCTTCACGCGCAGCCTGCACCCCCTGGGCTACCGCAGCCGGGCCTGGACCACGCGCCAGTACACGGGGTTCGGCACCCCCCGGGAGACCAACGAGCGTTTCCGGTACATGATCGCCCACGGCCAGACCGGGCTCAACGTGGCCTTCGACCTGCCCACCCAGATGGGCCTGGACTCCGACGATCCCCAGGCCGAGGGCGAGGTGGGCCGCGTGGGCATGGCCGTGGACTCGCTGCGCGACTTCGAGATCGCCTTCGAGGGCATTCCCTTCGACCGCATCGGCTCGGGCCTGACCATCAACGCCAACGCCTCGGTCATGCTGGCCATGTACCAGGCCGTGGCCGAGAAGTTCGGCTACAGGAAAGAGTCCATCAGCGCCACGCCCCAGAACGACATCCTGAAAGAGATGATCGGCCGCGGCGCCTGGATCTTTCCGGTGGAGCCGGCCGTGCGGCTGGTGGGCGACACCATCGAGTACGCCATGAAGGAGCTGCCGCGCTGCAACCCGGTGAGCATCTGCGGCTACCACATCCGCGAGTCCGGGGCCACGCCGGTGCAGGAGATCGCCTGCGCCTTCGAGATCGCCCGCAGCTACATCGAGAACGTCACCGCCCGGGGCATCGAGCCGGGCGCCTTCGTGGGCCGCTTCTCCTTCAACTTCAACGTCTACGGCAACCTGTGGGAACAGGTGGCCAAGTTCCGGGCGGCCCGCAAGCTGTGGGCCAGGATGCTGCGCGAAGAGTACGGCATCACCGAGAAGAAGAAACTCTTCCTGCGCGGCCTCTTCGGCGGCGGCGGCAGCGGCATGACCAAGCAGCAGCCGGAAAACAACATCATGCGCGGCGCCTACTACGCCCTGGCGGCGGCCCTGGGCGGCGCCCAGACCACGGCCCTGTGCTCCTTCGACGAGGCCTACACCATCCCCACGCCGCGGGCGGCCCTGCTGTCGCTGCGGACCCTGGAGATGCTCATGGACGAAATCGGGCTGCGCGACACCGTCGATCCGCTGGCGGGGTCCTATTTCATCGAGACCCTGACCAGGCAAATGGAAGACAAGATCCGCGCCGAGATGGAGCGCATCCGCGCCATGGGCGGCATGATCCAGGCCGTGGCCACCGGCGCCATCCAGCGCGAAGTGGCCCGCCAGGCCTACGAGTTCGAAAAGGCCATCCAGAACAGGGAGGCCATCAAGGTGGGCGTCAACAAGTACACCGAGGGCGACGAGCCCGAGGTGGAGCTGCACGCCTACAACGAGGCGTGGGCCGAAAAACAGATCGCGGCGCTGAAGGAACTGCGGCGCACCCGCGACAACCGGAAAGTCGCCCGCACGCTCAAGGCACTCGAACAGGTGACCCGCGACGGGAAGAACGTGATGCCGGCCCTGGTGGAATGCTGCCGGGCCTACGCCACGGTGGGTGAGATGACCGGCGTCTTTCGCGAGGTCTTCGGCCGCTGGCAGGAACCGAGTCTGTTTTAAGGAGGTATCGACTGTGAACAAGGGGGCCTATCGCCTGGGATGTGACATCGGCGGCACCTTTACCGACTTTGTGCTGGTCAACAACGAGACCGGCGAGATCCTGACCAACAAGTGCCTGACCACGCCCGACGACCCTTCCGAGGCCGTGGACCAGGGCATCCGTGAACTGCTGGAAAAGGCGCCGGGGTTCCTTTCCGCCGTCGACGAGCTCATCCACGGCACCACCCTGGTGATCAACGCCATCATCGAGCGCAAGGGCTCCAAAACCGGCCTGATCACCACCCGCGGGTTCCGCGACGTGCTGGAACTGGGCCGCGAGATCCGCTACGACGCCTACGACATCTTCGCCGAGTATCCCAGGCCGCTGGTGCCCCGCCGCCTGCGCAGGGAGGTCGACGAGCGCATCGCCAGCGACGGCCGCGTGCTGACGCCGCTGGCGGCCGACGAGGTCGAAAAGGTGCTCGACGAACTGGTGGCCGAGGGCATCGAGTCCCTGGCCGTGTGCCTGATCAACTCCTACGAAAACCCGCAGCACGAGCAGCAGATCCAGGCCATCGTCGCGGCCCGCGAACCGAACCTTTTCCTTTCCACCTCCTTCGAGGTGCTGCCCCAGATCCGGGAGTACGAGCGCACCAGCACCACCGTCACCAATGCCTACGTCAAACCCATCACGGCGCGTTACCTCGAAAAGCTCGAGCATCGCCTGAAGGACCTCGGCTTTTCCGGCACGCTGTTCATCATGCTCTCCTCGGGCGGCATCACCTCGGTGCAGACGGCCCGCAACTTCCCGGTGCGCATCATCGAGTCCGGCCCCACGGCCGCCGTGATCGCCTCGCAGCACTACGGCAGGCTGTTCGACCTCAAGGACATGTTCTGCTTCGACATGGGCGGCACCACGGCCAAGTCCTGCCTCATCCAGAAGGGCGTGGCCGGGCTGGTGTCCACCTTCGAGGTGGGCCGCGTGCAGCGCTTCAAGAAGGGCAGCGGACTGCCCATCCAGGTGCCGGTGGTGGACCTCATGGAGATCGGCGCCGGCGGCGGCAGCATCGCCAAGATCAGCAAAATGGGGCTCCTGCAGGTGGGTCCCGAGAGCGCCGGCGCCGACCCCGGACCGGCCTGCTACGGCCGCGGCGGGGAAAACCCAACCGTCACCGACGCCGACCTGGTGCTGGGCTACCTGGACCCCGCCTACTTCCTGGGCGGCAGCATGGCCCTGGACAAATCGGCCTCCGAGCGCGCCATCACCGAAAGGGTGGCCAGGCCGCTGAACACCGACATGCTGTCGGCGGCCTTCGGCATTCACGACCTGATCAACGAAACCATGGCGGCGGCCGCCAAGACCCACATCGCCGAAAAGGGCGGCAACCCCAAGGTGGTCACGGTGTCGGCCTTCGGCGGCGCCGGCCCGGTGCACGCCTACGGCCTGGCGCGCAAGATCGGCGCCCCGCGCATCCTGGTGCCGCCCCTGGCCGGGGTGGGCTCGGCGCTGGGCTTCTTCACGGCGCCGGTGGCCTTCGACATGTCCCGCAGCCACCGGGTGCGCCTGGAGGAAGCCGATTTCGCCGACATCGAGGCGCTCTTCCAGGCGCTGGAAAAAGAGGGCGCCGCCACCCTGGGCGGTACCGGTGAGGCGGTCATCTTCGAACGCACCCTGATGATGCGCTTCGTGGGCCAGGGCGCCGAGACCGACCTGCCCATCGAACGCAAGCCCTTCGACCAGTGGACGGTGGAGGAGATCCGCGGCCGCTTCGACGCGGCCTACAAGAAGCTCTACGGCCGCACCTACCCGGAAAACGCGGTGGAGTTCGTGACCTTCAAGGTGCGCGCCCGCCTGCCGCGCAAACCCTTCGCCATCCCGGCCCTGGAAAAGACCACGGGCAACCTGTCGGACTGCGTGAAAGGACAGCGGCCGGCCTTTTCGCTGATCGAAAAGGACTACATTCCCTTCACGGTCTACGACCGCCAGGAACTGTTCGCCGGCGCCGAGATACCGGGTCCGGCCATCATCGAGGAGCGCGAGTCGACCATCGTGCTGGGCGAGGACGCCCGCGCGCGGGTGGATGAGCATGGTTTTGTATGGATCGATTTATCAATAGGTTAATCAATATTTTTTCAACAAGCACTCATAGACGGGTACGGTATGGAGACGGGGCGAACAGGCACCGCCCCTTCCTGGCAGCCGACCGGGCCGATGGCCGCAGAGACCCGACCGAAAGGGTTCGAGTGCTGAAAACAGATGCAACACGATACGACGTAAGGGGAACCTGAATGCCAAACACCTTCGATCCCATCACCCTCGAGATTCTGTGGCAGCGGCTGGTGTCCATCGTGGACGAGGCCGACGCGTCGGTGGCGCGCACGGCTTTTTCCAGCCTGCTGCGCGACGCCCACGACTACACCTGCATGTTCACCGACAGCCGCGGCCAGGAGCTGGTGCAGGGCACCTTCTGCACCCCGGGCCAGGCCGGCGCCATGGCCATCGGCGTGAAAAAAATCATCCGCTCGCGCCCGCTGGAGGAGTACCGGCCCGGCGACGTGTTCATCGTCAACGACCCCTGGCTGCTGGCCGGCCACCTCAACGACGTGTGCGTGCTGAGCCCCATTTTTTTCAAGGACCGCCCGGTGGCCTTCACGGCCTGCGTGTTCCACCACTCGGACATCGGCGGCCGCGTGTCCTCGGACAACCGCGAGGTCTTCGAGGAGGGCCTCTTCATCCCGCCGCTCAAGCTCTACGACGCCGGAGAGCTCAACGAGGACGTGGTCCGCCTGATCCGCTGGAACGTGCGCACGCCCGAGGAGGTGGTGGGCGACATCCGCTCCCAGGTGGCCGCCAACCACGTGTGCGCCCAGAAGGTCATCGAGATGATGCGCGACGAGGGACTCGACAGCCTGGACGACCTGGCCGACGAGATCATCGGCCGCACCGAGCGCAGCATGCGCGCCGCCATCGTCAAGATCCCCAACGGGGTCTACCCCTACGAAGGTGTCATCGAGGGCGCCGGCCAGCGCGACGACATCACCATCCGGCTGACGGTCAACGTCCAGGACGACGAGATCCTGGTGGACTTCGACGGCACCTCGCCCCAGGTGGGCTGGGGCGTCAACGTGGTCTACAACTTCACCTACGCCTACGTTTTCATGGCCGTCAAGAGCGCCTTCGACCCCGACATCCCCATCAACGAGGGCGCCATCCGGCCGGTGCGCATGACGGCCCCCGAGGGCAGCATCGTCAACTGCAAGTTCCCGGCGGCCGTGGCGGCCCGCATGCAGGTGGGGCACTTCATGACCGAGATGGTCTTCAAGGCCCTGTCGGCGGCCGCGCCGGACAACATCATCGCCGGCAGCGGCGGCACCCCGGCCCAGACCAACATCTTCTACGGCAAACGCCACGACGGCCGGCCCTGGCACACCATGATCATCCGCGGCGGCGGCCTGGGCGCCAGCAGCCGCATGGACGGCCACCACTGCGCCATCTTCCCGGCCAACGGGGCCAACACCCCGGTGGAGATCTTCGAGAGCGACACGCCCCTGATCGTCGAATCGCGTGAACTGGTGTGCGACTCCGGCGGCCCGGGCCGCATGCGCGGCGGCATCGGTCGCAAGATGGTCATCCGCGTGCCGCAGGACGAAAAGGCGCCCCAGGGCCCCACCACAGTGGCGGTCCAGGCCGGACGCTTCCGCTACCCGCCCGAGGGGCTCTTCGGCGGAGGGCCCGGCGCCAGGGCGCAGTTTTTGAAAAACGGCCGGCCCGCCGACCCCAGCGGACTGACCTTCTGCGAACCCGGCGACGTGCTGGCTTTCTACAGCGCCGGCGGCGGCGGCTACGGCCCGCCGCAGGAGCGGGATCCCGAGGCCGTGGCCGCCGACGTGCGCAACGGCTACGTCAGCGTCGCGGGCGCCCGTCGTGACTACGCCGTGGCCGTTGACCCGCAGACGCTGCAGGTCGACACGACGCAAACCCGGAAACTGAGACAGGGTCAATCGCAAGCATAGAGGAAGCACCATGAAAAAATCTTTCATGCCCCCCTTCAAAACCACCGAGGAACTGCGCGCCTACCAGCTCAAGGGCCTGCAGTGGACCGTCAACCACGCCTACCAGGGCAGCCCCTTCTACCGCGAAAAACTCGACGAGGCCGGGGTCAAACCCGGGGACATCCGGACCCTGGACGACATCCGGCGCCTGCCCTTCACCCAGGCCGACGACCTGCGCCGCGAGTACCCCTTCCCGCTGCTGTCGGTGCCCGTCGAGCAGGTGGTGCGCATCCACGCCTCTTCGGGCACCACCGGGCGCCGCAAGGTGCTGTGTTACACGCAGAAAGACATCGACGACTGGGTGCACATGTTTGCGCGCTGCTACGAGATGGCGGGCCTCACCGAAGAGGACCGCGTGCAGATCGCCGTGGGCTACGGCATCTGGACGGCCGGGGCCGGCTTCCAGCTGGGCTGCGAGAAATTCGGCGCCATGGCCATCCCGGTGGGTCCCGGCAACATCGACCTGCAGTGCCGCTTCCTGGTGGACCTGCAGTCGACGGTCATGTGCTGCACGGCCTCCATGGGCCTGCTGATGGCCGAGGAGATCGACCGCCGCGGCCTGCGCGGACGCATCGCACTGAAAAAAATGATCTTCGGTTCCGAGCGCAGCAGCGACGCCATGCGCGAGCGCATCCGCACCCTCATCGGCCTGGAGGACATGTTCGACATCCCGGGCATGACCGAACTCTACGGCCCCGGCACGGGCCTGGACTGCCCCCGACACGAGGGCATCCACTACTGGGCCGACGCCTACATCCTGGAACTGCTGGACCCGGAGACCCTGGAACCGGTCAGGGACGGAGAGCCCGGCGAGATGGTGGTCACCACCCTGTCCAAGGAGGCCGCCCCGCTGATCCGCTACCGCACCCGGGACCTGACGCGCATGATCACCCGCCCCTGCTCCTGCGGCAGTGTGCTGCCCATGCACGACCGCATCCTGGGGCGCACCGACGACATGATCATCTTCCGGGCGGTAAACATCTATCCCGGACAGATCGACGAGATTCTGTCATCCATCGAGGGCATCGGCAGCGAGTACCAGGTGGTGCTCGAACGCCGCGACGACGGCCGCGAGGCCATGACCGTGCGCGTGGAGTGCCAGCCCGACACCCCGGCCGATAAACGGCCGCAGATCGCGCAACAGATCGCCAAACAGATCAAGAGCGAACTCATGGTCAGCTGCGAGGTGGACCTGCTGGACTACGGCGGACTGCCGCGCTCGGAGCGAAAGTCCAAACGTATATTCGACAACCGGCCCCAGTAGGCGGCTGCGATCACCCAACGGGAGAAATCGGTAATGCCGAAGACATTCACCTACCTGGTACCCAAAACCCTGGACGAGGCCATCAGCCTGCACGAATCCCACCAGGCCCCGGGCGGTGCCGCCTACATCGCCGGCGGCACCGACGTGCTGCTCAAGATCCGGGAGGGCAGGCTGCAGCCCGACGTCCTGATCTCGCTGAAGCACATCCTGGGGCAGGACCGGCCCATGTTGAACCCCGACACCGGCGAACTCTACATCGGGGCCTTCGTCACCCACCGTGCCATCGAGAAATCGGCCCTGGTGCGCCAGCGCTACCCGGTCCTGCACGACGCCGTCAAGAACATCGGCTCGGTGCAGGTGCGCAATGTGGCCACCATCGGCGGCAACCTGGTCAACGCCGTGCCGTCGGCCGACGGGGCCATCCCCCTGATCGTGCTGGACGCCACCGTCAACATTTACGGCACCAAGGGGCTGCGCTCGGTGGACCTGGTGCACTTCTTCCTGGGGCCCGGGCAGACCGTGCTGGAAAAGGGCGAGATCCTCACCGAGATCGTGGTGCCGCCGCTGGCGCCGCGCACCGGCAGCGCCTACGTCAAGTTCGGGCGCCGCAAGGCCATGGAACTGCCCCTTCTGGGGGTGGGCGTGCTGCTGAGCCTGGAAGAAGACATGCGCACCTGCGCCAGGGTGCGCATCGGCCTGGGCGTGGCCGCGCCGACGCCCATGCGCGCCTTCGGGGCCGAGCGTTTTCTGCGGGGCAAACCCGTCACCGAGGAGAACCTGGCCGAGGCCGGCAGCATCGCCGCCGAGGAGGCGCGCGTGCGCGACAGCATCCGCGGCGTGGCCTGGTACCGCCGCGAACTGGTGGGCGTGCTGGTGCGCCGCATGGGGGCCAAGTGCATGGAAAGAATACGGTCGAGGGCTAAAGAACAACTGGGGAGCGAATGATTTGCGGCAGGTGGAAACAGGCTTTCAGTACCGATAATCCGGACAGGCGAAGCCCTGGGGGCATGCCTCAGGCGGCCTGGGTGACTTCGGATTTGATTTGATCTCCCTTCGCCTTTTCCACCAACGCCAGCTCATAGCGTGTCTGGAGGTTCATCCAGAATTGGGGGCTGTTTCCAAAATAGCAAGCCAGGCGAAGCGCCGTTTCCGCGGAAATACCCCTTTTCTGGTTGATGATCTGGGAGATTCGCCCCGACGGCACACGCAGCGCCAATGCCAATCGATTGGCAGAGATGTTGCGGGCCTGGAGTTCTCTTTTCAATATACGTCCGGGATGGATTGGTTTCATGGTTTCATCCTTTGTGGTAATCGACTATTTGAACATCGAAAGCGTTTCCGTCTTCAAATCGAAAACATATGCGCCACGGCCCGTTGACTGAAATAGCCCATTGGCCTTTTCGATTTCCGGAAAGCTTGTGCAAATGCACACTTTTAAGGGGACTGATATCACTTAATGAGGTTGCGGCATCCAGGACCGCCAGCATTTCTTCGGCAGCTTCGATATCAAGGCCGCCGAACTTTGTTGTTTTGCCCGATTCAAAGAAACGACGGCTTCGCCCATCGGCAAAAGATTTGATCATAATTTGATTTTATTACGTTATTCGTTATACGTCAAGGATACAACTGTCATTGAACAACTGTGGTGTGTGGTGGGAGAAAAATTCACCTCTTCCGTGACAGAAAGGCTACGGTAAATTGAAACAGGAGCCGGCATGCTATGAGACACGAGATCCGCTTTGAGCTGAACGGCAACGAGGTCACCGTCGAGATCGAGGACCACTGGACGCTGCTGCACCTGCTGCGCGAGGAGCTGGGGCTCACCGGCACCAAGGAGGGCTGCGGCGTCGGCGAGTGCGGCGCCTGCACCGTGCTGGTGGACGGCATGGCCGTCAACAGCTGCATCTTCCTGGCGGCCGAGGCCCAGGGACGGAAGGTGACCACCATCGAGGGCCTGGCCTCGCCGGACGGCAGGCTGCACCCCATCCAGGAGGCCTTCATCGAACACGGCGCCATCCAGTGCGGCTTCTGCTCACCGGGCATGATCCTGTCGGCCAAGGCCCTGCTGGACGAAACACCCCGTCCCGATGAGGACGACATCCGCGAGGCCATCGCCGGCAACATCTGCCGCTGCACCGGCTACGTACAGATCATCGAAGCCATCGCAGCGGCGGGCAGGGGACCGGCCGAAGACGTCAAGGTCATGGCCTGGCAGAGCGCAAACGACAAATCCGAGGGGAAATAGCCCATGACTGAACTGCACACCGTCGGCAAGAGAGTCCCCAAGCTGGACGCCGTCGAGAAGGCCACGGGGCAGTCCCAATACATCCAGGACGTCAAGATCCCGGGCATGCTCTACGGCAAGATCCTGTACAGCCGTTATCCCCACGCCCGCATCGTCAACATCGACGTGTCGCGGGCCCAAAAGCTGCCCGGCGTGCGCGCCGTGCTCACCGGCGAGGACATCCCGCCCATCCGCATGGGGGTCTACAAGGACAACCCGCCGCTCAAGGCCGGCAAGGTGCGTTCCATGCGCGATGAGGTGGCCGCCGTGGCGGCCGTGGACCCCGACACGGCCAGGGAGGCGCTGGAACTCATCGAGGTGACCTACGAGGCCCTGCCCGGGGTGTTCGACCCCGAGACGGCCATGGGGCCCGACGCGCCCCTGATCCACGAGGAGCACAAGACCAACATCCTCCGGATGCCCTGGAAGCTGCACTACGGCGACGTCAAAGCCGCCCGCAAGGAAGCCCGCCACGTGGTCGAGGACCGTTTCCACGCCACCTGGGTGACCCACTGCTGCCTGAGCACCAGCGGCTGCATCGCGCAGTTCGACCAGGCCAACAACCTGACGGTCTACAGCAACACCCAGATCCCCTCGCTGGCCCAGAAGGACTTCCTGTCGGCGCTCAAGGTCATGGGGCTGCCGGGGCGCCGCGTGCGGGTCATCAAGCCCGTCATCGGCGGCGGCTTCGGCAGCAAGCTGGACACCTACGCCTACGAGCACATCGCCATCCTGCTGGCCTACGCCACACGCAAGCCGGTGCGCATCGTCTTCGACCGCGAGGAGGAGTTCATCGCCACCTCCACCCGCCAGCCGGCCATCATGGACATCGCCCAGGGCTGCGACGAAAACGGCCGCCTGCTCTTCCGCGACATCACCATGATCCTGGACAACGGGGCCTACACCTCCTGGGGCGCCACCACGCCCTCGGTCATGATGATGCCCATCACCTCGCTCTACCGCGTGCCCAACGTGCGCTACCGGGCCCGCTGCGTCTACACCAACAACACCTACGCCCAGGCCATGCGCGGCTACGGCAACCCCCAGGCCACCTTCGCCATCGAGAGCGCCATGGACATGCTGGCCGAAAAGGCCGGCATCGACCCGGTGGAATTCCGGCGCATCAACGCCAACCGGCCCGGCGAAGTCAGTCCCCAGGGTTTCCGCATCACCACCTGCGGCCTTTCCGAGTGCATCGACGAGACCGTGCGCCGTATTGACCCGCAGGCGCCCCGGCAAAAGGGCGAAGGCGTGGGCTTCGCCTCGCTGATCCACGTGGGCGGCGGCGCGCGGGTGTACAAGTCCGACGGCTGCGGCACCATCATCAAGATGAACGACTACGCCCAGGTGGACGTCTTCACCGGGGCCACGGACATGGGCCAGGGGGCCGACACGGTCATCGCCCAGATCGTGGCCGAGCAGCTGGGTCTGGGCGTCGAAAACATCAACGTGATCCACACCGACACCGATGTCTGTCCCTGGGACGTGGGCGCCCACGCCAGCCGCACCACCTTCATCGCCGGCAACTCCGCCCTGGGGGCGGCCGCCAGGCTTCACGACCGGATCGTGGAGATCGCATCGCGCGTGCTGGAGGCGCCGCCGGAGATCCTGGAACTGCGCGACGGCAAGGTGGTTCCGCGGGAAAACCCGGAAAAGGCGGTGCCCATCGACAAGCTGCTGCGCAAGGCGCACTTCAGCCCCGGCGGCACCATGCTCATGGCGGACTACTTCTACGACCCGCACAACGAGAACCTGGACCGCGAGTTCAAGGGCAACCTCTCCATGACCTACACCTTCGGCACCCACGGCGTGCGGGTGCGCGTGGACGAAGAGACCGGCAAGGTGGAAATCCTCCAGTACGTGGCGGCCCACGACGTGGGCCGGGCCATCAACCCCATGCTGCTGGAGGGGCAGGTGTACGGCGGGGTGATGATGGGCGTCGGCTACGCCCTGACCGAACAGCTCATCCTGGAAAAGGGCGAGATCATGAACCCCAACTTCCGGGACTACAAGATTCTTACGGCCAAGGACGCCGTGCCCATCGAGGCGCCCGTGATCGAAACCCTGGACCACGACGGACCGTACGGCGCCAAGGGCATCGGCGAGCCGGGCTGCGTGCCCACGGCGCCGGCTATCGCCAACGCCATCTACGACGCCGTGGGGGTCCGCATCCGGGAGCTGCCCATCACGCCCGAGCGCGTGCTGGCGGCCCTCAAGCGCAAGAGGGGCGAGACCTCATGCGGCATCGATCCGCTGACGGAAAAGCCCCACGATTGTTCCTAGCCCGTAACCCGTTAACCGCATGCAAGAAGGGAGGAGCGTCATGAAAAAACAGTTTCTGCTGATCCTGGCCGCCGTTTTCCTGGCCGTGACGGTGATCGGCGTGTGCCGGCCGGCCCCGGCCACCGCCGGCCCCATCACGTTGAGCTACGCCAATTTCCCGCCGGCCCCCACCTTCCCCTGCGTCCAGATGGAGCGCTGGAAAAAAGAGGTCGAAAAGCGCACCAAGGGCAAGGTCAAGGTGAACACCTTTCCGGGCGGCACCCTGCTGGGCGCCAAGAACATGATGGACGGCGTCATCTCGGGCCAGGCCGACATCGGCAACCTGTGCATGGCCTACCAGCCCGGGCGTTTCGTGATCACCAACGCCACCAGTCTGCCCCTGGGGATCCCCAACGCCACGGTGGGCAGCCTGGTGCTGTGGGATCTCTACCAGAAGTACAAGCCCAAGAGCTTCGCCAAGGTCAAGGTGCTGACCATGTTCACCACCGCACCGGCCAACATCATGTCCAAGATTCCCATCCGCACCCTGGCCGACATCAAGGGCGTGGACCTGCGCGCATCGGGCGGGGCCGCCCAGATCCTCAAGGCCTGGGGCGCCAACCAGGTGGGCATGCCCATGTCGGCCACGCCCGAGGCCCTGCAGAAGGGCGTGGTCAAGGGCCTGTTCTCCTCGCTGGAGGTGATGAAGGACTTCAAGTTCGCCGAGATCTGCAAGTACGTCACCCTGACCAACACGGTCATCTACCCCTTCGCCGTGGTCATGAACATGGACTCCTGGAACAAGCTGCCCGACGACGTCAAGAAGGTGTTCGACGACCTTTCCTTCGACCAGGCGGCCTGGACCGGCAATTACATGGACAACCACGTCAAGGAAGCCATCGCATGGTCCAAGGATGCCCAGAAAGTGGAGTTCATCCAGCTGTCCAAGGATGAAAAGGCCAAGTGGGACGCTCGCCTGGCGCCCATCACCGAAAAGTGGATCAAAAAGGCCAAAGCCGACGGGTACCCGGCCGAGGCCATCGTCAAGGACATCCAGGCCTTCATCAAGAAACACGAAACCAAGTAGGGAGCGGGCGGGCACCGCCTCCGCCACCTGAACCTTCGCGGGGATGCCGCGGCGGCATCCCCGCCGGAGACCGCATGCAGACACTCAACCGCATCAACGACTTCCTCAACCGGCTGCTGCTCTGGATCGGCGGGCTGTTCCTGGTGGGCATGATCCTGATCACCTGCGCCAACATCTTCTTCCGCATCGTGTGGGTGCCGGTGCGCGGCACCTTCGAACTGATGGGCTTCTTCGGCGCCGTGGTGGCGGCCTTTTCCCTGGGCTACACCCAGAAAAAGCGGGGCCACATCGCCGTGGACGTGCTGATCAACACCTTTTCGGCCCGCACCCGGCGGGTTCTCTCGGCGGTCAACAGCCTCGTCTGCCTGCTCTTCTTCGGGGCCGCCGCCTGGCAGCTGACCGTCAAGGCCCACACCCTGATGGCCACCGGCGAGGTCACCGAGACGCTGCGCATCATCTACTACCCTTTCACCTACGCCGTGGCCCTGGGCTGCACCGTGCTGTGCCTGTCGCTGCTCACGGACTTCATCCAGGCCCTGTGGGGCGGCGAGGAGGGAAAACAGCCTTGAGCCTCGTGGCGGTGGGCATCACGGGCATCGCGGCCCTGCTGCTGATCCTCTTCCTGCTGGGCATGCCGGTGGGTTTCGCCATGGCGCTGGTGGGCTTCTGCGGCTTCAGCTACGTGGTGTCGGTCAACGCCGGCCTCAACATGGTGGCCGCCGTCTTCTGGGAGACCTTCTCCAAGTACGGCCTGACCGTCATCCCGCTGTTCATCTTCATGGGCCAGATCGCCTTCTACTCGGGGGTCAACGAGAAGCTCTACAACGCGGCCTACAAGTGGGTGGGCCAGGTCCGCGGCGGCATCGCCATGGCCACCGTGATGGCCTGCGCGGCCTTCGCCGCCATCTGCGGCTCCAACGCCGCCACGGCCGCCACCATGACCACCGTGGCCCTGCCGCAAATGAACAAGTTCCGCTACAACCCGCGCCTGAGCACGGGTGCCATCGCCTGCGGCTCCACGCTGGGCGTGGTGATTCCCCCCAGTGTGGTGCTGATCATCATCGGCCTGTCCACCGAGCAGTCCATCGCCAAGCTGTTCTACGGCGGCGTGGGCGCCGGCGTCCTGCTGGCCGTGCTGCTGGCCCTGAGCATCTACGGCGTCTGCCTGGTGCACCCCGACTGGGGCCCGGTGGGGCCCAAAACGGGCTTCGTGGAAAAGCTGAAATCCGTCACCGGCGCGGCCGAGATGATCATCCTGTTTCTGCTGGTCATGCTGGGGCTGTACTTCGGCTTCTTCACCCCGGCCGAGGCCGGCGCGGCCGGATCCTTCTTCGCCGTGGTGCTCAGCGCCGTGCAGGGCAACCTGTCTTGGAAGGGGTTTCTCAACTCGGTGGTCGACACCCTGCGCATCTCCTGCATGGTGATCATGATCGTGGCTGGCGCCATGATCTTCGGCCGCTTCCTGGCCGTCACGCGCATCCCCTTCGACATCGCGGCCTGGGTGGTGAGCCTGCCGGTCTCGGGCACGGTTATCATGGCCATCATCTTCGGCATCTACATCATCGGCGGCGCGGTCATGGACGCCCTGGCGCTGCTGCTGATCACCATCCCCATCTTCTTCCCGGTGGCGCGCCAGCTGGGCTACGACCCCATCTGGTTCGGGGTCACCATCACGGTGGTCACCACCCTGGGAGCCGTCACGCCGCCGGTGGGCGCCACCACCTACGTGGTGGGCGGCATGGCCCGCGACATCCCGCTGGAGGAGGTCTTCAGGGGCGTGGCCTACTTCCTGCCGGCCTATATCCTGTGCGTCATCCTGCTGATGCTCTTCCCCGCGCTGGCCACCTTCCTACCGGGGCTGATTCACTAGAGCGTATCTGTATCCCCCCTTGATCCGTTTTACATGGATGCACCCTGGGGGCAAAATTTGACGCCGGAATCCAACTGTTCACAATCGGCCGTTGACGCCTTTAGTCAATGAGTTATAGCTGGCTGCTTGACTTTATCCCAAAAAATATACCTGCTACGATCGTCAATGCTTTCATCTCAACCTCCCATGTTTGAATAGGAGATATCTGTCTCTCCATTCGTACTGGGCTCTTTGAGAATGGTTCGGACATAACCGCTTTTACCCGTTTTTCAATTCATCGTACTCCGGAAACGAAAACGGAAAAAAGCTTCTGATCCGCACCCAACCAGATCGCGGCAGCAATCAAACAGGCCAGCAGGAATATCAAGACAATCCAGTTGCCCGGGCCTCGGCCCGGCTCAAGGACCGAATAGCCGGGCCTGCGGGGATGGTGGTACACCGTCACCCGGCTTCCCTCGGGATACTGGGCGACGATCTTTGCGGCCGCTTCGCGATCAAGCGACTCTGAGCCTTGTCCGGTGGTGATCCGGGTACCGAGATATTCCTTCCCGTTTACGCGGTAGCGATAGTGTATCCGGGGGATATAAAAAGTGCCCTCCTCCTCGTTGTTTCTCAACACATAGCTTTCCGTGACAATCCCTGGAGTGGTGGGCCAGTTGGTGCTTCTCCCGGCCTGGAAAATCAAACGAAGCTGAGCCAGGGTCAAAAAAAGAAGCACGACAAGCAGTAAGCCCGGGT
>CAYZCL010000147.1:0-21917 GCA_964476595.1 uncultured Desulfobacteraceae bacterium
ACTTTCGTCAGGGCCCTGCCGGGAAAGATGAAAAAGGCGCCCTGGAATTTCGGGCCGCCCCGGATCAAGTTCCGCGGCCGCAAGGCTTTCGTCTACCTGTCGCTCAAGTCGGACCCTGAAAAACCGGTACTTTTCTTCACCCTGCGCCGGAAAGACAACCGCTGGCGCATCCTGGCCATCCGTTAGCGGCTTTTCCCCGCCGGCGCCCGCGATCCCGGCCGTTCCCTGCTCGTGGCAGGAGGCGGTCGACGATCGCCGAAAACGGAGGCCGTATCTGCGCACGCGCGACGGTCTCACCCCTGCCGCATGGCTTCGGCCGGGTCCAGCCGGGCGGCCCGGATGGCCGGATACAGGCCCGAAAAAAGGCCGACCAGGATCGACATGAGCAGGGGCAGGGCGATCGCCCACCCCGTGACGACCACCGGCCAGCCGGCCATCAGCGCCACCAGTGTCACGGCCCCGATTCCCGCCCCAACGCCAAGTATGCCGCCGATGGCGGTCAGTACCACGGCCTCCATGATGAACTGGAACAGGATGTCGTCGCGGGATGCCCCCACGGCCCGGCGGATGCCGATCTCGCGGGTCCGTTCGGACACCGTGGCCAGCATGATGTTCATGATGCCAATGCCGCCCACCACCAGCGATATCCCGGCCACGGCGGCCAGGAAGAGGTTGAAGGTGCGTTTCGTACGGGACGCTTCGCGCAGCAGCTCCAGGGGCACCACCAGGCGGTAATCGGCGGCCCCCCGGTGAGCGACTTCCATGGTGCGGCGCAGAATGCGCGACACGGCGGCGACTTGCTCCCTGCCGCGGGCCTGGACCACGATCTCACTGATCCGTCCCGCGGCCGGGGAGCCCCGCCGCGAAAAAACGCTTTCGGTTCCCAGGGGCACGAAAACCATGGTGTTGTAGTTCCGCGATGAAATGGCCGGACCGTCATCGGTTTGGTGGTCCACGGCCGACAGGGTACCGATCACCCGGAAGAGCTGCCCCTCGATGCGCACGAGTTTTCCGGGCTGAGCACCGCCGGGTTTCAGCACCCGGGCGACTTCGGCGCCCAGCACGCACACCAGGCTGCGCTGGTGCACGTCCAGCGGGGCGATGAAACGCCCGTCGGCCAGGCGCAGGTTCTGCACGCGGGCGTAATTGGCCGATACGGCCGCCACCTGGGGCGTCAGCCGTCCCGCCGCCGCCGGCAGGGCGGCGGTCAGCTCCACCAAGGCCGTGGTGCGCTCCACCTGCGGGCAGGCGGCCCGGATGCGGCGCAGGTCGGCCCGGTTCAGGCCGCCGGCGTGCTTTTCGCGGGCGCCGATGGCCTGGTCTTCGGTCAGGGAGACCGACTTGATGTAGATGTTGCGGATTCCCAGTCGCTCGATACGGGAAAGAACCTGCTGACGGACGCCCTCGGAGATGGCCACCATGGCCATCACGGCCACCACGCCGCAGATGACTCCCAGGATACTCAAAACGGCGCGCAGCTTCTGCTGAAGCAGCGAGCGCATGGCGATGTGAACGGCGAAGGTGATTTTCATGGGCTTGGGGCATTCATGCGCGGACCAGCAGGCCGTCGGTCAGCAGCACGCGGCGACGGGCCACGGCGGCCACATCGCGGTCGTGGGTCACCATGATGATGGTGGCGCCGCCGGCGTGCATGTACGCGAACAGGTCCAGAATGTCGCGCGTGGTGTCCGTGTCCAGATTCCCGGTGGGTTCGTCGGCCAATATCAGCCTGGGACCGATGGCCAGGGCGCGGGCGATGGCCGCGCGCTGCATCTCGCCGCCGGAAAGCGCCGCCGGACGGTGGTCGCGGCGTTCGGACAGGCCGACCTGCGCCATGGCCTGACGCACCCGCTCACGGAAAGCGCCGCCGCCGGCGTAAGCGAAGGGCAGGGCGACATTCTCCTGCAGCGTCAGGGAAGGGATCAGGTTGAAGGTCTGGAAGACGAAGCCGATGTCCCGTGCACGGATCCGTGACAGGGCGCGGTCCGAAAGTTCGGTGACGTCGCGGCCGGCCAGCCGGTAGTGCCCGGCGCTGGGGCGGTCCAGGCATCCCAGGATGTGAAGCAGGGTGGTTTTGCCGGACCCCGAAGGTCCCATGACGGCCACGAAATCGCCGCCTGACACCTCGAGGTCTACACCCCGCAGCACCGTCAGCGACCGCTCCCCGCGCAGGTAGGTTTTGACGAGGCCGCGGGCCTCGATGAGGCTGCCCGGCGGCACGGCTACCCCCGCCGTCCCGCGCCGGGTTTGAACAGGCTGACCCGGTCTCCGGCCGCCAACCCGGACAGGATTTCGACAAAATCCTCGTTGTGTCGGCCGACGGTCACCGGCACGCGACGGAACCGGCGCCCCTCCTGGCGGTAGACGAAACGCTTACCGTCTTGCTCGAACACCGCCTGTACCGGCAGCGCCAGGGCGTTGCGCACCTCGTCGGTCAGGATGGTGGTGCGGGCCGTCATGCCGGGGCGCAGGCGCTTGTCGCCGCCCTCCAAGGCGATGGTAACCTGGAAGTACTTTTCCGCCCCGGCCTGGCGCGTGCGCCGGGTGGCCAGGGCGCCGATGAAAGACACCCGGCCCGTGAAGGCCGCGTCCGGATAGGCGTCGACGCTCACCCGGCAGGGCTGGTCGATGAAGATACGGTGCAGGTCGACCTCCCGCACCCGCGTTTTGACCACCATGTGCGAAATGTCGGGCAGGTAGAGCAGGGGCTGGTTCTGCCAGATGCGGTCCCCCACGCGGGGCTTACGTTTCTGCCCGTCCCGAAAAGCCTCGTGCAGGATGACGATGCCGTCGAACGGGGCTCTCAGAACGGTTTTGTCCAGGTCTTTGCGGGCCTGCTGCAGGGATGCCCGGGCCGTTTCGAGGCGTGCGCGGGACTCTTTCAGCAGGGCGGCCGCCTTGGCCACCTTGAACACCGAGGCGCGGCGGGTCTGCTCGAGCTCCAGGGCGGCGTTTTCCACCTTGGCGCGGGCCGTCTCGGCCAGGGAGGGCAGCACGTAGTCGCGGTAGCTGACGAATTTCTGCCGGGCGGACGTGTATTTTTGCCGCAATTCCCCGCAGGCTTTTTCGGCCAGGGCGATTTCCTCCGGGTTGGAGAACCCGCTGTCCTGCAGTTTGCGCAGGCTGTCGAGGTAGTCGCTGTAGCGGCGGTATTCCTCCCTGGCCTTTTCCGCCTCGGCCCGGTACTGAGCCAGCTGGATGGGCCCTTCACCGTTGATGAGCTTGTCGCGGTCCAGGCGGGCGATCCGGAGGTTGAAGCCGGCCTTGCGGATCTCGCGCTCCACCTGGGCTTTCTCCCATGCCAGCATCTGGGTGGCGGATTCGACGGCGGAGGTCAGGCCGGCCACTTCGCCCGCCAGGCGGCGTACTTCCTCTTCGAAAACCGAGGGGTCCAGCCGCACCAGCACGTCCCCGCTCGAAACGCGGCTGCCGTCGGGGATCAGAAAGATGATCTTGCCCTTGTCTCCTCCGATGGCCGAGGAAACCACGTGAGACCGCGCGGCGTCCAGTACGCCCACGGTATTGATCCGGATGGCAAAGTCCCGGCGCGCCACCAGGGCCGTCTGGTAGGCCGGGTCGGCGACATCGGTCTTGACCCGGCGCACCCCGAACACGACGGTCGCCGCGCAAAGAATCAAAACCGCGAGCAGCAGGTACAGGCGCCTGGTTTTCCGGGTGGCGTTCATGGTTGCGATGCTCGTTTTGATGTTGACGACGTTGGACTTCGGCATCGAAGTGCGTGTCATGTCTCATGCCGGCGGTATCCCCGGCCGCGGCGGGCCGCCGGCGCCGGAACCTAGGACCCCTCCGCCAGCAGGGTGCCCAGCGCCCGCCGGAGGCGGTAGATGCCGACGATGTAGTCGATACGCGCGTGCAGCAGGCTGCTGCGTGCCTGCTGCAGCTGCCGGTCGGCGTCCACGACGTCGAAGTTGTCGGCCAGGTTGTGGCGGAATTTCAGCACCGCCAGGGCGCGCTTGCCCTCGGCCTGGTGGATCTGGACGCGCTGAATGTCGATTCTGCGGCGCGCCCGCTTGAGGCCGTCGAGCTGCTGACGCACCTCCCGGCGTACCTCTTCACGAGTGTGCGCCAGCTTCAGCCGCGCGGCCTGGATGTCGTTGAGGCGCTGCCGGTAGGCGATCTTTTCGGCCCGGCGGGACCACTCCGTGGAGCCGGTCAGGCCCAGGGTCCAGCGGGCGTCCTCGGGGCGGAAAATATCGCCCAGGATGGTGGACGAGCGCGAACTGACATAGCCGGCCACCAGGTTGACGGTGGGCAGCAGGTTCTCACGGGCCACCTGGGCCTGGCGCTTGGCCTCGCCGAGGGCGTCCTCGGCCTGCCGGATTTCGACGCGCCGCTTCAGGGCGATTTCGACGGCCTGCGGCGGCGTCACCTCCGGGGGTGCGATGTCCAGGGGGGCGGAGACCCCGATGGGCTGCTGCTGCGGGATCGCCAGCAGGAGCTTGAGGCGGTCGGCGGCGTTTCGAAGACTCTCGCGGGCCAGGGTCAGGCTGTCGAGTACTTCCTGGCGCTGAATGTCGGCCCGGTAGACGTCCATGCGCCCGGCGATGCCGACCCGCTGGCGCAGGCGGAGGTCCCGCAGGTGGTGTTCGATGCCGTTGACGCGGCTTTGCAGCAGGGTCACCAGGCGCTTTTGGCGCACCACGTCGTAAAGGGCGGTGACGGTGTCGAGTACCGTTTTGACACGGGCGAGGTGGTCGGCGCGCCGTGCCGTGCGCAGCGCAAAGCGGGAGCGGTTGACCTTGTCGAGGTTGACGCCGCGGCCGAACCCACGGAAGAGCGGCATCTCGAGACGGGCTGCGATTTCGCCGCGAAACCCGTCTCCCACCTGGCCGAATTCCGGCGCCAGTGATCCCCTGAGCCCGTTTTCGAAGGCTTTGCTGATGCCGACCCCCGCCGTAAAGCGTTTGCCATCGTCGTAAGTGCCGATGGTCGACAGGGGTTTGAGCTTCCAGTCGAAAACGGATTGCGAGGCGCTCACCGACAGGCGCCGGTTTTTGACCCCGTAGCCGGAATCGAGCAGCAGGCGGTTGCGGGCCAGGGCGCGGGCGATGGCCTGCCGCAGGTCCACATGTATGACCGCCGGGAACGTGCCTTGCGTGGACCGGGCGGCGGCGCTGCCGCCGAGCCACAGAAAGGCCAGGAAAACGGCCGCCATGCAGCCCCGCATCACCCGCTCTCCGTGGGGGAGGCGAGCTGCCGGGCCGTTCTGTAGACTGACACGCAACATGGGTCTCACATGGTCAGGTCGAAAGTGAAATCGGTTTCGCCCTCCAGCGGATTCTGGGAAGCGTCCTGGAAGTTGGCGAAGACGAAAGTGATGGTTGCCGGCAGGTCGTCGGCGTTGCCCGATTCCGGACAGTTGTCTTCCCAGGAGATCACGTAGGTGCGGGCGTCGGTGAACGTGCCGCTGAAACGCCAGCCGTCCACCGATACACCGATCTGGCCGGCCGAGGTGTCCATGTCCCTGTCGAAGGTGAAGGTGATGGTGGCGGCACTGCAGGAGACCGTGGATCCTGCCGGCGGATCGCTGCCGGTGATCTTCGGGCCCTGGGGCGTCGGTTCCGGTTCCGGCGGCGGTGCCGGCGCGGGAGCGACGTCCTCGCCGCCGCCACCCCCGCCGCCGGCGGCCGCGGCGATTCCCACCACGGCGGCGGCGCCCACCCCGATGGCCACGATTGCGGCGGTGGACAGCTTTTTTCCTTCCGGCGGCACCGGTTTGGCTTCCGCGGGGGGCGTCTCGGGGGTCTTGGCTGGTGCCGCCGGCGTTGGTGCGTTCGCCGGACCAACGGCGCCGGAGGGTGCCGCTTTTGACGCCGAAGCCGTTGCTGCGGCTGCAGGGGAGGGCGTAGTCACCGCGACCGCGGCGGTTTCCGGGGGCGGGGTTTTGGACGCCGGGGGTGCCGCAGCCGCCGGGACAGGCGTCTCGGGCCCGGGCGCGCGGGCCGCGAAAACCTCGGCCTGCAGCTCGGCCAGTGCGGCCGGCGCCACCGCCAGCTGCGGATCCTGCCTCAGGGCGTTTTTGTAAAGCGCAGCGGCGGTCTCGTATTTCCCGCGGTCGCTGGCGTCGACGGCCTTGAACAGGAGGTAGAGGGCGTCGATGTCCGCCGAGACCGGGTGCTCGAGATGCTTGAGCTGGGCGGGCGTCAGGCGGAGCTGAAAGGCGTCGAGGAGGTCGAAGAGGATCTCTTTTTCCATGGACACCAGGTCTGCGAGATCTCCCGCACTGACCGGCTGGTCCAGCAACATGTCGTTGGGAACTTCCAAGCAGTTGGCCATGACCTTCAAGTCGGTGATACGTCCCCTGACGATGGTTCCCGAAACCAGGTAGAAAGCACCCAGCATCCTGCCCAGGCGCAGGGCCTGGTCCTGGGTGAGGGGCGAGGAGGGCTTGAGGCCCAGGGCGTCGTAAAGCGCCTGGACGCGTGCGCGTTCAATCACCCGCAGGCCTTTGACACGGCCCAAGTCACTGGACAGCATCAGGGAAAGTCCCTTCTGAAGCGGGGCGATGTCGCTGCGGCCGGTCCGGTTGCTGAAGTACAACACGGCTACGCTGTTGGGGACGGGCGGTTTGCGGGCCGCGGGCGTGGCGGCGGCCGTGCGCGCCCAGGACCTGAGCGGCTGGGTTATGATCTGGCCGGCCGGAAGCGGCGTTGCCAGCAGAACCGTGCAGACGAAAGCCGGCAACCACAGGAGAAAAGTTCTTTTCATGCTGCGCTCCTTGTCATGGCAGGTGCCCCTTTCCCGAAATGCCTGCCCCGCCGCGACGCCCCGGACCGAAGCCGCACTTTGACTTCCGGTTTTGGCATGCTATAGTCCGACGGGAAGCAGCTGACGGCGAATCTGCGACATCGGGACGGGAAACGGACGTTGAAGGCTTGATTCCTGGTGCGTTGCGCGCTTGCTTCTTGGGGGCGAAACTACCATCGGCACCGGGTCAGGTCAAGCACATTCTCGGCGACCGTCGCCGCGTCTTGCGCTGTACGAAACGGCATTCCATCGGAGGTCCTGACATGCAACTGGAACCCGGGGAACTGGAAAAGCTAGCCGCCTTGCGGCTGCCCGCAGAGGAGCGCCTGATCGTCGACCTGTTGACTACGGAAGATGCCCGCAGCCGCCCGCTGGCGGATTTCTGTCGCCTGTTGTCGCAAAATGTGCACGGTCTGGCGGTCCGCAGCCGACGGGAGGAGTCCGAAAACCCTCCCTGGTTCCGGGTGGGGGCGGGCGTTTACTACCAGGCCGTGCCGTCGGATCGAGAGCTGCCGCCGTTTTTGGAGATTCTGGAGGGGCTGGCAGGGGGGAGCGATCTGCTGGCGCCCGCCTTGCGTCGGCAACTCGACGCGCTGGACGTTCCGGTGCGTCTGCGGCTCTATGTCTCCACCCGGTGTACTTTTTGCCCCGCGACGGTCCGCCGGTTGCTGCCGCTGGCGGCGTGGGGAGAGGCGGTGCGCCTGCACGTCATCGACGCCGAGCTCTTTCCGGAGATGGCGCGCGAGGACGCGGTGCGCGCGGTGCCAACGCTGGTGCTGGGACGGGATTTTCGTTGGAGCGGTGCCATGGCGCTGGACGAGATCGTGCGGGCCGTCGTCCGTCAGGACCCCTGCCGCATGGGGGTTTCGGTGCTGCGCGGCATGCTCGAGGAGGGGCGGGCCCGGCGCGTGGCCGAGATCATGGTCGCATGTGGTGAGGTGCTGCCGGCCCTGATGCCCCTGCTGCTGCACCCCAAGTGGCCGGTGCGCCTGGGCGCCATGGTGACCGTGGAGTGGGTCGCGGAAAAAGACCCCGCATTGGCGGCGCGGGTGGTTTCGCATTTGTGGGAGCACTTCGGGGAAGTCGACGACATGGTGCGCGGCGACATCGCCTACCTGACCGGGGAATTTGGCGACGGCTCCTGGAAATCCCGACTGCAGGGGGTGGCAAGAGGGGACTTTGCGACGGAAGTCCGGGAGGCGGCCACCGAAGCGGTGGAAAAGCTCGCATCCGGGGCTGCTCAGAAGCGGTCGAAAAAGACGGCGTCGTCCGACAGGTAGGGCTTGTCCGTGATGATGTCGACGGTACCCGTCTGATCGTCGACACGCACGGCGGCTCCCCGGATACACGAGTACCAGAGCCCGATGCGTTTTCCGTTCGGACCCACGAGATACGCGCCGAAAGGCGTGAGGTTGTAGTCCTCGTAGAGGGTGTTCATCAGTTTTTTGAGGGTTCGGGCGTCGGGCGTGAAAGCCGTCCACAACCGGTCGTTGAGGGTGTATCGGCGGTCGATGGCTACGATGGCGTAAGGATTGCTGGACCAGCCGCTGTGGTAATAGCGGTACTGCCCGGGGTCGGTCTCGCAGGATTGAAACATGCGGGTGACGTCGACGCTGCGCACGAGACCTCCCCCGAGGCCGGAAAGCGCACAGCCGCCCAGAAGCCAAGTGGACAGCGCCGCGGCGAGGACCGCCGCTGCCAGCCGTTTTCGATGCGCGGTGCGGGTTGTGATGGACATGCATATACCCCTGTTGTATGAAAAGCGTGACGGCTCCGGGTGAACCGCCGTCTGAATCTAAGATAGGGCAATCGTCCGGTGCTGTCAATCCGGCCTGCCTGCCGGCACGGCTGCCGCAAATCACTTTCCCCTACCGCGGAAATCAACCCGAAAAGCAAAAGGAAGGACTATACGGATGAAAAAATGTGTAACCGTCGTTTTTGCCCTTGCGCTGTTGGCCCTGCCGGGGGTGTGCCCGGCCGCCTCCGACGGCGCCGCCAGCCCCGAGGCCCTGAAAAAATCACTGGAAACGATCAAGGCCGAACTCGGGGAAATTTATCACAGTGCCGGCGAATTGCTGGAAAAGGAACACAAGGTCTTCATGTCCAAGGCGGATGCTCACCGCAAGAAGCTTGATGAGCACGTGGATACCGCGGAGAAGAAAGTGTCCGATGCATCGGAGCAAACCCAGAAAAAAAGCAGGGAGTACATCGATGCGTTGAAGAAAAAAGGCCAGGAGTGGAGTGAAGACGCCAAGAAGACCCTCGACAGGGCCAGCGGGGACCTCACCAAGAAACTGAAAGAAAGCCAGGCGGCACTGGATGCGCGCATCGAAAAAACCATGGACAGCGTGGACTCCATGAGCCAGGAGACGCGTGAAAACCTGGCCCGACAGCTGGGAAAACTGCAGCAGGAGAACCAGAAGATCAAGACGCAGCTCAAAAAACTCGGCGACAGGGGCGCTGCATCCTGGAAAGACCTGAAAAAGGTGATCCAGGACCTGTGGAAGGGACTGCAGAACACCTACGGTCAGTATCTAGGCTGAATTCCGGCATCTAGGCTGAATTCCGGCCGCCCAGACGGCAAACGCACGGTTGCAAATGCCGGGGCGCGGTGGTAATGCCGGTGTGTGGATTTTTTGACCGTACTCGGCATCGCGGTGGCCCTGGCCATGGACGCCCTGGCGGTAGCCCTGGCCACCGGTGTCAGCCTCAAGCACGTCAGTTTCCGGCAGACCTTCCGCCTGGCGTGGCATTTCGGCCTGTTCCAGGCCATGATGCCCGTCATCGGCTGGGCCGGCGGATTGACCGTCCGGTCCTACATCGAGCAATACGACCACTGGATCGCCTTCGGCCTGCTGGCGCTGGTGGGCGGCAACATGCTCAAGGAATCCTTTGAAAAGGACGAGCAGCGGCGGAGACACCGGGACCCCACCCGGGGGCTGACCATGGTCATGCTGGCCACGGCCACCAGCATCGACGCCCTGGCGGTGGGGATGAGTCTTTCCATGCTCAACGTCTCCATCTGGATGCCGGCCGCGGTCATCGGTGTGGTGGCGCTGGCCTTCACGGCCGCCGGCATGCACGTCGGCCGCTTGATCAGCAGCGCCCCGCGCTTTTCCAACTACGCCGAAGCCTGCGGCGGCATCGTGCTGTTCATCATCGGTTTCAAGATCCTTCACGACCACGGGGCCCTCTTTTTCTGAAGCTGAGGGGGCACCGCGGCCTCCCGCGGCGCACCGGCGGTTTCCCGGACGATGACGCCGACTCCCCCTGAAAATCCACCGCACGGAGGGCAGTCCCCATGAACATCGCCACGAACCTGGAACGAACGGCTTTTTATTTTCCGGAGCGCACCGCCCTCGTCGACGGCGGCAGCCGGGTCACCTTCCGGCAGCTGGACCGGGATGCCGGCCGCGTGGCGGCCGCACTGGCCGCCAGCGGTGTCCGTCCGGGTGATCGTGTGGCGCTGTGCGCACCCAATTCCCGCGCCTGGGTCACTTTTTACTTCGGTGTCCTCAAAGCCGGCGCCGTGGCGGTCACCTTCTCGCACCTGCTCAGTCGCCCGGAGCTGGCGCAGGTCCTGTCCGATTGCCGACCGCGGGCGGTTTTCACCACCGCCGAAGTGGCGGAACGGTTTCCGGGTGAAGGCGAGGGGGCGGGATGCCGGAAAATTGTTGCCGGGGGCCAGGGGGCGCTGACGGAATTGACCGCCAGGGGCGACCCCCGTTTCAGGGCCGTGGAACGCGACCGTGACGACACCTGCGCGATCCTCTACACCGGCGGCACCACCGGACAACCCCGGGGCGTCCTGCTGAGCCACCAAAACATCCAGGCCTCGGTCTTCAACGTGGCCCACTTTGAACGCAGCACCGAGAAGGACCTGGCGCTCTGTTTCCTACCGTTGAATCACGTGTTTGCACAGGTTCACATCATGCACTCCATGATGTTTGTGGGCGGCGGCCTGGTGCTGCAGCCGACCTTCGACCTGGAAGGCGTGGTGGATGCCGTCCGGCGCTGCGCGGTCACCCAGTTCTACGCGGTTCCCACGGTCTACATCCGGCTGCTGTCGGTGCCCGGGATCGAGAAGCGGCTGCAGTGCGTGCGCTACTGTTTTTCCGCCGCGGCCAGCATGGCCGTGGAGGTGGTGCGCGAGTGGAAGGCGCGCACCGGCCTGGACATCCACGAAGCCTACGGCATGACCGAGACCGCCGCCATGGTGACCTACAATCACTACTACCGCCATGTGATCGGTTCGGTGGGAACGCCGGCCAACCTGGTGGAGGTTCAGATCCAGGACGGGGAGGGGAACGCTCTGGCCCGCGGCAGGGAGGGGGAGATCTGCATCCGCGGACCCAACGTCACCCGGGGCTACCTGAACAACCCCGAAGAGACCCGGCGCGCCTTCCGGGGGGCGTGGCTGCGCTCCGGCGACATCGGCTTCATCGACGAGGACGGATACCTATTCATCGTCGACCGGCTCAAGGACATGATCATCACGGGGGGTGAAAATGTGTACCCCCGCGAGGTGGAGGAGGTCCTCTACACCCTCGATGGCATACAGGAGTGCGCGGTGGTGGGGATGCCGGACCGCGAATACGGCGAACGGGTGACCGCTTTCATCGTTACCTCGCCGGCCGCCAGGCCGGCGCCCGGTTCCCTCAGGTCCGCCCTGAAGGGCCGGCTGGCACCCTTCAAGATTCCCAGGGAATTCGTTTTCGTCGACGAACTGCCCAAGAGCCCCGCCGGAAAACTGCTCAAGCGCGAGATCCGGAAACGATACGCCGGAAGGCGGCCCTCCGCATCGGCGGGGGACTGAGCCGGACCCCGTCCGGCGGTCCGGCGAGCAGGCTTTACATAGCATTTACATTTTTATTGACATTTCCGTCGGGAGTGTGGTATCCGGTTGGCTGTTGCCGGGAAGGTGCCAGGGGGGCACGCCGGGCAGGGTGGCGAGCCATCCATCGCCCCCGATTCGCCCCTGTACCGGGCACCGATACCGGAAATCTTTTTCCCTGGGAGAGAGGCGATGCCGTCGGATCTGACGCCCAGACAGGAACATTTTCTGCGCTACCTCCGGGAGGAGATCCGCCGGACGGGGCGGGCGCCCAGCCTGCGCCGGGCCGCCCGCGACCTGGGCATCAGCCACGCCGCCGTGGCCCAGCTGCTGCGGGCGCTGGAGAACAAGGGCTACGCCCGGCGCCAAGGGCGCTACAGCCGCACCGTGCACCTGCTCAACCCGGACCGCCGGACCGCCGGACTGCAGCGCTGGCGCGAGATCCCGGTGGTGGGGCGCGTCGCCGCCGGCCTGCCCATGTACGCCCAGCAGCAGTGGGAGGGCAGCGTGGTGCTGGACGCCGACCTCTACCGGGGCGATAACCTGTTCGCCCTGCGGGTCCGGGGCGACTCCATGGCCGGCGTCGGCATCCTGGACGGCGACCTGGCCGTCTGCCAGCCGCGCCAGTACGCCCGCGACGGCGAGATCGTGGTGGCCCTCATCGGCGGCGAAGAGGCCACCGTCAAGCGCTTCTTCCTGCGCGACGACCACATCGAACTGCGGCCCGAAAATCCCGCCTATCGCCCCGTGCGCTACGGCTTCGACGAGATCCTGATCCAGGGGCGGGTGATCGGCATCCAGCGGGGGCCGGACGTCATGCGGCGCCTGGAGGGCTGAGCCCGTGGCCGGCGTCTCCCCATCCGCCTCCGCCTCCGGTCCGGGCTGCCGCCTGCTGGTGGGTACCAGCGGCTACTCCTACGCCGAGTGGGTCGAGGCCGGCTTCTACCCGCCCGGCACCCCCTCGGCCCGCATGCTGCCCCTGTATGCCCGGCGGTTTCCCGTCGTCGAGCTGAACTACAGCTGGTACCAGATGCCCAAGGCCGAGGCCCTGGCGCGCCTGGAACGGCGCAGCCCCCACGGGTTTTGCTTCACCGCCAAGCTCACCCGCACCCTGACCCACGAGGTGGACCCCTCCCGCTGGCGCGACGAAGCGGAGCGCTACCGGCGGGGCGTGGCCCCCCTGCTGCAGGCCGGCCGGCTCAAGGCGGTGCTGGTGCAGCTGCCGCCGTCTTTCGACCGCCGCGCGCCCAACCGCCGCTACCTGGCGGCGCTGCTGGACGCCCTGTCGGGCCTTCCCCTGGCCGTGGAGTTCCGGCACGTGTCGTGGGCCGTGGACCGTGTGTTCGAGGGGCTGCGCCGGCGCCGCGTGTCCCTGGTGAACGTGGACGTGCCGCGCCTGCCGCACCTGTTTCCGCCCCTGGACGTGGTCACCTGCCCGGAGCTGTTCTACGTCCGTTTCCACGGCCGCAACGCCGCGGGCTGGCGCTCGGGGAACATGCAGCAGCAGTTCGATTATTCCTACAGCGACGCGGAGCTGCGGCAGTGGGCCGAGGGGCCCATCGCCGCCATGGCCGCCCGCGCCCGCTGCGGGCTGATTTTCTTCAACAACCACGTCCGCGGCCAGGCGCCGGAGAACGCCCGCCGCCTGATGGCGTTCCTGGGCCTGGCGCACCCCGGCGGAGAGACACCGTGGAGCGCACCATCATCCACCTGAACGTGGCCGATTTCGCCGTGGCCGTGGAACGCCTGTTGGACCGCCGGCTGCGCCGCCGCCCGCTGGTCGTGGCGCCCGAGGGGGCGCCGCGGGCCGTGGTCTACGACATGAGCGAGGAAGCCTACGCCACCGGCGTGCGCAAGGCCATGCCCCTGGTGCGCGCCCGCCGACTGTGCCCCGACGCCGAGGTGCGGCCGCCCCGCGTGGCGCGCTACGAGCAGGCCATGACCGACCTGGTGCGGCGGGCGCTGGCCTATTCCCCCCGCGTGGAGCCGGGACAGGGCGACGGGCACCTGTTCGTCGACGTCACCGGTACCAGCCGTCTCTTCGGCCCGGCGGTGGACGTGGCCTGGCGCCTGGGGCGCGAGATCCGCCGGGACACGGGGCTGGAGCCCATCTGGTCGGTGGGCCCCAGCAAGCTCATCGCCAAGGTGGCCACCCGCCTGGTCAAGCCCCGCGGCGAGTACATCGTGGGCGCCGGCGAGGAGGAGGCGTTCCTGGCGCCGCTGCCCCTGGAACTGATCCCGGGCCTGGAGAGGCGCGATCTCGCCGGCCTGCAGGCCTTCAACCTGACCCGCGCCGGGCAGGTGCAGCGCCTCCACCCGGACCAGCTGGCGGTCCCCTTCGGCCGCCGGGCGGGCTTCATCTTTGAGGCCGTGCACGGCGTGGACCCTTCGCCGGTGCTGGCCGCGGGGGAAAAGCCCCCCGAGGTGCGATTCGTGCGGGAGTTCGCCACCGACCGCAACGACGTGCCGGGGATCGAGGGCGCGCTGTACGGCCTGGCCGAGCGGGCCGGCCGCGAGCTGCGCCGCCGGCGCCTGGCGGCCCGGCGTGTCAGCGTGCGCCTGGACTACGCCGACGGCCGCCGCCACGGCGGCCGCGCGGCCGCGGCCACGGCCACGGCCGACGACGCCGTCCTGTTCGCACTGGCGCGGGGCGCCCTGCAGCGGGCCTGGCAGCGGCGCGTGCGCGTGCGCTGCGTGACGCTGGGCTGCCACGGCCTGACCTTCCCCCCGGCCCAGCTGCCGCTGTTTGCCGAAGAGCGCGGCGCCGAAACCCGCCGCCGGCGCCTGATGGACGCCCTGGACCGCATCCGCGACCGTTTCGGGGCGGAATCCATTCGCGTAGGCCGCACCCTGGCGGCCGCCTGAGAGGGATGCTCCGTGCACAGAGGGGCGGTGCGCCCGCCCCCGGTTGGCGCCCCCTGCACCGTTTCGTGTACAACCGGCCGGTTTGCGGAAAAAAGTGGTTTGGGAGTGTTCTGTTGCCATGATCGCCCTCACCGTACGATCCCATTATTCCCTGATGTGGGGCACGGCGCCGGTGGAGGCCCTGTGCCGGGCCGCCCGCCGCCTGGGCTACCGCAGGCTGGCGCTCACCGACACCGACAACCTCTACGGCCTGTGGGACTTCCTGGCGGCCTGCCGGCGCGAGGGCCTCACGCCGCTGGTGGGCGCCGAGATCACCGACCCGCACGGGCCGCAGCGGGCCGTGTGCCTGGTGAAGGACCTGCGGGGGTGGCGCAACCTGTGCCGCCTGATCACCCGGCGGCACACCGCGGCCGACTTCCGCCTGGCCGATGCCGTGCCGCGTTTTGCGCACGGACTGGTGGTGCTCACCGGCAGCGCGCACCTGCTGAGGCACTGGCACGCGGCGGGCGTGGACGTGGCCGCGGCCCTGCCGCGCCGGCCGGTCCCCGCCGACCACCCCCTGCGCCGGGCCGCCCGGCGCTGCGCACGGCCGCTGGTGGCCACGCCGGGGAGCTTTTTCCTCACGCCGGCCGATCACGCCTTTCACCGCCTGCTGCGGGCCATCTCGCAGAACACGTCTCTGTCGCGCCTGGCGCCCGCGCAGACGGCGCCCGCCGACGCCTGGCTGGCCCCGCCGGACGAATATCGCCGGCGCTTCGCCGTGTGCCCCGAGGCCGTGGACAATACCGTGCGCCTGGCCGAGCGGCTGACGTTTGCCGGCCCGCCGCGGCAGGTGGTGATGCCCGCCCTGGCGGGCCGCAGCGAGGCGCAGGCGGCCGCGCTGCTGCGTCGCGAGGCCCTGCGGGGGGCCCGCCGCCGTTACGGACCGCGGCCGGAGCGGGCCGTCACCGAGCGGCTGGACTACGAGCTGGGGGTCATCGCGCGCATGCGCTTCAGCGCCTATTTCCTGGTGGTGCGCGACATCGTGCGGCGCAGCCCGCGCACCTGCGGCCGCGGCTCGGGCGCCGCCTCGCTGGTGGCCTACTGCCTGGGGATCACCAACGTCTGCCCCATCCGGTACAATCTCTACTTCGAGCGCTTCCTCAACCCGGGCCGCAGCGACCCGCCGGACATCGACGTGGATTTCGCCTGGGACGAGCGTGACGCGGTGCTGGCGGGCGTACTGCGGCAGTACGCCGGGCACGCCGCCATGGTTTCCAGCCACATTCACTTCCAGCCGCGCATGGCGGTGCGCGAAACGGCCAAGGTCTACGGCCTGCCGGACACCGAGATCGGCCGGGTGGCCCGCCGCCTGTCCGGCTGCCGCCACGGAGGGGGGCGGGGCGGCCTGCGGCAGTGGCTGCAGGAACAGCCGGGGGGCCGGGAACCGGACCTGGCCGCACCCTGGCCGCGGATCCTGCAGCTGGCCCGGCGCCTGGCCGGCACTCCGCGCCACCTGTCGGTGCATCCCGGCGGCGTGGTGATCACCCCGCGGCCCATCGACGGCTACGTCCCGCTGGAGCGGGCGTCCAAGGGCGTGCCGGTGATCCAGTGGGACAAGGATGCGGCCGAGACCGCCGGCCTGGTGAAAATCGACCTGCTGGGAAACCGCAGCCTGGGGGTCATCCGCGACGCCCTGGCTGCCGTGCGCGCCGGCGGCACCGTCATCGACGAACACCGCTGGCTGCCCGAGGAGGACTGGGCCACCCGCAGGGCCCTGGCCCGGGGGCGGACCATGGGGTGCTTTTACATCGAGAGCCCGGCCATGCGCCTGCTGCAGCAGAAGGCGGGCACCGGGGACTTCGAACACCTGGTGATCCACAGCAGCATCATCCGGCCGGCGGCCAACGACTTCATCCGTGAGTACCTGCGCCGGCTGCACGGCGGACGCTGGAAGCCGATCCACCCCCTGCTGGCGGGCGTGCTGGACGAAACGTACGGCATCATGGTCTACCAGGAGGACGTGTCCCGCGCGGCCGTGGCGCTGGCCGGTTTTTCCCACGCCGAGGCCGACGGGCTGCGCAAGGTGCTCTCCAGGAAAGACCGTGCCGCGCGGCTGCGCGACTACTACGCGCGTTTCGCGGCCGGCGCCCGCCGCCGGGGCCTCGACCGTGGGCAGATCGAGGCCGTATGGGCCATGATGATGAGCTTCGACGGCTACTCCTTCTGCAAGCCCCACAGCGCCTCCTACGCGCGCGTCTCCTGCCAGGCGGCATATCTTAAGGTGCACCACCCGGCCGAGTTCATGGCGGCCGTGCTCAGCAACCAGGGGGGCTTCTACAGCACCTTCGCCTACGTGTCCGAGGCGCGTCGCATGGGGCTGCGCATCCTGCCGCCGGACGTCAACGCGAGCGAAATTCACTGGACCGGGACGCGGGACCGCCTGCGGGTGGGGCTGATGGCCGTCAGGGGGCTGTCGCAACAGACCATGGCGCGCATCGTGGCGTGCCGCGGGGCGCGTCCCTACGGCGATGTCGACGACTTCGTGCGGCGCGCGTCACCGCAGCGGGACGAGCTGCGGGCCCTGACCGCGGCCGGCGCCCTGGACGGCCTGCTCCCCGGCGCCGGCCGCGGCACCCTGCTGTGGGCGGCGGCCCGCGCGGAGGCCCGCCGGGGGGCGGCACGACAGGCGAGTCTCTTCGATCCGCCGGCGGACGTCCCCTCCCTGCCGGCCGACGACCGCGCCCGGCGGCTGCGGCGGGAGTTTGCGGTACTCGGCTTCCTGTGCCGCACGCATCCCATGACCCTGTACCGGCACCTGCCGGCGCTTTCCGGCACCGTGCGCGCCGAAGACCTGCCGCGGCTGGCGGGACGCCGGGTGCGCCTGGCCGGCTGGCTGATCACCGGCAAGCTGGTGCGCACGCGCCACGACGAGACCATGCAGTTCCTGACCTTCGAGGACGAGACCGGTCTGGTGGAGGCCACTTTTTTCCCAGAAGTCTACCGCCGCTGCGCGCATCGCCTGGACAGCGACCGCCCCTGCCTGCTGACCGGCCGCGTGGAGCAGGAGTGGGGCGCGGTCACCCTGACGGTGACCGATGCCGCGGCGCTGACGGCGGCCCGGCGGCCGCGACGGGCCGCGTGAGAAAGAAGCCGCAAGGGCGCAAAGGGGCGCAGGCCCCGGGGCTCCGGGCCGGGGAGGGCGATGCGTTGGTTTCCGCCCGGCGAAGCACGCGATGCGACGAATCAGAAGGGGTCGCCGATGATGTAGGCCTCGAGGTTTTCCAGGTCCACGTAGCGCCGGGATACCACCCGGCCGCGCACCGAGATGCCGGCGCGGTGGACGCTTTCGGGATCGCCCGACACCAGGGGGTGCCAGTCCGGCAGGTCGCGGCCGGCGGCGACCAGGCGGTAGGCGCAGGTGCGCGGCAGCCAGTAAAAATGCGTTACGCTCTCGGGAGTCATCACCAGGCAGTCCGGGATCAGGCGGTGGCGTTCGGCGTAGGCGCGGCAGCGGCAGCGTGCGATGTCCAGCAGGGGGCAGGGAACACAGGTGTAGGCCACCTCGCCGGTGTCCGCGTCCTCGAGTTTTTCCAGGCAGCAGCGTCCGCAGCCGTCGCACAGCGACTCCCACTCGCGGGGCGTCATGTCAGCCAGGCGCTTGGTCTTCCAGAAAGGGGGCGTGGGGGAGGCGTGTTTCACGAGAACCCGTCTCAGGGGGCGTTGAGGGCCTTGAAAAGTTTGTCGGCCAGGTCGGGGTCGATGAGCCTCAGGCGGCGATACAGCCGGATGGCCTTGTCGTACTTTCCCATGTGGTGAAAGCAGATGCCCAGGCCGTACAGCGCGTCGGTGTCGCGCGGGTCGATCTTGAGGGCCTTGCGGAAAGCCGCCACCGCGGACGGATACGCTTTCATCCGGCGGTAGGTGATCCCCAGGTTGACCCAGGCGTGGCCGTCGCCGGGATGGGACCTGAGATGCCGCACCAGGCGCGTCTTTTCCATCTCCAGCGCTTCCGGGGTGGCGCAGGCCGCCGCCACCGCGACCAGAAGCAGCCCGGCCGTGAGCCGCAAGAGGTGCCTGCGCGGGTGCCGTCCGTTCGTATCGAAAGAAACTCCCGTAAGTTGCATTGCAAAAGGCTTTATTGTATATGCTCGTCAATACGGGACGCCCGCCGCCCCCGGTCGTGTATAGGGGAAGGCGGGCGGGCCTGTCAACACACTGCAGTTCACCAGAAGCCTTAGAAGGGGTAAAATGGCTGCCAAGAAAAAGCCGGTAGAGAGCAGAGACGTGGTGGTAAAGGTGTCCGACGGTGCCATCATTTCCGGGCAGGTCAACCTGGAGGGCGAAGAGGGACGCGCCGACCGTGTCAGCGACCTGCTGATGCAGGGAAAACGAAAATTCCTGGTCGTGTACAACGCCCGGGACATGAAGGTCAGCGGTGAAGAAGCCTCGGTGATCATTCTCAACAAGGACCACATCCTCTGGGTCATTCCCCAGGACTGAAGGCCGCCGCAGCGCCGCCTGTGACCCGGGACCTTCGGGCGTGTACCCGACGGGGCCGGTGCCCGGCGCCCGCCGGGGGGGAGAATTCGATGGATCAGAATCTGCGCCGTGCCATTTTCCGACAGGTGGAAAACGAACCCTTTGCACGCATGCTGGGGCTGCAGCTGGTGGAACTGCGCCGGGGGTTCTCGGCCGTCGAGATGACCTACCGGCCGGAAGCCATGGACAACATCTACCGGCGGGCCCACGGGGGGGCGCTGTTCGCCCTGATCGACGAAGCTTTCGAGACCGTGGGGCAGACCGAAGGAGAGATCGTGGTGGCCCTGACGGTCAACGTCACCTATATCGCCAGCCCGCAACCGGGCGCGCTGCTGCGGGCCGAAGCGCGCCAGCACAGCCGCACGCGCAAGACCGCCGGCTACCGCATCGAGGTGCACGACGAGCGGGGGACCCTGATCGCCTCCTGCCAGGCCCTGGGGTACTGCACCGGCAAACCGGTACCTTTCGTCTGACCCACCGGGGGCGGCCCGTCCGCTGCAGGTCCGGAGCCGGTCCCCCGGCGTCGTTGCCGTCGACCCTCCGCCCGCCTCTGGAAAGCACGTTCCCGCCCCTTTCCGAAGACCCTTGCCGCGGCTTTCCGGAGAGCCGCTGTGTGAAAAAAAATTCCTATACATGCCTTCCTTTTTCATAGTTCCGGAAAATCCAGCACAACCCCCCTGCGTTATAACCACCTGTAAATGCAGTAAATAAAATTTTTTCAAGTTAGCACGCTTCTTGCATCAGTGATCGTGGCGAGCCAAAATCGGCATGGAGAAACGGTTTCTCCGCGGTTACAGGAAGGTTAGGGAGGAGGCTTAATCCTGGAGGCGTGATGGACGAAGTGCAGCGAAAACAGCTGGAAGACAGGCTGCGGCAGATGCTGCAGCACTTCAAAGAGAAGCAGAAGCCGGGGAAGAAAAAAAAACCGGCCTTGGATCCGATGGATGACAAGGGGGTCATCCGGCGCCGACGCGGTAAGCCGGACAAGCGCATTCCCGGGTGCCCCAAAGACAGCGGACCCGAAACCCCCTGCTAGAAAATCGCCGCCGGGCGGACCACCGGCGGTCCGCGTTTCCGGCACCGATCCACAAGGCCGTTTATGAGTACAAACCAACACATATCACCGGCAGGCGTCCCGCAAGTACTGCTCAAATCGCTGGAAGCCTGCGACAGCGGCACCGGCGAACACCGGCAGTTGGCCGCCGTGTGCATGCTGGACGCCGGGTTGAGTCTTGCGGTGCTGCGCGCCGCCGCAGTGACGCGGCCGGCCGGGCGACGCAGCGGAGGGGTTCGAAACGCCGTCCGACGGCTGGGAATCGCGGCCCTTCGACAGCTGCTCGTGAGCATGCTGGTGCGGCAGTGCAGTCTGCCGGTACAAAATGAGGCCCAGGAACGGTTGCTCGACATCTGGCGGCACAGTCTCCGATGCGCGTTCATCGCCCGCCGGCTGGCGCAGGCCACCGAGGCGGCCGTTCCCGAGGAAGCCTACCTGGCCGGGCTGATGCACGACGTGGGGAAATTGGCGCTCATCGGTTCCCGGCAGCCGGTTGCCAAACCCCGGCGGCATGCCGGCATCGGGGCGCTGATGGTGGAGCAGGCCACCGGGGACAGTCTGCTGGCCGACGCCGTGCGTTACCACCACGAGGGTCTCGAGCGCGTGTGCGGCGCTTTCGCAATGGTCCGGATCGTCCATCTCGCCAACCGGCTGGCCCATCGACTGCAGGGGGTTACCGCCGCCGATGAGAAACTGGCCGGCCGCCTGTGCGGGGTTTCGTCCGGGTTGCTCGGACGCATCTTGCAGGCGGCAGCCGACGATTTCCGCGAAGCTCTCCGCTTTCTGGGGGTCGGCTCAAGGGCTGGACAAGAGGGCGATCGCGATTTTGCCGCCGGGCACGACCGCCAGCTGTTGCGCTGCCGCCGCGAAATCGATGACCGCTCAATGCTTTCGGCCGGCCTGCAGAGCCTCATGGATGCCGACCCACTGACCGGAGACATCCTCAGATCGCTGGCCGATGGGCTCAAGATTCACTTTGACCTAAACAGGCTGATGTTTTTCCTGCCGAACGAAGACGGCACCCGGCTGATTCCTGCGGCCGTCAAGGGGTGTTCCGGGCCGCCGCAGGGTGCCGCGGTGGCCCTGGAAAAGACGGCCCGGGGGATCCTGACGAAATGTTTCGCAAAGGGTCGCGTGACCGATTCGTACGGCTTGCACGGGCCGAGCCTGCCCACCATCGCCGACGAACAGATCATGCACCTGCTCGGCAGCGAGGGCGTCTGCTGTGTCCCCCTGCAAAGCGGCGACCGGTGCCTGGGCGTCGTGGTCCTGGGCGCGGACCCCGAGACCGTGCGAAGCCTGCGCGACAAGGCGGGGTTGCTGACGAAACTGACCCGCTCGGCGGCCCGTTTCCTGGCGGTGCGACGCGATGCCGCCGGCCGCGGATCGGCGTCGGTAGCGGGGCCGGCGGAACGGGTGTCGCGTACCATGCTCCACGAGATCAACAACCCGCTGGGCATCATCAAGAACTACCTGCGGTTGCTGAGCCGGAAACTGCCGACGGATCATGAAGGGCGTCGGGATTTGGAAGTCATCCTGGAAGAAATCGACCGTATCGGTCTGATATTGAAAAAAAATGCCTGCAACATACCATCGGAGACGCCCATCCGTCGGTCCATCGACCTGAACCGCCACTTGGCCGGCTTCATGAAAATGCTGGAGAAATCTCTTCTGCAACCCCGCAATATCCGGCTACAGATGTCCATGGACCCATCGCTGCCACCGGTGAACACCGACTGGAACGCCCTCAAGCAGGTCCTGCTGAATCTAGTCAAGAACGCGGCCGAGGCCATGCCCGGCGGCGGGAGGCTCCGGCTCGGAACGCGCCGGGTTCCGGCTGTCGGAGGCGAAGCTTCCCGCGACCGCTTTTCCGGG
>CAYZCL010000148.1:0-17030 GCA_964476595.1 uncultured Desulfobacteraceae bacterium
CGCACTGGATCATGACCACCCGCTCGAGTCCCTCGGCGCCCTCCTCTTCCAGGCGCTGGGAGAGCTCCACCTGGGTGACCACCCGCGGGTCCTCGCCGTAGAGGTACTCCTTGGGCTTGTACTCCCGGGCGCCGGTAGCGATGATGCCGGCGCCGTACTCGATCTTGCGCGGCTTCATCTCGTCGCCCACCAGCACCTCAGTGTAGAAGTTGCCCTGGAAACCGCCGAAGCCCACCACCAGCGCCCGCGTCAGCACCTCGATCTCGGGGTGCCCGGTGACACGCTCCACCAGGTCCCTGATGTAAGCCCCGATGTCGCCGCCCTCGATGGTGTGGGTCAGCTTGTTGGCCATGCCGCCCAGTTCGGCTTCCTTTTCGATGAGGGTCACGGGGATGCCCTGGTCGGCCAGGCCCAGGGCCGCGTTCATGCCGGCGATGCCGCCGCCCACCACCAGCGCCCGCTGGGTCACGGGGATGGTCTTCTCCCGCAGGGGGTGCAGGCTGGCGGCGCGGGCGACGGCCATGCGCACCAGCTGCTTGGCCTTCTCGGTGGCTTTCTCGGGATCGTCCGGGTGCACCCAGGAGTCCTGGTTGCGGATGTTGGCCATCTCGAAAAGGTACTTGTTGAGCCCCGTCTTCTCCATGGTGTCCTGGAAAATGGGCTCGTGGGTCTTGGGCGTACAGGCCGCCACCACGATGCGGTTGAGGTTGTGCTCCTCAATGACCTCCTTCATCTTGTCCTGGGTGTCCTGGGAACAGGTAAACAGGTTGTTGCCGGTGTAAACCACGCCCGGCAGCGTGGCGGCGTACTCCTCGACCGCCGGCACGTCCACCACGCCGGCGATGTTGATGCCGCAGTTGCAGACGAACACCCCGATACGCGCATCCTGGTCCGTGACGTCCTTCTCCTCGGGGATTTCGACGCTCCTGGTGAGCGTGTCGCGCGCGGGCGCCAGCATCTTGCCGGCCGCCAGGGCCGCTGCGCTGGCCTCAGTGACCGAACTGGGGATGTCCTTGGGCGCCTGAAAAACGCCGCAGGCGTACACGCCTTCACGCGAAGTCGCCACCGGCGTGAAGGGGTCGGAGACCACGAAGCGGTCCTTGTCGAGCTCGACGCCCAGCTTTTCGGCCAGCTGCGCCGTGGACTCGGAGATGTGCAGTCCCACCGACAGCACCACGATGTCGAAATCCTCGTACTGCATCTTGCCGTCTTCGTCGGCGTAGCGCACGCGCAGCCGATCTTCCTCTTTGAGCTCGTCGATGGTGTGCACGCGCGCCCGGACGAAGCGTACGCCTTCCTTTTCCCTGGCACGGTTGTAGTACTGCTCGTAGTCCTTGCCGAAGGTGCGGATGTCCATGTTGAAGATCACGCAGTCCAGGTCGCCGGCGGCGTGCTCCTTTGCGATCATGGCGTCCTTGATGGCGTACATGCAGCACACCGAGGAGCAGTAGCTGTTGCCGCACTTGTTGGTGTCGCGCGACCCGACGCACTGCAGCCAAGCGATCTTCTTGGGTTCGCTCTCGTCGGAGAGCTTGACCAGGTGCCCCATGGTGGGTCCCGAGGCGCTCAGGACGCGCTCGAACTCCAGGCTGGTCATGACGTTGGGGTTGGTGCGGTAGTGGTAGAACTCCTCCAAGGAGTCGGGATCGAAGGTTTCGCTTCCCGGGCACAGCACCACCGAGCCGATCTCCACCTCCCGCGTGACCTCCTGGTGGGTGTGGTCCACGGCGCCGGCCAGGCAAGCCTTGACGCACTGGTAGCACTCGCTGCAGATGCCGCACTCCAGGCAGCGGCGGGCCTCCTGGCGGGCCTGCTCTTCGCTGTAGCCGAAAGAGACCTCCATGAAGTTGCACTCGCGCGCGGACGGCTCCAGGCATCCTACCGGTACGCGCTTTTCGTGCTGGACGCCGGCGGTGTCGGGCTTTTCGAAATCCCACTCCTTCTCGCGTCCAGCCTTGAGATCCAGCCCGTTGATGAAGCGGTGGATGCTCTCGGCGGCCTCCTTGCCGCAGGCCACGGCCTCGACCACCGACTTGGGACCGTAAAAGGCGTCGCCCCCGGCAAAGACCCAGTCGATGGGCGTCTGCAGGGTCACGGGGTCGGCCGCCAGGCCGCCGGGCGGGGTGGTCTCGATACCGGCTTTTTTCAAGGGTTCGAGAATGGCGCTCTGGCCGATGGCGACGATGACCGTGTCGCCGAAAAAAGGCTGACACTCGTTTTCGTCGTAGCTGGGGTTGAAGCGACCGTTCTCGTCGAAGACCGCCGTGCAGGTCTTGAATTCGATGCCCGAGACGTGCTTGGCCTTGTCAATGAAAAACGCCTTGGGACCGAAGTTGTTGACGATCTTGATGTCGCTTTCCAGGGCTTCGCGGATCTCGTACTCCCAGGCAGGCATCTCGTCGCGGCTCTCCAGGCAGATCATGGTGACGTTCTTGGCGCCCTTGCGCTTGGCCGTCAGGGCCACGTCCACGGCCACGTTACCGCCACCGATGACCAGCACGTCGTCGCCGATGGGCACGTCCTTTCCCAAGGCCGTGTCGCGCAGGAACTCCACGCCCTGCAACACGCCCTCGGCGTCTTCGTTCTCCACTCCCAAACGACGCCCGCCGTGCAGGCCGATGGCCAGGTAGAGTGCCGAGTAACCGTCGGCCTTGAGACTGTCGAGAGTAATGTCCTCGCCGAAAGTTACCCCGGTTTTGATGGTAACGCCCATCTTTTCGATGGTCTCCACCTCCGCCCTGATGATGTCGCGCGGCAAACGGTACTCCGGAATGCCCACGGCCATCATTCCGCCCGCCACGGGCAGTTTTTCGAAAATCGTGACCTGGTAACCCTGGAGCGCCAAATAGTAGGCCGCCGTCAGCCCCGAGGGCCCAGAGCCCACGATGGCCACTTTTTCGTCGCGTCTTTCAGTGATTTCGGGGACATATGGGCTGTCGCTCTTGAGATCCTCGTCGGCGATGAAACGGTGCAGGTACTGGATGGCCATGGGCTCGTCCACGTCGCCGCGGGTGCACACCCCCTCGCAGGGGTGATGGCAGACCCGCCCGCAGATGCCGGGGAAGGGATGCGCTTCCTTGAACAGCTCGAGGGCCTCGCGGTAGCGCCCGTCGTTGATCAGGGCGATGTAGCCCTGGATGCTGACGTGCGCCGGGCAGGTGGCCTTGCAGGGCGCCGTGCCGCGCTTGCTGATGGCAAAGGCGCCGGGGATGGCCTGGGCGTATTTCTTGTAGATCGCCTTGCGCTGGGACAGCCCCTCGTCGTACTCGTTGGGCAGGTCGATGGGGCAGACCTTGGTGCACTCGCCGCAGCTGGTGCACTTGGACAGGTCCACGTAGCGGGGCTGTTCGGTGATGGTGGCGGTGAACCTCCCCGGTTCGCCCTTCAGATCGATGATTTCGGTATTGGTAAGAAGCTCGATGTTCAGATGCCGGCCGACCGCGACCAGTTTGGGTGAGATCACTCACATGGCACAGTCGTTGGTGGGAAAGGTCTTGTCCAGCTGGGACATCATGCCGCCGATGGCCGATGACTTCTCCAGAAGGTAGACGTAGTAGCCCGAATTGGCCAGGTCCAGGGCGGACTGCATGCCGGCGATGCCGGCACCGACCACCATGACGGCGCCCACCGGCTTGTCCGGCGAAGATGGATTCTGCTGGGCCGTTTTTCCCTGAGTTTCATCAGAATGTGGCATAGAAACACCCCTGTGCATTTAAGGTTTGTTGAGTCAATGAAACCGAAAACTCCGGCAAATACCCATAAAAGCCTGCAGGAACCAAAGAGATTAGTATATTATAAAGATGCATTTTGGGTCAAGCGAAATTATGTTTTCCCGTCGCCCCCCGGAGGGTGCCCGCAGACCGGCGGAAACACAGAATTTCATTGACTTGGCCCGCCCGGGGGCCGATAATCTCGCCGCAGGGTATCGGCCTGCGGGCGCCCGCATCGCCTGATGGCAATGTCACTGTTCACCCACGAGTGCACGGGGCACGGCCGCGCCGGCGTTTACCGGCCGCCGCCTCTGTGCCGGACGCGAGGAGATTTTACATCATGCTCACTTTTGAAACATCCGACCCGAAAAAGGCCCGTTTCGAGATCCTGGTGGTGCCGGTGTGCGAAAACGCCGTCGTTCATCAAAACCGCGTGTTGAACGCCCTTGCCAAAAAAGCGCTGCAGCAGAGCGGCTTCGACGGCAAGCGGGACCAGCAGATCACCTTCTACGACCCCCGGGAGATCCACGCCCGCCAGGTACTGGTGATGGGCCTGGGCAAGCGTGCCGACCTGGACGCCGAGGCCTTCCGGCGCATGGCCGGCCAGGCCGTCAAGACCGCCATTCAACGAAAATTCGAAAGCGCCTGTTTCGCCACGCCCGCCCCCCAGAAGGCGGGCCTGCCCACGGCGGACCTGCTGGAGGCCGTCTTCGAGGGCGCCTGCCTGGGCAACTACCGATTCGACCGCTACCGGCAAAAGAAGGAACTCAAACCGCTCGGCGAGATCGGCCAGCTGGTCGCGGCCGGCACGGCCAAGCGCTACAAGCGCCTTCCCGGCCGCGTGGAGACCGTCTGCGAGGGCACCCTGCTGGCCCGCCGCTGGGTCAGCACGCCGTCCAATGAGAAGCGCCCCGAACAGTTTGCCGGCGACATCGCCGAACGCGCTGAAGCGGCGGGACTGGAAGTCACCGTCATGGACGAGGACCGGCTGCAGGCCGAGGGCTTCGGTGCCATGCTGGCCGTGGGATCCGGCAGCCGGGGCCGACCGCAGATGGTGATCCTGCGCTACAAATCGCCCAACGCCCGCCGCACCGTGGCCCTGGTGGGCAAGGGCGTGACCTTCGACGCCGGCGGCCTCAACCTCAAGCCCACCGGCTCCATGGAAGACATGAAGGTCGACATGTCCGGCGCCGCCGCCGTGGCCGCCACCCTGCTGACCGCGGCACGGCTCAAACCGAAGATCAACGTGGTGGGGGTCATGCCCCTGGTGGAGAACATGCCCTCGGGCAGCGCTTACCGGCCCGGAGACGTCCTGCACACCTACGACGGCAAGACCGTGGAAATCGGCAACACCGACGCCGAGGGGCGGCTGATTCTCATCGACGCCATGGCCTACACCGTCAAGCACTACAAGCCGAACTTCATGATCGACATGGCCACCCTGACCGGGGCCTGCGTCGTGGCGCTGGGCGAAAAGATCGCCGGGCTGTTCTCGCCCGACGACGAGCTGGCCGGCGCCATCGAGGCGGCGGCCGCGCATACCCACGAGCGCTGCTGGCGCATGCCCCTGCCCGAAGACTACCAGGAGTTGCTCAAGAGCGATATCGCCGACCTGAACAACATCAGCCGCGGCCGCTGGGGCGGCGCCATCACGGCGGCCCTTTTTCTCAAGGAGTTCGTGGGCAGGACCCGCTGGGCGCACATCGACATCGCCGGACCGGCCTCGGTCAAGAAGGAGCAACCCTACTGCCTGCCGGGCGGCACCGGCTTCGGCGTGCGCCTGCTGACCGAGGTGATCCGAAACCTGTAGGGCCAAACGACGCGCGGCGGGTCGCCCGCCGTACGTTACGGCGGCTACCGAAAAGGGGGCATTCAGCCATGACCGACTTCGTCTATCAGGAAATGTTTGAATTGGGGGCCGACGAGACCGACTACCGGCGGCTTTCCGACGCACACGTGTCCACGGCGGACTTCGAGGGCCGCGAAATGCTGAAGGTCGACGCTGCGGGCCTGACCCTGCTGGCCGAGCAGGCCTTCACCGACGTGGCGCACCTGCTGCGCAGCGCGCACCTGAAGCAGCTGGCCCGCATCCTGGAAGACCCCCTGAGCTCGGACAACGACCGCTACGTGGCGCTGGAGATGCTCAAGAACGCCGTCATCGCCGCCGAGGGCGAGTACCCCATGTGCCAGGACACGGGCACGGCCATCATCATGGGCAAGAAGGGCCAGCGGGTGTGGACCGGCGGGGGCGACGAGGAGGCCCTGTCCCGCGGGGTCTTCACTGCCTACACGCGCAACAACCTGCGCTACTCCCAGAACGCACCGCTGACCATGTACGAAGAGAAGAACACGGGCTGCAACCTGCCGGCCCAGATCGAGCTCTACGCCACCGACGGCGATCAGTACACCTTTCTGTTCATCGCCAAGGGCGGCGGTTCGGCCAACAAGACCTACCTCTACCAGGAGACCAAGGCCGTGCTGACGCCCGAAACCCTGGTGGACTTCATGCGCGAGAAGATGAAGACCCTGGGCACGGCGGCCTGCCCGCCCTACCACCTGGCTTTCGTGGTGGGGGGCACCTCGGCGGAATTCAACCTCAAGACGGTCAAGCTGGCCTCGGCCGGCTACCTGGACCGGCTGCCCGCATCGGGCAACGTCCACGGCCGGGCTTTCCGCGACCGCGAACTCGAAGCGCGCATCCTGGAGATCTCGCGTGAACTGGGCATCGGCGCGCAGTTCGGCGGCCGCTACTTCTGCCACGACGTGCGCGTGGTGCGCCTGCCGCGCCACGGGGCCTCGTGCCCCATCGGCCTGGGCGTCTCCTGCAGCGCCGACCGCAACATCCGGGGCAAGATCACCCGCAAAGGCATCTTCCTGGAAAAACTGGAAACCGACCCGGCGCGTTTCCTGCCCCAGCCGGCCGAAGACGACCGGGGAGCCGTGGACATCGACCTGGACCGCCCCATGGACGAGATCCGCGCCGAGCTGTCGCGTTATCCCGTGGCCACCCGGCTGCGCCTCTCCGGCGACATCATCGTGGCCCGCGACATCGCCCACGCACGCCTGAAAAAGGACCTGGACGCCGGGCAGGAACTGCCCGACTACTTCCGGGACCACATCATCTACTACGCCGGGCCGGCCAAGACCCCGCCGGGGCGCGCCTCGGGGTCCTTCGGCCCCACCACCGCCGGCCGTATGGATCCCTACGTTCCCCTCTTCCAGGCCCGCGGCGCCTCGCTGGTGATGCTGGCCAAGGGCAACCGCTCCAAGGTGGTCACCGATTCGTGTCAAAAATACGGTGGGTTCTACCTGGGCTCCATCGGCGGTCCGGCGGCCCGCCTGGGCAGGGACTGTATCACGCATGTCGAGACCGTTGCCTACCCCGAACTGGGCATGGAGGCCATCTTCCGGATCACGGTCAAGGACTTCCCGGCTTTCATCATCGTGGACGACAAGGGCAACGACTTCTTCGAAAAACTGCTGGCGTGAACTCCCCCGGAGGGCCAACACACGGGAGCGGACACCGCCCGCAACCCGCATTCCCCGGCTTTTCGGGCAGGATCAAAGGTGAAAGACCGGATCGGCAACCAGATGACCGTCCCCGTGGGCGGGCAGATCAGGGCCTGGCGGCGGGCCAACCGGCGCATGCGCTGGAAGATCCCGGCCGCGGCCTTCGAAGCCATCGCCCCGCCGCCTGAACTCAGTGACGGGGATCGCCGTGACGGCTATACGGAGCGGGTCCTGTGCCACGGCTTCGGCGACGACGGCCGCGGCCACGCGGACCCCATCGCCTCCGCCGGCAGGTCCTGGGACTACGCACGGAAGACCCGCAGGAAAAAGACCTGGCGGTGCGAGTACATCGAATTCGACACGACCGAGCACGTGCGTCTGCGGCCCGGCGCGCCGGCGCGGCCACGGGGCTTTTATTTCGTGCGCTTCAACCCCGGCATCAAGTACCGCCGCTCGACGGTCCGCCAGGTGCGGTGCGCCCTGGGCGGCGACACCGGCTGCGCCTTCGAGGGGCTGCAGCTGCTGGCCGTCACCCACTCCCACTGGCTCGAGGAGATGAACCGGCGGCACATGCCGTTCATGGCGCTGGCCGACTTCGACGTGGCGCCCTTCGGTTACGGTGATTTCTACGACGCCCCGCAGCTTTTCTGCAGCGACGGCGTCTTCGGCCTGGGTATCGGCCACGTCGACCGCGTCTATCCGCTGTTCGCCGTCCCCCTGCTGCGGTTCTGACCCCCGTACCGGTGTCCCGGCGCCCGGGCCCCGCGCTTCAAGAAATGTCGCCCCCGACCGGGCCGTCGAACGCCGTCCGGACGCAGCACAAGCCCCGGAATGAGCGCCAGAGGTCGGAAAGGGGCGGGACCGCAGGGGAAAGACGGGCCGTCAGCCGGACCGGCCCTCCACGAGGCATTTTTCCAGCTCGGCCTTGGCCTTTTCCAGGTCTTCGATGATCTGCTGCATGCGGAACTCGCGGGCCTCCACCTTGACCAGCATCATACCGAAAGACTCGGCCAGTTCCGACAGGAAGGCGGGGTAGCGGGGGTGCTTGGCCAGTTCGAAGAGTTTGTCGGCGTCGGCGTCGTCGTACTTGCCCGAGGCGATCTTCTTGCAGGTCTCGTTGAGCATCTCGAACAGGTCCAGGTAGTACTGGGAAAAATCCATCTTTCACCTCCTCGGGACGGTTCTACGGGTTGATGCCGTATGCCTTGAGCTTCAGCTGCAGGGTGCGGCGGCTGATTCCCAGAATCTCGGCCGTGCGGGTGCGGTTGCCGCCGGTCTCCTCCAGGGTGCACAGGATCATCTCGCGCTCCATGTCCTTGATGGTGCGCGCCGTGGGCGCGGCGGTGGTGCGCTCCCCGGCAACGGCGCTTTCCACACCGGCCAGGGCCGCTGGGAACTCGTCGGGTGTGATCACGTCGCCGCGCGCCAGAATGACGGCCCGCTCCACCAGGTTTTCCAGCTCGCGCACGTTGCCGGGCCACTCGTGGCGCATGAGAATGTCCATGGCCCGCGGCATGAAGCCCTTGATCACCACCCGGTTCTTCTCGGCGTATTTCTTCAGGAAAAAATCGGCCAGCAGGGGAATATCCTCTCTTCTTTCGCGCAGCGGCGGCACGGCCAAGTGCACTACGTTGAGTCGGTAGTACAGATCCTGGCGGAAACGGCCGCCCGCGATCTCCTCCTCGAGGTTCTTGTTGGTGGCCGCGATCACGCGCACGTCGACACGGATAGTGCGGCTGCTGCCCAGCGGTTCGATCTCACCTTCCTGCAGGGCGCGCAGGATCTTGGCCTGGGTGGCGGGCGCCATCTCACCGATTTCGTCCAGGAAGATGGAAGAGCGGTCGGCCATCTGGAAACGGCCCTGCCGGGACTGCATGGCCCCGGTGAAGGCGCCCTTCTCGTGCCCGAAAAGCTCGCTCTCGAGCAACGTGTCGGGCAGGGCCGCACAGTTGACCTTGACCATGGGCCGGCGGCGGCGGGGGCTGTTCTGGTGAACGGCCTCGGCGATCAGCTCCTTGCCGGTGCCGCTCTCGCCGGTGATCAGCACGGTGGCCTCCGAGGGCGCCACCATGGCCACCTTCTCCAGCAGCGCCAGCATGGGTCGGCTGGCGGCCACCATGCGGCCCGTGTCGAAGTGCTCGGCCAAGCGCTGCCGCAGCTGGCGGTTGTCCTGCTTGAGGCGCTGGTGTTCCAGGGCGCGCCGCACCAAGATCTTGAGCTCGTCGATGTCCAGCGGCTTGGTCAGGTAGTCGAAAGCGCCGGATTTCAGCGCCTCGCGGGCCGTGTCGATGGAAGCGTAGGCCGTCATGATGATCACGGGAATGCCGGGGCTGATGGCGGCGATGCGCTTCTGGGCCTCGATGCCGGAAAGGGCCTTCATGCGGATGTCCATCAGGACCAGGTCGTAGAAGCGTTCCTGCACGGCGGCCACGGCCGCCTCGCCGTCGGGCGCCTCGGCGATCCGGTAACCCTCGGCCCCCAACACGGCCTTGAGCATCTGGCGGTGGGACGTGTCGTCGTCCACGATGAGTATCCTGGCTTCCTCCATGGCCGCTCCTGATCCTTGGGGTAATCTTCCGGCGAACCCTGCCCGAAACACCGCACCGCCCGGCTTGGCGCCCCGCGAACAGGGCGCAGGGCGCTGTCGGCACGGGCCCATCTCAGGTCCCTGCCGCATCTTCCGGTAAAATGATCTCCACCCGGCAGCCGCGCTCCCGACCCACCGGCGGGCTCTCGATGCGCACTTCGCCGCCGTGGTTCCGGGCGATCTTGTGCACGATGGCCAGTCCCAGGCCGCTGCCGGTTTCACGCGATGTGAAGAAGGGGTCGAAAACCTTTTCCTGTGCCTCGGGCGCAATGCCGGGGCCGTCGTCCTGTACCCACAGGTGAACACCGTCTGCCTCGCGGCCGGCACCGATGACGATGACGCCCTCCTCGTCCACGGCCTGCAGGGCGTTGAGCGCCAGGTTGAGCAGTGCCTGGGTCATCTGGGAGGCGTCCAGCACCACGCTGCGGACCTCGGGAGCCACCTGCTTTTCGATCCCGATGCGCCGCGCGGCGGCATCGGCCTGCACCAGCCGTGACACGTGGTCCACCAGATCGCGCACGTCGGCCGGACGGGCCTCGATCTTGCGCGGGCGCGCGAATGTCAGCAGATCGCCGACCACCCGGTTGATGCGGTCCATCTCGCGAATGATGACATCGGTGTACTGCCGGGCATCGGGCCTGTCTTCCAGCACGTGGCGCAGGTACTGGGCAAAACCGCGGATGGAGCTCAAAGGGTTTCGGATCTCGTGGGCCACCCCGGCGGCCAGGCGCCCGATCGCCGCCAGGCGCTCGTTGCGCCGTACGTTCTCCTCCAGGCGCTTGATCTCACGCAGGTCCCGCAGGATCACCACGGCACCGTTGCACAGCCTGTTGTCGGCCAGGATAGGCGAGGCCGAAATTCCCAGCGGGAGTTCATCGCCGGCGGGCCGCCGATAACGGATCTCGCGGTCCAGGCTGGGGCGGCACTGGTACAGCGCCTGACCGATGCCGCTGGCCTCGAAGTCCAGGATCTTCTCCAGGCGCCGGCCCCGCACCTGGGATTCTGAAAACCCGAGCAGGTCCAGCGCCAGCCGGTTCCAGGAGGTGACGCGCCCCTCGGAATCCACGCTCAGCAGGCCGTTGGCCATGCTGCTGACGACCAGGCGCGTGTAGTCCTGCGACTCCTTCAACGCCCGGCCCACCAGGTAGTAGTTCTGCGTGACGAAGATGAAGAACAGCGTACCCGAACCGACCACCAGCAGGATGGATGCCATGATGACGGCGTGGCGCAGGTCCTGCCGCCGGGCCGCCTCGTAGACCGCCATGCGGAGCCCCAGCACAACGGTGTCGCCGGCGTGCATGTGGGTGGCCCCGACGCGCTGGTCGCGAAGGTCGGGCGGCAGGGCGCGAAAAGGGGCGTAGAGCTTGGCCAGCTCGTAGATGCGCCGCCCGCCGTGAAGCGCGCGGATGCGCCACTTCACCTGGCGCTCGTCGTCCAGCGCGGGCGTCCACCGGGCGTGCCGCCCCACCCGGCCTGGATCGGAGGCGTGCACGATGATGCCCCGGGAGTTGGACAGGTAGATGTAGGCCACGTCCGTGTCGCGAGCCATTTCCCGGATGAGCCGCCCAACGGAATCCGCCTGCCAGTGACCGCTGCGGATGCCCATGCGCACACTGGCTTCCAACGATCGCAGCAGCGTGACCCCCTGCGAGTGCAGCAGGGACAGGGTCCGTTTCTGCTGCCGGTCCAGATTGCGGTAGGTGGACAGCCCGATGAGCACCAGCAGCATGGCCACCACGGCGATGATGGTCACCGCCGGCAGGTAGAGTTTTCGGTTCCGCAACAGCACCATGAATTGGGATGTTATCACTGGCGGCTGTCAAGGTCAAAGCGGGATTTCATCCACAGTGGGGGCATTTGACGCCCAACGGAGCCCGGCGCCGCACCCTGCGGATGACGGGGTTCAGCTGGTTGCGCGTCGCCAGCCGGTCGGCGAAGCGCCGCGTCAGCAGGTAGGCCAGGAAAAATCCGCCGATGCTCAGCAACGGCATGGCCAGGCTAACGCTGACGCCCAGCGGCGCGGCCAGCGCCTCGGCCATAAAGGCACCTGTCATCAAGCCGATGATGGGCAACACGTAGACCATGAAAATGCTCTTGAAGCGCACGCGCGGGTCCAGGTAGAGTTCCACCTCGTCTCCGACGTGGGCTTTGACCGCGTTTCTGGCCTTGACGATCATGTGGTCGCTGCCTTCCACCATCTGGCAATGATCTTTGTGATCGCAGTTGGCACATGCGCTGGTGCGCGTGGTTTTGACCCAGGCCCACTCGTCTTCGATGCGTTCTATGATGCCATGTTCAATGGCCATGGTATCCTCCTCTGGCAGGTCGAACGCCCCGGCATGAGCCTTTGCTGCCCCGCGTGCCGACCACATCACCGCCTCAGGCGGGGCCGGGCGAAACGCTGGGCGCCGGGCGATGCGGTGGCTTCAGTTGCCCGTTACGCTGCCCGTGTGGCTCCCGTGGGAATACGGGGCGTCTAGATAGACCGTCTTGTCGGTGCCGAGCCGGACAGTCAGTTGATGTTCTGACGTGTAGACGAAACCGACCAATTTCCCCTTCGCATCCACCACTTCCAGCATTACCGGACGGATGGTACTCTTAAGGGTGTGCAGCGCGTCCACCATGGACTGCAGCTTTCCGTTGCGGGGGTCGAAAGTATTGAAGAACTTCGTCTTGACAGTATAGGGCCTCTTGAGCCCGACGATGGTGAAAGGCATATGCTCCTGGCCATCGTAGAAATAAGTATATCTGTCCTGTACTTTCAAGTTGCCTGCAGATTTGACCGGGTCTACTACGCGAATCCCGGCACCTGCACCCGCGCAGGCCGCCAGAAAAGCCGTCAGTGTCAGCAGAAGCAGCACCTTTATAGCAGCGGCGGTCTGTGTAAAAAAGCGTTTGTCCTTTCTCATGATACTATCCTTTTCTTGTTGGTATTCTACTTTGGTTTAGATTCTGATTTTGTATATTAGCAATCATTGCGCCAAGTCACACGGTTCTCCCCGGATATTTTATAAGAATATTTTTTATCTAATTAATACTTTAGGTTATATTGCAAAAATATTATTTCAACCACCAAGTTCTACTATTTTTCAGGCAACACACTCACGAAGATGCGTAATTTTTTCACATATAAACCATCCATAATCTATCGATGCGCAGAAAAATCTCACTCACCTACTTAGAGCCGTTCCGTCGAACCATTGGCGGAGGGAGTTTCCAACCTTTGACCAGGCCGTAAAGGGCCGGCACGACCGCCAGGGTCAAAAAGGTGGCGCTGACCATGCCGCCCACCATGGGGGCCGCGATGCGCTTCATGATCTCGGAACCGGTGCCGTGGCTCCACATGATGGGCATCAGGCCGGCCATGATGGCCACCGCCGTCATCATGATGGGCCGCACCCGCAGGGCGGAACCCTCCTCGATGGCCTGCTGCAGCAGCCGGCGGTCGAAACGCTCGCCGTATTCTTTCCTGAACTTGTTGTAGGAGGCGTCCAGGTAGATCAACAACACGACCCCGATCTCGGTGGCCACGCCCGACAGCGCGATGAAGCCCACCCCCACGGCCACGCTCATGTTGTAGCCCAGCAGGTACATGAACCACAGACCGCCGGTCAGCGAAAAGGGCACCGCCGCCATGACGATCAGGCTGTCGGTGAGGTTCTTGAAGTTGAAGTACAGCAGCAGGAAAATGATGATCAGGGTCAGCGGGATGACGATCATCAGGCGCTGCTGGGCGCGCTGCATGTACTCGTACTGCCCGCTCCAGACGAGGCTGTAGCCGGCCGGCAGCCTGATCTCGTCGCGGATGACGCGGCGCGCCTTCTGCACGTAAGTGCCCACGTCGATGCCCGTCAGGTCCACGTAAATCCAGGCGTTGTTGCGGGCGTTCTCGCTCTTGATGGCCGGCGGCCCCTTGACGATGCGGATGTCGGCCAGCTGGGTGATGGGCACCTGGGCGCCCGTGGGCGTGGGCACCAGGATGCGCCGCAGTTTCTCGGGCGTGTCGCGCAGCTCGGAGCCGTAGCGCAGGTTGACCGGGTAGCGCTCCAGGCCCTCCACGGCCTGGGTGACGTTCATGCCGCCCACGGCCGACATGATGATGTCCTGCACGGCACCCACGGTCAGCCCGTAGCGCGCCGCCTCCCGGCGCCGGATATGGTAGTCGAAGTAGTTGCCGCCGGTGACCCGCTCGGCGTAGACGCTCAGCGTGCCAGGGATCTTGCGCAGGGCGGCCTCCACCTTCTCGCCCAGGTCGCTGAGCACCTGCAGGTCCTCGCCCATCAGCTTGATGCCTACCGGCGTCTTGATGCCCGTCGAGAGCATGTCCACGCGCGTCTTGATGGGCATGGTCCAGGCGTTGGTCAGGCCCGGGAACCGGATGGACCGGTCCATCTCGGCCACCAGCTTCTTGATGGTCATGCCCTCGCGCCACTGGTCCTCGGGCTTGAGCATGATGACGGTCTCCATCATGGACAGCGGCGCCGGGTCGGTGGCCGTCTCGGCGCGCCCGATCTTGCCGAAGACGTGATGCACCTCGGGGAAACTGGCGATGATGCGGTCGGTCTGCTGCAGCAGCTCCTTGGCCTTGGTGATGGAGATGCCCGGCAGCGTGGTGGGCATGTACAGCAGGTCGCCTTCGTTGAGCGGCGGCATGAACTCGGAGCCGATGCGGCTCCAGGGGATGTAGCTCACCGCCAGGATCACCAGCGCCATGACCACCACCAGGATCTTGGCCTTCATCACCAGGCGGATGATGGGGTGGTACACCCAGATGAGAAAGCGGTTGACCGGGTTCTTCTCCTCGGGACGGATCTTGCCGCGGATGAAGTAGCCCATCAGGATGGGCACGATGGTGATGGACAGCAGGGCGGCTCCGATCATGGCGTAGGTCTTGGTAAAGGCCAGGGGCTTGAACAGGCGCCCCTCCTGGGCCTCCAGGGTGAAGACCGGCAGGAAACTGATGGCGATGATCAACAGCGAAAAGAACAGTGCCGGCCCCACCTCCCGCGCGGCGTCGGCGATCAGCTCCCAGTGGGGCTTCTCGCCGCCGTCTCTCTCGATGTGCTTGTGGGCGTTTTCGATCATCACGATGGCGCCGTCGACCATGGCGCCGATGGCGATGGCGATGCCCGAGAGGCTCATGATGTTGGCGTTGATGCCCTGCCGCTCCATGATGATGAGGCTGATGAAAATGCCCACCGGCAGGGTGAAGATGGCCACCAGGGCGCTGCGCAGGTGAAACAGGAAGACGATGCACACGATGGTGACGATGATGCTCTCCTCGATGAGGGTGCGCTTGAGGTTGTCCACCGCCCGCAAAATCAACCCCGACCGGTCGTAGACCGGCACGATGCGCACGCCCTCGGGAAGCCCGGCCTTGAGGTCCTCGAGTTTCTGCTTGACCTTCTCGATGGTCTCCAGGGCGTTTCCGCCGTAGCGCATGATGACCACGCCGCCCACGGCCTCGCCGGTGCCGTTGAAGTCGGCGATGCCGCGCCGCAGCTCCGGCCCGATCTTGACGGTGGCGATGTTTTTGAGCAGGATGGGCGTGCCGCGCTGGTTGACGCCCAGCGGAATGTCGTACAGGTCCTGGATGCTCTTGATGTAGCCCAGGCCGCGCACCATGAATTCGGTCTCACCCATCTCGATGAGCTTGCCGCCCACGTCGTTGTTGCTGCGCTGGATGGCCCGGCGCACCTTCTGCAGCGGAATGTTGAAAGCCGCCAGCTTGTTGGGGTCCACGATCACCTGGTACTGCTTGACGTAGCCGCCGATGGAGGCCACCTCGGCCACGCCGGACACGCCCGTAAGCTCGTAGCGCAGGTACCAGTCCTGGATGGAGCGCAGCTGGGACAGGTCGTGGTTGTCGCTCTGCAGCACGTACTCGTAAACCCAGCCCACGCCGGTGGCGTCGGGACCCAGCTGGGGGTTGACCCCGGCGGGCAGGCGCCCCGAGACGAAGTTGAGGGACTCCAGCACCCGGCTGCGGGCCCAGTACATGTCGGTGCCGTCCTCGAAGATGATGTAGATGAAAGAAAAGCCGAAGAAAGAGTAACCGCGCACCACCTTGGCGAAGGGCACCGACAGCATGGAGGTGGTCAGGGGATAGGTCACCTGGTCCTCCACCACCTGGGGGGCCTGACCCGCGTACTCGGTGAAGATGATCACCTGCACGTCCGAGAGGTCCGGGATGGCGTCCAGGGGAATCCTGGCCATGGCGTACAGGCCGCCCAGGATGATGAAGACGGTCCCCAGGATCACCAGGAACTTGTTCTTCAGGGAGAGCGTGATGATTTTCTCGATCATGAGATCTTCCCTTTCGTCATTTCAGTGCCCTCCCGGTTCCCGCTTGCGCAGCTCCAGCATCTTCTGGATGGCCTCCCGCAGGCGGCTTTCGGAGTCCAGCATGAACTGGGCCGAAAGCACGATCTCGTCGCCCTCTTTCAGGCCGCTGAGCACCTGGAACTCCTGGTCGCTGACCTCCAGTCCCAGCTTGACGTCGCGGGGCTGAAACTTCCCCTGGCCGAGGGCCACGAAGACCACCTGGCGTTCGCCGCTGTCGATGACGGCTTCCTGCGGGATCACCAGGCCGGCCTTGGCGACCACGGATTCCAGGTAGACGTTGGCGTACATGCCGGGTTTGAGCCGGTAGTCCGGGTTGTCAAAGGCCAGGCGCAGCTTGGCGGTGCGCGTCTTGGGATCCAGGTAGGGATAGATGTAGAGTACTTTACCCTTGAAGCGCCGTCCGGGGATGTAAGCCAGGTCCATCTCGGCGGTCATTCCCCGGCGCACCCAGGGCAGTTCGTACTCGTAAACGTCCACATCCACCCATACCCGGGACAGATCGACGATCTCGTACTGGTGTTCGCCGGCCTTGACGAAATGGCCCTTGAAGGCCTTCTTTTGGGTGACCACACCGGCGGCCGGCGAGTAGACCGTCAGGGTCTTGCGCACCTTGCCGCTGACGGCGATGCGCTCGATCTGCCGGTCGGTGAGATCCCAGTAGCGCAACCGCGTGCGCGAGGCCTCCAGCAGCCGCCGGGCGCCCTCGCGGATGCGCGCGTAGGCGCTGGTTTTCAGGCGGCGGTACTGGTCCAGGGACAGCAGGTACTCCTCCTGGGCGGTCACCAGTTCCGGGCTGTAGATGTCGAAAAGGGGCTGCCCTTTTTTAACGGTTTCGCCCACGAAATCGACGTAGAGCCGTTCGATCCAGCCGTCGAACT